>NZ_CP030051.1:6161666-6842500 GCF_004114975.1 Bradyrhizobium guangdongense
TTCTGAGCGGCCGTCAGCGCCTCGGCGACGATCTGCCGGAGCTTGCCGACCATGCCGTTCAGCGACTTGACGAGATCACCGACCTCATCGTTGCTGGTAATATTGATCGTCTGGCTGAGGTCGCCGCCCGCGACTGCACCAGCGAGACCGACGGCGCGTCCGAGCGCCCGGCTGATCGAGATCGAGATCCAGAGCGCCGCGGCGATCGCAGCCGCAAGCGAGATGCCGATCAGGGTCATCAACAGAAGCTGCGCCTGGTGACCTTCTTCCTTCGACTGAACGGCCTGATCGGCCATCTGCTTCTTGGTGTTTTGTACATAGGCGCCCATCGCTTCGAGCGCGTCCGCGACGACCTTGCGGCCCTCGTTCATCGAGCGCTCGGTCGCTTTCGCCTTGTCGGTCCTGGCCAGGTGGATCGTCTCCTCCTGGTAGGCATTCATCTTGCCGTATACCGTCGAGAAGCCGTCGAGCAGCTTCTTGCCCGCTTCGCTGGCGAGGGCATAGACTTCATCCCGGGTCTTCAGTGCGTCTTCGCGGCGCTTGGCGGCGTCGGCGGCGAATTGTTGGGCCTCGGCGTCGTTGCCCAGAATGGCGTTCTTCTCCGCCCGGAGCTGAAGCAGGATCGTCTTCTCGATTTCCGTGGCCTTTTCCATGCGCTTGGCGCGCAGGACCATGCTGTCGGCAGTCGCCATCATTTCGCCGAGCTTCATATAAGCGACGCCGCCGGCAACCATGGACAGCACGATGACCAGACCGAACGCGCTGGCCAGCTTTGCCTTGACCGTAAATCTCATCTTCAGCCCCTGCCCCTAAGCCCCTCGCGGAGCCCTAATCTCAATTCAGGATGCGTTCCATGTTGGGAACGATGACGAATTCTTCACGCCACTTCGCGATGAAACGGATGAACTCCGGTTTCCAGTGCATGCCGACGCGCGGCGTCTGCTGCACGTCGGTCTGCGAAATTTCCGTGACTTCGTAGACCCTGTCGGCGGTGACGCCGACCAGGACGGGTTCGTTGTCGAGCTCGATCTCAATGACGACGATCCGCGTCTCGGCGGAATCTTCGAGCTGCGGCATGCCGAAGCGGATCCGCAGGTCAGCCAGCGGAATGACGTTACCGCGTACGTTGATCACGCTGGGAACGAAGGACCGGGCGCCCGCGACCCTGGTCACCGGCACAGGATCGATGATCTCGCGGACCAGGCCGGCGTCGAGCGCGAATTTCTCCTCGCCAAGGCCGATCATCACGACTTGCATCGCACCGGACTGGTGTTCCGTCGCCAAACCATCGGTCATTACGCCGCCTCGCTGATATGCTGCTTCTCGACTTTCGACTGCGCCAGCGTGACGAGCTGCGCCACGTCGAGGATCAGCGCCGCCGTGCCGTCGCCGAGGATGGTCGCCCCGGAGAAAATCGTGACGTCCGAATGCAGTTTGGAGAGCGACTTGATCACGGTCTGGTGGTTGCCAATAATCTGGTCGGCGACCAGACCGACGTGGGTTTCGCCGGTCGAGATGATGATCGTCTTCTGGTGCCGATCAGGCGTGCCCGACGACGACATGAGCTCGCGCAGCCGGAGGAAGGGCACGAGGTTGCCACGCACGTTGAGGAAATTGCGCCCCCGGGACCGCTCATCCTCGGCGGTCAGCTCGATGCATTCCTCCACCGCCGACAGCGGGATGATGTAGCGGCCCTCGCCGACGCGGATCAGAAGGCCTTCGATGATGGCGAGCGTCAGCGGCAGGCGCAGCGTCACCGTGGTGCCCTGACCCGGCCGGGTCGACAGGTCGATCGAGCCGCGCATGTTCTCGATGGTGCGCTTCACCACGTCCATGCCGACGCCGCGACCGGAGAGTGCAGAAATGGTTTGTGCGGTCGAGAAGCCCGGGTGGAACAGGAATTGATGGATTTCGTGATCGGACAGCACGGCGCCGGCCGCGATCAGGCCCTGCTCTTCGGCCTTGGCGCGGATGCGGGCGGTGTCGAGGCCGCCGCCATTGTCCTTCACGGTGACGAGCACCTGTGCGCCGGAATGCACCGCCGCGAGCTCGATCCGGCCCTGCTCCGTCTTGCCGTTGGCAGCGCGCGTTGCGGTGTCTTCGATACCGTGGTCGATGGCATTGCGGATCAGGTGCACAAGCGGATCGGCCAGGCACTCGATCATGGTCTTGTCGAGCTCGGTATCTTCGCCGGAGGTGACGAACTCCACCGGCTTCGACAGATCGCGCGACAGGTCGTGGACCAGGCGTCGGAAGCGACCGAACAGCGAACCAATCGGCACCATGCGCGCGCCCATCGTGGTATCGCGCAAGGACGAGGCGAGGCGCTCGATCTCTTCGGCGATCATCTTGATTGAGAGATCTGAACCAGCGGATGCGAGCTGGGTCAGGCGCGCCTGCGCGATCACCAGTTCGCCGACCCGGTCCATCAACTCGTCGAGGCGCTCGGCTTGGACACGGACGGTGGCGATGCCGCGATCGTCGCGCTTGGCTTCGGCCTTGGCTTCAGTCTTGGCTTCAGTCTTGGCTTCAGTCTTGGCTTCAGTCTTGGGTTCGACCTTTGCTTCGACTTTGACTTCCGCCTTTGCTTGCGGCCCGGGCTCCGCCTTGGCGACCGGCTGCTCCACGACGGGGGCCTCGACGGCCAGTGCCGGCATCTCGGCCGCCAGCGCGGGCTCCTCGTCGGCGAGCTGGAACAGCGGCGCCGGCGCGGGCGCTTCGACATGCTCCAGCGGCGAAAGCGTCAGCTTCATCTCGTCTGAGACGAACATGAAGACGTCGTCGATCGCGGCCTTGTCGCAGGCCGCGTGCAGCTTGACGTCCCACTTCAGATAGCAGTCTTCCGGCTCCATCTCGTCGAGGAACGGAACACCGTCGGTGATCGGCACAACGAAGCACGGGCCGAGCTTGCAGAGATCTTCCAGCAAATCGAGCGGGTTGGAGCCGTTCCGCAGGATGTGGGATTCGAATTCCAGGAAAAGATGCCAGCCGGCCTGCTTGCTTTCGACGGGCGCGATCGGCGGCGCTTCCGCGAGCTCGACGATGGGAGCGGCGGGCAGGTCCGATGACACGAAGCGCTTGAGGTCGTCGAGGATGGCTTCCCCGATGATATCGTCAGTCGACTGCGGATCCTCGATCAGCGCGCGGATATAATCCTTGGCGGCGAGCGCGACCGAGATCAGCTCCTGGGTCGGCCTGATCTCGCCCTTGCGGACGCGATCGAAGGCGGTCTCGAATTCGTGAGTGAAGGAGGCGACCTTGTCGAAACCGAACATGGCGCCGGAGCCCTTGATGGTATGCAGGGCGCGAAACGCGGAATCGACCAGCTCACGGTCGTCGGGACGCTGACCGAGGTCGAGCAGGGCTCCTTCCAGAACCTCGAACAGCTCGCTCGCTTCCTGGCGGAAGATCTCGGTCGGGTCCATCGCACTCATGCGCGCACCAGTTTCGCAACGACGGCGAGCAGTTGCTCGGGCTTGAACGGCTTTGTAATCCAGCCGGTCGCGCCGGCGCTCTTGGCTTCCTGCTTCACCGTGTCGTTGGATTCGGTGGTCAGGAACACGATGGGCATGCCGACCGCGCTCGGCAGCTTGCGCAGCGCCTTGATCAGCTCCAGCCCGTTCATGACGGGCATATTGAGGTCAGTGATGACGAGATCGAGCTTGCCGGCCTGCGCCTTGGCGAGGCCTTGCGCGCCGTCGCCGGCCTCGATCACGCTGTGACCGGCCGGCTCGAGCACGACCTTGATCATCTGCCGGATGCTCGGGGAATCGTCGACCGTGAGGATCGTGGCCATTAGATGCCATCTCTCTTTTGCGGGAAATGCTGATCGATCATTGCCTCGCTGGCGAAGCCGGCGCGGCGAAGGGTGTTGCGCAGAGACTGGGAGAACGATGTGAGCACCACCGGCCGGCCCTGGGCCTCGCCGGTCTTGGCGGTCGACAGCAGAAGCTGAATTGAGGTCACGTCAGCCTTGTCGACGCTCGAGCAATCGATCTCGAGCCGGTCCTGTCGGCCGAAGGCTTCGCGGATCAGGTCGTAGACCCCACGGATCGCAGCAATGCTGCAATCCGCAGGCAGCCGCAGGGACCACTTCGGCTCAGTGACATCAGACGACATTCGTCCCCCAAATTTACTGGAAGCTCCGCTGCCCGTACGGCGCGAATCCCCTGCGGGGACTATCCGGGTACGAGAGTATGCAAACCCCTAATGGGATGGTCCGTACAACTACGGGTCACAATCCCGATAACTTCGCCTATGCATGCAAACGTGCACGACCCGCTCAAATCTCATGCATGGTCGAAGCAGTTTGCCGCGGCGGGGCATTTGCTCCGCGTTAAATCGCCCGCGCTATTCATTGAGATCACGCCTCGCCATCCGAATGAGTCCGGCCGCCGATGCTGACCCAAGCGCTTCTGGTTGATGACAGCCGCTCTGTCCTCAATTTCTTGAAACGTCATATCGAAGCGGACAGCCTCGTCGAGGCCACCACGTTCCTCGATCCCGTCGAGGCGCTGGCTTGCGCGCGCGAACGCGTCTTTGACCTCGTGCTGGTGGACTATGAAATGCCGCATATGGACGGCATCAGCTTCATCCGAGCGCTTCGGGCGCTGCCGGGCTGCACCGACATTCCGATCGCGATGATCACGTCGCGGCAGACCGACGACGTCAAGATGGAAGCGCTGCAGGCGGGTGCAACCGATTTCCTACCCAAGGCACCGCAAAGCGTCGAAATGACGGTACGCCTGCGGAATTTGATTCAGCTTGGTGCAGCCGTACGCAAGCTAAACGATCGCGCGGCGCATCTGGCCAGCGAGGTCGCTGCCGCGACACGCAAGCTCGGCGAGCGCGAGGAAGAGATCATCCTGCGGCTCGCGCTCGCGGTCGAATATCGTGACAACGACACCGGCGAGCATACCCTGCGGGTCGCCCGCTACAGCCGGATCATCGCCGAACAGCTCGGCCTCCCCATCCGGGTCTGCCGGGACATCTATCTCGCCGCCCCCCTGCACGATGTCGGCAAGGTCGCCATTCCCGACGACATCCTGCTCAAGCCGGGCAAGCTGACCGACATCGAGATGGCAGTGATCCGCACCCATGCGACGATCGGCGAAAAGATTTTAGCCGATTCCAGCTGCGAGCTGATCCAGCTCGGTGCGCAGATCGCCGCAGGCCATCACGAGCGCTGGGACGGCGCGGGCTATCCGAACGGCCTTAGGGCGGACGAGATCCCGATCGCGGCGCGCGTGGTCGCGGTCGCCGACGTCTTCGATGCCCTGACGACGCGGCGGCCATATAAAGAGCCGATGCCGCTGGACTTGGCGCGTGACTATCTGATCGAGAACCAGGGACGGCAGTTCGACCCGGCCTGCGTCGAAGCCTTTCTGTCGCGCTGGGATGAGGTGCTGGGCATCGCGCCCCGGCAGAGCGCGACGCCGCTTCAAAACTCCGAGGCTGCCTCGCACTCTTTATAATGTGGTAGCGCCCGGGGAGCCTCCGGACCGGGGCCGCCCGCCGGAGACCACCGCCGTCTGATAGGCGGATGCATTCACCGTTTGCCGAGGCGCGGTTTTCTGCCATCAAAGCTTTGAACCTGTTCCCGCCAGGGTGCACCAATACCAGGGGTGATTCTGATCACACTTGCCTGGAGCCTTTTTCTGCTAGGCTCGCGCCGGGCGGGGATCAGTCGCATATCGTTCGAACTGGATGAGAAAATCATGAGAAGCCTGATCGGCGCCGTCGTGGGCGTGCTTTGCCTGAGCGCGCCGGCTGTCGCGCAGACACCCGCCGCCATTGTCGAGGACGTACAGGGCAAGGTCGCCGGCATCGAATTCATGGACTACGTGGCGGCCGGCAAGATCATCAAGCTCGGCCCCAAGGCCGGCATCACGCTCAGCTATCTCAAATCCTGCCTGCGCGAGACCATCACCGAAGGCGTCGTGCTGGTCGGCGCGGAGCAGAGCACCGTACAACTCGGCAACGTGGAACGTGTCAAAGTGCCGTGCGATGCCAACGCCGTGCAGCTCTCCGAGCGCGAGGCGAACCAGAGCGCGGCAACCACGTTCCGCAGCATGCGAGCCGATGGTGGCAGCGCCCCGGCCAAGCTGCCGACGATCTACGGAGTCGCGCCCCTGATTCAAGCCAGGAGCGGCAGCACGCTGGTGATTGAACGCACCGACGGCCAGGAACCGACAATTACACTTCCGCTGAAGAACGACATCATGGTCGCCAGAAAGTTCTACGATCTTTCGAAAGCCGGCAAGTCTCTGACGCCGGGCGGCAGCTATCTCGCAAAGCTCGGCAACAAGCGCTACGCCTTCCAGGTCGACGCCAGCGCGACCGCGTCGCCGACCCCGATCGTCGGCCGGCTGCTGCGGCTCGAATAGAGGACCCGCGACGGCAACGATGCGGCGGATCGGCAGACGGGACATCGTTGCGGCGATCCTGATTGCGCTTGTTGCGGGCGCGGCTGTCACGTCTCCACCCCTCGAGCGACTGCACGGTCTCTCGCTCGACATTCTCACGGCGTTGCGCTGGATGCTGGTTGGCGACCGCCGCGATCCCGCGACATCGCCGGTCGTCGTCGTCGCGATTGATGGGGAGACTTACGAGACCCCGCCGTTCAAGGGATCGCCGACGCAGACGTGGACCCGCGAGATCGGGCGGGTGCTCGGCAGCATCACCGAGGGCGGCGCCAAGGTCATCGGATTCGACGTCATCTTTCCGAGTTCGATCGAGCAGTCGGAAATCCCCTTTGGCGATACCTCGTTCGGCAGCCGAGTGAAAGGATTTGACCGGGACTATCTGATCACGCTCAGGAAGCTTTCCGACAGCGGCAAGCTCGTGCTCGGCGAGATTCTCAGCAACGACCATCCGGACAGACCCGATCGCGCGCAGCAATTGGCGGTGAAGAACAACATCCGCGCGCTCAACGTCCATACCGACCCCGACAACGTGATCCGGCGGATGCCGCTGAGCTTCTCCATCGAGGGACGGCCGGTGCCCGCAATGGCCGTCGAACTCGCGGCGCGCTCGCTCGGTGCAAAGCCCGAGACCGGACCGGGCGGCGTGACGCGCTTGTCGGACTATGCGGTTCCGAGCGCGGTCCCCAATACGGTCACACTCAACTTCCGCGGCATGGGCCGCGACATCCCGACCTATTCCTTCGCCGATTTGCGCGGCTGCGTCGAGAAAGGAGATACCGACTTCTTCCGCCGCGCGTTCGACGGCAAGATCGTGTTGCTAGGCAGCCTTCTTACCTTTGATGACCGCAAGCTCACCTCAATGCATTTGGCCCGCGGCTATGACGGGACGCCGGTGGCGCGATGCGCCCTGCCCGCGCCTGCGATCGCAGCACGAGCAGCGCGCAGCTCGGTCGCCGGCGTCTTCGTCCATGCCACGGCCGTGCGAAATCTGCTCGAGCATGATGCCATCACCGAGCTCGGCTTGCCGCTGCGGCTGATTCTGACGATCGTGTTCGCGGCCCTCATTGCGACTGCCGCCTGCCTGCTCGCTCCGACCAGCGCAGCCATCACCTGGCTCGGGCTCACCGTCGCCTACGCCGCTGTTGCCGTCAGCACGTTCGTGCACGCCATCGCACTCCCCCTGACCGAGCCCGTGCTTGCGGGCCTTGCAGCCCTCGCGATGATGATCGGCTACCGTTTCGTCATCGCCGACCGCGAGGAGCGCTTCCTGCGCAAGAGCTTCGCGTTTTATCTCGCGCCGGAGGTGATCGACAGCATGGTTGCATCCGGCAAGATGCCCGTGCTCGGCGGCGAGATGCGCAACATCACCATGTTCTTCGCCGATCTCAGCGGCTTCTCCTCGATTGCAGAGAAGATGACGCCGGCCGAGCTGGTCGCGCTGATGAACGAATATCTCTCGGCCATGACCGACATCATCGAAAGCCATGGCGGCTATGTCGATAAATACATCGGCGATTCCATCGTCGCGATGTTCGGTGCGCCGGCCGACGATCCGGATCACGCGCGGAATGCGGTCGCCGCCGCGCTGCAATGCCGTGACCATCTCGAGGAGCTCAACGACAGCCATCCCGCCTTCCGGGGCCGCGGCCTTGCCCACCGCATCGGGCTGAACAGCGGCGAGGCCGTGGTGGGCAACATAGGCTCGCGCCGGCGCTTCAACTACACCGTCATGAGCGACACCGTAAACCTCGCCTCGCGGCTCGAAGGCGCCAATAAATATTTCGGCACCGTGATCATGGCGTCCGAGATGACCGTGAACCAGAGCCGCAGCGCCTACACCTGGCGCGAACTGGACCTGATCAGAGTTCACGGTCGCGACGAGCCGATCAGGGTGTACGAGCCGCTTGCGAACAAGGACCAGGAGACCGAGGAGCAGAGCAACCACGCCGCAATTTACGCCAAGGGGCTTGCGTGCTGGCGCGCGCGGGACTTCGCACAAGCCGCCCAGCTATTCGAAAGCACCGCCGGCGACGACCCGCCGTCGCGATATTTCGCCAGGCGTGCCCAGGCGCTGGCGGCGAATCCGCCGGCGCCCGACTGGACGCCAGTGAATACGCTGGAAGGAAAATAGCGCCACTCGTCTCATCTCGAGAATGACAGCGAGCCACCGCTCAGAACGGCAGCCCCACATAATTCTCCGCGAGCAATCGCTGCGCCGTCTCGGACGAGAACAGGTACTCCAGCTCGGTCTGCTGGAGCCGATCCTCATACTCCGAGCGGTCGGGGAAGCGGTGCAGCATCATCGTCATCCACCACGAGAAGCGCTGCGCCTTCCAGATCCGCGCCAGCGCCTTGGCGGAATAGCCCTTCAGTCCGGAATCGTCGCCCTGCTGATAATGCGCCAGCATTGCGTGATAGAGATAATAGATGTCGGAGGCAGCACTGTTCAGCCCGCGCGCGCCGGTCGGCGGCACGATATGGGCGGCATCGCCGGCGAGGAACAGGCGGCCATAGCTCATCGGCTCCGCGACGAAGCTGCGCAGCGGCGCGATGCTCTTTTCGATCGATGGGCCGGTGACCAGTCGCGCGGCGACCTCGTCCGGTAAGCGACGCTTCAGCTCGGCCCAGAATGCATCATCCGACCAGTCCTCGACCTTGTCGGTGAGCGGCACCTGGACATAATAACGACTTAGGACCTGCGAGCGCAGCGAGCAGAGCGCGAAGCCACGGTCGTGCTTCACATAGATCAGTTCCGGAGACACCGGCTTGGTCCGCGACAGCACCCCTAACCAGCCGAACGGATAGACCTTCTCATATTCACGCAGCACGTCCTTGGGGATCGATTTGCGGCTGACGCCGTGGAAACCGTCGGCGCCGACGATGTACTCGCAATCGACGCGGATGGTCTCGCCGTTCGCGCGATAGGTCACGTAAGGCCGATCCGATGTTAGATCATGCGGTGCCACGTCTTCGGCATTGTGCACCACCTTGCCGCCGAGACGATCGCGCGCCTCGTAGAGGTCGCGCGTCAACTCGGTCTGGCCGTAGACCAGCACGGAATTTCCGCCGGAGTGCTTGTGCAGATCGATATGGGAGAGCACGCCGTCATGAGCGATCTCGAATCCATTGTGGATTTCGCCCTCGCGGTCCATCCGCTCGCCGCATTGTGCCTCTCGCATCAGCCTGGCGAAGCCGTGCTCGAGCACGCCGGCGCGGATACGGGACAGCACGTGGTCGCGGCTGGATTTTTCCAACACGACCGTGTCGATGCCTTTCAGGTGCAACAGCTGGGACAGCAGCAGCCCGGACGGCCCACCACCGATGATACAGACCTGTACTTTCATTTTTCCGTCCTCCCGTCGGCACTTTTTTGCAGATTCCGCTGACAGGACCGATGGAGGCTTTCGCCATTGTCTTGTACTATTCGAACATGAGAACCACAGCTCCCACCCCGGCCATCCGGGTCTACAATCTGTTCGGCGAGTCCGGCGACCTGCCCGACGTCGTCCATTGCGAGACGATCGCGTCCCGCTCGGTGCTGCACGACTGGACCCTTGCCGTGCACCGGCATGCCCGGCTGCACCAGGTGCTGCTGATCGAGCGCGGCGGCGGCGAAGCGACGCTCGACGGACGGGTCGTGCCCTTGAAGCCGATGCAGATCGTCAACGTGCCGGTCGGTCATGTCCACGGCTTCCGCTTCACTCCGGGAACCCAGGGCTGGGTGCTGACCATCGCTGCGGAAATCCTGGACGAGGCGCTGCTTGCCGCCGAGGGGCTGCGCGGGGTGCTGTCGAGATCGGCCGTGGTGCGCGGCACGGCGCAGATCCGCGCCACGATGAAGCAGATCTTCGCCGAGCATGCCGCACGCGATTTCGGCCGGGCGCATGTGCTGCGTGCATTATCGGCGGCCATGATCGGTCTCGTGGCACGTGCGCTCACGGGCGAGAGCGGCAGCGGCGTCAGCGCAGAGTCAAATCTATTCCGTCGCTTCGAGGCCCTGCTCGAACAGCATCATCTGGAGCGCTGGAGCGTGGCGGACTACGCGAAGGCGCTCGCGATCACGCCGACGCATCTCAACCGCATCACGCGCGCGGCAACCGGCGATACCGCCTCGCACCTGATCCTGAACCGGCTGATCCGCGAAGCGCGGCGGAACCTCGTCTACACCAACCTGCCGGTCTCGACGATCGCCTACGCACTCGGCTTCGAGGACCCCGCTTATTTCAGCAGGGTCTACACTTCGGCCACCGGGCTTTCCCCGAGCGCCTTTCGCACACAGCTCCACGACGGGGAGTAGCGCGCTATTGTCGTGCCGCCTCGTGCCCGGACTCTGCGGACATATCCTCCGGATGCCTCTTCTCGTAGTGGAGGAAGAGGTCAAGCAATGCCAAAAGCACGATGACGATGCCGAAACCGATGCTCAGATGCATCGCGCGGGTGTGCGGAAATCCGAGCAGCCACGGCGAGGCAATCAGCCAGACGCCCATGAGAACGTTGATCCACTCCTCCCAATCACGGTAGGCGATGATGGCCGCAAGCGAGAGCACAACGATGATCGCACTCGTGATCCAAAGGTCGATCTTGCCCTGGCTGTTCGTCAGCTTGAACAGCCACGGCGATAGGAAGAGAACCGCCGCGAGAAACAGATTGTAGACGTCAGGGGCGGTTTCGCGCTCTTTCAGATTGCTCATGGGACCCTCCGCGAGGAACCTGTCGAAGCAAAGATCCAGAAGCGGTTTGGTTCCCAACCGATCGCGGCCGCTGGCTAGACTTTCGTCTCACTCACTGCCCGAAGCGACGCCGGCAACGGATACGGCCCCACCGTTGGATGGGGCCGTTTCATTGCAGCCGGGATCAATCAGACGTCGAAGAACACCGTCTCCTCAGGCCCCTGCAAATTGATCGTGAAGGAATACACGACCTTGCCGGCACGCTCGCCACGCTTTGCGATCAGGGTCGCCCGTCGCACCGGCTGCTCGATCAGATTGAGCACCGGGTCGGCGGCGTTCGCCGCCTCTTCATCCGAGAAATAGAGGCGCGTGTTCAATCCGATGTTGATGCCGCGCGCGACGATCCAGACGTTGACGTGCGGCGCGCATTTGCGACCCGCTTTGTCGACGATCGCGCCGGGCTTGATGGTCTCGAAAGTCACCAGCCCGCCCTCGAAGTCGGAGCCCGCGCGGCCCCAGCCGCGGAAATCCTGATCCAGCGCGCCGGCCGAGCGATCGGCCGGGTGGTTATAGCGACCGGCCGCATTGGCCTGCCAGATCTCCAGCAGCACGTCGCGCAGCGGCGTGCCGGTGCCGTCGAGCACCCTGCCTTCGAGCGTGATGCGTTCGCCCTGCGTGTTCGGCGTCACCAGCACATTGGAGAAGTTCTTTTCGAAGATGTCGAAGCCCGCCATGGCCGGGATCAGGCCGATATGGACATAGGGCCCGGCGGTCTGCGAGGCGGTTTCCTTGAGATAGTTGAGCGGCTGCGCCATGGATCTTAATTCCCCGCGGTGCGATTTTCGAAATAGGTGGAGCGCTGGCCGCGCAGGACGATGTCGAAGCGGTAGGCGAGCGAGTCGAACGGCGTCGAGGCGTTGAGGTCGAGTGGCGCCACGAGGCGATCGAGCGCGTCCTTGTCCGGGATCGTCGTCAGGATCGGGCAGATCGGGATCAGGGGGTCGCCCTCGAAATACATCTGCGTGATCAGCCGCTGCGCAAAGCCCGAACCGAACACCGAGAAATGGATATGGGCCGGTCGCCAGCTGTTGACGTAGTTGCGCCAGGGATAAGGCCCCGGCTTCACGGTGCGGAAATAATAGTAGCCGGTGTCGTCGGTCAGCGCGCGGCCGCAACCTCCGAAATTCGGATCGATCGGCGCAAGATACGTGTCCTTCTTGTGCCGGTAGCGGCCGCCGGCATTGGCCTGCCAGAACTCGACCAGCGTGTTCGGCACGCCCCGACCAGTCTCGTCCAGCACGCGGCCATGGACGACGATGCGCTCGCCGACGGGATCCCCGTCCTTGGCGTAGTTGCGGATCAGATCGTTGTCGAGCGGGCCGAGATCGTTGTGGCCGAATACCGGTCCCGTGATTTCGGAGACAGAATTCTCCAGCGACAGCAGCGACTGGCGCGGAGAACGCAGCACGGAGGATTTGTAACCGGGGGCGTGCGCCGGCGGATGGATCGAGCGGTCGCGCTGGAAGAAAGCGCCGTCGCCAAGCGGCGGGGTCAAGGGCTCGGGGCGGTTGAGGCGGGGATCGCGCAAGGCTGGTGCCTGGGCATTCATCGGCGGTGTCTCTCCCTCTGACCGCGACCGGTGCTGGCGCGGCGTGTTGGCGAGATCATCGCCCGGGCTATTCCACAAATAAATAGATCAATTATAATGCATAGTATGAAGGAAATCGATCATTTGGCCCTCGACGGCCACGCCCTCGAGCTGTTCCTCGCCGTGTTGGAGGAGGGCTCGGTCACGTCAGCCGCCACGCGGCTCGGCCTGACCCAGTCGGCCGTCAGCCACGGACTGAACAAGCTGCGGCGCATCGCCGGCGATCCGCTGTTCGCGAAATCCGGCCGCGGCATCGTCGCGACCGCCCATGCCCAGGCACTCGCCGCAAAGGCGCGCGCGCTGATCGACGAGATGCGCAGCTTCGCCGGCGGCGTCACGTTCGAACCGGCGAGCGCGCAGCTCTCGCTGACGATCGCCGCCAACGATTTCCAGCGCGACCTGCTGCTGCCGCGCTTCTTCGAGCACGTCGCAGCGCGAGTAAAGAGCCTGAACCTGCGCGTGATCCCGTCGCAATCGCCCTCGCCGGCCATGCTGCGCGAGAATCGCTGCGACCTCCTGATCACGCCGCTGCCGCCCGTTGGCATCGACATCGTGCAGAAGCGGCTGCTGAGCGATCATTACGTCTGCTATTTCGATCCCAAGG
Source organism: Bradyrhizobium guangdongense (assembly GCF_004114975.1). NCBI lineage: Bacteria > Pseudomonadati > Pseudomonadota > Alphaproteobacteria > Hyphomicrobiales > Nitrobacteraceae > Bradyrhizobium > Bradyrhizobium guangdongense. Next base: position 6,175,014 of record NZ_CP030051.1, read on the forward strand.
CGCGCGCCGCCCCGGCGGGCCGCAGCGCTTATCTCGCCGCCCGTCACATCACCGTGGTCTATACCGACAACGAGCGGCTCGACTTCGACCGCCGGCTTGCGGCCAACGGCTTCCACCGCGACATCGCCATCTCGGTGCCAAGCTTCTCCGGTGTCCCGTCGTTCCTGCGCGGCTCGCAGATGTTGGCGAGCATGCCGAGCCTGCTCGCCTCCGGTGTGATGGGTGGATTCGCGCATGCGCGGATTCCGCTGGCCTCGCGCACGCGCACGCTGGCCGAGCTGCCGATGTTCATGGTCTGGCACCAGCGCTACCACAAGGACCCCGCGCATCGCTGGATCAGGAGCCAGCTCGAAACGATCGCAGCGACGGCTGCCGGCGGCTGATCCAGGCGTCAGCACCGCTGCGGCCGATCGGCCACACCAGCGCCCGGAAATGTCGCGTCAAGCGCGGCAGCCGGACGAGTTCAACCGAACGGTTGATGCGCAATCCATGATTCCTCGCCACGGTCGCGCCACTGGTGGGACGAGGTGAATACAATGAAAAAGATTCTTGCGCTCGTGCTCGGCGCGACCGCGGCGTTGACGGCGACCAAAGCCGCCGCCGGCGAACTCGAAGACGTCAACGCGCGCCTCGAACAGCTGGAACGCCAGAATGCTGCCATTCGCAAGGAAAACGCCTTCTTGCGCGAGAGCCAGCGGCTGCTCGAAGAGAATCACCGGCTGAAATCACCGGGAGCGCGCGCCGCGGTCGAAGCAGCCAAGACGTCCAACCGACCACGGCAGGAGAACGTCACGTTCATGGCCGTATCGGCGGCGTCGCGACAGGCCATGAATCCCTTGCAGTCCTATGCCGCAGACTTCCCGGCCAAGGCAACGCCGCTGGCCGGTCCGGCACTGTTCAGGGCCTGGATCGAAGGCGGCGCAATCTGGAGCGGCGGGGATCCCGTGTTCAGCAACTACGCCGGAAATAATGTCACCGGAGTCTTCGATCTGACGCCCAAAGTGGGCTGGGAAGCGGCTATCGGATTCGACCACGGCTTCGACGGATCTTTCTGGCACGTCGGCGGCCAATTCCGCTATGGCGAAGGCGGCTCGAGCAACGGCACGCGAACGATCGGCATCGCCGGCGGCGGGCTGACGGGAACGGAAACCTTCGCGGCAGCCTACAAGGAAACTCACTGGCTTGCTGATCTTGCGATCGGGCGTGACTTTGCCGGGCGCGGCCCAGATGCACTTCAGCTCAAGGCAGGTCTTCGCGTGGCCGAGTTCACCGCCCGGAGCTCGGACTCTGATGTCCAGGCTGGCACAGGCGCCGGCGCTTCCATCACGATCGCGAATTACAACGACGCACGCGCGAGCTTCCTGGGCGCAGGCCCCCTCATCGGCCTGGAAGGCTCGGTCCGATTCGCCGGCCAGTGGTCGTTCGACTATAGCGGCGACGTCGCCTTGCTGTTGGGTCGGCAGCAATCGCAGATCACAACGAGGAGCTTGTTTGTTGGCAGCCCGCCGCCCACGGTCGTCGACCAGATCGGAACGGGCAACGACCGGCTGTTTGCCGGTGCGCTGAGCGCCGACATTCAGGTCGGCGCCTCTTACTGGCTGACGCAGAACCTCAAGCTTGGCGCCAGCTACCGGCTCGATGCGTTCGTCAACGTGTTCAACCAGGCCGGCTCGTCCAACGCCGGTTTCACACCGGACCGCTACACGCACGGCCCGCGCGTCACGCTGACCGGGCAGTTCGACGCGATGTAAGGCACGATTGCAGAGGATCAGTTGGGTTCGGCCGCACCAGGCCCGGCGCGCCGTGACGATGCTCCGTCCGAAATCCACTGGTTGCGCGCGGGCCGTCACGCTAGAATTCGGCCATGACAGTGACCGACATTGCGAGCCGAACCTACAATCACAGCTGGCGGCTGGATCCCATCATCCGCAGCCTGCTCGATACAGATTTCTATAAGCTGTTGATGTTACAGATGATTCGGGATGACTATCCGGATCAGCAGGTCACATTTTCAGTCATCAACCGTTCGCGCCATGTACGCCTTGCCGAGATCATCGACGAGGGCGAACTGCGGGCCCAGCTCGACCACGCCCGGACCATCCGTTTCTCCAAGAAGGAGCTGATCTGGCTCGCCGGTAACACCTTCTACGGCAAGACCCACATGTTTTCGGCGGACTTCATCCGCTGGCTGGCCGAATTCCGCCTTCCCGAATACGAGCTGCGCAAGGTCGAGGGCCAGTACGAGCTGCATTTCCACGGGCCGTGGACCCACACCACGATGTGGGAAATTCCGGCGCTCGCCATCCTCAACGAATTGCGCTCACGTTCGGCGATGAAGGGCCGCGGCCGCTTTGAGCTCGACGTGCTCTACGCCCGCGCCAAGGCCAAGCTGTGGACCAAGGTGGAGCGGCTGCGCAAGCTGGAGAATTTGCGGTTGTCCGACTTCGGCACCCGCCGCCGCCACGGCTTCCTCTGGCAGCGCTGGTGCGTTGAGGCGGTGAAGGAAGGCCTCGGCCCGTCCTTCATCGGCACCTCCAACGTGCTGCTCGCGATGGACAACGATCTCGAAGCCATCGGTACCAATGCGCATGAGCTGCCGATGGTCGCGGCCGCGCTGGCGAGGGACGACGAGGAATTGCGCTGGGCGCCCTATCGCATTCTCGATCAGTGGCGCCAGACCTATGGCGGCAATCTGCTGATCGCGTTGCCGGACGCCTTCGGCACCAAGGCGTTCCTGCGCGATGCCCCGGAATGGGTGGCCGACTGGACCGGCTTCCGCCCCGACAGCGCGCCGCCGATCCAGGCCGGCGAGGAGATCGTGGCCTGGTGGGAGAAGAAAGGCCGCAATCCCAAGGACAAGCTGCTCGTGTTCTCCGACGCGATGGACGTCGGCTCGATCGAGGAGACCTATCACCACTTCGCAGGCCGCGTGCGGCTCTCGTTCGGCTGGGGCACAAATCTCACCAACGACTTCGTCGGCTGCGCGCCGGACGGCTCGTTCAATCTCGATCCGATCTCGCTGGTCTGCAAGGTGTCGTCGGTCGACGGACGTCCGGCCGTCAAGCTCTCCGACAACCCGGAAAAGGCGACCGGCATACCCTCGGAGATCGAGCGCTATTTGCGCGTGTTCGGCAACGCCGGCCGTGTGCGCAAGCCAGTATTGGTTTAGCAGCAGCCCAGATTCTCTCGATTGCGTAAATCGGAACGGCCGGATTCGCGGTATCGGCGCGCCGATACCGCGGCGGTTCCGGCTGAGTAGCATTTGCGACGATCTGCGCGCATCTGTTTCACGTCGCTTTCACCCTGAGAGACGATCTCGCGGCTTTCTCATGTCGAGTTAAGCAGGATTCCCGCAAGGTTCGCGTTATCAGCCGAACGATCGGCTGGGTCGTTGAATGATTTGGGGAACGCAGGGTGTTTCGCAGAACAGCAACGTCGGCGAAGGAACGCAGCTTCCTTCACGCGATCAAGCTCGTCTCGCCGTTCGTGATGGTCGTCGTGCTGCAGGCGGCGATCGCCGGATTCAGCCTGGAGGTGATGTCGTCGGTTCGCGCATATGTCGCGGGCGAGGCGATGTGGTCGCGTTCGCAGAAGAACGCCGTCTATTTCCTCAATCTCTATCTGCATTCGGGGGAAGCCAGCCAGTTTGCACGATACCGGACCTCGCTCGCCGTCCCCATCGGCGATGAGTATGCAAGATGGGCGCTCGAGAGTGATCCGGTCGACATCGAGACCGCGCGCATCGGCTTCCTGCAAGGCGGCAACCACCCGGACGACGTTCCTGGCCCGATCTGGCTGTTCCGCTATTTCAACCAGGTCAGCTTTCTCAAGGAGGCGATTCGGGAGTGGGCTGCCACCGATCCGATGCTGCTGGAGCTCAGCGTGTTCGGTGAAGTCATCCGGAGTGAACTGAAGGACGGCCCCATCAGAGACAGCGGTCGCCGGCAGTTCCTCTCGTCACGGCTCTCGGAGTTGAACAGGCAGTTCACGGGGCATGCCGAGCGGTTCTCAACGGTCCTGGGCGAAGGCTCCCGCACCATCAAACTGACTCTGACTTGGCTGAACATCGCGACCGCCGCGATCTTGATCCTGCTCCTGATCTGGCACACACGGCGACTGGTGCTGCAAAGGCTGGCATTCGAGGACGCATTGCATGCGGAAAAGGATCGTCTCGCCTTTCAAGCCTCGCATGACTGGCTGACAGGTATCGCGAACCGGCGAGCCTTCGAGGCGCGACTTCAGAGCGAGCTCGATGGCCGCAGCGAGCGCTCGCTGAGCCTGATCCTGCTCGACCTCGACCAGTTCAAGGCCGTCAACGACAACTGCGGCCATCTCGCCGGCGATCGGCTGCTGTGTCAGGTCGCACGCCTGTTGCAGCAGGACCGGCGGTCATACGACGTGGTCGCCCGACTCGGCGGTGACGAATTCGGGCTGATCCTGCCGCAATGTCCGCCATACGAGGCCGTCGATATTGCCGAGCGGCTGCGACGGTCGCTTGAAGGGTTCAGCTTCGCCTGGGACGATCGCTGCTTTGCCGTGACTGCCAGCATCGGCGTTGCCTGCATCGCCGAGGGCAGCACCACGCTCGAGGAAGCGATGCGCCGGGCGGATGCCGCCTGTTATCGCGCCAAGGAAAAGGGTCGCAACCGGGTTCAAGTCGACAACGGCAAACCGGATGTCGTTCTCGTCGCCCCAAGGCCCCGCGAAGCCGCTCGCGCGTGACGGCGATCGTCGCCGTGATCGTGCCGGCAGGATCCCGAGACCGACGAGATGCGCGTCCAGGAATTGCGTGACCTGCTGGCGCAGCATCTGCGGAGGCACGGCGACCATGCGCTCTTCGAGCCCGAGCGAGATGATCCCATGCACGGCGGAAAACAGGGTGCGCGAGAGCAGCGCAATCTTGACGTCGTCCGCCTCGGGGAGGACCCGCATGAGCGGTGGGTGCATCAAGGCGAAAGCATCCATCACCATCTGAAGGATGTCGTCGGGATAAGGACGGTCGTCCTCCATTCGATGCTCGAACAGCGAGCGCAGCAAATTGGCGTGCTCGGCGAAGAGGTCGAGATAGGTTTCGGCAGCGAGGTCGCCGATCTCCTGAGCCGGTCTCGACTCTACCGCGCCTTCTATGGCCCCGCCGGGCTCGAACTCACGACAGCCAGGCCGAACGCGCTGCCCGAAATGGACTATCCAGTCGGTGTGATTGCAGGAAACCGCTTCATCGACCGCGTCGCCGGTCTCTTCGTGCTGCCGAGGCCGAATGACGGCCGGGTCTCAGTTCAGAGCGTAATGCTGAGCGGTATGGCCGACCATATCGTCGTGATGACCTCCCATACAGGACTGCCTCGCGACCGCGTCGCGATCGAGCAAACGATCGCGTTTCTTCGCAACTACCGCTTTAGCTGAACCTGACGGCTAAGCCGCGGTCCGGCGCTCCTGGGCATAACGCACCAGCGCCGCGAAGCGATAGATCCCGTGCACGAACTTGCCGTAGGGCATGGTGATGAACAGCGCGAAGACAGCGCCGAGATGCAGCGCCAGCAGCGGTCCCATCGCCCAGGTCTCACGCAAGAACAGAAGCAGCATGCCGGTGAGGCCGGTGAGGAACAGCATGGCAATGAAGCCGACATCCATTCCGTAGCTGAACTCGTCGAGCAGTGCCGGATCGCGTCGCATCTTGACCGCGAACAGGCCGATCGGGCCAACGACAAGGCCGATGCCGCCGAGCGTGCCGAGCACAACCGGCAGATCCCACCATGGATACGGCGCCTCGCGCCCGAGCAGGTAGTGATAGAGCGTGGCCACCGAGGTTGCAGCGAAGCACAGCAGGAAGCCGTAGAAGGTCAGGTGATGGAAGAGCTTCCGCCGGTCGGTCGGCTTGTCGTCCTCGTTGTAGCAACCGACACCGCCGCCATCGAGATAGCGCAGTTCGCCGGCATCGCGGATCGCCTGGAAGATGGAGCCCCCGTCGGCATGGCCGCCGATGGGCGTGCCGATATCGCGCCAGAATGCGCGCACGCTCATGACCAGCGCCAGGATGGCAAAGAGAAACGCAGCGCTGAACAGCGCGGCCATCGCGTTGTGCGGCATCAGTCTGTAGAAAGCGCCGGGCCCGGTGTGCACACCGAAAAGCACGCAGCTATCATTCAGTGCCGCAAAGCCGAGAATGAAGGCGGCCATGCTGATCGCGACGACGATGCTGAGGACCAGCCCGTTGCGCGCGAAGGCGCCGGACAGCACCTTGGGCCAGGCATAGGCCGCGTATGACCCGGCGCGCGCGACCGCGAGTGTCTTCGGAACGTTCACGTTGAATTCGTGCGGCGGCGAGAATTGGCAGTCGACGTAGCAGGCACCGCAGGCATGGCAGAGATTGGCAAGATAGTTGAGGTCGCCGTCGGAGAAGGCGCGACGCATTTCCATGGCAGGAAACACCGCGCAAAGCCCCTCGCAGTAACGGCAGGAATTGCAGACCGTCATCAGGCGGTCGGCTTCGTCGAGGATCCTAGTTCCGTGCATGTTTCGCCGCTTCCCGTCCTGCGATCCGCCCGAACACGCTGCCGATGGTCATGCCCATGCCGGCGGCGTAACCCTTGCCGAGCACGTTGCCGGCCATGATTTCGCCGGCGGCGAACATGTTGGCGGACGGCCTGCCGTCAGCCATCAGCATCCGCGCCTCCTTGGTCACGCGCGTGCCGAGATAGGTGAAGGTGATGCCCGGCCGCACTGGATAAGCAAGATAAGGCGGCGTTTCGATCTTGCGCGCCCAATGAGTCTTGGGCGGCGTGATGCCTTCGGTGACGCAGTCGTCCAAGATGGTGTGGTCAAAGGTGCCGGGCCGCACGGCGGCGTTGAACTCGGTGATGGTCTTTTCCAGAGCGGCCGGATCGAGTTCGAGCTTGCCGGCAAGCTCCGCGATGGTCTGTCCCGCGATCGGCGGGAACAGCGTCGGCATGAAGCTGGTGACGACGGTTGAATCGAAGATGATGTAGGCGATCTGGTCGGGCTGCGCCGCGACCAGCCGGCCCCAGATCGCGTAGCGCTTCGGCCAGATGTCCTCACCCTCGTCGTAGAAGCGCTGGGCATGCTTGTTGACGACGACACCAAACACCACGGAGTCATGGCGCGTGATGATACCGCCGTCGAATTTCGGCGCGCGGGCGTCGATCGCGACCGCGTGGCACTGGGTGGGATCGCCGACCTGCTGTACGCCCTTGTCGAGCAGCATCTTCAGGATCGAGCCGCGATTATAGGGCGTGCCGCGGATCAGGAAATTGTCGGCAGCCTCGCCCCAATACTGCTTCAGCCATTCGATGTTGGCTTCGAAGCCGCCGGCGGCGGCCACAAGCGAGGTCGCGCGGATCTCGGTCTCGCCGTTGATCGGCCGCTTCAGGCGCGCAGCGAGGAACATGCCGTCCTCGATCACAAGATCGGTGACTTCGGCGTCGTATTCGATGGCGACGCCAAGACGTTCGGCGGTCAGATACAGCGCGTTCAGCATCGCCCGGCCGCCGCCGAGGAAGAAGGAGTTGGTGCGGCCGAGACTCAGCGTGCCGCCGAGCGAGGGCTGCCAGCGAACGCCCTGCTCCACGATCCAGTTCAGGATGTCCTTGGACTCGCGGATCATGTGACGGGCAAGCACCTCATCCGTCTGCCCGCCGGTGACGCGCAGCAGGTCCTCCCAGAACTCCTCCTCGGTGTAGGGGCCGGTCAGGATCTCGGTCGCGGCATCGTGGGCACAACGCATATTGCGGGTGTGGCGGGTGTTGCCGCCCCGATAGAATTTGGGCGCGCCTTCGAGCACCAGCACCGAGACGCCGCTGCGGCGCGCCGCGATCGCCGCGCACAGCGCCGCGTTGCCGCCGCCGATCACCAGCACATCGTATTTGCTGCTCATGCCGTCTGCCCGATGCGACGAGGTTGGAGACATTCTGCCGCCCGAGGCCCAGGTCAACCGGTCCACCATTGCGTACTTTTGTATACAAAGATATACATATGCGGTGCAAGCGGCATCTCTGCATGGGCCGAATGCAGCGTGAGGAACCATGGCCAGACGACCGGCGAAGGCAGGGGGATCGATCGTGCGCGGCGAAGGAGTCGCGCTGGGCGAAGCCGTATTCCGCTCGCTCTGCGAGGCGCTCCAGGCCGGCAGCTACCGCGCCGGCGACCGCCTGCGGGAGGAGGAAGTGGCGCAGCGGCTCAAGGTCAGCCGCACGCCGGTGCGCGAAGCCCTGGGCCGCCTCGCCGCGCGCGGCTTCGTCGAGCCCGCCGGCGGCCGCGGGCTGATCGTCCGCAACCTCGATATCTCGGAAGTGCTTGAGCTATACGCCATGCGCGAGATCATGGAAGGCGCCGCGGCGCGCCTGGCGGCTGAACATGCCTCCACGCCCGAGATCGACGCACTCAGGGATATCGAGCAGACCTTTGTTGAGGCGTCCGGGATCGACGCCACTGAGATGGCAAGGCTGAACCGCGCCTTTCACGAAGCGGTCTGCCGCGCTGCTCGCAACCGCTATCTCGACAATGCCTCGCGCGAATTGCAGGACTGGATCGCCCTGCTCGGCCCAACCACTTTCACGGTGACGGGGCGCCCCTCGACTAGCCACGCCGAGCATCAGGCCATTATCGGGGCGATCGCCGCGCGCGACGGCGACAAGGCCGAGCAGCTCGCGCGCGCTCATATCCGCGAGGCGCTGCGCTGCCGGCTCAAGCTGCTGCAGAAGCAGTAGACGAGACGCTCACGCCAAGACGTCCGCCACGACCGCCTTCACGACCTCCCGCACATCGGCAGGCTTCATCCGCACCTGCAAGCCGCGTTGACCGCCATTGAGATAGACGAGCTCGTGAGCCAGCGCGCTCTGCTCGATCACAGTGCCGATCTGCTTGCGCTGTCCGAATGGGCTGATGCCGCCGACCTTGTAGCCGGTGACGCGCTCGGCCTCCGGCGGCTTCATCATCTGCGCCGACTTGCCGCTCACGGCGGCGGCGAGCTTCTTCATCGAGACTTCCTGGTCGGACGGTACGACCACGCAGACCGGCTTGCCGTCGACCAGCGCCATCAGCGTCTTGAGCACGCGCGCCGGATCCTCGCCGAGGGCGGCGGCGGCCTGAAGCCCGATGCTCTCGGCGTCGGGATCGTAGTCGTACGTATGAATGGTGAAGGCAATACCGGCGGACGTGAGCGCGCGGGTGGCGGGGGTGACTTTGGACATGGGTGACGTTTACCACCGTCATTGCGAGGAGCGAAGCGACGAAGCAATCCAGAATCCCACCAAGGAGACAACCTGGATTGCTTCGCTAGGCTCGCAATGACCGCTGTGGCCTACTCCGCCGCGTCCCGCATCTCCGCGCGCTCGGCACGCGCGGCGCAGAACTTGAACTCCGGGATCTTGCCGAACGGATCGAGCGCCGGGTTGGTCAACAGGTTCGCCGCCGCCTCCGCGTAGCAGAACGGCATGAACACCATGTTCTTCGGCACGTCCCGGTCCGAGCGGACCTTGACCTCGACGGCGCCGCGGCGGGTCTCGAGGCGGATGAAATCGCCGGGCACCAGCTTCTTCTTGCGCATGTCCTTCGGCGACATGAACGCAACGGCCTCCGGCTCGATCTGGTCCAGCACCTGCGCACGTCGCGTCATCGAGCCGGTGTGCCAGTGCTCCAGCACGCGGCCGGTCGAGAGCACCATCGGATATTCGTCGTCCGGCACTTCGTCCGGCGGAATGACATGGGCCGGCACGATCTTGCCGCGACCGCTCGTGGTCGGGAAGCCCGTGGTGAAGATGATCTCGTTGCCGGGCTTGTTCGGATCGTCGGCCGGATAAGTCACCGCGCCTTCGCGCACCAGTCGCTCCCAACTGATATTCTTCAGCGACGGCATCAGCTCGGCCATCTCGGTGTAGACATCACCCGGGCCGGCATAATTCCAGGGCAAGCCCATGCGCTTGCCGATCTCCTGGATGATCCAGAGATCCTGCCGCGCATCGCCGGGCGGCTTGATCACCTGGCGCGCGAGCTGCACGCGGCGATCGGTGTTGGTGAAGGAGCCGTCCTTCTCGGCGAAGGCGGAGGCCGGCAGGATGACGTCGGCGTGGAACGCGGTCTCGGTAACGAAGAGATCCTGCACCACGAGGTGATCGAGCATCGCGAGCGCCTGGCGCGCATGCTGCAGGTCAGGATCCGACATCGCGGGATTCTCGCCCTCGATATACATCCCCTTGATCTCGCCGGCGTGGATCGCGTTCATGATCTCGACCACGGTCAGGCCGCGGACGGGATCGAGATCCTGCTGCCAGAGCTTTTCAAAACTGCCCCGCAGATCGTCGCGGCCGACCGGCTGGTAGTCCGGCAGGAACATCGGGATTAGCCCGGCATCGGAGGCGCCTTGCACGTTGTTCTGGCCGCGCAGCGGATGCAGGCCGGTGCCGGGCCGACCTACCTGGCCGGTGATCAGCGCCAGCGCAATCAGGCAGCGCGCATTATCGGTGCCGTGAACATGCTGGCTGATGCCCATGCCCCAGAAGATGATCGACGATTTCGCGCGCGCGTAGGTGCGCGCCACCTCGCGCAGAGTCTGCGCCGGGATGCCGCAGATCGCCTCCATCTTCTCCGGCGTGAACTCCTTGATCTTCTCCTTGAGGGCCTCAAAACCTTCGGTGTAGCCGGCGATGTATTGATCGTCGGTGAGGCCTTCGGTGATGATCGTGTTGATCATCGCGTTCAGCATGGCGACGTCCGAGCCCGGCTTGAACTGGAGGTGCTTGGTCGCGTGACGCGACAATGTCTGCCGGCGCGGATCCATCACGAACAGCTTGGCGCCGTTCTGCTTGACCGCATTCTTGATGAAGGTCGCGGCGACCGGATGGTTCACGGTCGGGTTGGCACCGATCACGATGATCACCTCGGCGTCCATCGCCGCCGAGAACGGCGCCGACACCGCGCCCGAACTCAGGCCTTCGAACAGCGCCGCCACCGACGAGGCGTGGCACAACCGGGTGCAATGATCGACATTGTTCGAGCCGAATCCGGTGCGCACAAGCTTCTGGAACAGATAGGCCTCTTCGTTCGAGCCCTTGGCCGAGCCGAAGCCGGCCAGCGCCTTCACCCCCTTCTCGTCACGAATCTTGACGAGACCCTTGGCGGCAACGTCGAGCGCTTCATCCCAGCTTGCTTCACGGAAATGCGTGAAGGGATTGGCCGGATCGACCTGATCGTTGGCGTCTTTCTTCGCATTCGGCAGCCGAACCAGCGGCTTTGTCAGGCGATGCGGATGGTGGATGTAGTCGAAGCCGAAACGGCCCTTGACGCAAAGACGGTTGTGATTGGCGGGACCGTCGCGGCCTTCCGCATAGATCACCTTCTCGTCCTTGACCTCGTAGGTGACCTGGCAGCCGACGCCGCAGAACGGACAGAGCGAATCCACCTTCCTGTCGGCATAAGTTACGCGGGTCTGCTTCTCGTCGAGCATCACGGCCGGCATCAACGCGCCGGTGGGGCAGGCCTGCACGCATTCCCCGCAGGCGACACAAGTGGACTCGCCCATGGGATCGTCGAAGTCGAACACGATCTTGGCGCTGGCGTTGCGGTAAGCCATGCCGATGACGTCATTGACCTGGACCTCGCGGCAGGCGCGCACGCAGAGGCCGCACTGGATGCAGGCATCGAGATTGACGCGCATCGCCGGATGGCTGGCGTCGGCCGCCCAGCGCTCGGCAGCGGGGAAGCGGCTCTCGGTGACGCCCGTTGCCTCGGCCCAGTGCCAGAACTTCGATTCCGGATCGTGGCTGGTCTCGCGCGCCGGCTGGTCGGCGACCAGGAGCTCCATCACCATTTTCTGCGCGGCAGTCGCGCGCGCCGACTCGGTCTTGACCTTCATGCCGACCGACGGCGTGCGCTTGCACGAGGCTGCGAGCACGCGCTCACCCTCGATCTCGACCATGCAGGCGCGGCAATTGCCGTCGGGGCGGTAGTCGGGCGCTGGCGAATAGCACAGATGCGGGATGTCGCGGCCCTGGCGTTTTGCAACCTGCCAGATCGTCTCGCCGGGCTGGGCCTCGACCTGCTTGCCGTCGAGCTCGAACGTAATCTTCGTCATTCGGCCGCTTCCTTGAACTCGTCAGGGAAATATTTGATCACGGAGGACAGCGGATTCGATGCCGCCTGTCCCAGCCCGCAGATCGAGGCATCGCGCATCGCCTGGCTCAATTCTTCCAGAAGTGCGCGGTTCCAGACCGGCTTCTGCATCAGCTGCGCCGCCTTCTGGGTTCCGACGCGGCACGGCGTGCACTGGCCGCAGCTCTCGTCCTCGAAGAACTTCATCAGGTTCAGCGCCGCCGCGCGCACGCTATCCTTCTGCGACAGGATCACGATCGCCGCCGAGCCGATGAAGCAGCCGTATTTCTCCAGCGTGCCGAAATCGAGCGGGATGTCGTCCATCGAGGCTGGCAGGATGCCGCCGGAAGCGCCGCCCGGGAGGTACGCGTAGAATTGATGGCCGTCGGCCATGCCGCCGCAATATTCGTCGATCAATTCGCGCACGGTGATGCCCGCGGGCGCCAGCTTCATGCCGGGATTCTTGACGCGTCCCGAGACCGAGAAGCTGCGCAGGCCATGACGCTCATGGCGGCCATTTCCCTTCCACCAGTCGGCGCCTTTCTCGACGATGTCGCGCACCCACCACAACGTCTCGATATTGTTGATCAGCGTCGGAAGGCCGAACAGGCCGACCTGGAACGGATACGGCGGCTTGTGCCGGGGCAGGCCGCGCTTGCCCTCGATGCTCTCCAGCAGCGAGGACTCCTCGCCGCAGATATAGGCGCCGGCGCCGCGACGCATGTGCAGCGTCGGACCGCCCGGCGGAAGCTTGGCGATCTCGCGCATCAGGATCTCGCGCGAGGCCGGATATTCGTCGCGCAGATAGATGTAGACGTCAGAGGCCTGCACCACATGCGCGCCGATCAGCATGCCTTCGATGAAGCGATGCGGATCGCTTTCGAGATAGACGCGATCCTTGAACGTGCCGGGCTCGCCCTCGTCGCCGTTGATCGCCATCAGCCGCGGACCGGGCTCCCCTAACACCGCCCGCCATTTGCGGCCCGTCGGGAAGCCGGCGCCGCCGAGGCCGCGCAGCGACGCGTCGTCGAGTGCCTTCAGCAGATCGTCTTTCGAGAGCTCACCCGAGCGCACGCGGCCCAGCAGCTTGTAGCCGCCACCGGCGACATAGGCATCGTAATCGACATAGTTGGGCAGATGCGCGTGCGTGTCGCCGGTTTTCACGACGGCCATGACATTGTCAACGGTCGCATGGTCGACGAAGTTGTGTCCGACTTCAGCAGCCGGCGCCGTATCACAGCGTCCGACACAAGGTGCGCGCACGACGCGAATGCCGGGGCCTGACGCACTCTGCAGATCCTCGAGCAGCTTTTCGCCGCCGAGCATGGCGCAAGTCAGCGAATCGCAGACGCGGATCGTCAGCGGCGCAATGTCGGGCTCGCCTTCCTTCACCACGTCGAAATGCGCGTAGAAGGTCGCGGTCTCGAACACTTCGGCGAAGGCGAGCTTCATCTCGTCGGCGAGCGCAGCAAGATGCGCGGCCGAGATCCGGTGATATTTGTCCTGGATCAGGTGCAGATATTCGATCAGCAGATCGCGCCGTCGCGGACGGTCGCCGATCAATTGCTCGATCTCGTGCGAAGCGGTCGGATCGACCTGTCGTCCTTTGGGCGTCGCTTTGGCGCGCCGGCGCCCCTCACCCGGATGCTCGAATTCTCTGACCTTGTGAACGTCGTCGTTGCTGCTCATGGAAACGTCGCGTTCTCCTCAAAAGCGCGATGATCTCAGGCTTGGACCGCCATCGCGATCTGCCCTCATTTCCGGGCTCAAATCGATGGAACCGCGTACTTCCGCGTCCTTGAATCGAGCCTTACTCCGCTCAACTCTAGTCTCTGGTATACCAGAGGGGCAAGTAGATTTAGAACGTCTCTATAATGATTTAGGGGGCGGACAGCCGCCCTGCCACGCCCCCTTCCGCAAACTCAACGCGGAACCCGGCTCAAGTCTTGTCCATGCAGTCCTGAATGTAGAACCAGCGATCATCGCCGGTCAGTCCCTTGGCCTTCACCTCGGCACGGCAGGCCTTCAGCTTCGGCTTGTTGGCTGCCCAGGTGGCCTTCATCTGTTTCAGCTTCTGCATGGTGAGCTTGATCTTGCCCGGCGGCTTGGCGGCAGTGGTCGCGGCAGGTGCCGGCGCAGGCGCTGTCGCGGTCTGGGCCGATGCGGTTTGAAGGCTTGCCGCCAACATCATGGCGGCAAGGCAGATACGGGTGCGAAGCATAAGAATCCCCCTAGATCCCATTCTCAATGTGTTTGCAGACGAGCGCCGCGGGATGCGCAAGCTTCCCGCGGCGGTATGGGCGATCAGAAGATAGCCCAGGCGCTCTGGAGGGTCTTGTACACACCCCATGCCAGCGGAATGCCGACGAAGACCCAAAACAGCGCGGCCCTGCCGTCCAACCCGCCCTTGCCGATGCCGAAGGAGCCATGCTGGATACCGGCTTCGGTCTTGGCACTTGCGGCCTGAAGCCTCGCAACCTCCTGGTTGTTCATGTACCACTTCGGATCGACCGGCTTGATCAGGTAGTTGCAGATGATGCCCGCGATCAGCATCGCACAGAGAATGTACATGGTCGTGTTGTAGAGCTGGTCACGCGGCACGCCCGCCGCGAGCTGGAACTCGCGGATGTAGTTCACCACGACGGGGCCGATGATGCCCGCGGTCGACCAAGCCGTCAGCAGCCGGCCGTGAATGGCCCCGACGAACTGGGTTCCGAACATGTCGGCGAGATAAGCCGGCACGGTCGCAAAGCCGCCGCCGTACATCGACAGGATGATGCCGAAGCCGAGCACGAAGAGAAGCTTCGATCCCATCGCTGCAAAGGTGGGCGCCAGCGCGTAGAGCACGATGCCGAGGATGAAGAACGTGTAGTAGGTGTTCTTGCGGCCCATATAGTCGGACAGCGAGGCCCAGAAGAACCGGCCGCCGATGTTGAACAGCGACAGCAGTCCGGCAAAGCCCGCCGCGATGCCGGCGATGACGGTCTTCTGTTCAACCGAGAGCTGACCGAAGGTGAGCTCCGGATGCCCGATCAACTTGCCGGCGAAAATTTCCTGGAGCATCGGCGAGGCCATGCCGATCACGCCGATGCCGGCCGACACGTTCAAACACAGCACCCACCAGATCAACCAGAATTGCGGCGTCTTGTGCGCGTTGTCGAGGTGGACATGATGCTCCGTGATCATCGACTTCTTTTCGCTCGGCGGAGTCCAGCCCTCGGGCTGCCAGCCAGCCGGCGTCACGCGATAGGCGAAGGCACCGATCGTCATGAAGACGAAATAGACGAGGCCCATCACGACGAAGGTCTGCCATACACCGACGTCGGTCGAGGATTTGAAGTAGTTGATCAGCAGATTGGCGAACGGAGCGCCGATCATCGCACCACCGCCAAAGCCCATGATGGCCATGCCGGTCGCCATGCCGCGGCGATCGGGAAACCACTTGATCAGCGTCGACACCGGCGAGATGTAGCCGAGGCCGAGCCCGACGCCGCCGATGACGCCGGCCCCGAGCCACATGATCCAGAGCTGATGGACGTAGACGCCGAGCGCGCCGATCAGGAGCCCGCCGCCCCAGCAAAGCGCGGCAACGAAGCCCGCCTTGCGCGGACCGGCGCGTTCAAGCCAGCCGCCCCAGATCGCCGCGGAGACGCCGAGCAGGACGAAGAACAGGGTGAACATCCACCCCAGGCTCGCGACCTTCCAATCGCAGGTCGTGGTGAAGAGCTCTTGCCACAGCGACATATCGGGGCAGGCCTTCGGCGCAGTGAGGCCGATCGCGCGCGACAGCGGCAGCCAGAACACGGAGAAGCCGTAGGCCATGCCGATGCAGAGATGGATGCACAGCGCCGCCGGCGGCACCAGCCAGCGATTGAAGCCGGCCTTCGCCACTGTATGTTCGCGATCAAGAATTCCCGCGCCAGCACCCGAAATGCTTCCAGTGCCCTCAATTGTCGTCATGCACTCCTCCCCTGCAGCTGCCCTTCTGAGCAACCTGCCGCTACGATCCTGTTCCTCAGCCCATTGCGACGCAGCTGTTGTCCCTGCTGCTCCGCACAATCACCCGACGCGCGCCAGGACCGTCACGCGCATCTGAAAAAGATAACCCCTCGACTGGGGCTCTATGCCCCATCCTATATGCAGGCTTCGTGCGTGGCCCGCTGATCCGCGTAACGCGGACAAGACTCAACCTCCGCGCCTGCGCGGACAAAGTCAATTGGGGCAGAAGGCGTGATCGATGTCGATAGATAAAAGGTCGGTATCAGCGCGGTCACGCGCGCTCAAGAACGCAGCGCAGCATTGGCATCGCCTATCGAACCATTCGCTTTTTCTATCAAGAAGACGATGCGCGCGTCGTTGCGCTCGGTGATCTCCACCGTGTCGCCGGTCTCGCGGATCAGGTTGGGAATGTCAATCACCGACAGCGGATCGGTGCAGTGCACCTCAAGTTGATCGCCCGGCCGCAAGGGCTTTAGCGCCTTGCGTGTTTTCAAGGCTGGAAGCGGGCATTTCAGCCCGGTGAGATCGAGCGTCGTTCGGGTCATGTGCGCAACATGGCGGGAGGAAACCAGGGCGTCAACGCAGGGGCTCAGATCAGGCCTGCATAGGACAGGAAACCTACGCTCTCGCCCAGTTCGACGCGCGTGATGTCTTCGCCCAGCTCGATCAGTCCGTCGGTCTCCACCAACGACGAGAGCAGCCCGGCACCTTCGCGCGGAAACTTGACCGCTTCCAGCGCACCATCCTGCGCGCGCCGCAAGGATGCGCGCACGTATTCGCGACGACCCGGCTTCTTTTTGTAAGTGAACGCCGCGCGCAGCGGGATCGGCAACAGCGGCTCCGGAAGACTGCCGGCAAGCGCCAATGCGGTCGGACGCACCACATGGACGAAAGTGACGAAACTTGCGACGGGGTTGCCGGGCAGTCCGACCAACGGCGTGCCATCGATGATGCCCATCGCCACAGGCCGGCCCGGCTTGATCGCCATCCGCCACAGCACGAGCGAGCCGACGCTTTCGACGGCCGCCTTGACGTGGTCTTCCTCGCCGGTCGAGACGCCCCCGGTGGTGAGGATCAGATCGTGCGCGCCCGCCACCTGCTTCAATCCATTCGCCAGCGAGTTGCGCTCGTCGCGCAAGATGCCGAGATCGCTGACCTCGCAGCCAAGCCGGCGCAGCATCGCCATCAGCATGAAACGGTTGGAATCGAACAGCTGCGAAGCCGCGCGGGGCTCGCCGGGTGAAGCCAGTTCGTCGCCGGTGGAGAACACCGCGACACGGATGCGCCTGACGACGTCAAGCCGGGTCAGGCCGAACGCCGCGGCGAGCGCAACGTGCTGCGGCCGCAGCCGCTGGCCGGCGCGCAGCGCAATCTGCCCCAGCGGGATATCCTCTCCTGCCGGCCGAACATTGGCACCCCGCTTCAGCCCGGATGGCAACACGACCCTGCCTGATTCATCGATGCGGACATCTTCCTGCATGAACACAGTCTCGGCACCCGGCGGCATCGGCGCGCCCGTGAAGATGCGGGCGGTGTGGCCAGGCTTGATCGGCACTCGGGCAAGGCCGCCGGCCTGGATGCGGCCATCGAGCGGGAACGCCCGCTCTGTTGTCTCGGGGAGATCGGCATCGCCGACGGCGTAGCCGTCGACAGCCGAGTTGGTGAAAGGCGGCAGCGGCAGGGGCGCCGCGATATCGTGCGCCAACACGCGCCCGTCGGCCTCAATCAACGTCACCGTCTCGACATCGGCGATCGCGCTGACACGGGCCGTGATCAGGCCAACGGCCTCGTCGACCGACATCATCGGTCCACCGAAAGCAAAACAATCATCCGACAGTTGCGCCATGGTGCCTCGTCAGCGCATCGCTACGCTTCTAGCAACCGCTTCCTCGATCGGCATCGCTGCACGCAACAGCAATGCCGCTGCAGCCTGGATATCGTCGAGATGGACGGTCGGCAACCGGGTTTCAACCGCGGCATCGGTCGCAACACCGACAATTCCGGGATCGTCGGGAAACAGCAGCGGCTTGTCGTTCGCGGAGCGATGCACCTCGATCTTGCGATGCGGCTCACGCTTGAAGCCTTCGACCACCACGAGGTCGACCGAGGACAATTTGCTCAAAAGTTCCGGAAGCCGCGGCTCGGGCGCACCGCGCAATTCGTGCATCAGAGCCCAGCGATTGGACGATGCCACCAGCACCTCGGCGGCACCGGCCTCGCGATGACGCCAGGAATCCTTGCCGGGCACGTCGACGTCGAACCGGTGATGCGCATGCTTGATCACGGAGACGCGCACGCCCTGCGCGTTGAAATGCGGAATCAGCCGCGTCAACAGCGTTGTCTTGCCCGCGCCGCTCCAGCCTGCAAGGCCGATGACTTTCATTGCAGCTCCGTCTCCACGCACGACCCTTATGGAACCACCGTCCCTCCCGTCTTTGCGAGCGAAGCGAAGCAATCCAGAACTGCCGCCGCGGAAAGACTCTGGATAGCTCAGCTCGCAACGACGAGCGGAGGCATTTTGCCCATTCCCTGCCATGCTTATATCGGCTTGACCCGAATGTCATGCTAACGTCGCCTCCATGATGAAGATCGACAAAGCCCCGGTGCCCCTGATCGTCCCAGATCCCGACGACCCGCGCCTGACTCAGACCGTGACCGGGACTGACCAGACCGGCGCCAGGATCGATATCAAGGTGCCGATGGAACGGCCGCTGACGCTCTACCTGAATGCGCAGGAGATCGTCACCATGATGACGATCGGCGACTATCCGGAATATCTGGCGCTCGGCTACCTGCTGAACCAGAACATGCTGAAATATAATGATGCGGTCACCGAAGTCGAATACGACGACGACCTTCAGGTGGTCGTCGTGCGCACCGAGCACCACACCAATTTCGAGGCCAAGCTCAAGAAGCGGACGCAGACTTCGGGCTGCGCGCAGGGCACCGCCTTCGGCGACCTGCTGGAAGCGGTGGAGAGTGTCGCGCTGCCCAAGGCTGAGCTACGCACGTCCTGGCTCTACCAGATGACGCAGACCATCAACACCATGCCCTCGCTCTATCTCGAGGCCGGTGCGATCCACGGTTGCGTGCTGTGCAAGGCGGGCGAGCCGCTCTGCTACACCGAGGATGTCGGACGCCACAACGCCGTCGACAAGATCGCGGGCTGGATGTACCGCCACGGCGTCGAACCTGGCGACAAGATCCTCTACACCACGGGACGGCTCACCTCGGAGATGGTGATCAAGACGGTGCGCATGGGCATTCCGATCCTGGTGTCACGCTCCGGATTTACGGCCTGGGGCGTCGATCTCGCAAGGCAAGTGGGCCTGACGCTGGTCGGGCGGACGCGCGGAAAGCGCTTCATCGCGCTCGCGGGAGAGGAACGGATCGTCTACGACCAGAATCTTGCTTACGTCGAAGAAGAATCGGCGAAGCACAAGCGTAAGGGCGAAGGTGGTGACGACTAGTATTCCAGCGACGAGGGTTCCTCCGACTCTTGGCGTGCTGCTCGCCGGCGGCCTTGCGCGCCGCATGGGCGGCGGCGACAAGCCGATGCGAACCATCGGCGGACGCACCATCCTGGAGCGCGTGATTGCGCGCCTTTCCCCTCAGTGCGACGCGTTGATCCTTAACGCGAATGGCGATCCCGCACGGTTTTCCCCATTCGGCTTGCAAGTGGTCGCCGATGACGTACCCGGCTTTCCCGGCCCCCTTGCAGGCGTTCTTGCCGCTCTCGACTGGACTGCGACGAATCGCCCGGACATCGATTGGGTGCTCAGCGCCGCAGGCGACTGTCCGTTCGTGCCGCGCGATCTCGTCACGCGCCTTCACGAGGCGCGCGCGCGGGAGAACGCGGAGCTCGCAGTCGCCGCGTCCGGCGGCCAGTCGCATCCGGTGATCGGCCTTTGGCGCGTTGCCTTGCGCAACGAGCTACGTCACGCCCTGGTCGTCGAGGATCTCCGCAAGATCGACCGCTGGACCGCGCGCTATCCGCTCGCCACGGTCACGTGGGCCGCCGAGCCGCTCGATCCGTTCTTCAACGCCAACACGGTCGAGGACATCGCCGAGGCCGAGCGGCTGGCCGCGCTGGACGACGCGGCCTAGTGGTCCTTCAACGAACGATCGAACCGGATCGAGATTGGCTGCGACTACTGATCGGGACATGCTCCGGATCAAGCTATGGTCGCCCCTCTCCTGAATGCCATCTTCGCAGTCGCCGATTTCGCGTTTGATCTTTCGATCACGATCGATCGCATGAAGCGACTAAGCCAACAAGCCACCGGCAGCGACAAGATCGTCGAGGTCCCTCCGGATCCGAAGCCACTGCCGCCTGCCGCACAGCGTGCGCTCGCCGAAGCCGAGGAGCGAGAGTGCGCCGCTCAAGCTGCCAGGGACATCGACGCGGTCGTCTAGGCAGGTCGAAAGCCCGCTCGCTTCAGCGCCGCTCTGGCCTCATTCGAGCCGAGCGCATCAAGAAAAGCCTGCACGGCCGGACGCTGCTTGCGCGCCGTCACCAGCGCAAAGTCATAATGCTCTTCCGCGAACGGAATGAAACCGAGGCCGGCCGCATCGGCGACCGGCGCAATGGTCATACCCCAATCGGCACGGTGCTGCGCGACGGCCGCTGCAACCGCATTGTGCGAGCGCGGCTGGTTCCAGTAGCCCTCCGGGCGCGTACCGCCAAGCAGACGGTCGATCAGAATGCGCGTGCCGGCGCCCTGGTTACGGTTGACCATGATGCAGGCCGGGTCAGCGAGCGCGGCTGCAACCGCCTCCTTCGCGCCGAGGCCTTCAAAGCGCTGGTCGCCCATGCGGAAGACAATGCCCTGCATCCGCCGCCAACCTGGGACAAGCTCGAGACCCTCGACCAGGTAAGGCGTGTTGTAGGTCTCGGTCTTGTCGTCGAGCAGATGGATCGGTGCGAGATCGCATTCGCCGCGCTTGGCGGCTGCAAGCCCGCCGAGACTGCCGACCGCGATCGAGCGTACGATCAGCCCGCCATGCGAGAGTTGCGCCGTGACGAGATCGAGGCCGGTGCAATGGCTGCCGACGATGACAAGATCGGGCACGCGCACATGCGGCGTGAACAGCGTCACTTCGGCTTCCGTGCCCGCCGGCATCTGGTCCGCGAGCGCCTCGATGCGCAGAAAGCCGTCAGCCTGGGCAAAGGACGTGATCGCGCCAGAGCCTTTGCCGGAGGGATAGGCGATCAGGCCCTCCCTGCCCTCGACCAGCGAGACCATGACGAATTCGGTGCGGCCGAGCTCGGAGGCAATACGCACCGGCACGGTCGCGCTCACCTTGGCATCCGAGCGCGGCGGCAGACCAGCCAACCTGCGCAACACCGGCACGATCATATCGTGGAAAGTGAACATCGCCGATGTCGGAAAGCCCGGCAGGATCACCACCGGCTTGCCGTCGCACACCGCAAGGCACAGCGGCTTCCCGGGCTTGAGCGCCACGCCATGCGCGATGACGCCGGGTTGGCCGAGCCGGCCAATAATGCGATGCGACAGGTCGCCCGCGCCCTTCGACGTACCGCCTGAGAGCACCAGCATATCGGCTTCCGCCAGCGCATCGCGCATGGCGGCTTCGAGCTTAGCCTCGTCGTCGGGGATCGCACCGAGGAAAATCGCTTCGCCGCCATTCTCATCGATCGCGGCCGCAACGATAGCGCCATTGGTGTCGTAGATCGCTGCCGGCGCAAGTGCCTCGCCCGGCTGCGCCAGTTCGTCGCCGGTGGAGATCACCGCGACACGGGGCTTCCGCGCCACATTCACCTCCGCGATCCCGCACGCCGCCAGCATCCCGATCTCGCGCGAGCCGATGATCGTGCCGGCGCGAAGCAGCGCCTCGCCGCGTGCGATGTCCGAGCCCGCGTAGGACACGAATTGTCCCGGCGAGACCGCCCGACGAACATCGATCGCCTGCGAGCCGGCCGGCTGGGTGTGCTCGACCATGACCACCGCGTCGGCACCACGCGGCAGCGGACCGCCGGTGGCGATCGGCGTTATGGTTCCTGCCGCCACTTGCAGCGCCGGCGCGGTGCCGCAGTGAATCGTCTCGCCGTTCAGCACGAGCCGTACCGGCGCGCCTTCACCAGCCGCTGAAAGGTCCCCCGAGCGTACGGCAAAGCCATCGACATTGGAGCGATCGAACGGTGGCACATCGATCGGTGCGGTGATGTCTTCGACAAGGGCTGCGCCGAGTGCATCGGCAAGCCTGCGCCGCTCGCTGGGGATCGCACGCGGAAACAGCGCCGCCTCGAAACGCGCCAGCGCCTCCTCCCGCGAGAGGATTCTTAGAAATTGCTCCTGCTCGAGCGCCCTACGATCTGGCGGCTTTGGGATCATCGTCATGCCGGAACCCTTATCATTCCCGCATCAGATAAGCATCGGCCGGCTCGCCCGCCGCAAATCCTTCGTGGCTGGCGGGAATGAGCAGCCATGCATCCGCGCGGGCGATGGCCTGGAGCGGCCATTCGCCCACGGCAAGCGGCATCCATGTCTTCTGTTCCTCGACCAGCAGCGCGATCTCGGCGACACCCACGTTGGAGGCAATCTTGTGAGCAAGCGGCAAGGTCACTGCGCGGCGCGGCTGCCGCGCAGAGAGGCGATCAACGAGCGGAAGCACCAGCGCAAGCCAGACCGCCAGCGCCTGAGCCGGCGAGCCGGGCAAAGCGGCGACCGGAACTTTTCCGAGCCACCCTGCCGCCGCGGTCCGTCCAGGCTGCAGCGCAAGACCATGGGCAAGTTGTGCTCCGCGCTGAACCAGCGCCGCGATGGCGGCATCCGTACGTCCGACGCCACTGCCGCCGATCGTCAGCAGGAGATCGCAAGAGGAGACGTCGAGCGCCTCCGCGATCGATCTGGCATCGCGCGATCCGGCTTCATGTGCGCTCACATCGAGTCCCATCGCACGCGCGAAGCCGGCGATCATGTGCGTCGTCGCGGTTGCGCCCGGTACATTGACGATACGTAGCCGCGGCCGCCTGACGCTGAGCTTGTCCACACCTGCAACGCGGGCGAGCAGCAGAGCAGCCGCGCCGACCGGACATCCCGCTACGGCCGCGGGCGCATTCTCTGCGATATCGCTGCCACGACGCGCGACGCCTTGTCCCGGCAAGCCCTCCGCCAGCACCAGGGCAAGCGGGCCCGAGACCTCGACCGCGCCGGCATCGAGCACGCAATCACATCCCTCCGGCATGACATCACCGACCTCGACCCATACCGGAAGCTCGGCCAGAGACAGAGGCGAATAAGAGGACGCGCCGACGAGATCGTTGGCGCGCAAAGCCCAGCCGTCCACTGCGGCGATGTCGCGCGGCGGGGAGGCCGGCAGCGATGGCATCCCCGTGGCGATGCAGCCGGCCGCGTCGGCCAGCGGCAATTCGACCGGCGTGACCGGAGCGACGCCGCGCAGCAACGCAGCGAGCGCGGTGTCGAGTGGCGTCAGCGAGGGCGGCAGGCGCTGGGTCATGCCTGACGATGGATCACGCATTGTGCGGTTTGGCAACCGCTGGTGCGTCGGCCATCATCCGCCCGACTTGTCAGCATTCGGAAAGAACACCTGTTGCCCGTCGACCTTGTAGCCGGCGATCGCCGCCTGTCCCTCCGGCGAGATCAACCAGTCGATGAAGGTCTGGCCCAGCTCCTTCTTGACGTTCGGATGCTTCTCCGGATTCACCAGCATCACGCCGTACTGGTTGAGCAGCCGCTTGTCGCCCTCGACAACGATGTCGAGATCGCCGCGATCCTTGAAAGCGATCCAGCTGGCGCGGTCCGAGAGCACATAGGCATTCGCCGTTCGAGCAGCGTCCAGGGCAGCCATCATGCCCGGCCCGCTCTCGCGATACCAGGCCCCCTTGGCGCCGGCGATGTCGATGCCGGCAACGATCCAGAGCGCGAGCTCCGCCGCGTGGGTGCCGGAACGATCGCCGCGTGTCACGAACGGGGTGCCCTTGGCTTCGATCGCCTTCAGCGCCGTGGCGATGTCCTTGCCCTTCACGGCTGCCGGATCGTTTTTCGGCCCGATCAGCACATAATCATTGTACATCACGTCGAACCTCTTCACGCCAAACCCGTCGGTGACGAACTTTTCCTCCTGCGGTCGGGCATGCATCAGCACGACATCGGCCTCGCCGCGTCGCGCCCCGTCGAGCACCTCAGCGCTACGGCGCGCGATCACAGTTACCTCGACACCGGTCTTGTCGCGGAAAATCGGCAGCAGGTAGTCCAACAGGCCGGATTCTTGCGTCGCCGTCGTTGTGGCGAGGACGATACCGCGGTCCTCCGCGGACGAGGCCGCAACGGCCACCGTGAGGCCGCAGGACAGCGCGAATGCAATGGACAGGCGGACCATGTCGGGTTCCCATTGGCTAAGACGTGATCATGATGATGACGGATTGCGCCGCACTCGTGACGCGATGGCTCATCGGGCACGTCTTTCGGGAAATCTCGGCAATGCGCCGAGTGCAATCGCAAGGCGGCGCTCGCGCGCACTCCAAGATCGTTCACCAAAGCAGAAAACGCGCGCGCGGATGTGTTGCAAAGCAGCGAGATGATCGGGCATGGTTCCCGCGGACGAAAACTGAAATGCAGAATTCCACCTGCGTGAACGTCAAAAAGAAGCAAGAATTTGCATAGGAATGCAGGATGGAATTCCTGACGACCAGCGAAGCCGCTGACTATCTCCGCTTAGGCGAACGCAAGCTCTACGAACTCGTCACCAATGGTGCGATCCCCTGCACCAAGGTGACCGGCAAATGGCTCTTCCCCCGGCATGAGCTCGATCTCTGGGTCCTGTCGGGCATGGCGCGACCGGCCGGCATGCTGACCGCAGAGCCGCCGCCCGTCGTGGGCGGCAGTCAGGACGAGCTTCTGGATTGGAGCTTGCGGGAATCCGGCTCTGGCCTCGGATCGATGACCGAAGGCAGTGCGCGTGGGCTCGAGCGTCTGCAACGCGACGAGGTGATGGCGGTCGCGATGCACTTCCACAGCCTCGATGCCGAAGGCAATCTCGCCTCCGATGCCAGCGTGACGGCGCTGCGCGACGCGCCGGATTTGCATGATGCGGTGCTGGTCGCGTTCGCGCGCCGCGAGCAGGGCCTCGTGCTTCCGCCGGGCAATCCGAAACGGCTGCGCGGTCTTGCCGACGTGCTCGCACTCGGCGCCCGGATGGCGACGCGGCAACAGGGCACCGGCGCGCAGATGCTGCTCGACGTGCTGCTGACGCGCGCGGGCGCCTCGATGCGTGATCTGCGGCGGGTGGAGACGCCAGCCCTCACCGGCCCCGATCTTGCCGAGGTCGTCCGTGCCGGCCAGGCCGATTGCGGCGTGGCGACGCGCGCCGCGGCACGCTCCGCCGGGCTCGATTTCGTGCCGCTGGTCTGGGAGAATCTTGATCTCGCGATGCGGCAGCGCAGCTATTTCCGCCCACCCATGCAGGCCCTGATTCGGTTTCTCGGCGAACGGCGGCTGCGCCAGCGCGCCGAGGAGCTGACCGGCTACGATCCCTCGCCCGCCGGGCAGATCCGCTTCGCCGCCTGAGATTGACGCCCACCCCAGAATAGTTGCAAAAGAAACCAATTCAGCCGGGCTGTACCCGGCACAGGCAACTTTCGGCCAACGCGCCGGATCAGGGGAGGACAAACGTGAATCCAAAAAGATTTGGACTACCGGTCGCGGCCGCCTTGACGGCGGCGCTGCTGTCGGGCTCCGCCATGGCGCAGGTGTCCGACGATGTCGTCAAGATCGGCGTGCTCACAGACATGAACGGCCCCGCCTCCGCGCCAACCGGCCAGGGCTCGGTGACCGCGGCGCAGATGGCGATCGACGATTTCGGCGGCACCGTGCTCGGCAAGCCGATCAGCATCGTGATCGGCGACCACCAGCTCAAGGCCGACATCGGCGCCGCGATCGCGCGGCGCTGGTACGACGTCGAGCAGGTCGATCTGATCGTCGACGTGCCGGTCTCGGCCGTCGGCCTTGCAGTGCAGAACATCGCCAACGAGAAGAAGCGGCTGTTCATCACCCATTCCACGGGTACTGCAGATTTCCACGGCAAGTTCTGCTCGCCTTACGCGATCCAGTGGGTGTTCGACACCCGCGCGCTCGCGGTCGGCACCGCGGACGCCGTGGTCAAGCGCGGCGGCGACAGCTGGTTCTTCATCACCGACGATTACGCCTTCGGCCATTCGCTGGAGCGTGACGCTTCGAGCGTCATCACCGCCAATGGCGGCAAGGTGCTGGGCTCGGTGAAGCCGCCGCTGGCAACGCCCGACCTCTCCTCCTTCGTGCTGCAGGCGCAGGCCTCCAAGGCCAAGATCATCGGCATTGCCGCAGGCCCTCCCAACAACATGAACGAAATCAAGACCGGCTCGGAGTTCGGCGTGTTCAAGGGCGGTCAGCAGATGGCGGCGCTGCTGGCCCTGATCACCGACATTCACGGGCTCGGACTGCAAGCCGCGCAAGGCCTGTTGCTGACGACCTCGTTCTACTGGGACATGGACGACAAGACCCGCGAATGGTCGAAGCGCTATTTTGCCAAGATGAACAAGATGCCAACGATGTGGCAGGCCGGCGTCTATTCCAGCGTGATCCACTACCTCAACGCCATCAAGGCTGTCGGCACCGACGATCCGCTCAAGGTCGCAGCGAAAATGCGCGAGACGCCGGTCGAAGATTTCTTCGCCCGTAACGGCAAGCTGCGCGACGACAATCTGATGGTGCACGACCTCTGGCTGGTGCAGGTGAAGACGCCGGAGGAGAGCAAATATCCGTGGGACTATTACAAGATCCTCAGCACCATTTCCGGCGACAAGGCCTTCGGGCCGCCGGACCCGGCATGTGCGATGGTGAAGAAGTGAGAGCGTGACGGTCGCGTCCAGCGACCGTCACTTCACCACCCCGATCTCGCGAAAATATTTCATCACGCCCGGATGGATCAGCTCGGGCTTCGGCGCCGCGGCGACGGTGTTCGCCGCCGTGGTCTCGCAGGCCTGGGCGAGCTTCCTGCAGAAGGTCGGCTCGAGGCCGTGCAGCGTCTTCGCCAGGCGATAGCCGATATCGTCGGGCAGGTCCTCGCGGGTCAGCACAAAGCTCCAGGAGCCGAGCGAGGCGATCGGTTCGGACTGTCCTGGATAGGAGCCGGCCGGCACGGTCAGCGGCTTCAGGAACGCGTGCTTGGCGCGGATGCGGGCGATCTCCTCCGCGTCTGGCGCGATGAAGCGCGCCCCTGTCGCGCTCGAAGCCACCGCCGCAAAGCCGGGCCAGCCGATGCCGGCGCCCCACAGCGCCGCGACGCGGCCATCCTCGACCATCGCAGGGCCGTCGCCGGCACGGTCGAGATAGACGGCCTTGAAATCCTCGTCCTGCCTCAACCCGAGGCCGTCGAGCACATAGCGCGCCAGGATCGGCAGGCCCGAGCCCTTGGCGCCGAACGCGACCGGCTGGCCCACGAGATCGTGGATGGTCCGGTAGGGACTGTCCGCCCTCACCACGAACATGCCGGGGTTGGAATAGATCGCGGTGAGAATCTTCAGCCGCACCTTCGCACGGCCGATGCCGGCGAAGGCCTCATAGGCCGGCTCGCCCGCGACCAAAGCGAGATCGAGCTCGCCCTTCTCCAGCAGCGGAATGTTCTCGTTGCTGCCCTTGGTGTTGCGCGGGGTGATGGTGAGCGCGCTATCAGCCGCATTCATCACCTCGGCAAAGGCGTTGCCATAGAGAGGGAAGCCGCCGCCCGGTGTCGCGGTGCCCAGGCTGATCGTGGTGCTCGAAATGGCGTTGCCTCCGGTTTGAGCGGCGGCGGGGCCTGCAAGGTGATTTGCAAGCAACGCCGCGGCGAGAAGGGTGAGAGCGAATTTCATGGTCGGTCCGGCTGCGCCTGCGTCAACATCGACTTGCGGCGATGTAGGCAGCGGGCGGAATTTGTGAAAGCATGCGCTCCAACAATAAGGCAATGGGAGGCGTCATGTTGCGAATTTTGCGTAACGGTGTGTTCGGGCTGGTCTTGCTGTCGGGTCTTTTCGCCGCCGCCCCTCCCGCCTCCGCCGCCTACCCCGACCGCCCCGTGCACTGGCTGATCGGCTTTGCGGCCGGCGGCCCCGTCGACATCGTCGCCCGCATCATGGCGCAATGGCTGTCGGACCATCTCGGCCAGCAGTTCATCGTCGAGAACCGGACCGGCTCCGGCGGCAACATCGCGGCCGCCGCGGCTATCAACTCGCCGCCCGACGGCTACACGCTGCTGTTCGTCGCGCCCAACAACGCGATCTCGACCTCGCTCTACAAGAAGCTGCCGTTCGACTTCCTGCGCGACACGGTGCCGGTCGCGAGCATCATGCAGCTCACCAACATGCTGGTCGTCTCCAACGCGTTTCCCGCCAAGACGGTTCAGGAGTTCATCGACTATTGCAAGGCCAATCCCGGCAAGATCTCGTTTGCCTCGTCCGGCAACGGCACCTCGGTGCACATGTCGGCCGAACTGTTCAAGGCGATGACCAAATGCGACATGGTGCACGTGCCCTATCGCGGCTCGGCGATCGCCTTCCCCGACATCATCTCCAACAAGGTGCAGCTGATCTTCGACAACCTGCCCTCCGCGATGGAGCAGGCCAGGGGCGGCAACGTCCGCGCGCTCGGCGTGACCTCGCCGCAGCGCTGGCCGAGCGTGCCCGACGTGCCCGCGATCGCCGAGACCGTGCCCGGCTTCGAATCCGTCGGCTTCTACGGCATCTCCGCGCCGAAGGGCACGCCGAGCGAGGTGGTCGAGATCCTCAACAAGGCCGTCGGCGAAGCGCTGAAGGACCCGAAGCTGGTGGCGCGCCTCGCCGAGACCGGCGGCATCCCCAAGCCGATGACGCCTGCCGAGTTCGGCAAGCTCGTCGCTGACGAGACCGAGAAGTGGCGCAAGGTCGTGGAGTTCGCCGGGGTCTCGGTGGACTAGAGCAGCGGCGCGCCACGGGCCTGTCGCCGACGAGACGGAGGGGACCTCCCGGGTCCCCTCGCCTGAAAAATCGAAAACAACCCCATGCACAGTAGAAAGAACACGAAATTACAATGAGTTACGGAACGGATAGGCGAAGTTCGCGGAAAATCGTTTGACTCGTCGGGCAAAACAGGAGCATAAGGGCATCATCGCCGATTTCGGTAATTCGAAAATTTTGGATCTGGGTGCGCACCGGGCTTTCGTCCGCGTGCGCCAGCATTGCACCCCCGCCTCCATCCCTGTAAACGAACCGCGCACCGTTGCCGGCCCGCGCGTTCCCGCGGGGCCGCCGCGGCGGGGCCTGTAGCTCAATGGTTAGAGCCGGCCGCTCATAACGGTCTGGTTGCAGGTTCGAGTCCTGCCGGGCCCACCAGCCTTCGCTCGCTTCGCGAGCTTCGGCTCGGCAAGCCAGTGCCGCACATCAAGAGCGAGACGAGCGAAGGCTGCCGCGCCGAAGACCTGAGAGGGCCAAGGCGGGCGCCCGGGCACGCGAGTTCCGCATCGGACCTCACCCCGCCGCGCCTCCGGATTGCATCTCAGGCGGAGCCTTTCGGTCCGACGACATGAAAGCAAACGCGGAAGAGCAGCCTTCCCCAACGAACCGCTCAATTCCGCTAGGCGCCGCAATGCCTAAACTCGTCAGTTGAGTGCATTTGTTACGGTAGTGAGGACGCATCCTGCCAGCTATCTCGGCGGACGATATTCAGGAGGACAGACCGTCTCTCCGGTGGCCGCTCTGCTGCACGGACCGGTCGCTACGGAGCCCTGCTGAGGCCAGGTGAGCACGAGATAAGCCAGCACGACCGCAACAGCGGCAGCTACACCCGCGATCAGCCATCGCAACCTCATGACCGTCCCCGACGGTGTTCCCCGAGCGGCATGTCAGCGGCCTTATGGTTCGCATTCCTCCGATCTGCTCAAGATTTGTCGATCCCGCCGGGGTTCCGGGATGCCTCGTCTCACCCCGCGCGGCCGGAACGTCGAAAGCTGCGGGTCGTTGACCCCTGCTGAAACTGGAGGACAGAGATGAAAATTGTTCCAAGCATTGGATTGATTGCAGCGTCGCTCGTCGCGGCTACGGTGGCTTCTCCGAGCTTTGCTCAAGGGCCGGGTCCCGGACCCTGCACAAGTTCGGGCAACAGCGCAGTCGGCGTGGAAGGCCCCGCGATGAACGGCGGTCAGTTGATGGCCGGCGTCGGAAACTGTCGTCATCGCCACGCCAGGTGGCGCGACAGCTACGGCTATTATCGGGCGCCGGCCCGCACCGTTTATGATCGCGACTATTACGATCGAGGATATGACGGCCCCGGTGTCACCATCGGCGTCGGACCCGATCGCTGGTAAAGCCCAAGCGGAGGCCGCCCCTGGAGGCGGCCTCTCTCCTAATGACGTTCGGAGCTAATTGTCGGTCGAGGATGGAGTCTTCCCTCGCCGGTCGTTCAGGACACCGCTCGTATCGGGATATTCCGGTTGCGATCGGACGACTCGAGCCGTTGCGGGCGGCCGAGCAGATAGCCCTGCATCTCGTCGCAGCCTTCCTCGACGAGCAGCGACATCTGGGCTTCGGTCTCGATGCCCTCGGCGAGAACCGGGACTCCGAGCCCATGGGCAAGCCCGATCACCGCCCGGACGATGGCGAGCGAGCGCTCGCTCTGTCCGAGCGCGGCGACGAAAGACCGATCGACCTTGATCCTGTCGAGCGGAAACGCTTCGAGGTAGGACAGGGACGAATATCCCGTGCCGAAATCGTCGAGCGCAATCAGGATTCCGAGCGCCTTGAGCGAGGCCATCGTCCGCTTGGCGCGGGACATGTCCTCGATCAGCACGCCCTCGGTGATTTCGAGCTCGAGACGCGTGGCCGCAAGCCCGCTCTCCCGCAGCGCCCGGCGAACCTCGCCGTCGAGGTTTTCCCGGCGGAACTGCGCGGCCGAGACGTTCACGGCGATGCGCAGCGGCCGGTCCCATGACGCCGCTTCCCTGCATGCTTCCATCAGCACCCAATCGTCGATCTGCGCAATGGTGCCGCTTTGCTCCGCGATCGGAATGAACTCTCCCGGCGGAATGACACCGCGCACCGGATGCCGCCAGCGCACCAGCGCCTCGTAGGCGACAAGAGTGCCGTCCCGATGCTGCTGCGGCTGGTACTCCAGATAGAGCTCCCCGCGCTCCACGGCGAGGCGCAGATCGTGCTCCAGCGCACGGCGGTCCCGCAGCTGCTGGTCCATGGCACTGGTGAACAGGCGTATCCCGCCCCTGCCCTCGTGCTTGGCGCGGTAAAGGGCGGCATCGGCGTTCGCCAGCAGCGAAACGGCATTGTCCGCGTCGCGGGGATACATCGCCGCTCCGACACAGAGGTCGATCTTCAGGGCGTGACCATCGACCTCGATCGGACGCTCGAACTCGGCCCGCATCCGCGTAGCGAGCAGCTCGGCCGCTGCAGGAAGGGGCAAGCGGTCGGTGATGCCGACGAACTCGTCGCCGCCGACACGCGCCACATACGAGCCTTGCGCGGCGTCCTGCAGGCGTCGCGAAGCTTCGCGGAGCACGGCATCGCCGACGGCATGGCCGAAACGATCGTTGATCGCCTTGAAGTGGTCGAGATCGATACAGAGCACGGCGAACGGACTGTCGGTGATGTCCGCGCGTTCGATCGCGGCGCCGATCTGCTGGTCCAGGGCCGCCCTGTTGGGCAGTTCGGTGAGCGCGTCGTGGCCGGCGAGATAGCTCACCCGCTGCTGTGCCCGGTTGCGTTCGGTGACGTCGAAGGCCACGCAGACATGAGCCGGCCGCCCCTCGTAGATGAGCGGCCGTGATTCGATCACGACCTCGATCGCCTCACCGTCGGCCGTCCTGTGCAATCCGTGATCGCTTTCGGTGTCCTGCTGCTCGCCATATTCGAGCTGATGTTCGAACATCGCCAGCAGCTCCTGGCGCGAATAGCCGTAGTGCCGGCACATCGCGCCGTTCACGGCAATGAGGTGCCGCGTCTTCGCATCCACCACCCACATCGGAAGCGGATTCTCCTCGAACAGGAGGCGGAAGGAAGCCTCACGGCGCTTGAGGTCGGTGATATCGATGCGAACCCCGATGCTGCCTCCATCAACGGTGCGTCTTTCCTCGACGCGAATCCAGCGGTCGCCCGCCAGATGCTGCTCGTGCGAGTGATGGGGAAGCGCGTGGTGGGCCATGCGCTCCGCGAACCACTCCGCCTCGCGCCCGGCGGCATCAGGATATTGTCCCCCGGCGAGGCCAGTCCGGAGGATGGTTTCGAACAGCGTGCCGACCGCAAGCGCCTGCCGGCTTGCCGAGTAGAATTCGGCGTATTGATGATTCCAGAGGACCAGGCGATCGTCCTTGTCGAACACGGCCAGGCCTTCGGGGACGACATCGAGAGCTTCGGTCAGGTGAGCATGAGCGGCGCGCGCGGCAGCTTCCGCCTGCTCGGCCGCCGCTTTCGCTTCCGCAAGGGCCCTCTCGGTCCGGTGACGATCCGTGATGTCCTCGTGGGTGGCGACCCAGCCGTTGCCCTGCATGGGGCGA
The DNA here is from genome assembly GCF_004114975.1 of Bradyrhizobium guangdongense. Classification (NCBI taxonomy): domain Bacteria; kingdom Pseudomonadati; phylum Pseudomonadota; class Alphaproteobacteria; order Hyphomicrobiales; family Nitrobacteraceae; genus Bradyrhizobium; species Bradyrhizobium guangdongense. Next base: position 6,207,648 of record NZ_CP030051.1, read on the forward strand.
TGCCGGATGCGGACGATGCGTCCATTGGTCAGTTCGACCGTCGTGTCCGACGGCGCGGCAATCACAGCGGCGCTGTTTCGCCAGACCAGGTAGTCCTGCTTTTCCATCTTCGGCGCGCTGCCGACGGAGTAGCGAAGATCGACGATCTCGTTCAGCTGCATGCCCGGCCGGACCAGCTTCGGATCGAGATCATAGACCTCGAGATACTGCCTGTTGCAGACGATCAGGCGCTGATCCTCGTCGAAGAAGCAAAGCCCCTGGGACATGTTGTTGAGCGCCCTGTCGAAGCGCTCGGCGAAGGCGGTCGCGGTCTGCTCGGCGGCGCGGGCGCGGTCGCCCTCCTCGGACAGCCGGGCGTGGGTCTCGACCAGCTTCACGAAAGAACGGAAATTGGTGCTGATCATCCGGGCAAGCAGGACAAGCAGCGCCAGCAGATTGATCCCGACCGAGACCAGCATCCCCTCGCCCGAGAGCAGCAGCAGCGTGCCGATCGGCACGCCGGCGATCAGCATCGCCAGCCTGGACGAGGGCGGGAAACTGCCGAGGCAATAGGCGGTCCCGACGCATCCCATGAAGAGCAGCAGGGCGATCGAGGCGCGCAGGGCGGGATCGACCACCATGAACAGCGCCAGGATCCAGATCACGAAGCCGGAGCTGATCACCACCGTGGCGAGGCGAACCCTTGCAAGCTCCCGATGCGCCTCCTCGGCGGTGAACTCGGCCTTCTTCAGCCGGAGCCACTGCGCCAGCCTGAAGAGACAGGCCGTCAGGAGAGCGCCCGGCAAGGCAAATCTCAGCCAGGGCGAAACCGTGTTGGGGAGAAACAGCCCTACGCTGATACTGTTGACGAGCAGCACGGCATAGAGAACCGGCACCTGCTCCCGCAGCACCCGGAACTGCTCGACGAGCAGCGAACGACCGAGCGGATCGGTCGTATCACCCACGGAGAAAGAGTTGCGAAGCCGCGCGAAGCCCATCACCTGTTGTCCCAGCCGCCCGAAGGCTAGGGGCAAGAGGCGAAGGACCCGTAAAAGCGCTTGGTGTCTCGGAGCTTAACGGAGTGCTGAAATTATGGAGAGAGCGAGTTCCATGCCCTCCGTCTCTTCGAGGAGGCGACGGATCAGGACGCCCGCTCCCGCCGATCCAACTGCGCTCGTGCGAGGCGACCGTGGCTCTCGTCAGCCAGCAGCTTGCCGGTCGCGCTATTGACGAAGTGGACCGAGCCGCAGGCGAGGCACGTGACGGAAAGATGCGAGTTCCCCGCCTCGGATATGTCGGCAGACGGACCCGAAAGCCGGTGTTGCACGTTCATGCCCGTGCGAGGGCACTTGAAGAGGATGTTGCGATCCATGGACCCAATATGCGCCTTCGCACGCGGCAGCGAAATTGCGGAGCAGTACGTAAGGGCTTGGCCGGATTCCGGGGACGCCTTTGCCAGAGACGCAGAACGTCACGTGAAGGAACAGTAGCCACCATGACCCGCTTCATCGTTCGCTTCATGAAGGAGGTGCTCGGCGAAAGAGGGCAGAGCTCGGAAGTCTGTCAGACTGCCGTCGAGCTGGACGCTCGCAATGCGGAAGAAGCCGAGCAAAAGGCCAAGGATCGCTTCTGTCGAATGCACGGCACGGAGGAGTGGTCTCTGCATGCCGATCACATCAAAGTGGACCCGGCCGATTTTCCATCCTGATCTCGAGCGGAAGGTCTCACCATGGGTCGAAGTCCCGAGCGGCCCGGCCCCATTTCTCTCCCCCAAGCCCGGAGGTCTGGCATGTCGAAAGCGCTGAGTCTCTTGATCCTTGCCGTGGTCGTGTTCGCGCCTCCCAAACCGGCGGCCGCAGCCGATGCACTTCATGGCAAGGACATCGCGACGCGCTGGTGCGCGAGCTGCCACATCGTCGAGAAAGGCCAAACGAACGCGACAGACCAGGCTCCGCCATTCTCCTACCTGGCAAGATCGCCTGATTTCGATCAGAACAAGCTTGCGTTCCTGCTGCTCAAGTCGCACCCGAACATGCCGCAGGTCTCGCTCAACAGGGCCGAAATTTCCGACCTGGCCGACTACATCCGCTCGCTGAAATGACCCCGGCAAGGCCGCAGCGCAATCACTTCCACAACCCGACGAACGGCCAGTAAGTGAACATGAACAGCATGATGAGGCCGTACATGATGACGGCGAGCGGCAGACCGAGCCGCATCATGTCGCGCGTCGTGAAGCCGCCGGCGCCGTAGGCGATCATGGCAGGAGCCGAGGTCACCGGGATGATCGAAAGACATTGGGCGATGAGCGCCACAGCGAGCACGATGCCGACGATCGGCAGGTCCGGATTATGCAGCGAGACCAGGAAGCCGATGATCGCCGGTGTGATCGCGGTGAGGCATGAGGTGATGCTGGTGAAGCAGAAGCGGACGAAGAACACGACGACGAAGATCATGATCGCCAGTGCCGTGACCGACAGGCCTCCCATCCCGGATTCGACGAACGCCACCTTGGACAGCCACGCCGCACCGCCGGTCCTGGTCAGCATCTCCGCCATCGAAATACCCGCGCCGAACAGCAGGATCGAGTTCCAGTCAATTCGCTTGTAGAGCTCGTTGCAGGTGATGACGCCGACACCCGGCAAGACGAGCAGGAGCACGCAAAGCACCGAAATGGCGGATGCCTCGACATGGTGGATCTTGTCGGTCGCCCAGAGCAGGATCGTCAGCGCCATGATGAACGACGCCCGCTTCTCCGCCGTCGACATCGGCCCGATCTCGGCGATGCGCGCGGCGATGTAGTCAGGGCCTCCCGGCAATTCGGCAAACTCAAACTTGAAGAGCCGCGTCGCCAGGAAGTACAGCCCGATCGAAAACACCACCGTGTAGGGAAAGAGGTCGATCAGCCAGTCGAGATAGCCGACCTGAGGCTGACCGGCCCCGGTCAGGAAGTTGACCATCACCGGGTTGGGTGCGGCCCCGGTGAGCACGCCGACACCGGTCACCGACGGCAGGATGCCGGCAAGCAGGAGCATGGCCCTGCCGATCTGGCTGTTGCGGGGAAGACCGAAGGCCTCGGTCAAGCCGATCACGATCGGAACGAGCGTCGCCGCGCGGGCGATCACCGAGGGAATGAAGAAGGTGAGCGCAAAGGCGGTCAGGATGATCCCAAACATGATCGCATGGGTGTTCGCGCCGACCAGCTTGAGGATCAGATAGGCCACCCTTTTCTCGAGCCCCGTGCTGGTGATCGCCGCCGCCATGGCCAGACCCGCCGCGACGAACAGCCAGCCGCTGTTCGAGAAGCCGCTGAGTGCGAGCGGAATGGCCTTTGCCGTTCCGAGCATGGCGCCGGTGCCGCCTGCCGGGGGCGAAAAGCCGAGCGCAAGGATCAGCAGGAAGACGAGCGCGACCGCGCTGACGCCGTACGGAATCGCCTCAGTGATCCACATCAGCACGACGAAAGCCATTACGGCGATGACGCGCTGGCCCGCCGGTGAGAGACCGGCCGGAGACGGCGCCATGATGATCGCCATCGTGATTGCGAGGCCGATCAGCACCGTCAGGAATTTCCTCGTGCCCGGTCCGGTCGTTTCGGACGCAGCATGAACCAGCGTCGACATGCGTTTCCTCCATCCTTTTTTTGTTCGGCGAGGTGCCGGTGGCGTCAGGTTCGACCTGCCGCGCCCAGCATCACGACGCCATCGGCGGCGCGCACACCCTGGCCCGCCGGCAGGACGAAGACCGGGTTGATCTCGGCCTCGATCAGGCGCTCGCCGAGCTGCGCCGTCATCAGCGAAAACGCCACGATGGCAGACTCCAATGCCTCGACGTCCAGCTTCGGCCGTCCGCGAAATCCGTCGAGCAGCGGCCAGGTGATCAGGTCATGCAGCATCGCGAGCGCCTCCTCGCGGCTGAGGCCGCCCATCGGCGGCAGCAGGCGCATGGTCGTGTCCTTGAAGAGCTCCGCGGTGACGCCGCCCATGCCAAGCAGGACCGCCGTGCCGAGCGCATCGCGGTGCATGCCGAGAATCAATTCAGTGCCGCCCGCGACCATCTCCTGAACCAGGAAGCGTTGCGGGCGCTGGCCGGTCGCCTTCTCCACGTCGTTTGCCATGGCGATCAATCGCTCGCCGATCGTATCGGGCGTCAGATTGACGGCGACGCCGCCGACCTCGCTCTTGTGCGTGATCTCTCCGGACAGGATCTTCAGGACGACTTTTCCGCCGAGCTCGGCCGCCGCCGATGCCGCCTCGTTCGGCGTCTGGACAATCCGCTCGCTCACCCCCGGGATGCCGAAGCGCGCGAACAACGCCTTGGCCTCGGCCTCGTCGAGCGAGCCTTCCGGCAGGTCGGCGATGTCAACCTGCCGCTCTAGCAACGAAGCCACTTCGCCCCGCGCGGACCGGCTGGCCTGCAGCAAGCCGGAGAATGCGGAGGCGCAGCTTTCGGCCGATGTGTAAGCCGGCACGCCGCGTGCGGTGAGGACCGCGCCGACATCAGGCGCGTGCGGGCTGACATAGGCGATGACAGGCTTGTCGGATTCGTGCAGACAGTCATGGACGGCGTCTGCCAGCAACGCTGGAGATCCGACCGCCGACGATCCCGCGATCACGACGAGCGCATCATAGGACGGGCTCGCGAGCAAGGCGCGGATCGCACCCCGCAGGATATCCGGATGCAAGCCGGCCAGGGTCAGGTCGACCGGATTGCGGTCGAAATTGGCGTGGGAGCCCGATTGCAGAGCGGCGAGCCGCGCGGCGGTCTTCGCGTCGGGCGCGGGCGTCTCGAAACCGGCGACACCAAGACTGTCCGAGACGATGGTTCCGGCGCCGCCAGTGGACGTGAGGATCGCCACGCGCCTGCCGCCGAGCTTCCGCCCGGCAGCGAGCGCCGCCGGAATATCGAGCAGCTCCTCGAACGTCTTCGCGCGGATCACGCCCACCTGCCTGAACAGCGCATCGTACATCCGATCAGAGCCGGCGAGCGCGCCGGTGTGCGACACCGCCGCCTTGGCGCCGGCCTCGGAGCGGCCGATCTTGAAAGCCACCACCGGTTTGCCGGTTTCGCGCGCCTTTCGTACCGCCTCGCGGAAACGGCCCGGGTGCCTGATTGCCTCGACATACAGCGCGATCACTTTGGTGGCTTCGTCCGCGGCCAGAAACTCGATGAAGTCCGAAAGATCGAGATCGGCTTCGTTGCTGGTGGAGACCAGCTTCGACAAACCGATGCCGCGCGCCGCCGCGCGAGACAGCAGGGCACCGAGAATGCCGCCGCTTTGCGATACCAGCCCGATGGAACCAGCAGGGAAATGATCCATCGCCAGCGCGCCCGAGGCAGACAGCACGATGTTGTCGGTCAGGTTGACGAGACCAATCGTGTTGGGGCCAAGGATGCGCATCGAGCCGGCGGCTTCCAGAAGCACTTTCTGCCGCAGCGCCCCCTCCTCGCCGGTCTCGGTATAGCCGGCGGCAAGGACGATCGCCGCAGCGGCGCCTTTCCTGGCGAGCTCCCGTACGGCGAGATGCGCGCGCTCAGCGGCCAACAGGACAATCCCGACGTCGGGTACACAGGGGAGTGCCTCGATATCGCGGTAGCAGGTCAGCTCCCCGATGCGTTCCACCTTCGGGTTGACGGGGTAGATGGCGCCCGCAAAGCCGTGCTTCTGCAGGAACGACACCGGCCGCCCCGAGGTCTTGTTCGGATCGGCCGAGGCGCCGATGACGGCCACGCTCCGCGGCCGAATGAGACGTGCGACGGCGTTCATGGCGTCACTCCTTCAAGGACCGATTTTGCAAGGAACGCCATCACCGCTTCACGATGCTCGGCGCTGGTGTAGCAGATGGCCTGGGCCTGGCTGCCGAGATCGAAGATCTCGTGCGCCGAACGCTCGAAGGTCTGGTTCAGGATCTTCTTGCTCAGCGCCAGCGCGGTGGGCGATCCCTGTGCGAGCTCGACCGCCCATGCCTGTGCTGCCGATAGCAGCTCGCCGGAAGCGACCTTGCGATCGAGAATGCCGAGCGCGAGAGCCTCTTCCGCCTCCACCATCCGCCCGGTGAAAATCAGCTCCTTGGCCCTGGGGAGCCCGACCCGGCGCGGCAGAAAATAGGATCCGCCGCCGTCGGGGATCAGTCCACGTTTGATGTAGGACCAGGTGAATTTCGAACGCTCCGAGCCGATCAGGAAATCGCATGCGAGCGCGGTATCGGCGCCGAGACCGGCCGCCGCGCCGTTGACAGCGGCGATGGTCGGCTTCGGCAGGTTGAGCAGCATGGATTGCACCCGATGCACGCCCTGCTGCCGGCTCCAGCCATTGAACGCGACTTCGCCCTGCGGAGCTTCCAGGCGCCGCTTCATGCCGCTGATGTCACCGCCTGCACAAAACGCCGAGCCCCGCCCTGTCAAGACCAGCGCCCGGATCGCGTTGTCGCTCGTGACCGCCTGGAGCGCATCCACGAACTCGGTGCGCATGTCGTCGCTCATGGCGTTGCGGCGATCGGGCCTGTTCAACGCGATCGTCGCAACGCCGGCGTCGACCGAGAATTCGATGAGTTGATAGGTCATGTGCAGGCCTTCGATCGTTGTTGGTGCATTCATCGTAGAGGACGCATCATTCCGGCCGCGCCGGCGGTGCCGACCCGGGTCTTGCGGCGCGCTTGCGCCGGGAGATCAACGATGTATCGATTTCAAGCCGGACTCCGTCGCGTCCAAATCGACGAGCCGGGCCGGAAATTATCCAGCAGGACTATGAGACAGCGTTTCGTGCTCCCGAGATGCTTTGCGCTTGGTTTTATGGCTTGCGTCTATAGCGAACTGTCATAGAAAGGTGCAGCCTACGTTTCCATTAAGTGGAATTTGCTCGAGGAGAGGCGGATGGCTCTGACGCGGCAATATGCCGGCGGCGCAAATGGAAACCGATCGCTGGAGCGCGGCATCGAAATCCTGCGCGCGTTCCGGCCCGGCGTCGATACGCTCGGGAATGGCGAGATCGCCGAGCGGACCGGTCTGCCTCGCTCCACGGTCAGCCGCCTGACCAAGACGCTGGTCGCGTTCGGCGTGCTCGACGAAGTCCGGACCGAGCGGACTTATCGATTGGCCGCCGCCGTCCTCAGCCTCGGCCACGCCGTTCGGATGGGATCGCCGGTGCTCAAGGTGCTGGGTCCGCTGATGCGCGCCGAATCCACGCGGCGCCGGCTCAACGTCGGTCTGGCGACGGCCGATCGTGCGATGATGGTCTATCTGGAATCCATCCGCTACAGCCCGCGCCCGACGCTGCGCAGCATCGTGGCGGGTCAACAGGTGCCGATGGAACTGACCTCGCTCGGACGCGCCTATCTCGCGGGGCTTTCGGACGAGAGGCGCGAGAGGCTGCTCGCACAGTTCAGACGCCGCAATGCCGCCGCGACCAGGACCCTGATCGCCGAGGTGCAGAAGTCGATCCGCTCGGTCAGGCGCGACGGCTATTGTGCGGTCTCCTGGCAGCCCGGCGTCCTCGCCGTCGCCACGCCGGTCGTCCTCGAAGGTCTACCGGTTTACGCGCTCAACATGAGCGTGCAAGACATTGAGCCGACCGAAGCCCTTGGTGCGGAGATCGGCAGCTACCTCATCGCGTTCGCCGCGCGATGCAAGGGAGCACTCGCGGGGCGGTGATCTCACGTCGCCGCGGCCGCCTGGTAGAGCCGATCGCGCAGCCAGGCGTGACCTGCATCCTCCTGGTTGCGCGGGTGCCACAGCGCGACGATGCGGGCGGGCGGCAGATCGAGCGGCGGAGGCGTGAGGTCGAGCTCGTGGGCGAAGCGCATCAGGAAGCGCCGCGGCAGCGTGCAGATGCAATCGCTGTGCGCGAGGATGACCGGGGCGAGCGCATAGGTCTGGATCGAGACGGCAACGCGCCTGGAACGGCCGAGCGCAGCCAGCGCGTCGTCGACCAGGCCTGCGAAGCCGCCGCCATCCGCGGAGATCAGCAGATGGTCGGATGCGCAAAACTTGTCGAGATCGAGAGCACCTGTTCCGCGCGGGTGGCCCTTCCGCTGCGCGGTCAGGAAGCTGTCCTCGAACAGTGGACGCTGCATCAGCTCGCCGCTGGTCCGGTCGGGCCCTGTGACCAGAACATCGATCTCGCCGCGTTCGAGGCGATCGACGATATCGGGCGTGGGGTGGACAAGCGCGAGCCGCGTGCGCGGAGCCATCGCGGTCAGTTGGGCGACGAACCCGGGCGCCAGCGTCACCGCCGGATTCTCGTGAATGGCAACGACGAAGGTGCGCTGGTCCCGCGCAGGGTCGAATACCGCCGGTCCCTCGACCATGCGGCGCAGCCGGCCGAGCACCTCTGCGAGCTCCGCCTGCAGCTCTACGGCCCGCGTCGTCGGCACTACGCCCCGCCCCGACGCTGCGGGCACGAACAGCGGGTCGGCGAACACCTGCCGCAGCCGGTTCAGCCGGGCCGACAGCGCCGGCTGCCCGATGTTCAGCCTTAACGCCGCACGGGTGACGTTGCGCTCGCGCAGCAGCGCCTCCAAAGCGAGCAGCAGGCCGAGGTCGATCTCGGCGAGGTCGGAATCGTCGACCGGCCGGCCCGGACCACGTTCGACATCCGTCATCGAGACATCTCCATTTACGCAGACGAGCGCGGCCGGATGAGCCGCGGAGACACAGTTAGGGCTTTCGCGCCGGCATGAAAAGGCAGGCCGCCAGCCCGCGGCATCACCGGCATCGATGTGACCTATCGAGCTCGCGGTACTCCCGGCGGCGCAGCCCGGCTCGTACCTCACGGCCACCACGGCGGGTCCGGGACGTCGGCAATTACGCCGCGTCCGGCCTCAAGCGAAGCGAAGGAGGCCTCGGTGACGCAGGAGACGAAGACCTACCACATTGGTGATGCAGCTATCACGCGGATCGACGAACTGGCGCTGGCGGCCTTTCAGTTCGGCACGCTCTATCCCGGCGCGGATCCGGAGGCGCTGGAACGCCAGCGGGGGCGGCTCGAAGCCGGATCGTTCGATCCTGCGACCGGCACATTCATCCAGAGCATCCACAGCTGGCTGGTCAGAACGCCGCACCACACCATCCTGATCGATACCGCAACCGGCAACGACAAGGACAGACCCGACATTCCGCCGCTGCACCGGCTCAACCAACCCTTCCTCGCGCGGCTGGCTGCTGCGGGCGTCACGCCGGAGGACATCGACTATGTGCTGCTCACCCATGTCCATGCCGATCACGTCGGCTGGAACACGCGCCTTGTCGACGGTCGCTGGGTCCCGACGTTCCCCAACGCGACCTACATCTTCTCGCGCGTCGAGCAGGCCTATGGCGAGAGCCTGGCCAAGGGCGCGGAGCCGGACACGAATCCGGCGCTCGGCCCTGCCCTGCGCAAGCCCGCCGATCGCGTCTATGACGACAGCGTGCGGCCGGTGATCGATGGCGGCCTGGCCCGGCCTATCACCGTGGACGGCGGCGAGGTCCTGGAGGGAATTTCGTTCATCCCGACGCCGGGCCACAGCGTCGACCACGCCTCGATCCGCCTCGTCTCGCGCGGCGAGACAGCGCTGTTCGCCGGCGACGTGATGCATCATCCGCTCCAGGTCTACGAGCCCTCGCTCAACTCCTGCTTCTGCGAATTCCCGGAAGCAGCGCTCCGTTCGCGCAAATTCGCGCTGGAGGACGCGGCCGAGCGCGGCGCTGCCGTCTTCACCACCCATTTCGCGCAGTCCTCCGCCGGGCGCATCACGCGCAACGGCGAGCGCTTCGCCTGGCAATTCCTTTGATCGGGGAAGAACGACGATGGACCAGTACGTTCCTGCACATGAATACAGCGCCGATCTCGTCGTCGAGGATTTCATGATCCCAAGCGACAGCGCCGGCATTTCGCTTCACCTTCGCAACAAGCGCGCCGCCGCGCAAAAGGCTTGCTCCGCCGAGCGGACCATCCTGATGGTCCATGGCGCAACCTATTCGTCGACGAGCCTGTTCGATGTGCCGCTCGGCGGCACCTCCTTCATGGATCATCTCGCCGCGCAGGGCTACGATGTCTTCGCGCTCGACGTGCGCGGCTATGGCGGATCGACCCGGCCACCGGAGATGGACGCGCCGGCGGAGGCTTCGCCGCCGCTCGTTCGTACCGATGTCGCGGTGCGCGACCTCGCCAGTGCGGTCGCGTACATCCTCGAGCGTCGCGGCATCCCGCGGCTCAATCTCGTCGGCATGTCCTGGGGCGGCTCGGTCGCCGGCGCCTACACCGCCGACAACAACGACAAGATCGAGAAGCTCGCGTTGATCGCGCCGCTGTGGCTGCTGGACACTCCGGCTCCGATCGATTCCGGCGGCGCGCTCGGCGCCTATCGCAAGGTTCCCGTGCTCGGTTTCAGGGAGCGCTGGCTCGCGGCGGCGCCGGAGGCGGCGCGCGCGAGCCTCATTCCGGAGGGCTGGTTCGAGCGCTGGGCGGAAGCCTCGCTCGCGACGGATCCGCAAGGCAACACCGAACGCCCCCGCGTGATGCGCGCGGTGAACGGTCCGATCCAGGACATCCGCGACTACTGGGCCGCCGGCAAGCCGCTCTATGACGCCAGCGACATTCGCGTCCCCGTGCTGCTCGTCCACGCCGAATGGGACCGCGACGTGACCACGTCCTCGACGCAGGATCTCTTCCTCTCGCTCAAACGGGCACCGTACCGACGATGGGTGGAAATCGGCGAAGGCACCCACATGGTGCTGCTCGAGAAGAACCGGCTGCAGGCTTTCAATGCCATCAGTCAGTTCCTGGCCGAACGCTGCACATGAAGGACACCGCTGATTGCCGGCGGCCAAAAACGTCTGCAAGGCTGTCCTATGATGCTTGATTGAGCAGGTATCCACGCGCTGCAAGCCGGCTTGGCCATGATCCCGGCAACTCGCAGCCATGCAACTGATGCACCGACGCCGCGTGCAAATTTGCGCGAAATCAACCTGTGCATCAGGAGCCGGGACTACGCTTCGCGGCGACCGGAATGGTCGACCGCGAAAGGAGAGCATGATCATGGCAACCGAGACCAAATTACCCGTCACCAAAACCTCCGCCGCCCCCGCGACCGGCGAGGCGTGGCAGCCGTTCCAGGCGCTGAGAAACGAAATCGACCAGATCTTCGACGATTTCGGCAACGGCTTCTGGAAGCGGCCGTTCCGCTCGCTGGCCCGGCTCGAGCGTGACCTGTCCAGGAATTTCAATGCGCCGGCCGTCGACATCGCCGAAAGCGAGAAGGCCTACGAGATCACGGCTGAGCTTCCCGGCCTCGACGAGAAGAACATCGACGTCAAGCTCGTCAACGGCGGCCTCACCATCCGCGGCGAGAAGAAGGAAGAGACCGAAGAGAAGAAGAAGGACTATTACGTGTCCGAGCGTCGCTACGGCTCTTTCGAGCGCTACTTCGCGCTACCGGAAGGCGTCAACGCCGACAAGATCGAGGCGACCTTCAAGAACGGCGTGCTCAAGGTCGTCCTGCCGAAGACCGAAGAGGCCCAGAAGCCGGCCAAGACCATCGACGTGAAGGCCGCCTGAGGCCCACCGACGCGAGGCTGCGGCCATCGCAGCCTCGCCTCACCCATTCGCCGGCGAACAAGGATCGAACATGCGCGCGCATCATATCATGACGAAAGACGTCGTTTCCGTAACACCGCACACCACGATCGAGGAGGCGGCCAAGATCATGCTCCAGATGCACATCAGCGGTCTGCCGGTGATCGACGATGCGGGCAATCTCGTCGGCATGGTCTCGGAAAGCGACTTCCTGCGTCGCAGCGAGATCGGCACCGGCCGCAGGCACGCTGCATGGTTGAAATTCTTCATGGGACCGGGACGGGCAGCTGCGGAGTTCGTTCACGAGCGCGGCCGCAAGGTCGAGGACGTCATGACCAAGCAGGTGGTCGCGGTGCAGGAAGATACCGGTCTGGCCGAACTCGTCGACCTCATGGAGAAGAACGACATCAAGCGCGTCCCCGTCCTGCGCGGCAAGGCGCCGGTCGGAATTGTCACGAGGACGAATATGCTGCAGGCCGTGGCGAGCCTGGTGCACGAAATTCCCGATCCGACCGCCGATGACGAGCACATCCGCGAACGCATCACACGCGCCGTCAACGCTACCGACTGGCGCCCGATCGGCTTCGAAGTGAATGTCCGCGAGGGTGTGGTGCATCTGCACGGCCTGATTACCACCGATGAGGCCCGTCAAGCCGCAATCGTCGCCGCCGAGAACACCTCCGGCGTCAAGAAGGTTCACGACCATCTCTGCCTCGTCGACACCTATTCCGGATTCTATGTGGAATCGCCCGACGACATGAAGGCCGCGGGCTGAACGCCCGCGGAGCGAAGCGACAATGCTTGGATGGATCGTTCGGATTCTCTTTGCCATAGCAGCGCCGATCACGGCGCTGTTCGTGGCACGTGATGCCCTGAACTTCGGCTTGATCCAGACCATCGTGACCATGTTGCTGGTCACCGGCCTGGTCGGGCTGGTAGCCGCCTTCTCCGGGCGAGACCGACAAGCCCCCCGGTAACGGCCGGCGGGACGCGGCGGCCTCCTCATTCCCGACCCGTTGGTTCTCCGGCTGCTGCCGAACCGATTGAGTGTCCACGGTCCGGCGGGATTCGAGGACGTGACGGCTGCTGTCTCTCCCGTGCAGCTACGGATATCCCCTTAGGTGATGCTCCCAAATTTCGGCCAGAGAATTTATGCGTTAGAAATGATTCATCAGCACGCACCAGCAAGGGGCCTGCAATGAATCACTCGATGCACACGGCGGACAGGGCAACACATCTGAAGGTAGTCGTGGCCGGGCTGATTGCCGGCACCGCGATCCTCACGACAGCGCTGGCTTTGCACCTGACCTATCCTGACATGGACGTGCAGAAGCCGACGACGGTGGCGGTCCACCAGCCTCACCCGGCCCATGTTTTGACCAGGATCGCACAACGCTAGCAGAGAAGGCCTTGCGGAGGATATCCAGATGACCAACGAAGCAATCAAGGCGCTGATGGTTCTCGCGATGTTTGGCATCCTCGAGCTTGCGCTTTATTTTTCGTCGATGACCAGACCTGCCAGGCAGCCGGTCCGCTCGAACAAAGGCCGGGGCCCGACCCGCCCTTTCAGCCGTCGCGCATCCGTAGACTAGGCGATCGCTCACCTGATCAATCGCAGTATCGGGACAGGCAGGTTACAGCGGCTCATCATCCAGCGTGGATGGCTCCGCCTGCACCGAAACGAAGTCCCCACCGCCATACTCGTCCTCCGGATCGGGGCGGGTCGACTGAAGGCACAGGCGGTCATCGACTTCGCGAACGCCTGAAGCGTTCTCACATGCCACGATCGCCGCCTGGCGCGCATTGTCGCCGTTCACGACGCCTCGCAGCGTCACCACGCCGTTCCTGACGCTGACGTTCAAGCCGAGGGGCTGCCAGGACTTCCCCGCCATCGCCGCGAGAACCGTTCGGCGAATCTGGTCGTCGTCCTCCGAATAGCCGGAAGCGCCGGTCAGCGGACCGGCAACCGCAGACAGGAAGTCAGAGCGGGTAATGATGCCGACGATGTGCTCATCGCGCATGATCGGGACGTGGTTGAGATGCCGGCGCTCCATCAGATCGGCAATCTCCTCGAGGGACGCGTCCTCCCCGACCGTCGCGAGATCGCGCGTCATCACCTGCTCGACCTTGCGCCCATGCTCCTTCACGAACTCGCGCGCGATCCGGTCCGCGCCAAGCAGGACGCTCAGCAGCCGGTTGTGGCTGTGCTCCGTTTCCAGCTCCGCCCGCCTGAGAAAGTCGCTTTCGCAGATGATGCCGACCAGCTTTCCCGCCGGATCCGTGACCGGCAGACCACTGATGTGATGCGCCAGCATGATCTTGATGGCCTGAGCGATGGAGGCTTCAGGCCGAATAGTTATGACCCGCCGGGACATTATCTGGTGCGCGCGCATGTCTTCCACTCCGCAGAGAGCCTACAGGTAGTTGCTGGCTCCAACGGGGTCTTGATTGAGATCAACTCCCGGCCGCGATCGACTGTCATGCTGCCGTGAAATCCGGGATATTGGCCATGCGTCTGCCAGCTTTGCTCATCGCTGCGATCTTGACGGCAGTGGCCGCATCGAGCGTCGAGGCGCCGGCTCAAGGCACGTCCGTCGGCGGCTCCGCCGCGCTTTCCGACCTCATGACCCGGCTTCAGCTGCAGCATGCCAAGCTGTGGTTTGCGGGCAAGCTCAGCAATTGGAGCCTGGCGAACTACGAAACCCTGCAATTGGACGACGGCCTTGAAAGGGCGAGCAAGCTCTTGCCTGATCCGGCACGCACCGCGCCGGCCAAGCTTCAGCTGCAAGCCGTGCGACAAGCGATACAGCAGAAAGATGTAGCCGGGTTCATCAAAGCCTATTCGGCCTTGACGGACGAATGCAACAGCTGCCATCGGGCCAGCGGATTCGCCGCGATCACAATCCAGGTACCGCTTCGGCCGCCGGTCGAGAACCAATTGTTCGTCGATCAGATTGCGGAAGGCCGGGCGCAGGCCCATGGGTTCTGCGGAACGTGCCATATCGTGGAGGATGCCGCCAAGGAATCGCCGGCGTACCGCCCCTCGCCACCGAGCTTCCTTGAGATCATCAATCGTCCCTCGTTCTCCCCCGATGCCATCAGGCAATTCCTGACGTCGAGCCATCGCAGGCTTGGACCCGACCAGGCCATGCCCAACCCGCGACTTGCGGATTACCAGATCGACGCGATCGTGGCGTATCTCGAAACATTGAAGGCCCGCTCGTCGCGCTAGGCCGTGCCTTGCTTCCCAGCGCCCATGGCTCCGCGCCAAAGCCGCGATACTCCTCCGATAGGAGGAGGCGAAGCGCGAGCGGTATGCTATCTTCTCCGGCGGCAACAGAAAGAACCGGAGAGAACCAATGGCCACCAGCGTCAAGCAAATGCTCGAAGCAGCGAATGCGGCAGTTCCCAAGATCACGTCGGAACAGGCTTCCGAGATGATCAAGAACGGCAATACGCTTGTCTTGGACGTTCGCGACGCACCGGAGGTCGCGGCCAGCGGCAAGATCGCCGGCGCCGTGAACGTCTCGCGCGGCATGCTGGAATTTCGCGCCGACCCGGAGTCGCCCTATCACGACAAAGCGTTCGACAAGAGCAAGACCGTGATTCTCTACTGCGCGTCCGGCGGCAGATCGGCGCTGGCAGGCAAGTTGCTCAAGGACATGGGTTACGAGAAAGTGTTCAACGTCGGCGGATTCAAGGACTGGACCGGGGCGGTCGAGAAATAGGGCGGCGTCACCGCCGCCGGCCTATTCCATCCACCTCTTGTCTTTCAGGTCCCGGATCCGTCGCTCGGCCTCTTCCCTGGAGGTGACGATCTCGGACTCGTCCGGCACGCGCGCTTCCCTGCTCAATTTCCTGAGCTCGGCCAGTTGTTCCTGGGTGGGCTTTTCCATCGCTCGAACCTTGTCGTAATGCATGGAGGATGACCCGCTTCGCCCACCGGCGGAGCGGCCTTTCGGCAGGCGTGCCGAGCGAACCAGCAAGCCAAGCCTTGGTTCCTAGCGGACGCAGATGCGTGCGAAAGCACCACCTGCGCCAGCCTCACACCAGCTTCGCACCAGAAACTGCGTCGACCGGGATGCCACAATTGCGCTCGGCAGCAACCCGATATCCTCCAGTTTCTGATCAGCCTATGAACCGTCAAGAGCGCCGGTCTGCGGCCAGGCCATCCCGGAACGTCGCAGCGCCAAGTCTCGCCGCCGTGCAGCAAAGTCTGGAAGCCGCGAAAAAAGGCCAATCGCTCTTCAATCTCGGCCGGTATGCGGAAGCGCTGGAATGCTTCAACGCATTCGACAAGCTCAATCCCGGCGTCGCCCCTCTGTATCAGACGCGCGGACTTTGCTTGCAGCGGCTGGGCCGGTTCGACGAGGCGCAGGCCGACTTCGAGAGATCGATTGCGCTGTACCCCCGCGAGTCGGAGACGCACAAGAATCTCGGCACGCTTCATGCGAGATTGGAGCGGATGGAGCAGGCCTTCGCGTGCTTCGATCGCGCGCTCGCGCTCCGTCCGAATTTCCCCGCGGCGCTCAACGAAAAGGCGCGGGCGTTGTGGAGCCAGCTCCTGCTGGACGAGGCTTTTGCGATCTTTCACCAATCGCTGGCCGTCGACCCCGGCAATGCGGACACGATCTGGAATCTGGCGCTGCTCCAGATGCTGACTGGCGATTTCGAGCGGGGTTGGCGCGGACGCGAGGTCCGGTGGAAGGCGTCGTCTCTCGGCCTCGCCGGTCGCAGCTTTTCCCAGCCGCTCTGGCTTGGGGAGCAGTCTATCGAAGGCAAGACCATATTGCTTCATGCCGACGAGGCACTGGGCGACTCGATCCAGTTTGCGCGCTATGTGCCAATGGTGGCCGCGCTGGGGGCCCGGGTGGTCCTGGAGGTCAGGCCTGCAGTCAGGTCGCTGCTGGCCGGGATGCCCGGCGTTGCAACCTGCATCGACCGGTCGTCGACGCCCTCGCTGGCATTCGACCTGCATTGCCCTCTCGGCAGCCTGCCGCTGGCATTCGAAACGCGGCTCGACACGATCCCGTTGGCAGAATCGTATGTCCCCCCGCCGTCCGCGGCGCGCGTGAAGGCGTGGGACGACCGGCTCGGCCCGCACACGCGCTTGCGTGTCGGCCTGGTCTGGTCGGGGGATCCGGGTCACAAGAACGACCACAACCGGTCGATCCTCCTGCGCATGCTTGCGCCTGTGCTGGATTGCGACGTCCAGTTCGTCTCCCTGCAGAAGGGCGTCCGCGATCAGGACCGCGCCTTCCTCAGCGAACGCCATGACATCGTCGACCTGACCGAGCAGCTCACGGATTTCAGCGAGACGGCCGCGCTGGTGTCCTGCCTTGATCTCGTGATCTCTGTCGACACCAGCGTCGTCCACCTCGCGGGCGCACTGGGCGCGCCGGTCTGGACGCTGTTGCCCTTCAATCCGGACTGGCGCTGGCTGCTCAACCGCAACGACAGTCCGTGGTATCAGTCCATGAGGCTGTTCAGGCAGCCCAAGCGAGGCGACTGGGCCAGCGTCGTGGACAGCGTTCGCTGCGAACTCGAAGGGCTGGTTTCCGCCTGGCGACCGGGAGCACGGCAGCACCAGAGCAAATCCGCGACCGCCAAACCACAGGAGGCGGTCCTCTCGAATTGCCTCGGCCATCTGTTCTGGCAACGCAAGCGCATGGAAGAGGCTGTGCTGCATTTCCAGCGGGCGCTGCAACTTGATCCGCAATACCTGGAAGCTGCGAACAGCTGCGGCTGCCTGCTCTTCAACCTCGGCCGTTATGCGGAAGCGCTGGAATGTCTCGATATCGCCGAGAAGCTGGATCCGAATTCCGCAGCCCTGTATCAAATGCGCGGCGCCTGCCTCCAGGAAGCGAACCGGTTCGAGGAAGCAGAGGCCGATTACGAGAAGTCCATTGCGCTGGACTCCGGCCTGGCGGAGACGCACAACAATCTCGGCCTGCTTCATTCGCGGCTTGGCCGGTTCGAGCAGGCCATTGCATGCTTCGATCGGTCGCTTGAACTTCGTCCGGATTTCTCTGCCGTGCTCAACAACAAGGCGCTGGCCTTGATGAATCTGCAGTTGCTGGATGACGCTTCGGCGACTTTTCACAGATCGCTGACGGTCGAGGCGGGCAATGCGCCGGCGACCTATAATCTGGCGACGCTTCAGCTCATGACCGGAGACTTCGAGCGCGGCTGGCTTGGACGCGAAGCGCGCTGGAAGCTTCCTGTCGGTTTGCCCGAACGCGGCTTTGCCCAGCCCCTTTGGCGCGGCGACCAGCCGATCGAGGGCAAGACCCTGTTGCTCCATTCCGAAGAGGGATTGGGCGATGCCATTCAGTTCGCGCGCTATGCGCCCATGGCCGCCGCACTCGGGGCACGTGTCATTCTGGAGGTTCAGGCGCCGATCCGGCAGCTCCTGGCCGGGGTGTCCGGCGTCGCCCATTGTGTCACTCGGCCGTCTGCAACGTCGCTGGCATTCGACCTGCACTGCCCTCTCGGAGGCCTGCCACTGGTGTTCGGAACGCGGCTCGATACGATCCCCTTCGCGGACTCGTATGTTCCGGCGGCGACCGCGGCGCAGGTGAAGGCCTGGGACGAGAGGCTCGGTCCCCGCAATCGTCTCCGCGTTGGTCTCGTCTGGTCGGGAAATCCAGATCACAAGAACGATCACAACCGCTCGGTCCCATTGGGCACACTCGCGCCGCTGCTGGATTGCGACGTCCAGTTCGTCTCCTTGCAAAAAGGCGCCCGACATCAGGACAAGGCCTTCCTCCGCGAACGTCCTGAGATCATCGACCTGACGGAGCAGCTCGCGGATTTCAGCGATACAGCCGCGCTGATCGGCTGCCTCGACCTGGTGATATCGGTCGACACCAGCGTCGTGCACCTTGCCGGTGCGCTTGGCGCGCCGATCTGGACGATGTTGCCGTTCACCCCGGACTGGCGCTGGCAGCTCCGCCGCGACGATAGTCCGTGGTATCAGTCCATGCGGCTGTTCAGGCAACCCAAGCGAGGCGACTGGGTCGGCGTCGTGGATGTTGTCAGGCGCGAACTCCAGGAGCTCGCTTCGGGGCGGCGCAACCGCGACAAAGCGAACGGCGTACGCGTCAGCCATCCAACGCGCTGACCAGGGCTGACCTCGCCTCAGAAGTGGACCAGTTGCGCAGGGGGCATGGCCCCTTCAGTCCTCGACCCGATACAGCCGCCACCGCGCCGGTACGCCCTTGAGCTGGTGGCTGCCGTGATCCCTCAGACGAATCTGTGATTGCGCGGCGAGCAGATCCTTGACCGCGCTCGAGACCAGGACTTCGCCGGCGCGCGCCTTCGCGGCGACGCGGGTGCCGATATGGAAGGCGAGACCGACCATCTCGCCACCGCTCATCGCATATTCGCCGGCGTGCAGGCCGACCCTGATGTCCAGGCCGAGCGTGCGCACGGCCTTTTGGATCGCGGTCGCGCAATTGATGCCGGCTGCCGGCGCCTTGAAGGTCGCGAGCACGCCATCTCCGGTCGTGACGACCTCCTTGCCGCGCGAGGACTTCAGCTCTTTGCGGACCGCCGCGTAATAGAGGCCCATCACCTTGGTCCAGCGCGCATCGCCGAGCTTTGCCGCTTTTGCCGTGGAGCCGACGATGTCGACGATCAGGATCGTGGCGAGTGCCTGCTTGAGCTCGGCGCTGCCATTGGCGGATTTGCGCCGCGCCAGAATGGCGCCTGTCAGCGGCTCATAATCATGGCTGCGCCGCCGTGCGATCGCGGATCTGGTGTAGTCCTGGGCGCGCTGCGCCGTGCCGCAGCGGATCGTTTTCTCCTGCGGCAGACGCGTCCAATAAACCTTACGGCTCTTGCCGGCGCCCTGGACCTCGACAGCGCCCCATTTCAGATACACCGCCGAGCCGACCCGCCGCACGCACCATGCCTTCGACGTGTATCCCGATACGTTCGACTGATGCAGGCCGATGCGGAGGAATTTGGGCATGAATTTACGGCCAATCGCTGGACCATCTTGGCGGACCTGAACGAAACGTAGTTGGACGTTTGCGGCTTGGCAACAGCGCGCGATCAAGCAACCCGGTCGTTGAGCCCGGCGCCCGGCTGAAATGCGAACAGCTCGATCGGTTCGCTGAAGCCGCGCACGGCGTGCTGACCGACGCGCTCCAGCTCGAACTCCGGCGCCACCAGTTCGGCAAAATCGCGCGACAGCAGCACCGGCTTGCCGATCTGCTTGGTGAGCGCCTCGAGGCGCGAGGCCATGTTGACGGCAGGGCCGATCACGGTGAAGTCCAACCGGCTGCTCGAGCCGATATTGCCGTACATGACGTCGCCGACATGAACGCCGATGCCATAATTCAGCGGCGCGCGGCCTGTGCCCTTGTTCCGCTCGTTCAGCGCGACCATGGCATCGCGGGCCTCGGTGACGGCACGCAGGAGGTTGGCACAGGCATTGGGCTGGCTCAGCGGGAAGATGGCGAGCAGCCCGTCGCCGATGAATTTCAGGATCTCGCCGCCGTGCCGAGCGATCGGTTCGGACATCGCGTCGAAATAATCGTTGAGGAGATCGATGACGTCATCGCGCGGCCAATTATCGGAGATCTTGGTGAAATCCCTGAGGTCGCAGATCATGATCGCGGCGCGCACCGTGGTTCCGGTGCCGCGCCTGGTGGCGCCGGCGAGGATCAGCTCGCCGGCATGGGAGCCGACATAGGTCTCCAGCAGCGTGCGCGCCAGGCGATTCTTGACGCGGATCTCGCTGACCAGCGCCAGCACCGGCAGCACCTTCTTAAGCGCCGCGATATGCGCATCGTCAAAACCGCCGCTTCGGTCCGTCGCGAAGGTGATGAGATGGCGCTTGCCGAGGGTGTGATAGAGCGGCCAGGCGACATAGTCGGTCAGGCCCTTGGCCCGCATCTCGTCATAGAGTGCGTGCTTGCGGCCGAGCGCGGGATCTCGTTCGAGGTTCTCGCGGACTTCAGTGGCGCCGTCCTGCATCTCGTTGGCGGGACTGCCGATATATTCGGAACGCCCCCTCACGTCGAAATCGACCCGCCCAATCTCGGCCTCGCGCATGCCGTCGGACCACATGATACGGGCCCCCAGCCATTGCGGATGCTGGATCTGGACATGAAGCGTCGAGCGCTTGAGCGGAATGCCCGCCTGCTGCAGGCGGATGCACATCTCGGCAAAGATGTTGTCGATGAAACGCTGGTCGCGCGTGCCGTTGGTCAGCCAATCGATGACGCCGTCGGAAAGCGTGGCAGCGGGATTGTTGTCGGGCGCGTTCATGTCCTGGCCATCTAACTTGCCTTGGGCGGCGGTCCGCATCGCCGCAGATATCGTATTCCGAATGGGTTGCGTCAACCTAGCCAGTTGCACGGATTGTGCGCAGCGGCCGCCGCCTAGCCGACGAGCCGGATCGAGCCCAGCACGGCAAGGCCGGAAACGAAGCTCAGCTTCGAGGCCGCAGACAGCTCCATCTTCAATGTGCAGCCGCTTGAAACGACGTATTCCTTGCCCTCGAGTTGAATGCAGCAATCACCGGAAACCGCATAGATGAGGTGCGTGCCTGACAGCAATGGCCGCTCGCGGGGTTCCTTGAGTGCCAGGAGCTCGATCTCCGCCGCCCCGCGCCGCGCCATCAGGTTGACGACCTCGACCGGGCCGGCTTCGAGCTCGGTCACGATCTCCATCTCGCCGGTGAAACGGACGGTCATGAAGGGCTCGCGCTCGTCGAACTCCTGCCCGGGCGCCCTCAGTACCAGCCCGCGCCCGCCTGTCACCATCTGCAGGCGATCAATGCCGGGCATGTGAGAGAACGGTCCCGGCGCCACAATCGGCGTGGACGCGAAGCGCCACAGCAGGCTGTCCCAATCCCTGGTCGTCACACCGGGACGATGCTCGTCCGCGATATCGGTAAAGACGCCGCCGCCGTTCTTCCAGGGCGAGCGGGTATAGTCTTCGGATTTCAGAAGCGTGGCTTTCATGTCCGGGGACTATGTTAGCACATCATTGCGGGCGCAATGTGAATTTGAGGTCGGCGTGCATCGACAGGCGCGGCGCTACATTCCGCTCAGCCCGCTATCCACCGCAAGGGTCTGCGCGGTGACGTAGACGCTTTCATCCGACAGGAAGAACAGCACGGCGTAGGCGATCTCCCATGCGGTCGCCTGGCGGCCGAACGGGATGTGGCCCCTGCCGCGGTTGGGACGGCCGGCGCCGGCCTCGCGGCCGTTCGGCGTGTCGACCAGGCCGGGATAGACGAGATTGGCGCGGATCCCGCGACGCGCTCCGAGATGGGCGATGTTGCGCATCAGGCCGCCAAGCGCGGCTTTCGAGGAATCGTACACCGCCATCTGCGAACCGGCCTTGAGCGCGGCGATCGAGGAGATGAAGACGATGGCGCCGCCATTGTCGAACTGCGGCATGGCCGCGCGGCAACACAGCATCGGGCCGCGGACATTGACGTCGTAGATACTGTTCCACTCGTCGGGACTGACATTGTCGAGCCCGGTCTTGCCGAAGGTGCCGACGTTCAGCACCATGCCGTCGACGCCGCCCATGGCGCGGTGGGCCTCCCCGATCATGCGCTGGACATCCGCCTCCGACGTGACATCGGCCGCGATCGCAAAGCCCTCGCCGCCTTCGTCGGTGATGCGCTTCACCGTCTGCTCGGCGGATGTGCGATTGAGATCGGCCACCACAACCTTCGCGCCTTCGCGCGCACAAAGGATGCTCATGGCACGGCCGTTGCCGATCGGATCGGTCGCCGCGTCGAACACGCGCTGGCCGCCACCGACGATCAGGATGCGGCGGCCTTTCAGACGGTCTCTGCCCGGCGCTTCGCCCAACGACTCCGTGCTGGGCGGGCGGACGTAGCGTTCCGGCTTGCTCTCGGTGTCGGCCATCTCGGCTACCTACTTCTTGCCGCCCTCATAGACCTTCATGCCGGCCGCCGGATCGAGATCGGTCTCGGTGGCTTCGGTGACGCGGGCCATCATCATGTAGAAGCCGAGTGCGACGATGGATTCGACGATCTCCTGGTCGCTGAAATGTTTCCGGGCAGCGGTGAAGGTTGCCTCGGAAACGCGAACGTTCTCGACCACCTCGCGGCCGAACTTCAGCAGCGCGCGTTCGGCTTCGCTGAACGCGGCGGCATCGTAGTCGGCGTGCTCCACCGCATCGACCTGAGCTTGGGTGCAGCCGACCCCGAGCGCGATCGGCACGTGCTGGCGCCATTCATAGGCGCCGCCCTCCAACTGCGCGGCCTGCAAGATCAAGAGCTCGCGGTTCACCGCGCTGAGCTTTTGCTTGTGCAGGATCGAATTGCCGAGCCGCATCGCCGGAATCATGTTGGCCTCGGCATGCGCCATCATGCGGAAGATGTTCAGCTTGACCGGCATGCGGTCGAACGAGGCGCGGATATCGCCGCTCGTCGTCTCCGGATCAATCAGGGGCAGCCTTGCCACGGTTCTCTCCCTTGGGTTTTCGCTTCTTGTTGTTGTCCTTGTCCGCCGCAATCAGCGACAGGAAGAAGGCGAGATAACGGTCGATCGCCTCGATCACCTTCGCTCGCGGCGAAGGTGCCGCGCCCATCACGTAATGTTCGAGCCTGATATAGATGAGGCCGGCCGCGAACAGCCGCGCGGTCTCGCGCGCATCAGGCGTCGCGACGAGGCCGGCGAGCGCAAAGCCGCGAAAATAGTCCGTCATCAGACGCTGCTCGCGTGCGTAAAACTGGTCGGCGAACTTGGCGCGAATGCCGGGCACGCGGTTACGCTCGGCGGTGATGACCTTCTGGAACTGGTGCTCGCGCGGATCGGACCATTGCTCGACGAGATCGAGCGCGAACTGCCGGCAGAACGCGGCGGGCTGGCGCGCCAGCTGCTTGTAGCGCGGCTCCTCCAGCCGGCTCGCCGAGCTTGCAGGACCGTGTTCGCTGACGATCGCCTCCAGGATCGCCGCCTTGCCGGAGAAGTGATTGTAAAGGCTGCTCTCGCGGATGCCGACGCGGCGCGCCAGCTCGCGCATCGAGGCGCCGCCATAACCGCTCTGCGCAAACAGATCGAGCGCTTCGTCGAGGATGCGCTCGCGGGTCGTGGGCGCGGCCGCTTCCGGAGCGCTTGTGGTGTGGACAGCCATGCCGCCTTGACTAACGAACGATCGTTCAGTAGTCAACCTGACGAACGATGGTTCGTCCCGCGGGCGAACGCAATTCGCGGCAGCTACGGCTCTGCAAAAAAGCGGCCGCATTCAACTCCGCTCGATCTGAGAGGCGGAGAGCAATTTGGGGGACAACGCCATGGCGCTCTTCGCTCGCCTTTTGCCCGCGCGGCAAACCATCCTGACGCTGCCTATCGTTGCGATGTCGGTGCTCACCCTATCCGCGGCGCTGCCGGCGCGCGCCGAAGATCCCACCGCCTACCCTACTCACAAGATCAGGATGCTGCTGCCTTACGCGGCCGGTGGCGGCGGCGACGTCATCGGCCGGCTGCTCGCCGACAGGATGGGCAAGACGCTCGGACAGAGCATCTATATCGAGAACCACACCGGAGCTGCGGGCACGCTCGGCACGCAGATGGTCGCGACCTCTGCGAATGACGGCTACACCATCACCGTCGGAGGCATGACCACGCATGTGCTGGCGCCGGCGATCTATCCAAAACTACCCTACGATTCGATCAAGGACTTTACGACCATCGGTCGCATCGGAACGTCCTCGATCATGCTGGTGGCGACCAAGGATTTTGCCGCCAACGACATCAAGGGCCTGATCGCGCTCGCCAGGAAGGGCGAGCCGATTCAGTACGGCAGTTGGGGCATCGGCTCGACCGGGCAGTTCTGCGCCGAGATCCTGATGCAGCAGAGCGGCATCAAGATGGAGCACGTGCCGTTCAACGGCATCGCAAAACTCGCCGGCGATTTGCTCGGCGGCCACATCTCGCTGGCGACACTCGACATGGCGACCGCAACACCGCTGGTGAAGGACGGCTCGATCAAGGCGCTGGCCGCCTGCGGCGAACGTTCGCCGAGCCTGCCCGGGGTTGCGACCTATCAGGAGCAGGGTGTGCCGTTCGAGCGCAGCCTGTCCTGGGCCATGTATGCGCCCGCGGGCCTCGCCCCACCGATCGCAGCAAAGCTGTCGGCGGCGCTGAAGGAGGCGCTCGGCGATGCCGAGGTGAAGGAGAAGCTCTTGGGGCTCGGCATCACCCCGCAATTCGTCCCCGGCGACGAGCAGCGCGACATCAACGCCCGCGACATCGCGGCCTGGAAGCAGGTTGCCAGGGACGCCGGCATCGAGGTCAAGTGATCAGCTTGAGAGGAGCGCGGGCATGAGCCGCATCTTCGGCGCGGTGCGCCAGAACGGATATGTGGTGCGCGACATCCAGGCCGCGATGAAGCACTGGATCGAGGTCATGGGTGTCGGCCCCTGGTACTACATGGACCGCGTCAAGACCGACTGGTTCCGCCATCGCGGCCGGGATTCCGCGGTCGAGATGAGCATTGCGCTGGCGAATTCCGGCGATCTCCAGATCGAGCTGATCCAGCAGCGCAACGACGCGCCCTCGCTGTACAGGGAGTTTCTGGACGCCGGCCACGAAGGCCTCCAGCACATGTCGTACTGGAGCCACGATTATCAGGCGCTCTACGACAAGGCGATCGGGCTCGGCTACAGGATCGGCCACGAAGGCCAGATCGGGGGCGACAAGGGACGCTTCGCCTATTTCGACACGCAGGCGCATCCGGGCACGATTGTCGAGATCTCCGACATCAGCGGCACCAAGGGTCCGTTCTTCGAGAAGGTCAGGCTGGCGGCTTTGAGCTGGGACGGTACGCGCCCGATCCGCGAGGTCGGCGGCGCGAAGCCTTAAGCCCTCTGCTTCGCCGGTGCCGGGACGGGTCACGCCGTTGCCGGGCGGAGGATCCGTGCTAGCATGTCGCCTCCCGTCCCAGGGTTCAGCGAGGCAAGCATGTCTGCGACTGACAAGGTTTTCGCCGGCTCGGTCCCTAAGCTCTACGACGAATATCTGGTCCCGCTGATCTTCTCCGTCTACGCCGACGATCTTGCGAGGCGCATCGCTGCGCTGTCGCCCTCGGATCTGCTCGAGGTCGCCGCCGGCACCGGCGCCGTCACCAGAGCCGTGGCAGCGCTGTTGCCTCCTGACGTCCGCTATGTCGCGACCGACCTCAATGAGCCTATGCTCGCAGTTGCGAAGCAGCGTCAGGGTGAGGATCCCCGCATGAACTGGCGTCAAGCCGATGCGCTGACGCTGCCCTTCGGCGATTCCACGTTCGACGTCGTCTGCTGCCAGTTCGGTGCGATGTTCTTTCCTGATCGCAGCAAGGGCTATGCCGAGGCGAAGCGCGTGTTGAAGCCCGGCGGCACGTACCTGTTCAGCGTCTGGGACCGTATCGAGGACAATGTATTCGCGGATGATGCGACCGTCACGCTTGGCAAGATGTTTCCCGACAATCCGCCGCTCTTCATGGCGCGAACGCCGCACGGCTATCACGACAAGGCCGCCATCAAGGCCGACCTGGCGCGCGCGGGCTTCCGCGACATCTCGATCGAAACCAAGACGGCAATGAGCCGCGGCCCCTCAGCCGAGTACGTGGCGATCGCGTACTGCCAGGGAACGCCGCTGCGCGGCGAGATCGAAGCCAGGGATGCGAGCAAGCTCGAGGCCGCAACGGACGCCGTTGCCGAGGCGATTCGAAAACGCCACGGTCCGGGGCCGATCGAAGCCAAGATTCAGGCCCTGGTCATCACAGCCCGGCCGTAATGGCCGGAGCCGCTGCGCTCCCGGCTTCACGCGTTACCAGAAGCTCCGCTGCATCGGCTGCGTCGATTGGTAGTACTGGTATTGACCGCCGCGCCGACGCGGATTGGCCGGTTGCACATAGGGATCGCGCGGCTGGAAGAAGAAGCCGAAGCCGTTGCCGCCGTTATCCCAGCCATCGTCGCTGGCGATCGCCATCGGCGCGGTCGGCTTGCGGGTGATGAAGCCGCCCTGGGGCTGGTTGCTCAGGACCGCGACGAACTCGGTGCGGTAGTTGGTCTCGGCACTCAAGGGCTCGTCCGAGACGATGATCGACGAGCGCGGCAAGGCGGTCGGCCCGATGCGGTCCCACACCTCCTGCGGGATGGTGATGCGATCGAGTGCGTCCTTGGCATCGTCCCCCTCGTCGATGCTGACCACGCTCCAGCGCAGGCCCGTGTCGGTCTTGGCCATCGCCGTGAAGATGTGCGTGCCGAGCGGCTGGTCGGGATTGCGAATGGTGACGGGAACCTCGATGCTGGTGTCGAACACCTCGCCGCCGCCATCCGGCGCGGGCTTGTGGGTATTGCGACGGACGTAGAGCTTCTGCGTTGCGCGGCTGATGTAGACGGAGACCGGTTCGAGCGCGAGCTTGGCGTCGGTCGCAGCCTTCACCGCATCGGCCTTCTTGGCGGCGGCGACCTTGGCCGCCTCCTTTGTGGTGGCCACAGCATCGCGCTTGGGCTGTGCGGCGGCCTTGGCGGCGTCGAGCTGGGTTGCTGCATCCGCGGCCTTGGTCGCGGCCTTCTGCTTCAGTTCGTCGGCCTTTGCCTTGGCCTGGTCGTTCTTGGCATTCGCGACCAGCTTGTCCGCATAGGCGTTCTCGGCATCTGCGCGGGCCTTCTGCTGTTCGAGCTTGCGCAGCTGTGCCGGGATCGATTGCGCGTCTTTCGCCGCTGCCGCCGCGGCCTTTTTGGCTTCGTCGGCGGCCTGGGCGACCTCCTCCGCCTCGGCGGAGAGCTTGTCGGCACGCGCAGGCGCCGCCGCAAGGGCCTCCCTGCTCGGCACGAACAGCGAGGGATGCGAGAAATCGACCGGAGCCGCGTCGTTAGGCGAAATGATCACCCGCATGCCGATGCTGGTCTTGTCGAACAGGCTCTCGGCGAAACCGAACGGCATGCGCACGCAGCCATGCGAGGCCGCGTAGCCGGGCAGCGGCCCGCCATGCAGCGCGATGCCATTCCAGGTGATGCGCTGCATGTTCGGCATCCAGGCATCGTCATACATGGAGGAGTGATGGTCCTTGTCCTTCTCGACGACGGCGAAGACACCGGCGGGCGTCTCGCGCCCGGTCGTGCCGGTCGAGACCGGCGCCCGCAGGATCCAGCCCTCGGAATCATAGAACGTGACCTTTTGGCTCTTGATCGAGACGATCGCCATGATCGGCTCGCCGGCCTCGCGCGGCGCCACCGCCTCGGCGGTCTGGCGCGGCTGCTTCGCCGCCATGGCGGCGGAGGTCAGCGTGGTCAGGGCGAGCGCCGCTGCGAACATCACAATTCCGGGAGGCCCCCAACGCCGCATCGCTCCATTGGATTGCGCCGTCGTCATCAGGTCTTTCATGCCATTCCCCGATTGCCTGTCCGCACTTTCGATCATCGGTCAGATTGCGCTGTTTGGATTAAGAATTCGCAGCCACCATCTGTTCCGTTTCCGGCGATATTGGGTCCGTTCCGCCGGCGAAACTCTCATATACGACGGTCCGCGCAGGCGGAAGGGCGGCTCGCCGCCGGGGCTGGCCAGGAGCTGGCGGCGGCACTGCGGCAGAATGCCCGCCGCTAGAGCGGCGGCAGGGGTGTGACCCGAATCACAGAGAATTGGTTCACTGAGGCGCCGATGCGCTGGTCAGTGCTTAGACTTCGAGCCATTCCTGCCGCACGGCGGCGTTGGCCTTGAGATCATCAGGCGTGCCTTCGAACACGACGCGGCCGTGGCCCATGATGTAGACGCGCTTGGAGATGCGCATCGCGATCGACAGCTTCTGCTCGACGAGGAGAATGGCGACGCCGGCCTCCGCAATGCGGGCGATGAGATCGCCGACCTGCTGCACGATCAGCGGCGCGAGCCCTTCGGTCGGCTCGTCGATCATGATCAGATCGGGATCGCCCATCAACGTCCGGCACGTCGTGAGCATCTGCTTCTCGCCGCCGGACAGCACGCCGGCAGCCGTGTCGGCGCGGGCGGCGAGATTGGGGAACATGTCGAGCATGTCCTGAAGCCGCCACTTGCCGGGACGGCGCGTGTCCTTGATGCCGAGCAGCAGATTCTGCCGCACCGTCAGGCTCGGAAAGATATCACGATGTTCAGGCACGTAGCCAAGGCCGAGACGCGCGATCTTGTAGCTGGGCAGGCCCGCGATGTCCTTGCCCTTGAAGCGGATCGTGCCTTGCGGGGCGACCTCGCCCATGATCGCCTTGACCGTCGTGGAACGCCCGACGCCGTTGCGGCCGAGCAGGCTCACGACCTCACCGGCGGCGACGTCGAGATCGACGCCCTGGAGGATGTGGCTCTTGCCGTAATAGGCGTGGAGATCCCTGACCTCGAGCATCAGTGCGCTTCCTCGCCGAGATAGGCTTCCTTGACCTTGGGATCACGCCGGATCTCTTCCGGCGTGCCCGAGGCGATGATATGGCCGTAGACCAGCACCGAGATGCGGTCGGCAAGGCCGAACACCACGCTCATGTCGTGCTCGACGATGACGAGCGTCTTGCCCTCGGTCAGCCGGCGGATCAGCGACACCGCGCGGTCGGTCTCGGCGTGACTCATGCCCGCGGTCGGCTCGTCCAGCATGACGACGGTGGCACCGCTGGCGATGGTGATGCCGATCTCGAGCTCGCGCTGTTCGGCGTAGGTCAAGAGACCAGCCGGCACGTCACGCCGATGCGTGAGATGAATATCGTCCAGGATCTGCGCGGTGCGTTCGCGCACCTCGGGCAGACTGTCGACATTCTTCCAGAACGCGTAGCGATGCCCCGTCGCCCAAAGCACGGCGCAGCGCACGTTCTCCCAGACCGTCATGCGCGCGAACACGTTGGTGACCTGGAACGAACGCGACAAGCCACGACGATTGATCTCGAAGGGCCGCAGGCCCGAGATCACGTCGCCGTTCAGCCTCACCTCTCCCGAGGTCGGCTTGATGTGGCCGCTAATCAAGTTGAACGTCGTGGACTTGCCGGCGCCGTTGGGGCCGATGATGGCGTGACGCTCACCTTTGGCGACGGTGAGATTGAGGTCGCGGATGATGCTGACATTGCCGAAACGCTTTTCGACGGCGCGGACTTCGATCGCTGCGCTCATGCCAGATACCCCCGGTCACGGGCGACCGTCGCAGCCCTGTCCCACGCATCTGCGATCCGTCGCCAGGTCAGCCGCGCGACGAAGAAGCCGCCAACGACGAGAACGGCCGCGGCAATCCAGGTCACCGGCGAGGTCGGGTTGAAGGCAATGCCAAACAGGTTGATGGGATCGCCGCCGGAGAAACGTGCAACGGTCTCGATTGTCAGGATCACGCCGCACGCCAGTGCGACCGTGGGTACGATCGCAACGAGATAGGATGGGATCACGGTCCACAGCGTCCCGGCACGGATCAGCGGTCGGTGCATCATCAACAGGCCGGCGATGCCGCCGGGCGAGAACATCACGATGCCGATGAAGATGATGCCGAAATAAAGCTGCCAGACGCCGGTGAGGTTGGTCAGCCCGAGTTGCAGGTAGGTCACCAGGATGGCGCCGAGGATCGGGCCGAAGAAATAGGCGGTGCCGCCGATAAAGGTCGAGAACAGCACGAGGCCGGACTGGATTGCGCCGAGATAGGCGGAGTTGGCGATCTCGAAATTGATCGCGGCAAGCCCGCCCGCGACGCCGGCGAAGAACCCGGCGAAACAGAAGGCGAGATAGCGCACCACGTGCGGATCGTAGCCGATGAACTGGACGCGTTCGGGATTATCGCGGACCGCATTGCTGATCCGTCCCAGCGGCGTCCGGGTCAGCGCGTACATCGCGATTGCCGACAGCACCAGCCAGAACGCAATGAGATAATAGACCTGAAGCTGCGGCCCGAACGACCAGCCGAGCATCTTCGGCAACGCGGTGCGGTCCGTGGTGATGCCGGACTCGCCACCGAACACCGAGCGCAGGATCAGCGATGAGGACGCCACCAATTCGCCGATGCCGAGCGAGATCATCGCAAACACCGTACCGGCGCGCTTGGTCATCACCCAGCCGATGATAACAGCGAAGACAAGGCCGCCGAGCCCGCCGAACAGCGGGATGAAAGGCAGCGGGATCGGCCAGCCGTGCGACACAACCGCATTCATCATGTGGCAGGCGGCGAAGCCGCCGAGGCCGTAATGCACGGCATGACCGAACGACAACAGGCCGGTCTGGCCGAGCAGGATGTTGTAGGACAGCGCGAACACGATCGCGATGCCGATCAGGCTGAAGGAGGTGAGCGAGCCGCCGGAGGAGAAGATCATCGGCAGCACGATCAGCGCGGCGATGCCGAGCAGCCAGACGCCGTAGAAGCGCAGGCTTCCGCCGGACGCATCCGCCGCCACCTTGGAAGTCGAAGTCGGGGCCGTGGTCATGATTCGCGCGTCCCCATCAGGCCCATGGGGCGTACGATCAGAATGATCACGAGCAGAAGATACGGAACGATCGGCGCGACCTGCGCGATCGTGACGTTCCAGATGTCGGTGAGAACCGACGGACCCGCCGACGGATCGAGCGGCCCGAAGGCGCTCGCGAGCGAGCCATCCAGCGCCACGGCAAAGGTCTGGACCAGGCCGATGACGAGCGAGGCGATGAAGGCGCCCGGCAGGGAGCCGAGGCCGCCGAACACGATGACCACGAACAGGATGGGCCCGAGCGAGGCGGCCATGTCGGACTGCGTCACCAGCGCGGGACCTGCAATGACGCCGGCAAGACCGGCCAGCGCGCTGCCGACCCCGAACACGGCCATGAAGACACGCCCGACATTATGGCCGAGATGCCCGACCATGTGCGGATGCGTCAGCGCCGCCTGCACGATGAGGCCGACGCGGGTGCGCTTGAGCACGACCAGAAGCGCCACGAAAATGACGACCGAGACGGCCAGCATGAAAATCTTGTAGGCCGGATAGTTGGTCGAGAAGATCGTGAAGGCCGGGAAATCCAGCAAAGCCGGCACGCGGTAATCGAGCGGGCTCTTGCCCCAGATCATCGAGACGATTTCTTCGATCGCGAATGCCAGACCAAAGGTCAGCAGCAGCTCGGCGACATGGCCGTGCTTGTGGGTGTTGCGCAGGCCGTAGCGCTCCACCGCCATCCCGATCGCGCCGACCAGAAGCGGCGCCAGCACCAGCGCCGGCCAGAAGCCGATCCATTTGGTGAGCTGGAAGCCGAAGAACGCGCCGAGCATGTAGAAGCTGGCATGGGCGAAATTGAGCACGCCCATCATGCTGAAGATGACGGTGAGCCCGCTCGACAGCAGGAAGAGCAGCATGCCGAACAGCACACCGTTCAGGGTCGAAATGACAACGAGTTCAAGCACGGCTCACTCATGAATATCCGGGGCCGCATGGCCCCGGCGAACCTCGTCCAGGCGATCAATTGCATTCCGGCCGCCGCCCTCCCGCAACCGGTCGCGGTGCGGGATGGCGACGTACTCCGTGATTACGGGCGCACCATCTTGCAGGTCGTGGAGACCATGGCCTGCGGCGTATCGACCCGGGAAACCAGATGCCAGCCCCAACCGGTGCCCTCCTCGTCGAACGGCTCGTTGGCGGCGAGCTTGCCGAAGGAAGAGACGTAGATCGGCTGGAAGAACTGATGGTCGTCCTTGCGCATGAAGCCCTGTCCGCCGTCGAGGACGTCGAACTTCATGTCCTCGAGCGCCGCTGCGACCTTTACCGGATCGATCGAATTCGCCTTCTCGGCCGCAGCCTTGAACATGCGCATCTCGTTGACGGCACGAGGATACCACAGGGATAGGTTCACCTTGGCGCGGAAGGCCTTCTCGAAATCCATCGCGGTCTGATTGCCGGAGTTGGGGAAACCTTCAGTGATCTGGAAGACCTGGTGATCGAGACCGGTCTGCTTGATCGCGGTCGGACCGCCGGCGCCACCGGCATAATAGGTGTACCAGTTGACCTTCAGGCCGGCATCGGCCGCTGCCTTGAGCAGCAGCGCGAAGTCCTGGCCCCAATTGCCGGTGACGACGCTATCGGCGCCCGACGCCTTGATCTTGGCGATGTAGGGGGAGAAGTCCGTCACCTTGAGCAGCGGGTGCAGCTCGTCGCCGACGATCTGGACGTCAGGCCGCTTCGCGCCCAGCATCTTGCGCGCATCGGAGCGCACGGACTGGCCGAACGAATAGTCCTGGTTGATCAGATAGACCTTTTTGATCGACGGGACGTCCTTCATGTAGTTGGTGAGCGCCTCCATCTTGATGTCGGAGCTGGCATCCCAGCGGAAATGCCAGAAGCTGCACTTCTCGTTGGTCAGGCTCGGATCGACAGCGGCGTAGTTGAAGTACAGAACTTCCTTGCCGGGATTGCGCGTGTTGTTCTTGGTGACGAAGTCTTCCAGTGCAGCGGCGACGGAGGAGCCGTTGCCTTGGGTGATGTAGTGGGCTCCGGCGTCGATCGCCTTCTGGGCCTGCACCAGGCTTTCCTGCGGATTGGTCTTGTTGTCCAGCGGCAGGATCTCGACCTTGTGGCCGAGGATGCCGCCCTTGGCGTTGATCTCGTCGGCCAGATACTGGAACGTCTTGAGGCCGCCCTCGCCGACACTGGCACCGCCGCCGGAAAGCGGATCGATATAGCCGATCTTGATGGTATCCTCGGCCGACGCTGCTTGGCCGAGCATCGGGGCAATCACGGCAATGGCCAAAGTGAGCTTGCGCATTATTTTGTTTCCTCGCTGGCTATCGACTTTAGTCGACGGGCTTTTTTGCGCATGATGCAGCGCAATTTCGAAACCCTAATGAGCAGAACGAACCTTGCTTTTCAAGCGCAACGGAGCATGGCTCGGCCCGGCCGGCATGAAAACTGACACGGTCGCCCGGCTCGTCTGCAACATTCCGCGACAAGGAATAGAACGCAAGGAGAAATAGTGCGCGACAGGCGGCGCTTTGGACCGGGCTGCGCTGCGTTGGGCGGTCAGACGCCCAGTGGCTTGCGATTGAAGGTCCTGAGGAAGCGCAGCGACAGCGTCCGCACGTTCGCGACGTTCAACAGCCACGCAGCCGTGATGTAAGCAAGACCGCCTGCAACGCTCACGATGATGAGCGCCACGAAGCCAGTGCCGCTGACCTGCGACCGCGCGACGCAGATCGTCCCCGCCATGGCCGCGGCCGACGCCGCAACGCCGGCGAGTCTCATCACATCGAATGGCACGGGATAGGCACGATGCATCAGCGCGACGGCGACGACGAAGCCGATCGCCTCGGTCGCGAGCGTCGCCAGCGCGGCGCCGTAAATGCCGTAGCCTGCGACCAGTGCGAACATCAACGCGATGCTCACGACCAGCGTCAGGAACGACTGCGCCGCCAGCATGAACGGCCGCTCGGCGAGCTGAAAGCTGATCTGGACGTAGAACTGATTGGCGATGCCGAAGAAACGGGCGAGCACCAGGGTCGGCAGCAGCGCCGAGACGCCGGCGCGGAAATCGACGCCGACCAGCGTGCCGGCGACCTGGTCCGCCGCGAGCGCAAGCCAGACGGCCACGGGCGCGACGACCACGAGCAGCAGTTCGAGGCTCTCGGTCAGCCGCTCCCGCGTCGCGTCATTGTTCTTCTCCGAGAGCGAGCGGAACACCAGTGGCACCGTGGCCGCGGCGACGCTGGAGGCGATCATGACCATGAACTGGCGCGGCAGGTCGGCGGCAACGCCGAAAATGCCGGCGGCGTCCTTGCCGAGGAGATAGGCGACGATGAGGCGGTCGCTGGCCGAGTAGACCGCGACCGAAAGTCCGGCCAGCGTCAGCGGCAGACCGTAGCGCGCCAGCTGCATGAACTGGCTGCGCTGGAAAGCGGCGATTTTGGTGCGATCACCGGCGAGATTGAGAACGATGCCGGTCAGCGAGCCCAGGCCGAACGCCGCGAGCAGGCCCATGCCGCCGAAGCCCAGCCAGATTCCGAGCAGGCCGAAGCCGACGCTCGACACGCTGCGCACGATCGAGATCGCTGCGAAGCGATAGGGACGCAGCTTGGCGCGCTCGAACTCCTGGCCGACATCGACCGCATTCGACATGATCGCGACGAACATGCTGGCGAGCACCAGCTCGACACTGACGTCGCTGCGGAACAGGAACACCAGCGGGGTCGCGGCGCACATGGCAACGACTGTGAGCGCGAACGCGACCATCGCCGTCCCGCGAAAATCCACCTCTGCCGACATGGCCTGGTAGCGCGACACCGACAGCTTGATCCAGGCGAAGAAGATCGCGCCCAAAATGCCGGCAATGCTGATGCCGACGACATAGACGCCATACTCCGCGGGCGTCAGCAGCCGCGTGTAGGCGGTGACGGCGAAGAAGCCCACCGCCGCGGGCAGGATGTAGGCAACGAGATAAATGGAGAAATGGCGATTCAGCATGCGTGCACGGGACCGGCCTTGAAATCGAGCGGCCGTTAATCAGTTGGACCTTGGCGTGACGATTAGAGGCTTGATGATCGAAGGCTTGGCGATGGACCGCGTCGCAGCATCTCCCAGGATAGTCATTTAAGTCTGCAAATCGGCGGCCGAATGGGGCCGCCCCACCGCTTTCGCGCGTTAGCGTTAAATTTGCCCTGTCCTTGAACGGGCCGCCGCGATCACCGAAAAGAAACCATGATTTCAGGAGGTCGCCCGACCTCCAGACAATGCGTGGACGTGACTAAGATGGATGTTGCCGAGCGTATCAGGGCAAATTCGGCCTCCCTGCCCCATGGCGGGACAGATGCGTCCCTGGTTCCGGCCGCCCCCGGGGACGAGCGGATGACGCTCAATCTGTTCTTCGAGGAGCGGGATGACCGCTGGTTTCCGGGCGACCGCCACGTCCGCCCGGTGCTGCGGCGGATGCTGCTCGGCAAGTCCTGGATCAGCGGACAGCGGCGCGTGTTCCTCAATCTCTGTGCGGGGCTCGACCGGGTGGGCATCCGCTATCGCGTCAACGACTACGGCTATATCCGCAAGCACCCGAACGAGCTCGCCTGCATCATCGGGCGCCCCTTCGTGCTGGACTGGTTCGAATGGAAGAACCCGCTCCTGCTCGGCGTTGCCATGTACAACCATCCGGTGGATGCGCCTGGGCACCTGAAAGATCTCCACACCAGGACCATCCTGGTGCCCTGCGATTGGTATGCGCAGATGTGCCGGCCGTACTGGCCCCATATCGAGGTCTGGCCGGTCGGCATCGAGACCGATCTGTGGACCCCGACACCAACAGCGCAGAAGAGCATCGACGTGCTGCTCTATGACAAGGTGCGCTGGGACCACGAGCGCTATGAGAGCGAGCTAATCGGTCCGATCCGCAGGCATCTCGAAGCCAGCGGCCGATCGGTCGAGGTGATCCGCTACGGCCGTTACAACGAAGACGGCTACAAGGCGGCGCTGGCCCGTTGCCGCAGCATGGTTTTCCTGTGCGAACACGAGAGCCAGGGCATTGCCTGCCAGCAGGCGCTATCGAGCGGCGTGCCCGTTTTCGCCTGGGATCGCGGCGGCCCGTGGCAGGACCCGGCGTATTTTCCGGACAAGGTGCGATACGAAGGCGGCGTGTCCTCGGTGCCCTATTTCGATGCGCGTTGCGGCCGCACCTTCATCGACACAGCCGGCTTCATCTCCGGCTGGAGCGACTTCTGGTCGCAGGTGACCGCGGGCGGCTTCGCGCCTCGCGACTATGTGATGGACAATCTCACGCTCGAAAAGGGCGCGCTTCATTACTACGGGATCGCTGAAGCCGTGATGCAGCGTCGGATGCGCTGACAGACTGTTCGCAACAATTAACCCAACAACAGGAAACCGCGGCGTCGGAAGGCGCCGCTTGGTACGATGGCGCGTTGGTTCCGAAAGGACTGCAGCCACGTGACCAAGCTCGACAGACGCGAATTCCTCCTCGGCAGCGCCGCCGCGCTCGCGGCGGGCGCGTCAGTATCCGCGGCACCAGTATCGAAATTTGCGCAGCGCCATCAGGGCTATGGCGCCGCTGCCACGCTGTGGGATTTGCAAGCCGATCCGCGGCTCGGCGAGGCCATCAGCACCTATTGCACCCAAGTGGTGCCGGTGCTCGAACTGAAATGGCCAATGCTGCGGCCGGACCCGCACACCTTCGCCTTCGAGCGTGCCGACGCCATCTATGATTTCGCCGAGAAGAACGACCTGAGCATGCGCGGCCACGCGCTCGCCTGGTATCACGACATTCCAGACTGGACCAAGCAGATCAAGGATTCCAAAGGCGTCGAGCGCGCCTATGTCGATCACATCAACACCGTCGTGTCCTATTACAAGGACAAGCTGACCTCCTGGGACGTCGTCAACGAGCCCATCCCGGACAATCCTAAAGGCGTCACCGACCGGCGCGATACGTTCTGGACGCAGCACCTCGGTGATCGCTGGATTCCGCTGGCGTTTCGCACCGCGGCCGCGGCCGACCCTTACGTCAAGCTCGCGATCAACGAATACGACATCGAGTCCGCAAAAGATTCGTTCATCGCCAAGCGCGCGGCCTATCGCAACCTCATCATGAGCCTCCTCGACCAGGGCGTGCCGCTGCACGCGGTCGGGCTGCAATCGCATCTGCATGCCGAACTCGAGATCGACACCCATGGACTCGCGGAGTTCGTCACCGAGCTGAGATCATGGGGCCTCGAGGTCTTCGTCACCGAACTCGACGTCGATGATCAGAAGCTCACCGGAACTGCTTCGGAGCGCGACGCCATCGTCGCCAAGCGCGTCGACGACCTGCTGACGGCGATCTCGACCAGCGGACCGGTTCGCTCGATCCTGACATGGGGCATCTCGGATCGCTACAGCTGGATCAACGGCACTTTCAAACGCGCGGACAAGCAGCCGAACCGCCCGCTGCCGCTCGACGGCGAGTTCAAGCCAAAACCGTTCATGGACGTGATCAGCAAATTCACGAAGGACGCGTAAAGCCCGACGCGCGGTTTCTAGCGCGTCTTCGGCGCCTCGAGTGCGGTCGTATCGCCCATGTGATCGGGAGACAGGCTGGGACCGCGACGGTCCCGCGAATTCAGGCGGAACACGTCTCTGATGTCGTCGATGGATGTCGACGAATAAGACTGGATGCAGAGCGCGACCTGCTCGGGCGATGCGGCAGCCATCATGGCTTCGATCGCGGCGCGGTCGAGGCGGGTATCGTCCCAATGCGAGACGGCAATGCTGTCTTCCGTCACGCGATGGGCCGCCAGATGTTTGGGCGAGTTCGCGACGAAGTTTCCGTAAAGCAGGTACTCGGAGAATTTCTTCTTCCGGCACAGCGCCAGAGCCCAGCTGAGGCCCGTCGCCGATTTGATGGCGTCGGTCATCGCGCGCGCAGCGTCCTTGTCCCAGACCAGCGCATTGCCGACGTAATCGTCGGCCGGGAACGATCGATCCTTGATCCCGAGAAGCTGATCGATGGTGCGGAGCCACAGCACATGCAGGGGATGATCGGCGTCGATGCCGTTGCGCGTCACGAATAATGGCGTCTTCTCGGCGCCGGCATACTGGCCGACGTCGAATTCGCGGAAGAACAGATTGTCCGAATCCAGAATACAGACGCGTTGCTCGGGAGCGTTGAGCACGCCGGCAATCTTCAGGATCTGCTGGATATGCCAGCCATGAACAGGTGACGACAGCAGCGACAGCCAGACGCGGCGATTGCTGATGAATTTCAGCGCCGGCGGCAGCGCCCAGAGCCATTTCGGCAGGTAGCGCGAAGCCGGAACGATGACTCGCTTGTCGGATGCGAACTGCGCAAACAGCGGCACGTCCTCATCGTTAACAAGAACATAATGCCGCGTGTAACCCGAGAGCCAGGTGTCGATGCTCTCGCTGAGCAGCGAGAAGCGCTCGATATCCTTGGCATAGCTGGCGGTCAGCAGGGCAACGGAATGCATCATGCGTGCTCAAATGGCCATCGGACCGCACTCATACAAGCGAGGCGATGTATTTGAAACTTCGATTCGCAATCAAGGTAAAACGAAACGAATTATTAGCCATCCGACGGCAGCCCCTGCGCGATGCCGCGAAAGCGCAGCGGCGCCAGCGACGCTGCTCGCTGCCACCAATCGGCGACGCGATCGTCGAGCGCCGTCACGCCACGGCCATGACCGGGAAAGATCCGGATCTGCTGCACAGCCTCGGCCTCGAACCCCTTGCCCTTGCGCGTGATCTTGAGGGCGGTACCCTCGCGGTCCCGCTGCGTCAGCGGCACCAGCAGGCGACCGCGCGGGCGGAGCGCACCGAGCCAGAGCGGATGCGGATGCGAGAAGCCGGCATGCACGATGATGACGTCGACCGGATCGATGATGTCCGTACTGCCGTCAGCATGAATGACCTCGACATTGTGATAAGCGCGAAGATAGGCCGCGGCGCGCAAGGCGAGCCGCTCATCGCATTCGATGGCGTGCACCCTGCCCTTCGGACCCACGATCTCCGACAGGACCGCCGAGAAATAGCCGAGCCCGCATCCGATCTGAACCACGCGATCCTTTTCTCCGACATCGAGCAGATCAATAAAGTGCGCCCACAAGCTCGGCAGCCCGGTGTCGAGCTTGCGGCGCGCGTCGATGGCGACCAGCACATTGTCGTAGAGATGAATGGGATCGGCGTCGGGCGTCAGCCGATAGCTGCGTGCCGCCGCGCTCTTGATCCGCCAAGGGCCCTTCGCAAGAAACTCCTCGCGCGGCACCTTCGCCAGAGCTTCGAGCAGGCGTGGCGAGGCAATCCGCTCCCGCCTGGCAATCAGCGCTGCGTAGCGGGCACGCGCCGCGGACAGCTCACTCATTTCGCGGAATTTGCGGACGAACGGGCGCTTCGCCCCCGAGCTCGTGCACGAGCTGCATGGCCAGCTTCAGGTCGGGCGTCAAAAACCCCTCGTTGAACTTGCCGACGATCGGCAAGAGCAACAGGCTCGCCTGTTCGCGCTTGCCGGCCTCGAGCGACAGCCGCGCCAGGCTGACGGCGGTCCTGAGCTCCCACGACAAAGCGCTCTGCTTGCGCGCCGTCTCCAGCGACAGGCCGAACAGGTCTTCGGCCTCCTGCACCGAGACCGGATCGCCATCCGATAGCGTGATCTCGCCCTGCAGGCGATAGACCTCGGCGAGGTAGGAGTGATCGCCGGTCCGTCTTGCGGTCGCAAGAGCACCGTCCAGCGCACGCAGGGCGGCATCGCGCATGCCGACCTTGGCGTAGGCCTCCGCGAGCAGGCAGCGGAACCAGCAGCCGGCGAGCCATGAATCCATCGCCTCGTATTCATCGAGGCCGGAACGCATCTGGGTGATGCCTTCTTCGGCTTCGCCAAGCTGCGCCAGCGCCCAGCCCCGCAGGATCGTGGCCTGCTGCTTCCAGTGCAGGAAATTGTGCTCGGTGGCGATGATCATGGCGCGATTGGCATGGTCGCGCGTGCCCTCGATGTCGCGCAGATGCTGGCTGAGATAGGCGCCGAACACCAATGCGAAGGCGAGCGAGAAAGGATGGCGGATCTTCTCCGCAAGCTGGATTGCCTGTTCGCTGTGCTGGCGCGCCGCGTCAGGCTGCCCCAGGAACCAGAGGAGATAGCCGAGATAAGACAACGAGACGACGCCGGGATCGGTGCCGTGACGCTCCATCAGATCGGAGTGCAGGTCGGGGCTGTAGAGATCGATGCAGCGATGCAGATGATGCTGCGCGGCGGCGAAGCGCCCGCGATACAGCATCGTCATCGCGATCGAACGGTGCGCCTCGATCAGATAGCCGGTCTGCTGCGCCGGCTCCGCCTGCTCGTTCAACCGCTCCCGCTTGGCGAATTTCAGCAGCTCAACGCTGAGATCGTGTGCGCGGGTGAGATCGGCGCGGATGAAGTGACAGACCCAGAGGCCGCGGGTGGCTGCAAACGCCTTTTCGTCGTCCTCGAGTTGCTGGCCGAGCTCGAGCGCACGGATATAGTTCTCCTCGACCTCCTGCACGGCATAGCCCTTGGCTGCGATCAACGCATTGCCGAGCGCAATGCGCAACTCGAGCTCCATCTCGTCGGCGCCCTGCATACGCGCATTGGCCTGCACGACGCTCAAGCCCCGGCGCAGATGTCCGATCGCCTCCAGATTGGCGCCGCTCCTCGCCGCCTGCTTGCCGGCCTTGAGCCAGAAGCTGGCCGCGCCCTCGCTCTGGCCAGATTCGGTGAGGTGATGGGCGAGCAGCTCCGGCTCGCGCTCGGTCTTCTCCGGGTACATCTCGACAAGCACCTGGGCGATACTCGCATGCAGCTTGCGCCGTTCGCTGTGCAGCAGGCTCGCATGCGCCGCGTTCTGGATCATGACGTGCTTGAAGGAGTAGAGCGCATCGGGCGGATGACCGCGGCGCATGATGAGCCCGGCTTCCTCCAGGTGCGTCAGCGCCGCCTCGATCTGCTCCGCCGGCGTGTTGGCGACCGCGTGCAGCGTCTCGTAGGAGAATTCGCGGCCGATGGTGGCGCCGATCTGTGCGATACGCTTGAAGGGGCCCATCCGGTCGAGACGCGCCATCAGTGAATCCGTCAGCGTTGCCGGGATGGCAAGCTGCCGCCACGGGCCCGACAGCACATAGCGCCCGTGCCGCTCGGTCAGGAGGTTGGATTCGAGGACCGTCTTCGTCAGCTCCTCCAGGAACAGCGGCACGCCGTCGGTCTTGACGATGATCTCCTCGACGACCTCCTTGGGAAGCTCGCGCCCTGCGACACGTTCGACCAGCGTCGTGCGCAACGGCCGGCTGAGCCGGTTCAGCACCAGCGTGGTGATGTGCGAATGCGCGTTCCAGCTCGGCTGGAATTCGGAGCGCGCAGTGAGGATGGCGAGAATCGGCCGGTTCTGCACCCTGTCGACCAGGAGGTCGACCACCTCGCGGGAGGTCGGATCGATCCAGTGCAGGTCCTCAAAGACCATCACCAGCGGCATCTCGCGTGCGAGGCCGAGGAAATGGTTGACCAGAGCTGCGACCGTGGCGTCTTTCTGCTGCTGCGGCGAGAGGTCGAGCGGCGGATAGCGCTCCCCGGTCGGTATCGACAGCAGCGCGGCAAACAGCGGCGCCACCTGCTCGACATCGCCGTGCGCGGCGGCGATCGCCGTCTCCAGGCTCGCCAACGACAGCGCGGACGCATCCTCGCGATCGAGGCCGAGCGAGAATTTGAGCTGCTCGACGAACGGGTAGAACGCGGTGGAAGTGTAATAGGGCGAGCACTGGAACGAGACCTGACCGTGCCGGTCGCCGGCGATGCGCTCGAAGATCTCCCGGATGATGCGGGACTTACCGATGCCGGGCTCGCCGAACTTGACGACGACCTGGCCGTCGCCCTCCTTGACCTGCTGCCAGCGCCCCATCAGCAGCGCGATTTCCTCCTCGCGATTGACGAGGGGCGTCAGCCGCGTGCCCATGGCGGCGGCAAAGCGGGTCTCCACCCGGGTCGCCCGCACGACGTGCCAGGCCTGGGTTTTTTCCGAGATACCTTTCAGGGCATGGGTGCCGAGATTGCGGTAATCGAACTTCCCCTTCAGCAGCGATTGCGTCGAGGCGGAGATCACAACGCCATTGGGCGGCGCCAGCGCCTGCAGACGCGCCGCCAGATTGACGGTCTCGCCGACCGCGGAGTCGCGCTCTTCGGTGCCCTGGCCAACGAGGTCGCCGACCACGACGAGACCGGTCGCGATTCCGATACGGACGGCGGGGGCATGGCTGAGCGCCCCGCGCGGCTCGATCGCACGCGCCGTCGAGAGCACCCGCACGATCTCGAGCCCGGCGCGCACCGAGCGCTCGGCGTCGTCCTCGTGTGCGGTCGGATAACCGAAATAGACCAGGATGCCGTCACCGACGAAGCGGGCGGCGAAGCCTTCGTAATGCTTGACCACGCGCACGCAGGTCTCGCGAAAGCTCGCGATCATGTCGCGCACGTCTTCCGGATCGAACTGGGCCGAGAGCGCGGTGGAATCCACCATGTCGCAGAACATGGTGGTGAGCTGGCGCCGCTCGGCGCCGACTTCGGTACGGGCCGGCGGGTGCGCGGGTGCGACCGACGCTTCCGCCGTCTCGGCCTGGAACAACGCGGCCATAGCACGCTGTAACCGCTTGCGATCGCCGAGCGGCAGGCCGAGCTCGGCGAGGTCTGCCTCGGTGAGGTCCCCAATGACGTCGAGATCGAGGCGGTGCTGCGCGAACAGGTCGGTGTAGTGGCCGAGGCCGGCGCCTTCGAGCCAGCGCCTCAACCCGGCTTCCGTCTGCGGCTCTTTCTCCAGCATGGTGATTCCGCCCGACTTTCCCTCCGTCGAAGGGCTAATGGGCCCTCAACCACAGATTTTGGGGCCCAAACTTCACCTCAGACTGGACGCGTTCCCTAACTCCGGGGAAGAATAGCCCAATCGGATCAAAAGGGAATGGCATTGTCGGCAATTGCATCCGGAGCACGAGGTGGGTCGGCCGGCACGGGCGGAGCCGATACCATCGGCGGCCTTCTCGCCTTCCATGCGCGAACCATTCCGGCAGCACCTGCCCTGCTGGCCCCCGGCCGGCCGCCTTTGAGCTATGGCGCGCTGGGCGCCAGGCTCGAGCATCTCGTCGGTACGCTGCGCGGGCTCGGCATCGCTCCCTCCCACCGGATTGCTGTTGCGCTGCCGCGCGGGGCCGACAGCGCGTTGGCTCTGATCGCGGTTGCCACGGCCTGCGCCTGCGTCCCCGTCAACCCCGATCTGACGATGGACGAGCTGCAACGCTATTTCAGCGAGATGAAGCCGGCGGCGCTGGTGACGCGGGCCGACACGAATTCGCCGAGTCGCGACATCGCCAGGACGCTCGACATTCCCCTGATCGACTTCGTGCCGGGGCCGGAGACGGATCTCGGCGAGTGTGGATTCTTCGGCCCGACAATCGGTCCGGCCAGCACGGGCGGCGCAGCGAGCGCCGAGGACGATGCGTTCATCCTGCTGACATCGGGCACGGCGGCGCGACCGAAAATGGTGCCGCTGACGCATCGCAACGTCTGCCTCTCCGCCCAGAACGCCGGACGCGTGCTGTCGCTCACCCCGCACGATCGCCTGCTCAACGTCCTGCCGCTGTTTCACGCCCACGGCCTGATCTCCGGCCTGCTGACGGCGCTCGCGGCCGGCTCCAGCGTGATCGTGACCGGGGGGTTCGACGCACCGTCCTTTTTCGGTTGGATGCGGGATCTGCAACCGACCTGGTACACGGCAGTGCCGACCATTCATCGCGCATTGCTGACAGCCGCGGAAGCCAGCCCCGAACGTGTCCGATCGTCATCGCTGCGCGTGATCCGCTCGGCTTCGTCTTCGCTCGCGCCCGCCATCCTCAACGGCCTGGAGGCGGCGTTCGGCGTCCCCGTGCTCGAGACTTACGGGATGACCGAAGCGGCTTCGCAGATTGCTGCCAATCCGTTCGAGCTGCGCAAGGTCGGATCGGTTGGCCGCGCCGCGGGTCCTGAGATCGCGATCATGGACGAAACCGGCCGGACGCTCGCGCCCGGCGAGCGTGGCGAGATCGTGCTGCGCGGGCCGAACATGAGCCGCGGCTATCATAATGACGAAGCGGCCACCCAGGCCGCGTTCCGCGACGGCTGGTTCCGGACCGGCGATCTCGGCTACCTCGATGCCGACGGCTATCTCTTCATCGTCGGCCGCATCAAGGACATCATCAACCGCGGCGGCCAGAAGGTGTCGCCGCTGGAGGTCGAAGAGGTGCTGCTGGCCCACCCGGCAGTGCTGGAAGCCGGAGTCTTCCCAATTC
Organism: Bradyrhizobium guangdongense; assembly: GCF_004114975.1. NCBI lineage: Bacteria > Pseudomonadati > Pseudomonadota > Alphaproteobacteria > Hyphomicrobiales > Nitrobacteraceae > Bradyrhizobium > Bradyrhizobium guangdongense. The sequence continues at coordinate 6,251,906 of NZ_CP030051.1, forward strand.
CGCACGCAAAGCTAGGCGAGAACGTTGCCGCCCTCGTGGTTCTGCGTCCCGATTCCGAGGTAAGCTCGGATCGGTTGCGCCAATTCGCACGCAAGCGTCTTGCCGCCTACAAGGTGCCGAGCCTGATCCGCAGCGTGGCCGCTCTGCCGAAGGGCGCGAGCGGCAAGGTCAAGCGCAATGCGCTGGCCGAGCTGATTTCGGTTGCCCATGACGACGACGATACGCAGCTGCCGCGCAACGCGCTGGAGACCCAGCTCGCGGAGATCTGGGCCAGTCTGCTCGAGCTTCCGCAAGTCGGCGTCGATCAGGACGTGTTTGCGCTCGGCGCCGACTCGCTCGCGGTCACGCAAATGCGTTCGCGCCTGCGCGAGCGCTTCAACGTGGACTTCTCGTTCGAGGACATCTTCGATTGCGCCACCGTCGGTGGTCTTGCGGCCCGGATCGAGGCCACGACGCATCGCGACGGGATGCTACCAGCATGGCGCCACATGGCTTCCGACGAAGACGCGCCGCTCTCGTTCCAGCAGCAGCGGATGTATGTGCTCTCGCGGCTGGATCCGACGCGCTACAATTACAACGTGGTCGAGGTCGCTCTCCTCAGGGGCGAGGTGGACCTCGCCGCGCTCGAGGCGGGCCTTGCTGCGATCTGCGCGCGTCACGAGGCGCTCCGCTCGGTCTTCGTCGAATGCGAGGGCGCACCTGTGCAGCGCGTGCTTCAGGCACGCCCGCGGCTCGAGCGGATCAAGCTCAAAGCCTGCCCTGCGCACCGGCGGGCTGCGCTCATTCGGCGCGAGGCGCTGAAGCTCGCGCAATACGCATTTGATCTGGCCCGGGAGCCGCCGCTCAAGGTGACGCTGCTCTCGTTCGACAGATCCAGCCATGCGCTGGTTGTCAACGTCCATCACCTCGTCACCGACGGCTGGTCGCAGCGGCTGTTCTGGGAGGCCCTCGCCGCCGCATATTCTGCGGCACGCAAGCAAGGCACGGCGGAGCTACCCCCGCCCAGCTTCCAATATCGGGACTTTGCTCGCTGGCAGCTGAGCTGGGCGCAAACGCCCGCAGCAAAGGAGCAGCTCGATTACTGGCGGGCGCAGCTCGATGGCGTCACCACGCTGCCGCTGCGGACCGACCGGCCGCGGCCGGAGATCTGGAGCGGTCACGGCGCCCGCCACTATTTCGAATTCCCCAGGAGCCTTTCGGCCGGCATTCGCACGCTGAGTCAGGATCAGGGCGTGACGTCTTTCATGACGCTGCTCACCGTTTTTCAGTGTCTGCTGTTCCGCCATACCGGGCACGAGGATGTCGCGACCGGATCGCTGATCGCGAACCGTAACCAGATCGAGAGCGAACGCCTGATCGGGTTGTTTGCCAACACGCTGATCCTGCGCAACGATTTCGGCGGCGATCCGACCTTCAGCGAAATGCTGCGACGGGTGCGCCAGGTCACGCTCGATGCCTATCGCAACCAGGACCTTCCGATCGAGGAAGTCTTGCGCGCTTTGCAAATCGCGCGCAGGACGGATGGCAATCCGCTGTTCCGGATCATGTTCATCCTACAGAATGCTTCGATCGAGGCCGCGCGCTTCCCGAGCCTGTCGGCACGCCGGCTGGAGGTCGACCCGAAGGTCGCGCGCTTCGATATCACGCTGGAGCTGGTCGAGGCCGAGGGCCGCTTTACCGGCTTCTTCGAATACGCCACCAACCTGTTCGACGCAGCCACAATCGGGGGCATGGCGGATCAGTTCAAAACTCTGCTCAAGGCCGTCATCGCCAATCCCGAGCAGCGCATCTCGCGCCTGCCGCTGCTGACGGAGGTGGAACGCCGGCGATTGCCGGCGAAAGGCAGGCCGGCCAATTTCGCCACACGCGGCAATCTCTGCGAACGGTTCGAACGGCAGGCGAAGAAGACGCCGGACGCCATCGCTATATCCGATGGGCATCTCGCCCTGAGCTATCGCGAGCTGGCGCGCCGCAGCCAGGCGATCGCACGCTGGCTTAGCCGCGAAGGCGTCGGCGCGGAAAGCGTGGTCGCACTGCTGGCGGACCGGGGGCCGGATCTGCTCGCGGCGATGATCGCGGTGCAGCGCGCAGGCGCGGCGTTCCTGAATCTCGATCCCGAGCAGCCGCCGGCGCGGCTCGCAACCATCCTGGGATCAAGCTGCGCAACCGTGCTGCTCGTGGGGCGCGCAAGGTCGGCTATGGTTGATGCCCTGCTCGAACCGCTGGTTGAGCGCATCCTCGTGGCGGAGCTCGAGGACGCGATCGCGCTCGAACCGACGAAGCCCGCCCGTGCGGCGCAGCGTACAAGCACGAGCCTTGCCTATCTCGTCTACACCTCCGGCTCCTCCGGTGCGCCGAAGGGCGTCATGATCGAGCAGCGCGGGCTGTCCAATCATCTGGCGTCGCTGATTTCCGAGCTTCGCCTCACCCCTAGGGACGTGATCGCCCAGACGGCCCCGCAGAGCTTTGTCATCTCGGTCTGGCAGTTCCTGGCCGGTCCCATGACCGGCGCGCGCGTCCATGTCTGCGGCAATTCGGTCGTGCAGGACCCGATGATGCTGGCGCGGGAGATCGAACGCGAGGGCATCACGGTGCTCGAGATCGTCCCTTCGCTGCTTCGCGTCATCCTGGAACGCCTCGACGAAGCGCCGATGCTGTGCGCCTTCGCCAAGCTGCGGCTGCTGATCTCGACGGGCGAGCCGCTGCCGGTCGAGCTCAGCCGGGCCTGGTTCGCACGCTGCCCGAAGGTGCCGCTGATCAACGCCTACGGGGCTTCGGAATGTTCCGACGACGTCTCGCTGCATCGACTGACCAGGGCGCCGGACACGGCGACGACCAATGTTCCGGTCGGAGCGCCACTACCCAACACCCAGCTCTACGTGCTCGATCCAAATCTGCAGCCGCAGCCGATCGGCGTCGTCGGCGAGCTCTGCATCGGCGGTGCCGCCGTCGGGCGCGGCTACATCAACGATCCCGCACAAAGCCGGGAACGCTTCATCCCCGATCCTTTCGCGCGGGCGAAAGGCAGCCGGCTGTACCGCACCGGCGACCTTGCCCGCCGCCGTGCCGACGGCACCATCGAATGCCTCGGCCGCGCCGACCTGCAGGTCAAGGTCCGTGGCTACCGCCTCGAGCTCAAGGAGATCGAGGCTGCGCTTGCCGACCACGCGAGCGTGCGCGCCGGCATCGTCGAGCCGCGCCGCGATGCCAATGGCGATGTCAGGCTGATCGCCCATGTCGTCCCCAGAGCCGGCACCCAGATCAGCGCCAGTGAGCTGCGCGACTTCCTCAAGAGCCGCCTGCCTGTTCATGCGATCCCCTCCGCGTTCCTGTTTCTGGATCAGGTGCCGTTGAATGCCCACGGCAAGCTCGATCGCTCAGCCCTGTTGACCCCGGTGCAGCAGGAGCCCGCAAGGACCGACGCTTCCGTGCCGGCGCGACGCTTCAGCGAAAAAGTCCTGTCGGACATCTGGATCGACTTGTTGGGGGTCGAGAGTCTCGGCGTCACCGACAATTTCTTCGACCTTGGCGGCCATTCGCTGCTGGCGGGCCAGGCGATGGCGCGCCTGGCCCGCGCGCTCGGGGTCTCCCTGCCGATCAAGACCATCTTCGAGGCGCCGACGATCGAGCAGCTCGCCCGACGCGTCGAAGAGGCTGCTGCCACGAAATCGCAAGGTCCAGTGGCCGCGATCCCACGCCTGGTCGAGAGCGGACCTTCCACGCTGTCGATCGCGCAGGACCAGATGATGCGGATCGAGCGGAACCTGCCCGATCTGCCGCTGTTCAACCTGCCCTTCGCCTTCCACCTCGACGGGCCGGTCGATCCGCGACTACTGACGCAGGCCATCGACGACATCGTGCGCCGCCACGACTCGTTGCGGACGGCGTTCGGCTGGAATGGCGAGGAGCCGGTCGGCCACATCGCCGCGCCCGCTGCGCTCGGCCCGGTGCTGACCATCGAGACCGTCGGTGACGGGCGCCCCCACAACAACAAGCGGCGCAAAGCGCTCGAAGCGAGGAAGATCGAGCTCCTGATCGCGCAGGAGACCTATACCCCGGTCGACGCCGCCCGGGCGCCGCTGCTGCGGATGCGACTGCTGCGGCTGCATGACCTGGAGCACATCCTGCTGCTGACGCTGCATCATGCCATCGCCGATGGCTGGTCGATCGGTGTGCTGTTCGAGGAATTGTCGAGTCGTTATGCCGCGCTGGCGGGCCGTCCATCGGCGCCTTTGCCAAGAGTGCCGCTCGCATTCTCCGACATCGCACGCTGGCAACGCTGGTGGTGCGGCACCGAGGCGGCCCGCCGGCAGGCAGCCGACTGGACCGAGAATTTGCGCGGTACAGCCCCCTTGTTCGACGGCGAAGCGCGGCCGGGCGCATCAACAGGCCATCATCCGCTCAGCCTGGAGCGCGATCTCGTCGCCCGGCTCACGGCCTATGCACGACAGCACAATGCCACGCTGTTCATCTGCCTGCTCACCGGCCTGAAGGCCCTGCTGATGGCGCGGACCGGGCGCACCGACATTTCGGTCGCCACGGCCATGGCCAACCGCGCCCAGCCGGACACCGAGCGAATCGTGGGTCCGTTCGAGAACACGGTGATCGTCCGTAGCCGAATCACGCCGGATCTGTCGTTCACGCAAGCACTGGCCCGGGTGCGCGAAAGCGTGCTCGAGAGCCATGCGCGACAGGAGCTGCCGTTCAATATTCTGGCCGACCATCTGGAGCAGGAGGGCATCGATCCCGCGTCGCTGCTCCAAGTCTACTTCACCCTGCAAAATCCGTTGCGCCAACCGCTCGACCTGCCCGATGTCGCGGTGCGGTCGATTGGAAACGTCGCGCGCGAGGGCCAACCGGTTTTGCCCGTCGACCAGACCTGGCTGTCACTGATGCTGAAGGAGCGCCCGAGCGGGATCACCGGTTCATGCAATTACAAGTGCGAGCTGCTCGACGGCGGCATGGTCGGCACGTGGATGGAGGATCTCGTCGCACTGCTGGCGGGGGCCCTCTCCCAGCCCCATACAGCGCTCCATCGGCTACTCGACCGCCGCGCGGCATGACCAGCCGTTCGTCGGCGCCGAACGGATATCCACTCGCCAAAGCTGTGCATGGTGAAGTTGCATCTTGATTCTTTGGCGCCAGCGCGCAAGATTATTCCCGTGTTTTGATTTGGACGATATTTTAAACCGGGGGAGTGTTATGGGTTTCATCAAATTTACCAAAGGCACCTCGCTGAGCGACAAGGACCGCAAGGCCCTGCAAAAACTGCTGACCGACGAGAAGAAGAAGCTCCAGTCGGCCCTGAAGGAAGTCGATGCCAGCCTTTCGGTGCTGGGTGGCTCGAAGAAGGCCAAGAAGAAGAAGTAGGACTCGGCGGCCGGGACGCCGCACGAATCTTCCGATCTAATTCTTGAATTGGGCCGCTCGCCTGTCGAGTTGGGGTCTCGCACAAGCTTGCGGCTGTAATCCGGCCAGCGATCGACAAGAATTTGCCCGGGTGGACCGCTAGAAGCGATCCGCTCAGTCGCTTCCTGTTCGGTTGATTCTTCAGTCAGGGCCGGATTTGGCCTCCACCTGGCGCTATGGGCCCATTTGATGCCAAACGACGGAATTGAACTGTTTGTCGGACTGATCGAGAGCATCGATACGCCGGGCGCGGTCGATGCGTGCCGGAGGTTGCTCTCCATCGACGAACGGATCCGCGCCGACCGCTTCAAGTTCGAGCGGCATCAGCGGCAATATATCTTCGCGCACGCAATGTTGCGTATGGCGCTCTCGCACGCGGCACCCGATGTCGCCCCCACCGAATGGTCGTTTTCGACCGGCCGCTACGGACGGCCCTTTGTCGCATCGCCCAGGCAGGCGACGGCCCTCCATTACAGCCTGTCGCATGCCGACGGCTGTGTCGCCTGCGTCGTTTCAAAGCACGAGGCCGTCGGCGTCGACGTCGAGACCGTGTCGCGGCGTGTCGCGCCGCTATCGACCGCGCTCCGCTTCTTTGCGCCGGAGGAGGTCGAAACGCTGCGCGGCCTGCCGGAGCCGGCCGCAATCGAGCGTTTCTTCGACTATTGGACCTTGAAGGAGGCCTATCTGAAGGCCAGAGGTTTCGGCCTCAATCTGCCGCTCGATGCCTTCGCGATGCGGGTCTCGCGGGAGGCAATCGGGATCAGCTTCAAACCCGACATCGCCGACGATCCCGCAGGCTGGCGCTTCTCGCTGTGCTCGCCCTCGCCCTCGCACCGCTTGGCGATCGCCGACGGCTCCCGTGCGGCCGGCGGCCTTCGTATCATCCGCAACGCCTGGCCGCTCCAGGAAGCGGCGGAATGATGCCGGCGCGGCTGCGCATCTTTCCCGCAATCTCGCGCAACCGCGATCCGAAGAAATATGTCGGCGAGCTGATGCGCGTGGCGGAGTTCGCCGACCACAACGGCTTCGAGGGCATTCTGCTGTTCGAAGGCAACGACGTGTTTGTCGAGCCTTGGGCGATGGCCCAGCACATCATGGCCGCAACGAAGCGATCTTCGCCGCTGATCGCGGTCAATCCGGTCTACATGCACCCGTTCACGGCGGCGAAGTTCGTGTCGTCCCTGGCGCAGCTCTACGGCCGCAAGGTCTATCTCAACATGATCACGGGCACCGCGATCAGCGACCTGCAGGGACTCGGCGACCAGCAGTCGCATGCCGACCGCTATATCAGGCTCGGCGAGTTCGTCACCCTGGTGCGCCAGCTGCTCGCGAACCCCCGCCCGGTGAATGTCAGCGGCCGGTTCTACCGCGCCAGCAATCTGCAACTGCGGCCACGACTGCCGCCCGAACTGATGCCTGAATTTCTCGTCGCGGGGCAATCGGATGCGGCGCAGCGCGTCGCAGAGGAGACCGGCTGCATCAAGATGCAGATGCTGCCGCCCGATCTCGATCGCGGCCTCGGCGCATCAGGCATGAATTTTGGTATCTTCGCGCGCGAAAGTAGCGAGGAGGCGCGACGGGGCGCCAAGGCCCGCTTCCGCGACGACCCCGACGACCGCGAGCTGCTCGCACTCACGGTGGAGAACTCGGATTCCGTCTGGAAGCGGCGGCTGTATGAAGGGCAAAGCGGCGAACTCGCCGCCAATGGCTATTGGCTGCTGCCCTATCTCACTTTCCAGGCCGACTGTCCTTATCTCGTCGGCAGCTATGCCGAAATCGGCGCGAGGCTGAAGGAATTTGCCGCGAAAGGCCTGACCACCGTCATGCTCGACATGGTCGCCGACGGGAGCGAGATGCGGCACGTCTGCAAGGCGCTGAAAGCAAGTGGCATATTTTAGATATCCCTCGCGTCATGGCCGGGCTTGTCCCGGCCATCCACGCCTTGCCACACAGCACGAAGAACCTGGATGCCCGGGACAAGCCCGGGCATGACGACCTCCTACGCGGTGAAGAGCCTGCCTCACCGCACCTCTTCAAACCCTGCCAGCACCGAGGTCAGGTTGGCACCGAGAATATCCGAGAGATATCCGCCCTCCTGCACGAACACGGTCGGCAGGCCCATCTTCGCGATGGCCTGGCCGATGCGGCGAAAGCCCGGCGTGGTGACGGCAAGTCCCTTCAGGGGATCGTGCTCGGAGGCATCCAGGCCGAGCGCGATCACGAGCGCGCCGGGCGCAAAGGATTCGATCGCCTTGCGCGCGACATCCAGGGCTTGAATATAGCCGTCATCGCCGGTGCCGATCGCCAAGGGAATGTTGAGATTGGTGCCGAGGCCCGGACCTTCACCGCGCTCATGCGCGTAGCCCCACACGAACGGATAGTAGGCGGTCGGATCGGCGTGGATCGAGATCGTGTAGACATCCGGGCGTGCGTAGAAGATGCCTTGCGTGCCGTTTCCGTGATGGACGTCGACATCGAGGATGACCACGCGCTCGTGCTTCTGCCGCAGATGCGCCGCCGCGATCGCGCTGTTGTTGAGGAAGCAGAAGCCGCCGGCCATGTCGCGATAGGCGTGATGGCCGGGCGGGCGGCAGAGCGCGTAAGTCGCATCCTCGCCGTCCATCACCATCTGCGCTGCGGTGACCGCAACATCCGTCGCGGCACAGGCCGCCGCCCAGGTGCCCGGACCAATTGGGGCTGCGGTGTCGGCGGTATGCCAGCCGAGCTTGCCGACGATGTGGGTGGGATAGGTTGCGGCATGGCGCACCGGATGGATGTTGCCGATCATCTCCGGGCCGGAATCGCCGAGCGCCGTCCAGGCGTCCCAGGCTTCGCTCAGGAACGACAGATATTCCGGGCTGTGAATGCGCGCGCGCGGGCCCTGGCCGAATGTGGTCGGCTCGACCAGTTGATGCTTGCCATCCTTCAAGCCCTTGAGCAGACGATCAGCGCGCTCGGGCTGCTCGGTGGTGCGCTTGACGAGCCCGCGAACCAGGAAGAATTGCGGATCGTGGCTGCGGTGCAGTTCGGTATGGACGGCTTTCACTCAAACACTCCGTGATCGCGCTCTTTGACAGGGCCACAGATGTCTTGATCGCTGCGGCGGCCAGATGCAAGCAAGAAGAATGCCGCACCTGCCGCGCCGCTCTGCGTCGGAAGCAGATCGCCCGAGAAGTTCAGCAGCGCCCACGCTGGAGACAGTTCTCGCGGCCCTGCCTGTCGGTGCGGAAGGACTCGATGAAACCGCCCTGACGCTGGGTGACGAAGACGGTCTTGCCGTCGCTGCCGCCGAAGGCGAGATTGGTCGGCTCCTTGGCCTTCAGCGCGATCTCGCGCTCGACCGCACCGTTGGGCTTCATCAGCGATATCGTGCCCTTGAGGATGCGCGCGATGTAGAGGCGGCCGGCGACATCGGTACGGAGGCCGTCGATGGTGTCGGGCTGGAATGCCTTGACGAGCTTTGGGTCGGTGAGCGCGTTGCCGTTGATGGTGTAGGACCAGACCTGGCCATTGCTGGATTCGCCGACATAGAGCGTCTTGCCGTCGGGGCTGAGGTCGATGCCGTTGGTGGTGCCCATCGCGCGCGGCGCCGGCATGATCTGTCCCTGCACCACACCGTCCGCGGCTTTGGCGATACGCCAGATGTGGCCTTCCCGGCCCTTCCAGTTCGGATCGCTCGCATAAATCGTACCGTCGCGGGCGATCGTGATGTCGTTGGGCTGGTTCATCTCGTCGGAGTGAAACCAGACGACCGGCTCGGTCGTGCCCTTCGTGATCGCAAAGATGTTGTGCTTCTTGTAGTCGGCGATGAACATCGTACCATGGGAATCGAAGCGGATCGCATTGCCGATGCTTCCCTCGGGGAGCGTCGTGAAGGCTTCCGACGCTGCGCCGCCCGCAGGCAATCGACCGATCGTGCCTGATTTGCCGAAATTGACGACAAAGAGGTTGCCGTCGAGATCGGCGGCCGGCCCCTCGATGCCGTGCGTGTATTCGTCTGAAGGCGTTACCTGCACGCTTTCGAACAGCATGGTCTCGGCGGCGACGAGCGGTGTTGCGACAACAAGCAGAAGGCTACTGCACAGGCACCAGAAATTCCTGCCGGATGTAATAGCCATCGCCGTCGCCGCACTCGCCATTCAAATAAGGATCGGCCGGCCGGAAGAATCGGCTGAAGCCCGGTTTGTCTACAGCGTTCCTTTGTGTCACGACAACGACCTTGGCGGCCGGTATTTCGCCGCATTCCTTGTTCGTCTTGCTGAAGAACTTGCGCTGCGGCAGGCCGAGCCTGATGCGCATCGGCGTTCCCGGAACCATCTTGGCAACGAAGAGATCAGCGGTGTTGAGCAGAGCCTGGTAACCGGGCTCGGTCTTCGGCAGGCCCTCCCCGCCCGGCGGCATCAGCTTCTCCGCACCGATGCCGCGCAGCCGCGTGCGCAGCCTGCCCGAAGCGGGATCACCCGGATAGATCCAGCCATCCTGCGACAGCATGAAGCGAAGCACGGCTACGTCCCTGTCTGCATCAGACTGGCCCGCCTTCAAGCCGAAATCGGAATGGCAGCCGATACAGTGCTTTTCGACGAGGTTCTTGCGCAGCGTGGTGAGCCGCGCCTTGTTCTGCGCATCCTTGGCGACGAAGGCGGCAAGCTGGTCGATCAGCGCCTGACTGCGCGTGTCGCAGGGCAGCGGGGGCGGTGCATCGCCGGCAGTGCGGTCGATGCGGATGATCGTCTGGTTCTTGTCCTCGACCAGCCAGATCGCACCGTCCTCCGCGACTGTCATGCCAGCCGGCGCGCCTTGCGGCCGCGCGCCATTGACGCGGTGCCAGCCGGCGATCAATTCCTCGAATGGCGCAGCGGCAACATCGCCGGCGTCGGTTTGAAAATTGTGAGTTGGATCTGCCGCGCAACTGACGTGGTAACGCACCGGCGCCGGCGCTGGCTTGGGAAAACCGTGGTCGTCAACGTCGTAGATCAGCATGCGGCTGCCGGTCGGGCGATAGCCGTGCAGGCCCACCAAGAGCTTGCCTTCGAGTTCAGGAAATTTTGTGCCGTGATAATACAGCATCGCAAGCGGCGCGCCGTGCGGCGGCAGCAGCGAAAGCGGCGCCTTGTACAGCGCATTGCCGGTGCAAAGCGATTTGTAGACGCCCGATTGCAGCACGAGCTTGAACTCGGGGCTCGGCGTCGACAGGTCGTAGCAATAGGGCCAGCCATAGTGCCGGCCCTGTTCGATCGCATTGATCTCCTCGTTCGGCTTGAAAATATCGGGCAGGTCGCGGCCATTCTCGCCTTGCAGGAAAGCGTAGCCGGCGTCCGGAAAATTCGGGTGCAGTGCCAGCGCCATCGAGTTGCGCAAGCCCCGCGCGTAGATCGTGTGCGGCGGATCGGAATCGTTCGGCTTCAACGCCGGAAAGATGCCGCCTGACGGCGGTGTGAACAGCCAGATCGCGGCCATCGCGGAGGCGCCTTCGGCTGCCGCGCAAGGCTTCGTGATCGGTGCCGGCGTGATGCAATCGTCGTTGTGGGCCCCGATGTTGACGAACAGCCGCCCGATGCGATCGAACACGAACTGCTTCAGCGGATGCGCCGCCTCGTCGAGCTTCGTCCCATCAGGTAGCGTGATGCGCCGGCCCGGCATGTGACGGACGATGGTCTCCACCGTGCCGCGCGGATTGTCCGCAAGAGGATCGAAACGGAAGATGGTCTCTGCGGTCGACGCATAGAGTTTCTTGTCCGGCCCGACCACGAGGCCGAACGGATATTCGACGCCGGTCAGGAGTTCCTTGAACCGCTGGCCACTGGGCGCATGGGGGTCGAGCAGCAGCAGCCGTCCGTCGGCGTGACCCCAGCCCCCCATGTCGGCAACCACGAACATGTCGCGACCGGGCAGCTGGATGATCGAGCGCGGAAATTTCAGATGGTCCTCCTCGCTCGCGACAAGGCCAGCGCAGAAGCCCGCCTTCATGTCGATCTGGAGCCTGGGAAAGGCGAGATCGCCGCTGCCGCAAGTCTCCGTTCCCAGCGCATAGCCGCTTTTTCTGACCGGTTCGGACGCGGCGGGCGAAGCGACGCCGAGAATGATCGCGGCCAGGGCGGCAACACCCACGCGCAAGCTTCGGCGTCTATCCTGCAATGTGACCTGATTCACAGCGGCCTCCGCGACTTTCGGTCGAAGCTTGTTCCATGCCGTGCGGGCCTCGTCCAGTTGAACATCACCGGCCTGTGATCAAACCCGCCAGGCGCGTGGTGCCGACCAACTTCCGTAGATTCCCTTACCGGGGTTGGCCCGAATGTTTTTCGCTTCGTTGGGGTGGTACCGATGTGCCGTCCAGTTCGCTTTCCAGAGGAGGCGTCTATGGTTCAGATGTATTTCCACTGCTCGAATGCTGAAGGCACGTTGATCGATCGCTACGGCACCGCAGTCGCCAACCTCACCGAGGCGCGCGATCGCGCCGCCCAGATCATGCGCTCGATGATCCTGACGCCCGGCGCCGAAGACTGGCGCGATTGGGTGATTCACATCAGCGACGACGACGGCGAAGAGATTCTGGACCTTCCCTTCACGGCCATGCTCGGCAAGCCGCATTGAGGTGATGCCGTGCTGTTCGCTTCCCTAACCCTGCTCCGCCAGCCCCTCACCTTCGTCGCCAGTAAATGGCAGACGCTGATCCGGGTCGCCGGCGACCCCTATCGCCCCGAGCTGCATTATATGCGCGGGCCTGGCCCGAAATGGCGCGCCAAGTACCAGGCCAGCCGCCTGAACCGCGGGCTCTGAGCGTAGCTTCGCCTCATTTCTGTTTTTTTCATCATGGCCGGGCTTGTCCCGGCCATCGACGTTTTTAAGGCTGAGGAGAGGCAGCGCCCGCTTCACCCGCCGGTAAACTTTGCCTTGCGCTTCTCGACGAAGGCTTTCCGGCCCTCGATCGCGTCGGCGCTTTGGCGGATGGTGGCCTGAAGCTCGATCTCGCGACGGAACTGCGCCTCGTAGCTGGCGTGCTCGCTTTCCTCGACAAGCGCGCGGGTCGCGACCAAAGCACGCGTCGGCCCCTCAGCCAGACGGCGCGCGAGTGTCAGCGCCTCGTCCATCAGTCTCGTATCCTCGACGACCTGCCGCACGAGGCCGATCTCCCGGGCGCGCTCCGCCGTCAGAGGCTCGTTGAGCAGCATCAGCTCGAGCGCGCGCTGCCGGCCGATCAGCCGCGGCAACAGCCAGGTCGAGCCGAGGTCGGGCACCAGCGCAATCCGGCTGAAGACTTGAATAAAACTTGCCGAACGCGCTGCAACGATCACATCGCCGGCCATCGCGAGGCTAAAACCGCCGCCGGCCGCGACGCCGTTGACCGCAACGACGACGGGCACACGGCATTCACGCAGCGCCCTGAAGGCCGGCCAGTAGAAGCGCATCACGCCGGCGGCGAGGTCCTCACCGAGCGCTCCGGCTGCCTTCAAATTCTGCCCCGAGCAAAATCCGCGCCCGGCCCCGGTGAGGATGAGGGCGCGAACCTCCTCATCTCCAGTCATCTCGGCGACTGCGGCTGCGAGCGCACCGAGCAGGTCCGGCGTCATCGCGTTCAGGCTGGCCGGCTCGTCGAGCGTCAAAATCCCGACCGCGCCGTCCCGCGCCTGTTTCACACCAGCCATGTCGTCATCTCCCTTTCGATGTTCTCGTGGGCGCCAATGTGCCATTCTTCCCGCGCTCCGCCAATTACGGAGCTTCGACGTCCGCGCAACGAAGCCAAACCAGAGTTCAAGACGACATGCCTCATCAGTTCAGCCTCAACCAGACCGTCCGCAAACCCGCCGTCACATCCAAGGGCGGCATTGTCGCTTCGCAATCGCGACGGGCAGCCGAGGTGGGAGCGCAGGTGCTGGCATCGGGTGGTGACTGCGTCGATGCGATCGTGGCAACCACCTTTGCGCTGAACGTGCTGGAGCCCTGGAACAGCGGCATCGGCGGCGGCGGTGCGATGGTGCTCTACCGCGCCAAGGACAATCGCTACGAGGTGATCGACTACGGCATGTCCGCGCCGCAGAGCCTGCGCGCCGCCGATTATCCGCTCAGTGGCGAAGGCGCGGCCTCCGATCTCTTCCCCTGGTCGCGGGTGAAGGACGACCGCAACATCCACGGCCCCGGCGCAATCGCGGTACCCGGTGTCGTCGCCGGCATGGAAGAGGCGCATCGCCGCTACGCCAAGATGCCATGGAAGGATCTGGTCGCGCCGGCTGCCGCGCTCGCCGGCGAAGGCCTGCTGGTCGATTGGTGGACCGCACTGACGATCACGGCGTCGGCGGCCGATCTGCGGCGTTATCCGGCAAGCGCAGCCGCCTTCTTGAAGGACGGCCTGCCGCCGAGCCCGCCATGGGGGATCAAATCTGAGGTGCGATTGCCGCAGGATGCACTCAAGGGGACGCTGTCGCACCTCGCCGAAGCCGGTCCGCGCGACTTCTATCAGGGCGATCTCGCCGACAGTATCGCATCCGACATCAGGGGTGACGGCGGCTCGCTCTCGGTCGAGGACCTTGCCGCATTCCGCGCGCATCTGCGCGAGCCGCTGGCGATTCCCTATCGCGGCGGCAAGGTCTATGCGACGCCGGAGCTCACGGCCGGCCCGACCATGGCGCATGCGTTGCGCCTGTTGCAGCAGAGTCTGAAACCGGCGGGCGCACCGGATGCGGACACTTACGTCGAATATGCGCTCGCCTTGCAGGCGGCTTTCCGCGAGCGGCTCAAGGACATGGGCGATGCCGACGGCAAGCGCTCGCTCGGCGCCGAATATCTCGCGCCGGCCTGCACCACGCATTTCTCGGTGGTCGACCGCCACGGCAACATCGCCGCGGTGACGCAGACGCTGCTCTCCTCGTTCGGCTCCAAATATGTGACCCCGCACAGCGGCATCGCCATGAACAACGGCATCATGTGGTTCGATCCAACGCCGGGCACCACCAACTCGCTCGCACCCGGCAAGCACTGCCTCTGCAACTATACGCCCGTCATCGCGGAGACGAAGGACGCCAAGCGCCTTGCGGTCGGCGCTTCTGGCGGGCGACGTATCCTGCCGTCAGTGATGCAGCTCGTCTCCTTTACGATGGATTTCGGCATGGATCTCGACGCCGCCATTCACCAGCCGCGCATCGACGCCAGCGAAGGCGCGATCGTCATCGGCGACATCAGGCTGCCGGAGGAAACACGCAAAGCCCTGGCCGCGCGCTTCGACTACGAGGAGAGCCGCGTGCAGGCCTTGCCGCAGAAATTCGCCTGCCCGAGCGTCGTGATGCGCGAGGGCGAGGTCAATTCCGGCGCGGTCGAAATCTTCCAGCCCTGGGCCGACGCGGTGGCGGAAGGCTGAGCATCCGAGGGATACGCATGCGCCGACAACGATCCGCAGATCGATGCGACACGGCCACCAGTGCGCGTTGAGGGATCACCCTGTTGCGCATCTGCGCGAGAGCCACGACTTCCCCACATTTGCGAGGAACTTACCTGCTCGCATCTCGTTCCTTGAGCGGACAAATGCGCTCGCCCCGAACGGGCTCACCTGGAGGACATGATGAAAAAACTTGCGCTCGCCGCTTCGCTGCTCGTTGCTGCCGGCCTCACGCTGACCAGCCCTGCGCTCGCCAAGGGCGGACACGGAGGCGGCCATGGAGGCGGACACGGTCACGGCCACGGAATGGGCCACCATCACCACGGCACGCCGCCCGGCTGGTATCACGGCCGAAAGGTCGGCTGGCACGGTCACGGGTGTCCGCCGGGCCTGTGGAAGCAGGGCCGCTGCTGATATCCAAGCTGCCAATCATGCGAGGCGTCGCTCCTCCGGTGGAGCGGCGCCTTCTTCAAATGCCGAGCCGGTCGCGCACGCGTCCTGCGATCACCGCCGTGGTCACACCGACCGGCCAGAACGCGTGCATCGGGATCGGCTTGATGCCGGTGATCGGCATGTCGATCTCGGCCTTGGCGCCGCCGATCAGCCGGCGCGCGAGCTGCGCGCCCATCGCCGTTGCAAGCGCAACACCCCGACCGTTGCAGCCGAGCGAGATCAGGATGTCTTCCGCGGGCTCGTGCACGTGCGGATAATGGTCCTTGGTGATCGCGAGCCGGCTGTTCCAGCCATGGGTCCACCGCACACCCTTGAGCTGCGGCCATAGGCGCTCGGCATAACGGATGAGATAGGCGACATCATCGGGCGAGCTGATCCAGCGCATCGGGCCGCGGCCGCCCATGAGAAGACGGTTCTGCTGATCGATGCGGTAATAGACGGTGATGTGGCCGCTCTCGTAGAGCACGGGCCGCGTCGGCATGATCGACCGCGCGACGTCGTCCGACACCGGCGCGGTGGCAGCGATCGAGGAAAACACCGGCACGATGGTGCGGCGGAGCGCGGGCCAGAGATCGTCGGTGAAGCCGTTGGTGGCAAGCAGGACCTTGTCGGCGTGCACGATCGCCCGTGGCGTCTCGATGCGCCAGCGCGAGCCCTCACGGCGCAGCGACAGCGCAGGCGTCTCGCCATACACCTTCGCACCCGCCGACATCGCCGCGCGGGCGAGGCCCCGCGCGTAGCTGAGCGGATGCAGATCACCGCCGCGCGTATCCAGCATCGCACCGATGTAGCGATCGGTGCCCGTCATCTCGCGCAATTGCTCGCGGTTCAGATATGTCACCGGCATGCCGCGACGGATGCATTGCTGCGCCGTCTTTTCGATCGCGGCGGCGCTGGCCTCGTTATAGGCTGCGCGCAGCGTGCCGTTCTGCCTTGCCTCGCACGGGATCTGGTAGCGGCGGATCAGGTCGTGGGTGAAGTTCGTCGTGCCGTAAGAAAATTCGATCATCCGGCGGCCGAGCTCAGAACCGAAATCAGCCTCGATCTGATCGGGATCGTGCTTCAGGCCGGGATTGGTGTGACCGCCATTGTTGCCCGACGCGCCCCAGCCTGGCTCCTGTGCCTCCAGTACCAACGCCTCCACGCCCTGCTCCGCCAGATGCAACGCCGCGGACAGGCCAGTGTAGCCGCCGCCGACGATCGCGACGGAAACTGTCTTATCCACATCGAGCGGCGGCGTCGCGGCGGGCGCGACGGCAGTATCGGCATAGAGCGAGGGCGGCAGCGGCAGGCGCGTCATGGCGAGAACCGGTCAGAGCGGATGCAGCACGCGGCGCAAGAAGTCCTGCGTGCGCGGATGCTGGGGATGGTTGAGTAGTGTTTTCGCCGGCCCCTGCTCGACGATGATGCCGCCATCGATGAACAGCACACGGTCGGCGACATCGCGGGCAAAGCCCATCTCGTGGGTGACGACGACCATGGTCATGCCGTCATCGGCGAGCTTGCGCATCACGCCGAGCACCTCGCCGACCAGTTCAGGGTCGAGCGCCGAGGTCGGCTCATCGAACAGGATCGCCTTGGGCTGCATGGCAAGTGCACGCGCGATCGCGACGCGCTGCTGCTGGCCGCCGGAGAGTTGCGGCGGGTGCGCATCGGCCTTCTCGGCGAGCCCAACCTGCGCGAGCAGCGCACGGCCTCGCTCGAGCACTTGTGCACGCGGCTCCTTCTTCACGAAGAGCGGCCCTTCGACGACATTCTCCAGCACCGTCCGATGCGGGAACAGATTGAAGCGCTGGAACACCATCGACACCCGGGTGCGGATGTTCACGATCGAGGCGGCATCGCGGTCGACCTTGAGGCCTTCGACGCTGATCTCGCCCCGATCGTAGCTTTCCAGGCCGTTGATGCAGCGCAGGATGGTCGACTTGCCCGAGCCCGAGGGCCCGATGATGCAGACCACCTCGCCCTTCTGCACGGAGGCCGTGATGCCCTTCAGCACCTCGTTCTGGCCAAAGCTCTTGTGGACGTCGATGAGCTCGATCATTTCTTGCCCGCCCGCTTCTCGAAATGGCGAACGAGCAAAATCAGCGGGATGCTCATGGTGAGATACATCAGCGCCACCAGCGTGAACACGTTGGTGTTCTTGAAGGTCGAGGAGGCGATCAGCTTGCCTTGCAGCGCGAGCTCGGCGACGGTGATGGTCGAGGCTTGCGACGAATCCTTCAGCATCATGATCATGACGTTGCCGTAGGGCGGCAGCACGATGCGGACGGCCTGCGGCAGGATCACGCGGCGCATCGTGAGCCACCAGCCCATGCCGATCGACTGCGCTGCCTCGATCTGGCCCTTGTCGATCGCCTCGATGCCGGCGCGGAAGTTTTCCGCCTGATAGGCCGAGTAGGCGATGCCGAGCCCGAGGATCGCGGCCTGCAAGGCTGACAGCGTGACGCCGAGATCGGGCATCACGAAGTACAGGTAGAACAACAGCACGATGATCGGGATACCACGGATCACGTTGATCAGGCTGGCGCTGAGCAGCGACAGCGCCTTGATACCCGATACCCGCATCATCCCCCAGATCAGGCCAAGTACGGTCGAGAGCAGCAGCGAGCCGATGGTAACGATGATCGTCAGCGCGACGCCGTTCATCAGGATCGGAAAGAACTCGACGGCGTCGTGCCAGAAGCCTTTCATCAGGAAGCCTTCGATGGACCGCTATCAGCCTTGATCAACCCTGGGCCTTGAGACCCCACTTGCCGAGGATCTTGTCGATGGTGCCGTTGGCCTTCAGCTTTGCCAGCGAGGCGTTGATCTTGGCGAGCAACGCCGTCTCGCCCTTGCGGACTCCGATGCCGACCGAGCCGACGGTGACAGGCTTGTAGCCGTCGACGAGACGCACTTCGGGGAAGCCACCCTGCTTCAGATTGTAGGCCAGGATCGGATAGTCGGCGTAGCCGGCCTTGAGGCGGCCGGTGTTCACGTCGCGCAGGATGTCCGGAATGGTGTCGTAGGCCTTCACGTCAGCGAACAGGCCGGTCTTCTTCAGCGCATCGACGAAGGCGGTGCCGACCTGGGCGCCGACCGTTTCGCCCTTGAGATCGTCCTGCGTGGCATAGGCCTTGGTGTCGCTCTTGGGCACGACAAGGCCTTCGCCATAGGTGTAGATCGGGTCGGAGAAGTCGACGACTTCCTTGCGCGGCGCGGTGATGAACATTGCGGCCGCGATGATGTCGATCTTGCTCGAGGTCAACGACGGGATCAGCGCCGAGAACTGCATCGGCTCGATCTGCACGTTGAAGCCGGCATCCTTGCCGATCTCGGTGACGAGATCGACCATGATGCCCTGGATGGTGTTGGTCTTGGTGTCGAGGAAGGTGAAGGGAATGCCCGTCGGCGTGGAGCCGACCTTGAGCACCTGCTGCGCGGAAGCCGGCATCACTGCGGCCATTGCAAGCGCCGCGATCGCGGCGAGACCAAAACGCTTCATCGCATCCCCCTTTGGGTCCGACCGATGGTGGCTCTCGCACGTCGTGATCGCAGACGTTGCGGGCCGAGCCGTTTCGGCCTATTTTCACCAATATGAAAATTTGGCCACAGTTTCCCGGACGATGCAAGTGATTTTCATGCACATGAAGGAAGCGGTTTGACGTGAGCGGTGGCAAGAGAATGCGCAAACCGGCCGCGGCAAGGCCGGCGAAGCGGGCCAAGAAGGCTACCGCGAAGCCGGCGGAGCCTGCAATGGACGTCACGGTGGGCCGCCGCATCCGCGATCTTCGGCGCGTCAGGCAATTCTCGCTGGAAACGGTCGCGGCGCGCACCGATCTGTCGATCGGCTTCCTCAGCCAGATCGAGCGCGGCCTATCGTCGCCCTCGCTGCGCGTGCTGGCGACGCTCGCGGACGTGCTCGGCGTCGGCATTGCCGCGCTGTTCGGTCCAAGCCCGAGCGCTGACGGCGCATCCGATCAGGTGGTCACGCGCGGACTGCAGCGACCGGAGCTCAAGCTGTGGCGCACCGGCGTCTCCAAGCAATTGCTGAGCCCGGCCAGTGCCGACAACAAGCTGAACCTGTTCCTGGTGCATCTCGAGCCGGGCGGCTCAACGGGCGACGAGCTCTACACCCATGACGGCGAGGAAGCCGGTCTCGTGCTGGAGGGCGAGATGATGCTGACGGTGGACAGGGAGACATGGTCGCTGAAGACCGGCGACAGCTTTCGGTTCGCGAGCCGCAGGCCGCACCGGTTTTCCAATCCGGCGCGGGATGCAAAGGCCGTCGTGCTGTGGGTGAATTGCGTGACGGGGGCTGGCTGAATTCTCGCCTTTCGACATTGCTAGCGAAGCGAAGCAATCCAGACTCTCACCACGGAAACGGTCTGGATTGCTTCGTCGCGAGAGCTCCTCGCAATGACGAGGAGATAGAGTCTTACCCAAACCGGTGCTGATACCGCGCCACCGACAGCGCACTCACATCGATGTCCGGTTTCCTGCCCGACAGCATGTCGGCGAGCACGCGCGCCGAACCGCAGGACATGGTCCAGCCGAGCGTGCCATGCCCGGTGTTGAGGTGGAGGTTGGCGTATTGCGTCGGGCCGATCACGGGGGGACCATCCGGCGTCATCGGGCGCAGGCCGCTCCAGAACGTGGCCTTGGAAAGATCGCCGCCACGCGGGAACAGATCGGTCAACGAATGATCGAGCGTGGCGCGGCGCGCATCGTAGAGCTTATCCGAATAGCCGGAGATCTCGGCGGTGCCGCCGACGCGGATGCGATTGCCGAGGCGGGTGATCGCGACCTTGTAGCTCTCGTCCATCACGGTCGATTCCGGCGCGCCGGAAGCGTCCTTGATCGGCACCGTGATCGAATAACCTTTCACCGGATAGACCGGCAGCGAGATGCCGAGCGGCGCGGCGAGGCGCGACGACCAGCTGCCGAGTGCGAGGACATAGTTGTCGGCCTGCAGCAGGCCGGCACTGGTCGCGACGCCGCTGACGCGTCCACCTTCCGTGATGACGCGGTCGATGCCGGTGTTGAACAGGAAGCGCACGCCGAGCGCCTGGGCATGCTTGGCCAGCGCCTGCGTGAACATGTGACAGTCGCCGGTCTCGTCCTGCGGCAGGCGAAGGCCACCGACGAATTTGTCCTTTACGCCCGCGAGCGCCGGTTCGACCGCGATGCAGCCTTCGCGGCTCAGCGTCTCGTAAGGCACGCCATATTGCTTGAGCACCGCGATGTCTTCGTCAGTCCCGTCGAGCTGGGCCTGATAGCGGAACAGCTGCAGCGTTCCTTGCGAGCGCTCGTCATATTGAATGCCGATGTCGCGGCGCAGATCGCGCAAGGAATCGCGGCTGTATTCCGCGATCGGGATCATCCGGCTCTTGTTCACCGCATAGCGCGCGCTGGTGCAGTTGCGCAGCATCTTGAGCAGCCAGACCCACATCACGGGATCGAGCTTCGGCCGGATCACCAGCGGGCCGTGCTTCATCAGGAGCCATTTGACCGCCTTCACCGGCACGCCGGGGCCGGCCCATGGCGAGGAATAGCCGGGCGACACTTCGCCGGCATTGGCAAAGGAGGTCTCCAGCGCCGGCTCGGGCTGACGGTCGACGACCGTCACCTCGTGGCCGGCACGGGCGAGGTAGTAGGCAGAGGTGACGCCGATGACACCGCTGCCGAGGATCAGAACTTTCACGCTTGGTCAAACTCCCGCGGCATCACGCTCACCGCTGCAAGATAAAACTCACCAGCGGCGAGAGCAAATTATCAGGCCACCTTCTTGATGGCATCGCCGAGGATCGAGACCATCTGGTCGATGTGGCTCTTCTCGACGATGAGCGGAGGCGACATCGCGAAGCTGTCGCCGCTCATGCGCAGGTAAAGGCCGGTGTTGAAGCAGTCGACCATGACGTCATAGCCCCGCGCACCAACGACGCCGTCACGCGGCGCCAGCTCGACCGCGCCCATCAGGCCGCAATTTCTGATGTCGACGACGTTGGGCAGCCCCTTGAGCGAATGCAGCGCATCGCGCCAGTATTCGGCCATCGTGGCACCGCGCGTCAGCAGGCCTTCGTCCTTGTAGATGTCGAGCGTCGCGATGCCGGCCGCGCAGGCGGTCGGATGCGCCGAATAGGTGTAGCCGTGGAACAGTTCCATCATGTTCTCGGGACCGACCATCATGCCGTCGTGAACCTTGCGGCTGGCGAACACTGCACCGCACGGAATGGTGCCGTTGGTGATGCCCTTCGCCGTCGTCATCAGGTCCGGCGTGACGCCGAAGAAATTGGCGGCGAACGGCGTGCCGAGGCGGCCGAAGCCGGTGATGACCTCGTCAAAAATCAGGAGGATGCCGTGCTTGTCGCAGATCTCGCGCAGGCGCTGCAGATAGCCCTTGGGCGGCGGCAGCACGGCTGTCGAGCCCGGCACCGGCTCGACGATCACGGCGGCGATCGTCTCGGCGCCATGCAAGCCGACCAGGCGCTCGAGATCGTCAGCAAGCTCGGCGCCGTGCTCGGGCTGATCCTTGGCGAATGCGTTGCGGGAGAGATCATGGGTGTGGCGGATGTGGTCGACGCCCGGCAGCAACGTGGTGAAGGCGCGACGGTTGGCGACCATGCCGCCGACCGAGGTCCCGCCGAAACCGACGCCATGATAGCCGCGCTCACGGCCGATCAAGCGGGTGCGGCTCGCCTGGCCGGTGGCGCGGTGATAGGCTAGCGCGATCTTCAGCGCGGTGTCGACCGATTCAGAGCCGGAGTTGGTGAAGAAGACGCGATCGAGGCCCTTCGGTGCGATCTCGGCGAGGCGCTCGGCGAAATCGAAAGCCAGCGGATGGCCCATCTGGAACGACGGCGCGAAGTCCAGCGTCATCAACTGCCGTTCGACGGCGGCGGCAATCTGCTTGCGGCCGTGGCCGGCATTGACGCACCAGAGGCCAGCGGAGCCGTCGATCACCTTGCGGCCGTCGACCGTGGTGTAGTGCATGCCCTCGGCCGAGGAAAACAGGCGCGGCGCCTTCTTGAACTGCCGGTTGGCCGTGAACGGCATCCAGAACGAGTCGGTCTTGATAGTGTTCGGAATCTGATGAAGGGTCACGGCCGCGCTCCTTTGCTGACCGCCTAGCAGAGCCACGGCTTCGATAGCGCAACAAGTCCTTTTCTGATGAGCTACAAGCCATTGATTTTACTGAGGCTGCCGGTCCATATTTGCGCGATCCGCAACACCTGCAACACAGGACCTGGCCCCATGAGCGTCGATATCGGTGGACGGCTGCGATTCATCCGGGCGCGCCAGAAATTGTCGCAGCGCGAGCTGGCGAAGCGCGCCGGCGTCACAAATTCGACCATCTCGCTGATTGAATCGAACCAGATGAACCCCTCCGTCGGCGCGCTCAAACGCATCCTCGACGGCATTCCGATGGGGCTCGCCGAGTTCTTCGCGCTGGAGCCGGAGTCCCGCCGCAAGATCTTCTACCGCGCCGAAGAACTCACCGAGGTCGGCAAGAAGCCGATTTCCTATCGGCAAGTCGGCGACAATCTGTTCGGCCGCAGTCTGCAAATTCTGAAAGAGCGCTACGAACCCGGCAGCGACACCGGACGCGTGCATCTCGTTCATGAAGGCGAGGAAGGCGGCATCGTGATCTCGGGGAAGCTCGAAGTCACCGTCGAAGACGAGCGGCGCATCCTCAATCCCGGGGACGCCTATTACTTCGAAAGCCGACGGCCACACCGATTCCGCTGCGTCGGCGGCAAGCCCTGCGAAGTGATCTCGGCCTGTACCCCGCCGACATTCTGAAGCGCGACCGTCTCCTCCGGAATCGTACGGAGCACCGGCATCGGCAGTGGTTGAGCCAGCTCAATTTCTGCAGGCCCGACCGCCTTATAGTACGAGTCGTAGCCGAGCAGCCTCGCGCAAAGGTGTTGAGGTTATGGCCCCGGACTCCTAGGCACTCCGGGGCCGCTTCGTCGGAGGTTCGCAGATGAAGATCACGCTCCCCAACGCAGAAGCAGCGCTCGATCAGCTCCAGCGCGATGCCGACAAGCTCCACACGCAAGAGCTGCGCAAGGCGATCGAGAAATACCTCGAGGATCAGAAAGAGCAGCTCAAGGCGCTGCGGCGGTTGATGAACTGACGCAGGTCCACGGCGTGAGCGACGTTGTGCGTTCGCCTGAACCGGGAAGAGATGCGCGACGACCAAGCAGCAGGCACTATCTGCTTTGATCGAAGAGCCGCTCATGCCCACGTCGTTCCGCCTCGCGCTACTTGCAGCCGCGCTGTTCGCTCCCGCTTCCGCCCAAGCCATGGACGATTTCCTGCGCGCCAGCAGCAACGCATCAATGACGATGACGTTCTGCGCGGCAAGCTCCGACGGCAGCAAGACCGAGGGCCCAAGCAAATTCTGCCGGGAAGCCGGCTACGACAAACTCGTCGCCGCGGTCGATAGATCGTTTGCGGCAGCTCTTACCAAGGCCCCGGTCAACATCCGACCGCTGTTCAAGCGCGATCAGGCCTGGTTCAACGACATGATCCAGGAGGCCGCCTATACGGTAGAGGAGGCCGACGAGGCCGAGCTGCGCGAGAACCTGGCCAACGCGCTCCGCCGGCGCGCGGCCACGCTCGACGACCTCGCCCGCGGCTTCGGACGCGGTGGCCTGAGCGGCGCATGGGCCAACGCGCTGGGCGGCGTTTCGCTGACCGGGACCGAGGCAGGCGCCTATCGCCTCGAGGCGGAGTTGAACTCCAACTACGGCAGCGACAGGCATTGGCATTGCAAGCTCACCGCGATGGTGAAGCCCGGCGACGATGGCTGGCACGTCGGCATCACGATGCCGGCGCAACCGTCCGAGCCCGAAGCGAAGCCCGCCGTTTCAGTCCCGATCAAATTGCGACGGCAGGGCGATACGCTCCGCATCGTGCTGCTGGCAAACGAAGAGCAGTGGTTCTCCTCCAACGATCCGGACTGCGATCGGCTCGGCCAGGTGACCGGCAGCTATTTCGCGAGCGGAAAGCAGGATGGGGCCGACAAGACCGACACAAGCTTCGTGATGCCGACCTTCGACTGCACGAGGCCGGACACGGCGACGGACGAGGAAATCTGCGCCGACCCGGACCTGGCCGCGAACGACCAGCGGCTGAACCGAGCATGGCGAGCGCTGCTGCCGCGTCTCGACGAGGCAACGCGCCGCGCACTCACGGAGGACCAGCGCCACTGGGTGAGCGCCCAGACTTTGCAATATCCGGAATTCCTGCATCCGGCGTGGGAGAAGCGCACCTCGGCGATGCATTACACCGTGTTCGGGCGAGAACGTCTCAACGGCCTGCAACGCGAACGCATCGCGCTGCTCGAAGGTTTCGACGACAAGCGCATCGGTCTTGCCGGCACCTGGCTCGCCTACAACGCCATCATCAAGGTCACCGTCGACAAGGACGGCGCGGTCGAGGCCCAGGGCTGGAAGTGGTCACAGGCCGACTGGAAGGGCGGCTGCGACTACGAGATCAGCGGCGATCTCAAGGGTAGCACTTTCCGCTCGAGCGAGCAGCGCAAGAACCCGGACACGCTGGAGCGCGACCACGCCATGCTCGTCGTCAACAGGCTCGACGATGTCTTTGCCAGACGACGCGAAGGCAAGAACGACAACGCCGACGACGAGCCGAAATGCAAGCGCAACACCACGATCTCCTCGACCGCGCGGCTGTTTCCAGTCAGACCGTCCCAGGACATCGACAATCCGCCCGGCGCGATACGCTAAAGCGCGACGCGATTCTGATGAATCGTCATCGCGCTTTGCGGGGGATCAGAGCTGCGTCAGCAGCTCCTCGATTCGGATCGGGAAGCGGCGCACGCGCACACCGGTCGCATGCCAGACCGCGTTGGCAACCGCGCCCGCACTGCCCGTGATGCCGATCTCGCCAACGCCCTTGATGCCGAGCGCATTCACATGCGGATCGTGCTCCTCGACCGTGATCACGTCGAGCGGGGGCACGTCGGCATTCACGGGGATATGGTACTCGCCGAGATTGGCGTTCATGATCCTGCCGCTGCGGCGGTCGGTGATGGCCTCCTCGTGCAGCGCAAATGACATGCCCCAGATCATGCCGCCGAACAGCTGGCTCTTCACCAGATGCGGATTGACGATGCGCCCCGCCGCGAAGGCCCCGACCATGCGGGTGACGCGGACCTGGGCGAGTTCGGGATCGACCTTCACCTCGGCGAACACCGCGCCATGGGCATGCATCGCGTACTCTTCCATCGCTGCAGGGTTCGCCGCGCCGGTGCCGCGCGCCTCGACCTCGGCGACATCGGCGCGCGCCAGGATCTCGGCGTAGCTCTCGCTGCGGCTCTCGTCGTCGCGGCGGATCAACCGGCCATCGCGCGCGATCACGCCGGCATTGCCGGCGCCGAACAGGGGCGAGCGCTCGTCATTAGTGGCAAGGTCGGCGAGTTTTGCGACCACAGCGGCGCCGGCGCTGTGGATCGCAGCACCTGCAGTCGCCGTATGCGCCGAGCCACCGGCGATGCCGGCATCGGGCAGGTCGGATGTACCCGCCTTGAACGTGACGCGGTCAATATCCAGGCCGACGGCATCGGCTGCGATCTGGGCCAGCGCCGTCCAGGCGCCCTGCCCCATGTCGTGGGCGCCGATCTCCATCGCGCCGGTGCCGTCACGACGGATTGCCGCGCGCGCTTCGGCCTGGAACATCAGCGCAGGAAACGTCGCCGTGCCCATGCCCCAGCCGACCAGATGGCCGGCATCGTCCCGCATCTGCCGCGGCTGGAGCGGCCGCTTCCCCCAGCCAAAACGCGCCGCACCCTGATCGTAACAGGCCCGCAACGCTTTCGACGAAAACGGCTTGCCAGTGATCGGCTCGACCTCGGCATAGTTCTTCAGGCGGAAGGCGAGCGGATCCATGCCGCAGGCCCAGGCCATCTCGTCGATGGCGCTTTCCAATGCAATCGATCCTGTCGCCTCGCCCGGCGCACGCATGAACAATGGCGTACCGGTGTTGACGCGCACCGCCTCATGCGAGGTGCGGATCGCAGGCGATGCATAAAGCGTGTGCGAAGCATCGGCGGCCGGTTCATAGAAATCGTCGAACGTGCTCGACACGGTACGCGCGTGGTGATCGAGCGCGGTCAGGCGCCCCTCGGCATCGGCGCCGATGCGCAAGCGCTGACGCGTCGGCGCCCGATGGCCCACCGGGCCATACATCTGCTCCCGACGCAGCACCAGCTTCACCGGCCTGCCGACCAGCTTTGCGGCCATGATGCCGAGCACCGGCGGACCTGCCATGAGTCCTTTGGAGCCAAAGCCGCCGCCGAGGAAAGGGCTGCGGATGTAGATCTTGTCGTGCGGGATGCCGAACAATTCGGCGACGCGCGCCAGCGACAGCATCAGACCCTGGGTCGGCATGTCGATCTGAAGACTATCGCCTTCCCAGCTAGCCACGATCGCATGCGGCTCCATCGCATTGTGATATTGCGGAGGCGTGTCGTAGGTCGCGTCGATTCTCTTGTCGGCCGAGGCAAGGCCCGCCTCGACGTCCCCGCGATGATGTTCCGCTGGGTTACCGACACCGACGACGGGCGGCACGTAACGATCGCCGGCATCGAGGCCGACGAGAGCGGGCAACGTCTCGTAGCGCGGCGCCAGCAGCACCGCGCCTTCGGTCGCGGCCTCGAGCGTCTCGGCAATCACGACGGCGATGGGCTGGTTGGCGTAGCGAACCTCGTTGCTCTGCAACACCTCCATCCGGAACACGAACGGGTTGGTCTTGATCTCCGGATCGATCGCGAGTTGCGGCTTGTGGTCCGGCGTCATGACATCGATGACACCGGGATGGCGCTTTGCGGCAGCGACGTCGAGCGAGGTCACGCGGCCATGCGCGATGCTGGATACCGCCATCACCGCAAACAGCATCCCGGGCGGATGATTGTCGGCGGCATAGGTCGCCTGCCCCTTCACCTTGAGCACGCCGTCGCGGCGGGTCAGCGGCTGGCCGATGTTCGAGCCATGACGGAGATGAGCGGGAGCGCTGGTGAGATTGAGCTCAGGCATGAATGGCTCCAGACGTCGAAGCAAAGGGAGAGGCCGGCAGCGCGGGGATCCGCGCGGGCGTGCCGGCTGCGGCAAGGGTCAGCGCGCGCACCACGATGCGTCGCGCGAGTTCGATCTTGTAGGCGTTGTCGCCCGACGGTTTTGCGTCGGTGAGCGCACGCCATGCAGCTTCCTGGAAGGCATCCGCCGTTGGCGCGACTCCCTTCAGGACCTCCTCCGCAGGCCGGGCTCGCCAGGGCTTTGCGGCAACGCCGCCAAGCGCAAGCCGCGCCTCCACGATTCTGCCGTTCTCGATCCGCAGCGCCGCCGCGGCGGAGACGATGGCGAATGCGTAGGATGTCCGCTCGCGAACCTTGAGATAGCGTGCATGCGCGGCAAAGCCGCGCGCGGCAGGCGGCAGACGCACGGCGACGATGAGATCGCCGGGCTCTAGTACGGATTCGTGCTCGGGTGTATCGCCGGGTAGCCGATGCAACTCGTCGAGCGCGATCTCGCGGCGGCCGTTTTTGCCTTCGATCTCCACGATGGCGTCGAGCGCCACCAGCGGCACGCAGAAGTCCGAGGGGTGCGTGGCGATGCAGCTCGCGGTCCAGCCGAGCACGGCATGTGACCGGTTCACGCCATCGCGGGCGTCGCACCCGCTGCCGGGCTCGCGCTTGTTGCAATGGCTGGCGGTGTCGTAGAAATAGGCGCAGCGCGTCCGCTGCAACAGATTGCCGCCCACGGTCGCGGCGTTGCGCAGCTGCGCCGATGCGCCGGAGAGCAGCGCTTCCGCAACGGCGGGATAGGCCTTGGCAAACTCCGCATCATGCGCGAGACCGGCATTGCTCACGAGCGAGCCGATCCGCAACGACCCATCACCGAGGCGCTCGATCCGATCGAGCCCGTCGAGATGCGTGACGTCGACCAGCCGATCCGGCCGGCTGACATTGCCCTTCATCAGATCCAGCAGATTGGTGCCGGCGGCAAGATACGCAGTGCCCGGCTGGGCGGCGGCGGCAACGGCTTCGGCGACCGTCGCAGGCCTGATGTAGTCGAATTGTTTCATGCGGAGCGCCTCTGGTGGGATTGATCGGCACCCGCCTGCGCTTCGAGCACGGCATCGACGATGCCGGCATAGGCTCCGCAGCGGCAGAGATTGCCGCTCATGCACTCACGAATGCGTTCAGGATCATTGCCGGCCTGGGCTTCCTGCATCATGCCGATCGCGCTCATGATCTGGCCGGGCGTGCAGAAGCCGCACTGGAAGCCGTCATGGGCGATGAAAGCGGCCTGGACGGGGTGAAGCTGGTCGCCGCGTGCGATACCTTCGATGGTCAGAATCTCGGCGCCGTCATGGCTGATGGCGAGTGCGAGGCAGGAATTGATGCGTTTGCCGTCGACGAGAATGGTGCAGGCGCCGCACTGGCCGCGGTCGCATCCCTTCTTGGTTCCGGTGAGATGGAGGCGCTCACGCAGGAGATCGAGCAGCGTGACGCGGGGATCGTCGAGGACGAAGTCGCGCCGTGCACCGTTCACGGTGAGGCTGATGGAGTGGTTCATACAAGGCTCCGATCAGAAATGGACATGGCTCATCGCTCGGCGCGCCACCGCCGTGGCCGCCGTCGATATCGCACCGGTCCGGACATGATCCGGGCCGGCACTCGCGAAGATACGGAGGCACCCTCCGCTTAACAAGGGTCGGCGAAAAATATCTGGAATCCGTCAAAATCCCACGCACCGACAACGCGATACGCCGCGCTTGGGGTTCAATCTAACCAATTCGTGATCTACATTGCCTGCCATGGACGACCACACCGACCAGACCCGCAAGCCGCGCGCCGATGCCGTGCGCAATCGCGAGCGTGTGCTTGAAGCGGCCAAGGCGGTGTTCAGCGCGGGCGGCCCGGAGGCGAGCCTGGAGGCCGTGGCCAAACGCGCCGGGGTCGGCATCGGCACGCTGTATCGGCATTTTCCGACCCGCGAGGATTTGTTCGAGGCGGTGTACCGGCGTGAGGTCGAGCAGCTCAGCGAGCTCGCCGAACAATTGAAAAGTGCGAAGGACCCAGTCGATGCATTGAGGCGCTGGCTGCGCTCAGGCGTCGAATTCGTCGCCACCAAGAAGGGCATGGTGGCAGCCTTGGCGCTCGCGGTGCAGAGCGGGTCCGAACTGCACGCCTTCTCCTTCGATCGGCTGACGAGGGCGACCGGCTCGCTGCTCGAGCGCGCGGTAGCGGCCGGCGAGATGCGCGCCGACATCAGTCCCGAGGACTTCCTGCGCGCGTTCTTCGGCATGTGCTACATCCACGACCAGCCCGGCTGGCAGTCCACTGCGCTACGTCTCCTCGACGTGTTCGTCGACGGCCTGCGCGTGCAGGCAGCATCCAAGACGAAGGCGCGAGCCGCCAGGCCCGCGAAATCGGCGGCGAAGCGGAGGCGGTAGGCGCCGGGATGTGCTAGGGTCGGCGTTGCCACGATATCAACGCGGAGCCTGTCATGCGCATTGCAGCCTTGGTCGCCGCCATCGCTATTGCCTTCAGCCCCCTTGCCGCTCGCGCAGACGATGTTTCGGCGGCGCAAGGCGTGATCCGCGCCCAGGAACAGGCCTTCGTTCATGACGATGCGGCGACCGCCTATTCCTACGCCGCACCGGCGATCAAGCAGATATTCCCCACACCCGAGATCTTCATGGCGATGGTGCAGAACGGCTATGCGCCGGTCTACCGCCACAAGAGCTTCGAGTTCGGCGACGGCAAGACCGAGGGCAGCTCGGTTGCCCAGCGCGTTCACATCATCGATGCCAATGGCGAGGCTTGGGAAGCGCTCTACACGCTCGAACAGCAGGCCGACGGCAGCTATGAGATCACCGGCTGCTCGCTGCTGAAAGCGGGACAGGCAGTCTAGGTTGCGAAATTCGGTCCGGTCTTGACCGAATTGATGCGCGAGCGGATCAACAGCGTCAAGACGATGCCGACATTGAGCGCGTTCCAGGCCACGCCGTTCGCAAACGCCGCGGCATAGGACCCGGTGGCATCGAAGATGATGCCGGACACCCAGCCGCCAAAGGACATGCCGAACACGGAAGCGAAGATCACGATGCCGACGCGCGTTGCAGCTTCGCTCGCCGGCATCGCCTCGCGCACGATGATGGCGTAGCTCGGCACGATGCCGCCCTGGAACAGGCCGAACATCGCGGAGATCAGATAGAGCGAGGTGAGTCCGTCGAAGAACAGGTAGAACACCAGCGCAAAGCCCTGCGCCAGCGATCCGAGCAGCAGCGTGCGGATGCCGCCGATCTTGTCGGCGAGATAGCCCGAGCCGATGCGGCTGATGATGCCGCAGCCCATCATCAGCGACAGCATCTCGGCGCCGCGGGCGACCCCATAACCGAGATCGCCGCAATAAGCGACGATATGCACCTGCGGCATCGCCATGGCCACGCAGCAGGCGATGCTGGCGATCGAGAGCAGCACCGTCAGCGTGTTGGTCGACAGGTTCAGATCGACCCGCGGCGGCGGCGCGTTGGCGTGATTGCGAATCTGGTCGTTACCCATCTGGGCGCGCAGGACGAGGACCAGAAGCGCCATCGTGCTCGCACAGACGATGCCGATGCCGATATGGGTGGTGCGCCAACCGGCGGTCTGGGTGCCCCAATTCACGATCGGCGGCCACATCGTGCCGGCGACGTAATTGCCGCTCGCGACGATGGTCACGGCGAGGCCGCGATAGCGCTCGAACCAGTGCGAGGCCTCCGCCATCAGCGGCGCGAAGGTCGCGGACGTGCCAAGCCCGATCAGGAAATAAGCTGCCACGAACTGCCAGAGCTGGGTCGACAGCCCGGCCAGCACATTTGCGATGCCGAGAAAGACGATACTGATCGCCATCGCCGGCACGATGCCGAACCGGTCGGTGATCTTGCCGGCGATCACACCGCCGAGCCCGAAGCCGAACATCATCAGCGTGAAGGCCAGCGACACCGCACCGCGCGTGGCGGCGAATTCGACCTGCACGACGGGAATCACCACGACCACCGCCCACATGCCGACGGCTCCGATCGAGCCGATGACAAGCGCGATCGCGAGCCTCACCCAAGCCTGACGCGAGTCAGGGGCGAAAGAACCCGGCTTCTGTCCTGGGTGATTTGGTGCGTGCACGGCCGGACCATGTTCGCTGATCGCTTGGTGGTCAAGCATTGTGCCGCGATATTGGGCATGCGCGGTGCACTGCGGTAAGAAGAGCTTGGCGGAACCATACTTTGCGACTAGGTTGCGATTTGCGTGCAAATTTGTCGCGTAACGAGCATGACGACGGGATGTTGTTGCATTTGACGAGATCGATGCGGATCAGGGTGGGGCAGCTCGTTGCCGTCGCCTATCTGTTCTGCGTGCTCGCGCCTGCCGCAGCGCTGGCCTGGGGCCATGGTCCGGCGCCATGTCTGGATGAGGCGGTGCTGGCGGATGTCGCTCCGCATCACCAAGCGATGCCGGCCGACCATGTCCACGGCGCTTCGTCGCATGATCATGGCGGCATGCACGCGCATCATCAGGCCGCGCAGGACGCGCCGCTTCAGCACCATCACGACGGCAAGGGCAAAGCGGGCCCCTGCTGCGGAATGATGTGCGTAAGCGCGCTGCCGGCCGAGTTGCCCAGCGTCGCCAAGCCGCTCCAGCCGATCTCGGCCTGTACAGTCGAGATCACCGCGAGCCTGCACAGCGAGGCGCCGCCCCTGCTCTACCGTCCACCCATCGCCTGATCCGACGCGACGACGTCAGGCCGCGCGCGCGTCTGCGCGCGTGAGCCTTTGTCATCTGACAGATCAGGGATGAATCATGCTTGCGCTTTCCAGGGCGAAGTTCGCCGCCGCATCCGCGGTGCGTGGACGAGATGTGCTGTTTTACTGGCTTCTGGTTTCAGCCGCGCTGGCGTTGTCCGGCTGCATGCCGGCTACGACCTCCGTGGCCACCGCGGATCCTGCCGATCCTGCGGCAAAGGTAGCGCGCGCCGGCTATCGGTCGACCATCGCGCCCTATACGAGCCTCCGGCCCGCGCCGCCCTCCCCCTGGCGCGAGCGCAACGATGCGGTGACGCCGCAGCCCAGGCAGAATCAGTAGGAGCGCGCCATGGCACACCATTTTGCGCGCAGTCTGTTCGTGCTTGCTGCACTCAGCCTCTCCGGCTGCGCAGCGTTTTCGCCTGACAGCGGCATGACAGCCGTCTCGGACCTGACCGGCCAAGCCATCAACAAGGATGTCGCCTTCGTGAGGACGGCCGAGGGAGCCGGTGGGGTCGATGCGCGCGTTCGCCTGTTGTTGTCGCGAACACTCAACGCAGATGCTGCCGTACAAGTCGCGCTGCTCAACAACAAAGGGCTGCAAGCCGCCTACAACGAGTTGGCGCTGGCCGAGACCGACCTCGTCGAGCAGAGTCTGCCGCCCAATCCGGTGTTCTCGATCTCCCGCATCAGCGGCAATGGCGCCAGCGAGATCGAGCGCCAAGTGGTCGGCGACATCCTGGCACTGGCAACGCTGCCGTTCCGCTCCGACATCGCGCGCGAACGTTTCCGCCAGGCGCAACTCCGCGCTGCGCTGGCAACGCTGCGGCTCGCGGCCGATGTCCGGCGCGTTTATGTCCGCGCGGTCGCCGGAAACGAGATGGTGGCGCTGCTCACCGATGCGAAATCGACGGCGGAATCCACCGCACAACTCGCCGTCAAGCTCGGCGAGACCGGCGCAGTGAACAAGCTCGACCAGGCCCGCGAGCAGGTGTTTTATGCCGAGACCACCGCCGATCTCGCCACCGCGCGGCAGGCAGCGACCAGCGCGCGGGAAAAACTCGCCCGGCTAATGGGGCTTTGGGACGCCGGCCTCGATTTCCGCCTGCCCAATGCGTTGCCGGCATTGCCACGGCGGCCGCAGGCATTGCCGTCGATCGAAGCCGACGCGGTCGCGCATCGCCTCGATCTGCAGATCGCGCGGCTGGAGCTGACGGCGCTGGCGAAGTCCTTGAACCTCACGGAAGCGACACGCTTCGTGACGCTGCTCGACCTCGCCGGCATCTCCCGCCGTACCCAGGACCCGGAAGGCGCGCCGTTCCGCGAACGCGGCTTCGACGTGCAATTCCAGATCCCGATCTTCGACGGCGGCGAGGTGCGGGTGCGGCAGGCGGCGGAGACCTACAGCCTCGCCTTCAACCGCTTGACCGAACGTGCCGTCAACGTCCGCTCCGAAGCGCGCGATGCTTATCGCGTCTATCGCTCGACCTACGACATCGCGAGCCACTATCAGCGCGAGATCCTGCCCTTGCGAAAAATTATCTCCGAGGAGATGCAATTGCGCTTCTCCAGCATGCAGGTCGACATCTTTGCGCTCCTGACCGAGGCGCGGCAGCGCCTCGCATCGCTGCGCGGTGCGATCGATGCGAAGCAGAATTTCTTCCTCGCCCAATCCGAATTGCAGACCGCCATCAACGGCGGCGGCGCGCCTGCGGACCGCGGCGACACTCCAACCACCATCGCCACGGCAGCACCTGCCGACGGCGGCCACTGACATGGAGACCAGCATGTTTTCCCGTCGAGGATTTTTGGGAACCGCCGCACTCGTCGGCGCCGGCGCCATTCAAGGCCGAGTGCAAGCAGCATCGATTCCGGAGGCGCCGCACATGGACAAGGCGGTGATGCAGCCGCCGCTGCACCCCACTAGCGGTCCCGACTATCGCCCCGTTGTCACGCTCAATGGCTGGACACTGCCGTTCCGCATGAATGGCGACTGGAAGGAATTCCATCTCGTCGCCGAGCCCGTGGTGCGCGAATTCGCCGAAGGCATGAAGGTGAATTTGTGGGGCTACAACGGCCAATCGCCGGGCCCGACCATCGAGGCGGTCGAAGGCGACAAGGTCCGCATCTTCGTCACCAACCGCCTGCCCGAATACACCACCGTCCACTGGCACGGCATGATCATCCCGAGTGGCATGGACGGCGTCGGCGGACTGACCCAGCCGCACATTCAGCCCGGCAAGACCTTCGTCTACGAGTTCGAGATGAAGAAGAGCGGGACCTTCATGTACCACCCGCATTCCGACGAGATGGTGCAGATGGCGATGGGCATGATGGGCATGGTCGTCGTGCATCCGCGCGAGGCGACCTTCCGTCCCGTCGATCGTGACTTTGTCTTCGTGATGAGCACCTATCGCGTCGATCCCGGCACGTCTTTGCCGCACGTCAACGAGATGACCGATTTCAACATGTGGACCTGGAATGCGCGGGTGTTCCCCGGCATCGATCCGCTGCCGGTCCGACTCGGCGACAAGGTCCGCGTGCGCATCGGCAATCTCAGCATGACCAACCATCCGATCCATCTGCACGGCCACAGCTTTGCGGTGACCTGTACCGATGGCGGCTGGATTCCCGAGAGCGCGCAATATCCGGAGACGACCACCGACGTCCCGGTCGGCGCTGTCCGGGTGTTCGACGTCTTCGCCGACAATCCTGGCGACTGGGCGTTCCACTGTCACAAGTCGCATCACACCATGAATGCGATGGGGCACGATGTGCGCAACCTGATCGGCGTCTCGCGCAAGGATCTCGCCAGGGCGGTCGGCAAGCTCGCGCCCGATGCCATGGCGATGGGCTCGACCGGCATGGCGATGGGCAACATGGAGATGCCCACCCCCGACAACACGCTGCCGATGATGTCAGGCGCCGGCCAGTTCGGCCCGATCGAGATGGGCGGCATGTTCACGGTGATGAAGATCCGCGAGGACATGGCGCGCAACGATTACCGCGATCCCGGCCCCTATCGATTCCCGCAAGGCACCGTCGCCTACGAAGTCGCCTCACCGGGAACGGAGCCGGCGCGGCAACCCGCCGCGCCGATACAGAAGATGAAGATGTAAGTGAGCGTTTCGATGAACCCCCAACCGGAGACTTCAATGACAAGAACAATCGGCATCTTGCTGGCGCTGGCCGCGCTCGCGGTCGCACCCGCGCTCGCCCATGAGGGACATGGCCATCACGGCTTCTCGGCCGGCGAGCCCGGCGATGCCAGCAAGCCGGCCCGCACCGTCGAGATTGCGATGAGCGAGATGTCCTACGAACCGTCGAAGATCGAGGTGAAGCGCGGCGAGCAAATCCGCTTCGTGCTGCGCAATGTCGGCAGGGAGGATCACGAATTCCTGCTCGCCACACCCAGGGAGAATCTCGCGCATGCCGAGGTGATGAAGAAGCATCCGCACATGGAGCACGACGATCCGAACGGGGTGCGGCTCGCGCCGAACAAGACAGCCGAGATCGTCTGGAAGTTCACCAAATCAGGCACCTTCGAATTTTCCTGCCTGATCCCCGACCACCGCGACTACGGCATGGTCGGCCACGTCACCGTGAAATGAAGCAGTGGAGACCAATATGAACCCGATCATCCGCATCACCGCAGTGCTCGCGCTGACGCTGGGCCTGACCGCGGGCGCGCTCGCGCAAGCCGCTTCCATCAATGGCGAGGTCAAGAAGATCGACGAGAGCGCCGGCAAGATCACGCTCAAGCATGGCGCGGCCAAAAGCCTCGGCATGGATGACCCCATGACCATGGTCTACCGCGTCAAGGACCCCGCCATGCTCAAGCAGGTGAAGGTCGGCGATAAGGTGACCTTCGAAGCCGAGGAAGCGGCCTCGGGCTACACCGTGACCAAGATACAAAAGGCGAAATAAGGTCCTTCGGTCATTCCGGGGCGCGCGTAGCGCGAGCCCGGAATCCATTCATCCACCAACTCAGCCGCCCGATGGATTCCGGGCTCGCCCTCCGGGCGCGCCGGAATGACGGTCCAAAGCCCCGAAATACCCCCGGGCCTGACCGCCTTCCACCCCCTCCGTTAACCCTTTGCTAACCATACACCCGGCAAGAATTGCCGGGTGAAGTCGAGTGTCGTCAGCCGCGTAAAACGGGAGCTCCCGTGGACGCCAGTGCGGTGCCTCACTTTCGGAACGGCGGCCCATCGGCCGCCGCGCAGACGTTTGGGGCGCGCGGACGGCAGTCGCGCGGGGAGGCAGCTACCATGGTCGACGTCACCGCGGGACAGGGCGTAGGCGCAGGGAAACCCGGCATCCCCTCCGTCTCCGAGATCGTCACGATCCTCAAGCGCGGCGATATCGCGCTGGCGCTCGGCATCCTCACCATCCTGGTGGTGCTGATCCTGCCGCTGCCCGCGATCGTGCTCGACCTGTTCCTGGCGATCTCGATCACGCTCTCGATCCTGATCCTGATGACCTCGCTGTTCATCCAGGCGCCGCTGGAATTCTCCGCCTTCCCGACCATCCTCCTGATCTCGACCATGCTGCGCCTGTCGCTCAACATGGCTTCGACCCGCCTGATCCTGTCGCACGGGCACGAGGGCACGGATGCCGCCGGTCACGTCATCGAGGCCTTCGGCAGCTTCGTGATGGGCGGCAATTTCGTCATCGGCATCATCGTCTTCGCGATCCTGATCATCGTCAATTTCGTCGTCATCACCAAGGGTTCGGGCCGTATCGCAGAAGTCGCCGCCCGCTTCCACCTGGACGCCATGCCCGGCAAGCAGATGGCGATCGACGCCGACCTGTCCGCCGGACTGATCGACGAAAAGGTCGCCAAGGAGCGCCGCAAGGCCCTGGAGGACGAAAGCGGCTTCTTCGGCGCCATGGACGGTGCCTCGAAGTTCGTACGCGGCGATGCCATCGCGGGCCTCCTCATCGTTTTCATCAACGTCGTCGGCGGCATGATCATTGGCGTCGCGCAGCAGGGCCTGTCCTTTGCCGACGCGGGCCGGAGCTATACGCTGCTGACCGTCGGTGACGGCCTCGTCACCCAGGTGCCGGCGCTGATCGTCTCGACCGCGGCCGGCCTGCTCGTCTCCAAGGCCGGTGTCTCCGGCGCGGCCGACAAGGCGCTGATGAAGCAGTTCTCGGGCTATCCGCAGGCGCTGGCGATGTCCTCGGCGGTGATGCTGGTACTGGCGGCGCTGCCCGGCATTCCGACCATCCCCTTCCTCGCGCTCGGCGCCGGCGCCGGCGCGCTGGCCTGGACCGCGCGCAACCACAAGCGCACCGCCGTCAAGGCCGAGGAAGCCGCCAAGGCCGCGCCCGCCCCGGGTCAACCCGGCGCGCCGGGCGCTGCGGCCGCGGACGAGCCGATCTCCGCGGCGTTGAAGATCGACGACCTCAAGATCGAGCTCGGCTATGCGCTGCTGCCACTGGTCAATGGCCCCGACGGCACCGACCGGCTCACCGAGCAGATCAAGGCGCTGCGCCGTTCGCTGGCGATCGAGATGGGCTTCGTCATGCCGGCGGTGCGCATCCTCGACAACGTCCAGCTCGAGGCCAACACCTACATCATCAAGATCAAGGAAGTCGACGCCGGTACCGGCAAGATCTGGCCCAACCAGTTCATGGTCATGGACCCCGGCGGCAGCCAGGTGCAGGTGCCCGGCATCCACACCACCGAGCCGACCTTCGGCCTGCCCGCAACCTGGGTCGACGCCAGCCTCAAGGAGGAGGCCTCGCTCAAAGGCTACACCGTCGTCGATGCCGCGACGGTGCTCTCGACCCACCTCACCGAGCTGCTCAAGGCCAACATGTCGGATCTGCTCTCTTATGGCGAGGTGCAGAAGCTGCTCAAGGAG
The DNA here is from genome assembly GCF_004114975.1 of Bradyrhizobium guangdongense. Classification (NCBI taxonomy): domain Bacteria; kingdom Pseudomonadati; phylum Pseudomonadota; class Alphaproteobacteria; order Hyphomicrobiales; family Nitrobacteraceae; genus Bradyrhizobium; species Bradyrhizobium guangdongense. Next base: position 6,289,805 of record NZ_CP030051.1, read on the forward strand.
CTGCCGAAGGAGCAGAGCGAGCTGGTCAAGGACATCGTGCCGGCGCAGGTTACGGTTTCCGGCATCCAGCGCGTGCTGCAGCTGCTGCTTGCCGAGCGCATCTCGATCCGCGACCTCTCGACCATCCTCGAAGGCATCGCCGACTCGCTCGCCTTCTCGCGCAACCCCGCGAGCATGGTCGAGCATGTCCGCGCCCGGCTGGCGCGGCAGATCTGCGCCCAAAACACCTCCTATGCCGGCTATCTGCCGCTGATCGCGCTGTCGGCGAAATGGGAGCAGGCCTTTGCCGAATCCATCATCGGCCAGGGCGAGGAGCGCAGCCTCGCGATGCAGCCCTCGAAGCTCTCGGAATTCATGACCGCCGTACGCGAGGCTTTCGAGCGCGCCGCCCGCGAAGGCGAGGCGCCGGTGCTGGTCACCTCTGCGGCAATTCGTCCCTTCGTCCGGTCGCTGGTCGAACGGTTCCGCGCTCAGACGACCGTGCTGTCGCAGGCCGAAATCCATCCCAGGGCGAGGCTGAAAACGGTCGGAAGCGTCTGATTTGCCTTAATAAGCCGTGTGTTTTTCGGCCACAGGCAAATGGTTTTTGAGTTCCTGGCGCCTGATCGACCAAACGTTGACAAGGCGCCTTACGAGCAGATTACATCATTGAAACAATTGCATAATTAGGCGATCGCGACAGGATTTTGATCGCGATCTTTCACGTCATATCACGCTCTTGTGATGGCCACTTGGGAACGAATCCCCCCAATACTAGGTTGTTGGGCACCGGAAGCATGAACCTGTCTGAACGGGCTGGCGACTACTTCGGGTAGATGGCGGCAGGAGGCTTCCATGAACCACTCGATCTACAGCGCAGATCGCTCGACCCACCTGAAGATTGTGGTCGTGGCCCTCGTCGCAGGGATCGCAGTCGCTGGCTTCGGCATCACGGCACGCACGGGTTCGGATGACGGCCTGACCCAGACTGCCCGCGTCATCAAGGCCGGCAAGCCGGTTGTGATCACCAGCTCGAACGCAACGCTCGTTCGCTGAGGAGATTTTGAGTTTTAAGGAATTCACGCGGCTCTTTACCAGCCCCCCAAAGTCGCCACGTGGATATGTAGACGACCCCAACCCCAAGTCGACTACAGAAAGCGCCCGCCCCCCACGGGCGCTTTCTCATGTCCGGGGTATGCTATTCATCGGTGAGCACGACGAATCCACACCGTCTTGGCCACCGAGACAAAATCATCTTATGAACCACCGATGTCTGACACGTGGACCTATCGCCCGTGGGCAACTGATCCGCTGATTGAAGTCGGCCGGCTTGCGGCGGCGAAGCCGATCGCGCTCGCCTGCCACGTTCACCCTGACGTTCAGATCTCTGCCGTCAGAACAGGATGGCGGGTCTATGCTACCTCGTTCGGAGAATTCCGCGCGACTGCTGGCGACATCGTGGTCATCCCGGGAGGCGTCCCCCATTCCTCGCATGGAGGCGAGGGATCCATCGTGACTCATCTGTATGTATCGAGCGCTCATAGGGCCGTGCGTGGCGTTGCAAGGCCGCAGCGCCTACGCCATCCACGCGCGATTTCGCCGGCGGATTTGCTCGATGCGGTTGGCGGGGCTGATTTGAGAGATGAGGAGCGATTTTCGACGACTTCAGACCTGGCGAAGTTGGTCCTGTCCAACGATCTCGAAATCCGCGCGATGGCTGAACGGTCGGGCTATTCGAGCGACGGGTTCATTCGGGCTTTCAAGCGTCAGATAGGAATGACACCTGGCGCCTACCGCTTGGCGATGCGTTTGGCAGCGTCCCGGGCGCGGCTTAAGCAAGGCGACACCGTCGCGGACGTTGCCTATGCCGGGCTCTTCGCCGACCAGAGCCATTTCGGAAGGCATTTTCGGCGCGCTTACGGGGTGACGCCAGCCGCTTACCGCATCGGTTTCGCAGTCGGGCGGTCGATTTCGTTCCAGACGCAGCGTGGCGGAGACGCTTAAGGTATTCGCTCCTCGCTCTTACGAGCCTGAAGGAGCCGCATGAATTACCTCACACCTCTCTTTGTCCTGGCCGCAGGCTTCAGCCTCGCTCTTCAACAAGTGCTGAATGCAAGCCTCGGCAGCGCCTTGCAATCGGCGCGGTGGAGCGCATTGGTCAGCTATTGTGGAGGGACCATCGCCCTGCTGCTGCTGCTCGTTACCGTCCGCGAACCGATTCCCGATGCAGCGCTCGCCGGACGCGCTCATTGGATGGCATGGACGGGCGGTGTCTTCGGCGCGACGTTCATTGCCACCAGCATCTACATGGTGCCACGACTTGGGGTGACGACGGTGGCAACGCTCATCATCGTCGGCCAATTGCTGAGCTCACTGGCCTTCGACCAGTTCGGCTTCTTCGGCTTGCCGCGGCAACCAATCACGATGCTTCGCGGGATCGGCGTTTTGTGCCTCATCACCGGCGTTACGCTTGTGCGCGGGTAGTTCGTGCGCCACCGATCGAAGCAAGGCCGCGTGTCAACGATGGCTATCGCGCGTAACAGAAATCGGGATTCAGGCCTCGCGCAGTTCCGACGGTGTCGCACCGAAGCGCTTGCGGAAGGCGCGGTTGAAATAGGACAGATCGGAGAAGCCCGAAGAATGCGCGATGTCGCTGATCTTGCGCGCCCGCGCGCGGGGATCGCCGAGCAGTTTTCGCGCCAGAAGCAGACGCTGCTCCAGCACGAATTCGGTGAAGGTGGTACCGGCCTGCTCGAACAGCCGTTGCGCCTGGCGCGGGCTGAGGCCTGAGCGGGTTGCGACCTCCGACAGACAGAGGTCGTTGCGGCCGAGGGCGGCCATGACGTCGGCGCGCATGAGATCGAGCCGGGCCGCCGCATGGCCCCGACCGCGTGCGAGCGCAGCGTGCTCTGCGTCCGTGCCGAGCAGGAGACCGACGAGATCGACCATGTGCTGCGCGGTGAGGCGCTGGCCGACGGCGTCGAGATGCGGAGCGTGATGCGCGGCAAGCGCGTGATAGCGGAAGATCGTTTCGGCGACCGCGCCGTCCGACAGCACCTGCGACAGCTTCTCCTCGGCGCGCGGATTGATGTCGAGCAGCGCGCGGCGTGGCATGCGGATGGTGGTGAAGCGGTTCTCGTCGGTGTGGCCGACGCTGCCGGTGATGCCCATGTCGGCCAGCACCATCTGCTCCGGCGCGAGTTCGACGGTATGACCGTTCTGCCGGACGCTGACCAGGCCGGCATGCGCGGCGATCAGCACGAGATCGTCGCTGCCGTCGGCAAGGCCGCTCTGCGTGCGGGAATATTGCGCTGAGGCCCCTTCGGGAAGGCCGAGCGCGATGTTGCCGACCACGCTGACCTGCAACCGGCAATCGATGCTGTCGCCGTGGCTCGGCCCGATCTCGAGGCCGCAGGAGCCCAGGGCTCTATCGCGCCAATGTTCGAACGCCGGCCCGTGCGGCAGGCCTGCATATTGGTGGATAAAGATGCCCGGCGGCTTGGCTGCATCCATCTGATTTCTAGCCCCTCTGCGGCACCGTGATCGGCCGTGCCGACTGCAAATTCCGGGCATTTGACGCCGCGAAACGGACGGAGGTTCAAATCGGGGCTGGATTTGGCGGGACTTGTCGGATTGCGACGGCAAAATGGACCGTGGCGACGTTGCTGAGATTCGTGCAGAGCCATTGCGGTCATACCCGCGCAGGCGGGGTATCCAGTACGCCGCGGCTCATCGACTTCATCACAGCCGTCTCGGAGTACTGGATCGCCCGGTCAAGCCGGGCGATGACAGCCCGCCCTTACACGCGGCTCTACCTCTTCACGGGCGCCTGCGGCTGGGACGGCGGTACGGTCTCGATCAGCTTGCCGGAAAACACCGGCGCCGAACTCGGCTGGCCGTTGGGCGAGCCGCCCGAGGGCTCGACCGTGACCGCATAGGTCGCGCCGTTGACGAGGTCGGCATCATAGCCGGCGAGCACCGGACGCGCCGTGAAGTCGCCATTGCCGATCACGCCCAGCGAGCGCGGGCGCGGCAGCCTGTCGGAGATCAGCCAGAGCTCATAGCTCTTGCCCGGCTCTGGCATCGCGCCGACCTTGCGCACGGTGAAATTCCTGGTCGCCCCGTCGATGGTGAGGATGAAGGCGGGACCGCCGCCCTGGGCCTGCAACAGGGCAACGTATTGCGCCGTCGAGGACAGCGGCGCGGCGGGTGTCTTGACCTCGACCGTCTGGATGCGCGGTGCCGGCCGTAGGACGCCGGGCAGCGCATCGGGCAGGAAGACCTGAAGCGACAGCGTCACCAGCAGCGCGGCCGCGAGCGCGCCCACCGCCGAGGCGATCGTGCGCCAGCGCTTCACGCGGCTCTCGAGCAGGACAACGTTTCCGTCGTCGACACCAGTCGCCTGCAATACGGGTGCGACGCTCGGATCTGGCGCATGGGTCTGCGGCACGAATTGCGGCGGGAAGATCGGAATGGCGTCGGAGCTTGATGGCGACGGCTCCGATGGCTGCGCATCCGGGGACGAAGCGTCCGGCGCAGGGGCCTCCGGCGTTGAAGGCTTGGGCGATGAAGCTTCCGACACTGACGGCGGCGCATCCGACAGCGCCGGCGGATGTTGGGACGATTGAGGGGACGCGACTTCCGACGATTCTTGCGTCGATGCGCTCAGCGCGATCTCCCGCTTGATGTTCTCCCACACGATCGGCCGCGGCTCGATCGTGCCGACCATCTGGTTGAGAACGCCGAGCCGGAATTCCCAAGCGCGCACGATTGCGGAAAACTCCTCATCCACCGCCATCATGGTCGCGACCTGCCCGCGTTCGTCGGCATCGAGGGTACCGAGCGCATATTCCGCGGCCAGCGCGATATGGTCCTCGCTGTAGGCCATTCAGCTGCTTTCACCTCTCCCTATGGGAGCGGTGAAGAAAGAACACTGCGCTAACACGTGCACCCTCATCATCTTCTAAAGTCCGAGGCACTGCCGGATATCGAGCATGCTGCGCCGGAGCCACGTCTTCACCGTGTTGACGGGCGCTGCGAATTTCTGCGCCAATTGCTCGCGGCTCCAGCCGTTATAGTACGCGAGAAGCACCAGCCGCTGCCGGTCCGGCTCGAGCCGGCCGATACATTCCAACAGCCGCTTCAGCTCCTCGGTCATCTCCCGGCGCGCCAGCGGATCGGCGCTTTCGGCGGCGACCTCCATCGCCTGCGGCTCTTCCTCCAGGGAGGCTTCCGTCTTCTTGCGCACGATATCGATGGCGCGGTTGCGCGCGATCGACGCCATCCACGTGATTGGCGATGACATCGTCGGATTGAACTGGCCGGCACTGTTCCAGATCTTGACGTAGGTCTCCTGAATGACCTCCTCTGCGAGATCCTGTCGGCGCAAGATACGGAGCACGACGCCATAGAGTTTCGCACGCGTGGCGGCGTAGAGGCGCTCGAACGCGGCAGAATCGCGCTTCGCCACCGCCTCAATCAGCCCGACCAGCTCTGCTGGCGTCAGCATTCAGCCCCCCAACGCGCGACGCGTCGTCTCTCTTCACCTCTCCCCGACGGGCAGAGGTCGATTTGCGCAGCAAATCGGGTGAGGGGGCGAAGGGCTAACGGGAGACCGTCCCCCCTCACCCGGCGCTCCGCGCCGACCTCTCCCAAAGGGAGAGGTGGACACCGCCGTCGCTGACACAGCTCCCACCACCATAGCGCGCGGCCAAGCCCGCCACCAAGGGGCCGGGCGCCACACTGTGGACAGCGCATGCAAAAACCCGGACCTTGCAGGTCCGGGCTGGCAAATTCGCAAGGATTTTTGAAGCGGGCGGCCGCTTACGCGACGGCGCCGATGCGGGAGCGCATCAAGCCGATGCTGTCCATGTCGGCCTGCTCGCGGGCGTTTTCTTCGGCGCGCTCGCGGGCCTGGTCTCGCTCGTCCAGGAGCTCGACCTTCTTCAGCTCCTCGAAAGCTTCGCCGAGCGCGGCCTTGGCTTCCTCGAGCTGGCCCTTCAGCTCGTCGGCCGAGCGGGTCAGGTTCTCGCGGCGCTGGATGGCAGCCTTGGCGTAGGTCGGATAGGCGAAATGCGAGGGATCGTTGATCCCGGCGCGGTCCTGCTCGGTCTGGATCTCGCGTTCGAGATCGACCGACATCCGCTGGAAGTCGGCGATCATGGACTCGATCTGGGCGACCCGGCGGCGCTTCTCGTCGACCTGAAACTTCTTCAGGCGGATGAGGGTATCACGTGACTTCATCGACTCGTACTCCCCAGAAGTCCCTTGGCTGCAAGACATACACACATTGGGACGGCACCGGTCTCCCCACAGGCCCTGATAGGACCCAGACCGGCTCTGCTACTCTGTGGGAACGGATGATGACGCGACAAAGTTAGCGTTCCGTTTCCAAATTCCCGAGGATTTGCGCCAATTGGCGGTAGCCGTCGGCCAGCGAGGCGTTTTCGTCCTTGCGCTGCCGCAAGAAGGCCTCCAGCGGCTCGTGCAGGCGGATCGCCTCGTCGACCTCGGGGCTGGAGCCGGCCCGGTAGGCGCCGAGGCGGATCAGCTCTTCCATGTCGGCATAGGTCGCCATCACCGTCCGCGCCTTCTGGATGACCGGCCAGAACTGCGGATCCGCCGATTTCGGCATGGTGCGCGACACTGATTTGAGGATGTTGATGGCGGGGTAGCGGCCGCGCTCGGCGATCGCGCGCTCCATCACGATGTGACCATCGAGGATGCCGCGAACCGCGTCCGCGATCGGCTCGTTATGATCGTCGCCGTCGACCAGCACCGTGAAGATCGCGGTGATAGCGCCCTCTCCGAGGCCGGGTCCGGCGCGCTCGAGCAGCTTCGGCAGCTCGGTGAAGACCGTCGGCGTGTAGCCCTTGGCGGTCGGCGGCTCGCCGGCGGACAGGCCGATCTCGCGCTGGGCCATGGCAAAGCGCGTCACCGAATCCATCAGGCAGAGAACGTCCTGACCCTCGTCGCGAAAATATTCGGCGATCGCGAGCGTCAGATACGCGGCCTGCCGACGCATCAGGGCCGGCTCGTCGGAGGTCGCGACCACTACGACGGAGCGCGCGAGGCCTTCCTCGCCGAGATCGTCCTGCAGGAATTCCTGCACCTCGCGGCCGCGTTCGCCGATCAGTCCGATGACGCTGATGGCGGCATCGACGTTGCGCGCGAGCATCGAGAGCAGCACCGATTTGCCGACGCCGGAGCCTGCGAAGATGCCCATGCGCTGGCCGCGGCAACAGGTGAGAAAGGTGTTCATCGCACGCACGCCGAGATCGAGCGGGCTGCCTACGCGCTTGCGCGAATGCGCCGGCGGCGGCGTATTGCGGAACGGCATCGGCGAAGCGCCTTGCGGCAACGGCCCCTTGCCGTCGATCGGCTCGCCCAGCGCGTTGACGACACGCCCGAGCCAGGCCGGCGACGGACGCACCAGATTGGCGGCATTGGCGATGACGGCCTTGCAGCCGCGACGCACGCCCTCGAGTCCGGCGAACGGCATCACGACAGCGTTGCTGCCGGAGAAGCCGATCACCTCGCAGGGGATCGAACGGTTGGCGCCGGTCTCGATCACGAGCCGCGCGCCGACCGACATCGCGTGGATCGGTCCGGCGACCTCGACCATCAAGCCGCGCACGCCGACCACACGGCCATAGATGTTGACGCCGTCGATATCGCCGATCTGTTCGGCAAGAGCTTTCATTGACCGGCCTTCATCGAACAGCCTTCATAAGGGGGCCTTCACAGCAGCGCACGCCTTCATGATTCGGCGTTGACCGCGAAACTCTTAAGTTTCGCCATATTTCTGAACGGCGCTTAACTCCGTGTTTACCCGCATCGTTAATCATTGCGTCACTGTCTTTGTGACTGAGCGTGGCTCCCCTTCAGAAGAAGGCTGAGTCGCGGGAGTCGGTTAGGCCCGTCTCTTAAAGTGGAACTTGAACGGAAACGGATAACGAAAGCTGCTTCGCGCACAAGACCTTAGGGCGATTCGACAAAAATTGCACCCGGGGGGACTTGCGTTCCAGAATCAGGATTTGTTAACCATCTGTTGTCAGGATCCGAATCAGTTGTTCAAAGGCGTTTTGTTGAGTGCCGCGAATGCGGCCGACCTGACGCCCAGGAGCGGCGACTATGGGGAACTGGCATGCGCGTTTTGCTGATTGAAGATGACAGCGCCGTCGCGCAGTCGATCGAGCTGATGCTGAAGTCTGAGAGCTTCAACGTCTACACGACCGATTTGGGGGAAGAAGGCGTCGATCTCGGTAAATTATACGATTACGACATTATCCTTCTCGACCTCAATCTGCCCGACATGTCCGGTTACGACGTGCTCAAGCAGCTTCGGGTCTCCAAGATCAAGACACCGATCCTGATCCTCTCCGGCCTCGCCGGCATCGAGGACAAGGTTAAGGGTCTCGGCGTCGGCGCCGACGACTACATGACCAAACCCTTCCACAAGGACGAGCTGGTTGCCCGCATCCACGCGATCGTGCGCCGCTCCAAGGGTCACGCCCAGTCGGTCATCCAGACCGGCGACCTCGTCGTCAACCTCGACACCAAGACTGTCGAAGTCGGCGGCCAGCGCGTGCACCTGACCGGCAAGGAGTACCAGATGCTGGAGCTGCTCTCGCTCCGCAAGGGTACGACCCTGACCAAGGAAATGTTCCTCAACCACCTCTATGGCGGCATGGACGAGCCCGAGCTGAAGATCATCGACGTCTTCATCTGCAAGCTCCGCAAGAAGCTGGCCAACGCTTCCGAGGGACGCAACTTCATCGAGACCGTGTGGGGCCGCGGCTACGTGCTGCGCGAGCCGCATGAGGCCGACGAGCGTATTCCCGCCTGATCCGTTTACGTCGCGAGCCGCCTCGGTTTCGCTCCTCCCAGCCTGGACCCCGCCGCAAATGGCGGGGTTTTGTTTTTGGGGCCGCCTCAGATGCCGGCGAGCGACGGCGTCGCGAAGTCCGGCTTCCACACCGGGCTGCGCGCGGCCGCCTCGCGCAGCCGGCCGATCATCGCGTAGCCGATGATGAAGCCGAACGCGAAGGTCGGCAGCACGAAGGACAGCAGGAACGCGCCCCCGGAGACCCGGTCGACGATCTCCATCACCGGCATCGAGATGAACTGGTGGATCGCGAGCAGCAGCCACAACATCACCGTCATGCCGGCACCAAACACGAGACCGTCGCGCATCCGCCGCGTCTTGCGCGACCGCCTGCCCCAGGTCGAATCCTGCACCAGCAGCGCGGTCATCGCGCCGATGCCCCAGGGAAAGATCAGCAGCGGCAGATCGCGCAGCACGACGTCGGGATAGGATCGATCGGGAAACTGATAGACATCGAACGTCGCCTGGATCGGAAAGAAAATAAGGGCGCTGCAGAGCCCTATCGACAGGATGAATCCGACCGGAAGGCGGCCGAAGATGGTCTCGTTGGCGAAGCCGTAATAGCGCTTGAAATAGTAGACCAGCCAGAAATTCAGGATGAACTGCAGGGGAGTCGTTACCAGCGTCCGCAGCATGCCGGCGGCCTGATCTCCGGGCACGTGAATGATCTTGCCAGATCCAAGCAGCCACAGAAGGCACCAGCCGAAGGTGAAGGCCGCAACGGTCATCACGAACTTCCCGATTCCGGCCGGGGGCGGCTCCAGCGTGAAGCCGATCGCGCCCAGCCTGCGCTGGCTTCGCGCCAGCGTCCATTCGCCGGCGAGCGCGGCGCGTGCGGCAAACAGCAGGAGATTGTTGAGCAGGGAATCCATGTCCTTGCGCAGATCCTCCAGCATGCATCCCGCCGCGGTCTGGGCGGCCAGCTGCAGCTGGCTGACCACGGTGTGACGGGTCGAGAGCTTGTCGAGCGCCTGCCAGTCGTCAGGCTCGACATGGCTGTCCTCCATGATCGCACCATAGATCTCGGCGCTGCTCTTGAGCACGCGGACGGTACGGAAGCAGAGCTGGTCATAGACCGCGAGCAGCTCCGCATGGAGATCGGAATTGCGCTCCATGAAGGCCTGATGCTCGCCGGCCCAGCGCTCGAAATGCAGCATCAGCGCCGAGATCTTGAGGAAGCGCGACTGAATCGCGGTCGATTGCGTGGCGCGGAAATCGTCGATCTGGTAGCCGACCCTGGACAGCTTGCGCTGCAGGCTCGGCATGTCGTCCGGATCGACCTGGAACGGCGCTGCAGCCAGCGTCTCGCGCAGCGCGAGTGCGCGGGCGGGAATGCCGGCCAGCTCCTGGCAGAATTTCCGCCACGCCTTCGGCGCGACCGGAACGAGCCAGGCGAACATCAAGAGCCATACCGCGGCGAGAGGCGACAGCTTCTCGGGGAGAATGGTGTAGAGCAGCAGGAACGGCGTGACGAACACGGCGAGGCCGAACAGGAACAGCGGCCGCGTCGTGAACGAGCGGGTGCCCTTCAGCGTATGAAACCTGAACCAATAGAACAGCACGACCAGCAGCGGTCCGCCGAAGGACTCGAAGATCGCATTCAAGGGTTCGACGACATGAGCAAGCGGCACGATGAACTCCTATTGCTAGGGTTCTCTGTTGAAAGGCGCGCCGGATATCGCGACACCCGGCGACCCGCGTGAAGCGTCACGCAGCCTGAGCGACCATCCTGGCCTTCTGGACCAGGAGATCGATGTTGTCCGGAGCCAGCGCGATCGCGCTGTCCATATCGTTCTGGGCCTTCGCCACGTCCTTGATCTGGGCATAGGCATTGGCCCGCGACACCAGATATTTCGGCTCGTTCTCGTTGGTCGAGATCGCCGTGCCGAAGGCCTTGATCGCCTCCTCGACATAGCCGCGCTTGTCGTCGGTGCCGGCGGCGGTCATGCTGACGATGCCCTTGATCCAGTAGAACTCCGCGCTCCCCGGCTTGAGCTTGATCGCCTCGGTGATGTCGCTGAGCGCATTCTCGTAGAGGCCGACCGTCACGTTGAAATTGGCGCGGCGCACGAAATATTCCGGCCTCGTCGGGTCGAGCTTGAGCATGTAGGCGAAGCTCGCCGCCGCCTTCGGAATCTGCTTCTGCTTGTGCTGAAGCGTGCCGAGATCGAAATAAACTCTTGCGAGCCGGGCCGAGAGCTCGGCATCGTCGGCCAGGAGGCCGTGAAGCTCCTGTCCGCGCCGGGTCAGGTCCTCGAGCGCCTCGATGGTCGTCGGGGCAACCAGCAGCGCCTCCATGAAGTCGTCGCGGCGCTGTTGCAGAAGCTCCTTCGAAGGGCGCGCCGCCTCGGGCGGAGGCGCCAGCGGCTGCGGCGCTTCGACGTCGAAGATCCGGCCGTCCGGCGAGCGCATATAGAGGACCGGAATGCCCCACTCGACCCGCGACTTCTCCTGGATGAATTTGCGCGCCAACGTCACCGCGTCGTCGATCGGGCGGTTGCCGGCGAGAGCGGCGTAAAAGCCTTCCGACATCGAGATCGCGGCATTGTCGGTAATCGGAAACTGCATCGCGACCACGGCGGGCAGCCATCCCGTCTTCATCAGTCCGATCGCCGGATTGCCGAAGCGGTCGCCGACATTGATCCTCGCGCTCTCGCAGCAATTGAGCACGATCAGCCGCAGGCTGCGCCGCGCGCCCGTGAGCATCATCGCAAGGTCCGAGGCGAACTTCTTCACCGGCTTGCCGTCCTCGTCGACCATCACAACGAAGCCGCTGGCACCGGCGCCGGGCGAGGCTTCCTCGACCCCGCCATGCCCGATGAAGTGGAAGATGTGCCATTCGCCTTCGAGCAGCTTCTTCATCAGGTCCTTTCCGGTGCCGCCGGTGACCCACTGGAAGTCGACCTTGCCCTCGTGCTGGAGCGCATCGATGCCCTTGTTGATGCGGTCGCGCTCCTTGACGACGTTGAGCTTCGGCCATTCGCTGGTCGAGGGATCGGCGATCATGCCGAGAATGCGCAACGGTCCCTTGACGCCCATCCGGCTGACGCCGCCCGCCGTCTCGAGATAACGCACGATCGGGCGCGTGAGGCTGACGAAGCCCGGCATGTCGTCTTCGTCGTAGAGATATTCCCAGGGCAGCCCGGCGAGGTCGGCGGCCTCGATGCGCAGCTTGATTCGCAGATCCTGCGCCGCGCCCTTGCTGCGCTCGTAGATCCGCTGGATCGACGGCACGTCGGTGAAGACGCTGCGGAACACGCCGCGGCCGAAATCCCGCAGCACCTGCTCGCCGCGCGTGGTCGGGCCCTCGCGATTCTTCTCGTCGATTTCGAGGACGGCGCTTTCCAGCTCACCGCGCAGCTTGGCCAGTTCGCCGGGCGCTGAGAACCAGAACTTGACCTGGCTCTTCGGCGCCTCGCCGGCCGGCGATCTGACGACGCGGCCGTAATATTGCTGAGGACCTCCGCCCACCGGCAGATCGGAGCCGATCTCGAGCTCGAAATCTTCGTATTCGGCAACAGGCATTTTGAGCCTCACTCAACAAGATCTTGATCGGAAGAAGCATCTCTCGAATGAGCGCGGCGGTCGAAACCGGGGCGGCCGCAAAAACAATGTCCCATACTATCACACACAACCTCGAGACGCATTTGTGAAGCACGTCTCATGCGACCCGAAAATTTGTGCGCCGCCCGGCGCGCACAGGACCAGACTCGTTTCTGGGGATCGAACCAGAAGGCCCGGTGCGGCGACTAAGCCATCGTGCCAGAATTCGCCGGCGCCAATTTCGGACCACTCCCATGATCCTGCAATCGCTCGCCGGCCTGCCAGCCTTCCTGGTCTATTTCTGCACCGGGCTGATCGCGATAGTGGCATATCTGTTCGTCTACACGCGGATCACACCGCATAACGAGTTCCAGCTCATTCGTGACAACGATCCTGCCGCAGCGATCGCGCTCGGCCTCAGCCTGCTCGGCTTCGTGGCCCCGCTGTTCAGCGCGATTGCACATTCGGCCAATGTGCTGGATTGCCTGATCTGGGCCGCAATCGCGCTGATCGTGCAGGTCGCCGTGTTCTACATCGTGAAGATCCCGGTGCCGAACCTGTCAGGGCGGATCGCCGCCGGCGAACTCGCGCCGGCGATCTGGCTCGGCCTGTCCTCGCTCGCCGCGGGCCTCCTCAACGCCGCCTGCATGATTTACTGATATGGCCAACAATCCTCCCAGCAAGGAGTTCGGCAAGCGCCGGCCGCGCATGCCGGCGGACCTGCCCCTGCCGCCGCAGGAGCCGGTGAAGCGCTCGGGCCATGTCGCGCTGCTGGTGATGGGCACGATCGCGGTCGGCACCACCGCCTTCACCCTGATGCCGCGGCGAAACTGCGATCCCACACCCGCCGGGACGACAATCCCCGGCGCGGTGGCGCCTGCGCAGACGAACACCAATTGCAGCAGGAGCTCGTCCGGTGGCAGCGGCTCGCACTGGTCGTCCCGGTCCAGCTTTTACAGCAGCGACTCCTCCAATCATTCCTCGTCGGGCGGCTCGTCCGACGCAGGCTCCGGCGGCGTCAGCCGCGGCGGCTTCGGCTCGTTTGCGCATGCGTTCTCGGGCGGCGGCTGACACATGCAACGCATCCCTTGTCCCGAGCGCGACGACTGGCAACAGACCGCCGAGCAATGCGGCTTCGCCTTCCACACCATCGATGGCGAACGCTATTGGGACGAGCGCGCCTATTACGCCTTCAGTCTCGACGAGATCGAGCGCGGAATCGAGACACCGACAGGCGAGATCGACGCAATGTGCCTGGAGCTTGCCGGCCGCGTGATCGGCGAGGAGCGCTACTTGCGGCGCTTGAAGATTCCGGAAGCGTTTTGGAGCTTCATTTCCGAGAGTTGGGAGCGCGACGACCGCAGCCTCTACGGCCGGTTCGACCTGAAATACGACGGCGAGGGTCCGGCAAAGCTGCTCGAATACAACGCGGACACGCCGACCTCGATCTTCGAGGCCGCGGTGTTTCAATGGACCTGGCTCGAGCAGGCCATCGAGCGGCGCATCATCCCCGCGCGCGCCGACCAGTTCAACTCCATGCACGAACGACTCATCGAGGCGTGGAAAGAGGTTGCCGCGGGCCATCATCTGCACCTCACCGGCACGACCGGCAATGAGGAAGATGCTGGCACCCTCGCCTATCTCGAGGACACCGCGCGCCAGGCGGGCCTCTCGACCACGCTGCTGGATATCGAGGAGATCGGTTGGCGCGACGAGGCCGGCGGCTTCGTCGATCTCGATAACAACGACATGGCGCTCGTCTTCAAGCTCTATCCCTGGGAATGGATGTTCAATGACGCTTTCGGCGCCAAGCTGATGGAGGCACCGACCCGCTGGATCGAGCCGCCATGGAAGGCGGTGCTCTCCAACAAGGGCATCCTGCCGTTGCTCTGGGAGATGTTCCCGAACCATCCCAATCTGCTGCCGGCCTTCTTCGAGGACGATCCGCGCGCCGCCGAGCTCGGCAGCTCCTATGTCCGCAAGCCGCTCCTGTCGCGCGAAGGCGCCAATGTCACCATAATGTCGGGCGGGTTGTCGCTCGACGCCCACGAAGGTCCCTACGGTGCCGAGGGCTTTGTGCGCCAGGCGCTGTCACCGCTGCCGAACTTCTCCGGCGCCTATCCCGTGGTGGGAAGCTGGCTGGTGAACCACAAGCCATGCGGGTTGTCGATCCGCGAGGACGAGAGTCCGATCACGGGAAACAGCTCGCGCTTCTTGCCGCATGCGGTTTTGTGATTTGTCATTCCGGGGCGCGACAAAGTCGCGAGCCCGGAGTGACGAGGAGAAGTTCACCTCGCCGCGGCGACCTTCAGCGGTTGCGGCATCAATCCCCCCATGGGGCGGCCGGAGCGCGCCGGATTGAGCTGGTAGAGGCCGCGACGATCAGAAATCGGACGGAACGCATCGGTGATGCCGACGACGGATTCGGCGGCGCCCAGCAGCAGCGTGCCATCGGCTTCAAGAGCCTTCGCCATGCGCTCGAAGATCACCGCCTTGGTGTCCTGATCGAAATAGATCAGCACGTTGCGGCAGAAGATCACGTCGAAGGTGCCGAGATGGGAGAAGTCCTGCAACAGATTGAGCTGGCGGAACTGCACCATCGCGCGGACATCGGCATTGAGCTGCCAGACCTCGCCCGCTTGCGTGAAGTATTTCATCAGCAACTGGATCGGCAGCCCGCGCTGCACCTCGAACTGGCTGTAGACGCCGGCCTTGGATTTCTCCAGCACCTCCTGCGACAGATCGGTGGCGATGATCTCGATGCGCCAGCCGGCGAGCGCCGCGCCCATCTCCTTCAGGCACATCGCGATCGAGTAGGGCTCCTGCCCCGTCGACGAAGCCGCCGACCAGATGCGCAAGCTCTTGCGCGCGGCGCGCGCCTGGATCAGGCCTGGTACGATGCTGTCGCGCAGATGATCGAACGGAATCTTGTCGCGGAAGAAGAACGTCTCGTTGGTGGTCATGGCCTCGACCACGTCGGTCGCAAGCCGGCCATCGCCGTTCCTGATCTTGAGAACGAGATCGGGGATGCCTGGCAGGCTCGCCTTGCGGGCCAGTGGCAACAGCCGGCTCTCGACGAGATATTGCTTGTCGGGCGACAGATCGAGACCGGAGCGCTCCTTCAGAAACTTGCGCAGGTAGTCGTAGTCCGCGGGCGTCACGAACGATCTCCCGCGAACAGGCGGTTGACCTTGGCGCCGATCTGGTTGAGCGGCAGGATCGCCGCACAGATACCGGCGTTGGCAGCAGCTCCCGGCATGCCCCATACCACGCTGGACGCTTCATCCTGCGCGATCACGCTGCCGCCGGCGGCGACGATGTCCTTGCCGCCGCGCATGCCGTCCGAGCCCATGCCCGTCAGGATCACGGAGAGGATGCTGCCGTGCCAGATGTCGATCGCCGAGGTGAAGAGCGGATCGACCGCGGGCTTGCAGAAATTGACGGCGGGGCCGTCATCGAGCGCGATGACCGTGTCCGCGCCGCTGCGCGCGACACGCATGTGCTTGCCGCCGGGCGCAAGATAGATGCGCCCCGGCTTCACCGGCTCGCCGTCGACCGCTTCGGCTGCCGGCCGGCGGCTCGAGCGCGCCAGATGCTCGGCGAGAATGGTCGTGAAGGTCGGCGGCATGTGCTGGGTGATCAGCACCGGGAAGCGGTCGATGACAGGACCGAGCTCGGTGACGAGCGCCATCAGCGCCTGCGGGCCACCGGTCGAGGAGCCGATCAGCAGCACTTTCGGCGCCTGGGTCGAGAACGCACGCGTGGTCAGCGGGCCCGACGACAAGGTCGGCGCGGCGGCAGCTGGTGCGGGCCGCGCCACGGCCGGCGCACGCGCAGCCGGTGCAGCGGGGCTGGCGGGCGCGAGCGGCGGGGACGCCACAGCCGGCTTCCGGCGCAGCCTTGCACCGAGATGGCGGATCTTCTGGATCAGATCGTGATGGAAGATGTCCGCGGCGGACGTCTCGCGCGTCGATTCCGGCTTCGGAATGTAGTCGGCCGCGCCGAGCGACAGCGCCTTGAAGCTGATCTCCGCGTTGCGGCGGGTCAGCGTCGACGCCATGATGATGACGAGATCGCGCTTCTTCGCCAGCAGCTGCGGCAGCGCGGAGATGCCGTCGAGCTCGGGCATTTCGATGTCGAGCACGGCGACGTCGGGGTTGATTCGATCGAGCTGGTTGACCGCCTCGAGCCCGGTACGCAGCGACGCCGCCACCTCCATGTCGTGCTCGGCTCCGACCCAGCGCGAGATCAGACCGCGTATGACGACGGAGTCGTCGACGATCATCACCCGCAGCGGCCCGGCCTCACGCGACGGGCTCATGGTCGAATTGCCTGCGAACGCCACACTCATTACTCACCAACTCAGACTGAAACGGTTTAGTTGAAAAACGAACACCGAAGGAGCCGTCCAGCCTCCGGTGTTGCTTAGATCAAGCCGACTTCCTGGAACTTCGCTGTCACGATGTCCTTGTCGAACGGCTTCATGATGTATTCGTTGGCGCCGGCGTGCAGTGCGCGCGCGATGTGCGCGACGTCGTTCTCTGTGGTGCAGAACACCACCTTCGGCTGGTCGCCACCGGGCATGCGGCGCAGATGACCGAGGAACTCGTAGCCATCCATGACCGGCATGTTCCAGTCGAGCAGAACGGCGTCGGGTAGCCCGCGCTTGCAGGCCTCCAGCGCCTTCTCACCGTCCTCGGCTTCGAGGATCTGGAAGTCGAGGCCTTCCAGGATCCGGCGGGCAACCTTGCGGATGACACTGGAATCATCAACGACGAGACAAGTTCGCATATGAACCTCTGCTTCCTATCCCCTGTGCGGGGCACTTCCAACTGCGAGTCCCTCGGCGGCAATGCCGCCGTATCAGGCCGCCATCATCTCCGGCGCGAGCTCGAGGACGCGATCGACGTCGAGGACGACCATGAGCTGTCCGTCGAGGCGGTGGACGCCGCCGGCGAGCTTTGCCATGCGGGGGTCGAGGTTGACGGGGTTGTCCTCCTTGCTGTCCTCGGGCAGGCGCAGCACCTCGCCGATCTGGTCGATCAGGAGGCCGTAGGATTCGCCGCGCAGGTCGACGCCGACCGCCATCGGGGTCTTGCCATCCTCGTCCCTGGGCAGGCCGAGACGGGCGCGCATGTCGACCACGGTGACGATGCGGCCGCGCAGGTTCAGGACGCCCGAGATCTCGCGCGAGGCCAGGGGAACGCGGGTGACGCGCTCGGGCATGAACACGTCCTGGACGCGGGAGATCGGCAGGCCGAACAGCTGGCCGCCGATCATCGCGGTGACGTATTCGACCATGGCGCCTTCGGTGGATTGGGTCTTCTTGTTGCTCATCTCAGGTCTCTCCTCAGGCTGCCGCGCGGCTCAGCTCGGAGGCGCCGGCGGCGCCCGCGGTCTGCTCCTTCAGGGCCGCGATCAGACCGGGACGGTCGAACTTGGCGACGTAGTCGTGGAAGCCGGCCTGACGGCCGCGCTCGATCGCCGCCGGCGACACCAGCGCCGAGAGGCCGATGATCGGCATCGAGCCCAGATTGCTGTCCGAGCGGATGGTTTCGGCGAACTCGAACCCGTTCATGTCGGGCATCTCGATGTCGGTCAGCACCACGTCGAAGTTCTGCGCGCGCAGGGCGGCGAGGCCCTCCTGCGCGGTCGGCGCGGTGCGGACGCGATAGCCGGCCGCTTTCAGCACCGGGGCCAGCATGTTGCGGAAGAAGGCCGAGTCGTCGACCAGCAGCACCGACTGCGAGTGCATCGACGGCTTCATCTCCTTGCGGGTGAACCAGTCGGCGAACGCCATCGGCAGGAAGTGGCCGACGTCGATCACTTCGGTGGCCTGGCCCTTGATCACGGCCGAGCCGAGGATGCCGGAAGCCGAGCCGCCGACCTCGATGTTGAGGCGCTCCTCGACGATGTCGATGATCTCGTCGACGACGAGGCCCATGGAGCGGCCGTCGTCGGCGAACACCAGGATCGGCTGGGCGCCCTGGCTGGCGATGGTGACGCCTTCCATGGCGACCAGCGGCATCAGCTGCTCGCGGTACTGCACCATGTAGCGGCCGTTCGAGAACTCGATCTTGTCGGCCGGGAGCTCTTCCAGGCGCGTGACGAGGCCGAGCGGGACTGCCTTGGGCTGGGCCGAGCCGGCGCGGAACACCAAGAGCGAGGTGGTCTGCTCGCCCGAGCCGATGTGGTGCGCGGCATTGTCGTCGGCCATGTCATGGGCCGAGGAGCCGGCGGCGCCGAGCGCTTTGGCAATGCCGTTGGGGTCGATGATCATGATCACGGCGCCGTCGCCCAGGATGGTGTTGCCGGAGAACATGTCGATGTGACGGAGCTTGGTCGACATCGGCTTGACCACGATTTCCTCGGTGTGGAACACGCCGTCGACGACGATGCCGAAGGTCTGGCTGCCGACCTGCGTCACCACGATGAAGCCGTTCTCGGGATCGGATGCCGCGCCGTCGTCGATCTTGAGCAGCTTCTTCAGATGGATCAACGGCAGCAGCTTGTTGCGCAACCGAAGCACCGCGGTATCCTTGATGCGCTCGATGCGGTGCTCGGAGTTGGCACGGGCACGGACCAGCTCGATCACCGAGAGCTGGGGAATCGCGAAGCGGTCACCGGCAGCTTCCACGATCAGCGCCGAGACGATCGCCAGCGTCAGCGGGATCTTGATGGTGACGGAGGAGCCCTCGCCGGCCACTGACTTGATGTCGATGGTGCCGCCGATCTGGTCGATATTGGTGCGGACCACGTCCATGCCGACGCCGCGGCCGGAGACCGAGGTGATGGCAGCCGCGGTCGAGAAGCCCGGCGCGAAGATGAACTTGTGGATCTGGGCTTCGCTCATCTTCTCGAGCTCGGCCTCGGTGACGAGACCGCTCGAGATCGCCTTGGCCTTGATCTTCTCGGTGTTGAGGCCTCTGCCGTTGTCGGCGATGCAGATGATGATGTGGCCGCCCTCGTGATAGGCGGACAGGCGGATGGTGCCCTGCTCGCCCTTGCCGCTAGCTAAGCGCTCGGCGGGGGTCTCCAGGCCGTGATCGGCGGAGTTGCGCACCATGTGGGTGAGCGGGTCCTTGATCAGGTCGAGCACCTGGCGGTCGAGCTCGGTGTCGGCGCCGTGCATCTCCAGTTCGATCTGCTTGCCGAGTTCGCTCGACAGATCGCGGACGATGCGGGGCAGCTTCTGCCAGGCATTGCCGATCGGCTGCATGCGCGTCTTCATGACGCCTTCCTGCAGCTCGGCGGTGACGTTGGAGAGGCGCTGCAGCGGCACCTTGAACTCGGTGTCCTCGTTGCGCCTCGAGATCTCCAGCAGCTGGTTGCGGGTCAGCACCAGCTCGGAGACCATGGTCATCAGGTGCTCCAGCGTATCCACGTTGACGCGGATCGACTGGTTGGCGATGCTGGCGCCTTCACCGGCCCCTTCGTCGGCCATCGACTTCTTCGGCGCGGCCTTCTCCTTGGGCGCCTTTGTCGATTCCTTGGCGACTTCCTTGCTGGCTTCCTTCGGCGCTTCAGCCGCCGGCGCGGGCTCGGCCTTCACTTCGGCTTGGGCGACGGGCGCGGGCGCCTCGATCGCGGTCTCGCGGAAGGCGCGCTCGAGCTCGTCGAGCGAGACTTCGCCCGGACGCAACGGACGCTCCAGCGTCTGCTCGATCAGCGTCCCCGTGGTCATCTCCTTGGCGGGAGCTGCAGGTGCGGCAACAGGCGCTTCCGGCACCAGCGGCGGCGCTTCGGCAATGGGAGCAGCACTCCCTGCGGCCATGGCCGCCATGCCCTGCTCGACCATCGCTTCCAGCTTGTCGATGAGATCGCGGTCGTTGCCCTCCGGCTCGGCTTCGGTCGCCTCGAGCCCAGCCAATATCTCCTTGATGCGGTCGATCGAGGACAGGATCACCGTCACGGCCTGGCCGGTCACCGGCATGCCGTCGCGGAATTTGCCCATCAACGTCTCGCCGGCATGCGCCAGCGCTTCGAGCCGCGGCAACCCGAGGAAGCCGCACGTCCCCTTGATGGTGTGGACCAGGCGGAAGATGTTATCCAGGATCTTGGCGTTGTTCGGCTCCTGCTCGAACTTCACCAGCTGATTGTCAACGGTGTCCAGGCTCTCGCTGGTCTCCGTCAGAAACTCCCGCAACAGATCATCCATGAAAACAGGCCTTCATACAGGGAGGGGCACGCACGAGATGTGATGCGCCACTTCAGAATTGGGCCAGCTTCACCGCAAAGCGTTTAATATTGGTTGAGTATGTGCAAAAGAACGGAACCAACAAAGAGATAAGGCGCTCCGGACAAGCCGAAGCGCCTCGTAAAGATTGCATTAACCCCTGAGCGCGACGCGCGCGTTTACGAAGCGGTAACGATGATCGCTTCGCCTTCAGGCTTGAGCGTCACGGTGAGACCGCAGGCCTGCGCCAACAGCCGCGTATAATAGGGCTGGATCGCATGCGCATCCGCGGCCGGCCCGCGCGCGCCGCTCAGAAGCTCGGAGATGTTCTGCGGCAGGCGAGCGTTATGTCCGGTCGCAGTGATGCGGAAGCTCATCGTCTCGCCCTCTCCGATCGGATCGACCGTGAGCATACCGCCGCGCGGAATCGTGTGCTGGGAGACAACCAGCATGTTGAGCAGCAGCTTGACGCGATTTTTCGGCAGCAGCAGCCGCGGCAGATTCCACGTGATCGTGCACTTGCCGTCCTCGATGTGACCCTTTGCCATCGTCTGGGCATCGCCGAGGTCGATCTGCGCACCGGAGGAGCCGGCGGCGCCGAAGGCCAAGCGGCAGAACTGCAGGCGGGCGGAGGCCGTCTTCGCGCTTTTGCGAATCAGGTCGAGCGCGAATTCGCGGTCCTCGGGCTTGGGATCGTCGTCGAGGACTTCAAGCCCATTGACGATGGCGCCGACCGGGCTGATGAGATCATGGCAGACCCGCGAGCACAGGAGCGCCGCGAGTTCGAGCATATCGGGAGCGGAAGCGGTACCGGAAGACGGAGCGTCGGACATAAAGGGTTCCTGGAATTGCACGGCGCGGACGCGGCGAATCACGCATGCTTGACGGATGCTGTGGGTTCTAACATTCGCCAGCCGGTGGCAGCTAGCTTGCGATAGGTGCGAAGCGGCCATAAAGCCGCTCGAACCAATCGGGGCGAATCACGTGAGGAAGGGCGAGGCTTGCCGATGAATGAGGCATGCAGGTGAGGGTCATCGACGGCGAAGCCGCTGACCGGCTGATGGAGCCCCTGACCGCACTGGTGGTGCAGGCCGGCGAGGCGATCCTTGGCGTCAACCGCGCGGCAATGCGGATCGACGGCAAGCAGGACGGCTCGCCGGTGACCGAAGCGGACCTTGCCGCCGACCGGATCATTGCGGAGGGGCTGGCGAGGCTTGCTGGCGACGTGCCGACACTCTCGGAGGAGCGGACCCACCTCGCCTCGCCGCCGTTTCGCGGCAGTTTCTTCCTGATCGATCCGCTCGACGGCACCAAGGAGTTCGTCGCCGGCCGCGACGAATTCACCGTCAACCTCGCTCTCGTGACGGACGGCGTGCCGCGGCTCGGCATCGTCAGCGCACCCGCGCTCGGGCTGCTCTGGCGCGGGATTGTCGGCCGTGGCGCCGAGCGCGTAAGGTTTGACGGCGCGACCATCAAAGCCGCCGAACCGATCCGGACGCGCAAACTGCCCGGGCACGGCGAGCCCTGGGTCGCGGCGGTGAGCCGCTCGCATGGCGATCCCAAAAGCGAAGCATTCATCGATCACAGGCCCAACGCGGTCAGAAAGACCTGCGGCTCGGCCGTGAAGTTCGGCCGGATCGCGGAGGGCAGCGCCGATATCTATCCCCGCTTCGGGCCGACTTGCGAATGGGACGTTGGGGCGGGTTGCGCGGTGGTGACCGCCGCCGGCGGCAAGGTCACCGACGACAAGGGCGGCGAGCTTCGCTTCGGCGAGCGCGGCGACACCGGCTTCATCATCCCCGCGTTCATCGCCTGGGGCGATGCCGAAGCGGTAGCGACCTACTGACTGAGCTTGTCCTGCAGCGCCGGCCATCGCTTGCCGACCTCATACAGGAAGCGTTCCGGATTGGCGGCGAAGGCGTCGCGGTTGTCCTCGCGGCTGAACAGATAGAGGCGCTGCGCCGAGATCGCGAAGAAGCGGGGATTGCCGGCAATTGTCACGCCGCGCGCGATGTCGACGGGGTCGTAACCGCCGAACTGCGGCCCGTAGATTTCGGGATGGGCGAGGAATTCCGCCCGGTTGCCGTCGTTGCGGAAGCGCCAGACCGCGCCCCAGAGGTTGGCCTCGAACTCCGCCGTTCCCAGCTCCGCCCCGCCATCGACGAAATAGGCCACGGGGTCGAAACCTTCGATGGCGACGCCCGAGAAGCGATTGACCACGATCCGTTCGGTGGTCGCGGCCTGCGCCGTCAACCCGGAGCAGCCGAGCCAAATGCCCGCCAGCATGCAGACCAGGGCGCCGATCAAGGCAATTCCGGGGCGCAAAGGGCTATCTTCCTGCCGTTGTGCCGTCATAGTTGCTGCGGATAACATCCGAGTCGAGGGGACATCCGGCGCAACCTAGAGCCGTGCCTGTTGGCGTCAGGTTAAGGGAAGCGGACGGAATCGATATCAGGGGTTCTTTTATGACTTTCGCATCACGCCTTGCCGCAGTGGCGCTCATCGCGCTGGCTGGCTGGATCGTGCCGGCCTCGGCCCAGACGGCCGCGCCCCCGCCCGACCTGCCGCCGCCGCAGCGGACCCCGACGCCCAACACCTATGGGCCGGACGAGCTCGTCACCGCCGGCCACCGCTTCTTCGGCAACGTCTCACGCGGGCTGGCCTCGATCATCGAGAAGGCGGTCAGCCAATGGGGCCTGCCGAACGGCTACATCCTGGGCGAGGAAGGCTCCGGCGCCTTCGTTGCCGGCCTCCGCTATGGGGAGGGCACGCTCTACACCAAGAACGCCGGCGACCTCCGTGTCTACTGGCAGGGTCCCTCGCTCGGCTTCGACTGGGGCGGCGACGGCGCGCGCACCATGACGCTGGTCTATAACCTGCCCGCCACGAACGCGATCTACCAGCGCTTCGCCGGCATCGACGGCTCGGCCTATATCATCGGCGGCTTCGGCATGACGGCGCTCACCGCCAACAACATCGTGCTGGTGCCGATCCGCTCCGGCCTCGGGCTTCGCCTCGGCGCCAATATCGGCTATCTCAAATACACACCGCGCGCGACCTGGAACCCGTTCTAGGCAAACGCGTCCGTACCACTACGGATCAAGGTTAACGACAGGCGGGGGCTGGCTTTTTGCCGGCCCCGCATGCATTGTCGTTGGTAAATTTTTCCTTAGCTTTCGGAGTTCTGGCCCATGATCGAACCGATCATGTACCTGGCGATCGGTTTCCTGCTGTCGATGCTGTGCGGGCTTGCGATCGTGCCGCTGGTGCATAACCGCGCGGTGCGCCTGACCACGCGCCGGCTCGAGGCGGCGACGCCACTCTCGATGGCGGAGATCCAGGCCGACAAGGACCAGCTGCGCGCCGAGTTCGCGATGTCGGCGCGGCGGCTGGAGATGAGCGTCGAGCAGCTCAAGAACAAGACCACGAGCCAGCTCGCCGAGCTCGGCAAGAAGAGCGATGCCATCAACCGCATGAAGATCGAGCTCGGCGAGAAGAACGCCACGATCTTCGCGCTGGAGGCGCGCGAGAAGGCGGTGAAGGAGCAGCTCCGCGCCACCGAGGAGGAATTCAACGCCAAGACCGAAGCCTTGCGCGAGGCCGGGATCGCGCTGGCCGACAAGCAGGCCGAGCTCGCAAAGATCAATGCCGAACTGTCCGACCGCTCGATGATGGCGGAGACCCGTCAGGTCGAGCTGGTCGCGGTGCGCGCGCAGATCGACGAATTGAAGAACCGCGTCGGCGACGCCGAGAAGGAGTTTGCGGCGACGCAGGCGCGCCTGGCGCAGGAGCGGACCGAATCCGAGACCGCCTCGCGCGAGCTCGCCGAGGCGCGCGGCCGCGTCGAGAATCTGAGCCAGCGGGTCACCGAGCTCGATCGCGAGCTGATCGTGCAGGTGAAGGAGGCCGAGATGCTCTCGGGCCGCGTCGCCGATCTCGAAGGCCGCCTCTCCACGCAAGGCAAGCTGCTCGCCGAGCGCGACTACGAGAACAACCAGCTCCGCCAGGCGAACGAGGCCGCCGAGCGCACCATCAAGGAGCTGCGCGTCGAGATGGCGGCCTTGAGCGGCGGCAAGTCGTCAGCCGCGATGGAGCAGCTCCGCGCCGAGAAGGCCGCGCTGGAAGAGCAGCTGCGCATCGCCCGCGACGAGCGCGCCAAGGTCCAGCGCGACATCAATGCGATCCAGCAGCAGGCGGAAAGCTCGTGGGCCACCGAGCGGATGGAGAACGCGCTGTTGCGCGAGCGGATCAACGACATCGCCGCCGAAGTGGCCAAGCTCGCGATGCAGCTCGAGGGTCCGAACTCGCCGATCGAGGCGCTGCTCGCGGCCGAGGCCGGCCAGCCGCCGAAACCGGCGCCGCGCCCGGCGGGGGGCGTCGCGAGCAACGGCGCGGCCGCAAGCCCCCTGCCCGAGGGCGGCGGAACGCTGGCCGAGCGCATCCGCGCGCTCCAGGCCCACGCCTCCCGCGCCCGCCAGCAGGGCGCGTAAATCGTCCGAAACCCGGCCTCGCCCGGCGATTTGAGCGATCGAGACGAGGTTTTCCGGCGTCAAGCCGCCTGAAAACTTGACACTTCTACCCCGCACTTCTAAATCGCGGGCTCCAAATGCGCCGGCCGGCCGAAAAGTCCGGCCGTCTGCATGATGGTCCCGGGCGCATAGCTCAGCGGGAGAGCGTTCCCTTCACACGGGAGAGGTCCAAGGTTCGATCCCTTGTGCGCCCACCACGCAAGACCCTCAAATCACTCACTAATATCGTCTGACGCTGGGATGCCAGAGAGCGCTAAAGCGCCTCTGAGAGTAGGACAGAGTAAGAACATCCGTGCATTCCCGTGCATTATCCGTGCAAAATCCGCGCAGCTTGTTCCCAGCCTGTTCGGGCCGCGCGGAGGTTGAAATGTCATCGGCCTCGCGCTCTTGTAGGGTCGGGGTTCGCGAAGAGGGGCGGGATATGTGGCAGGCGTTTCTTTATCTGGCGGGAGCCGCCGCGATGGTTTTCTTCGGAACCGTAATTTACCCCGCCGTCTCCACTGGCCGATGTATGGCGCGATGGAACGAGAGCGGCTTTACGGCCAAATATGACGAATGGACGGGGTGCAAAATCCAGATAGATGGCCGGTGGATTCCAGAGGCAAACGTTCAAATTCGTCCGCAAAATTCGAACTGAGGCACAACTCGCTCGGACTCCACTTGCGCCTGCCTGTGACTACATCCGGCACATGCAAAAGCGTTTTGAGTATTGCGTGCCGAAGGTCGCCCAGGTCGTCCCGACCGGTCGCGATTGGCTCCACGAAATCAAGTACGATGGGTATCGAGGTCGCATCGAGCGCGACGGCGACCGGGTCCGGCTGTTATCCAAGTCGGGTCTCGATTGGGCGTGGCGCTACCCGCTGATCGTCGAGACCGCCCTGAAGCTCCGCTCCAAACACTTCACCATCGACGGCGAGATCGTCGTGCTCGATGAGAGCGGCGTTTCGGATTTCGACGCCCTTCACGCCAACCGGAACAACGCGGCGGCGCGGTTCTACGCCTTTGATTGCATGGCGCTCGCCGGTGACGACTTGCGGGAACTGCCACTGTTCGAGCGCAAGGATAGGCTCGCCCGGCTGATGCGGAACGAGGCCGCTGGCATCTTCGTCGCCACGTATGAGAGCGGCGAGATCGGCCCCGACCTGTTCAAGGCGGCCTGCAAGATGGGTCTCGAAGGCATCGTATCGAAGCACCGCGAGCGGTGGTATCGGCCGCGAACCTGCGATTGGCGCAAGGTCAAGAACCGCACGCACCCTGCTTTCTCGCGGGAGTTTTAGGCGGCTCCGTCTGAGTGCCGGGCACGCAGAGGCAGATCAGGTTCGGCCGCCGCGTTGCACCGCTCCCGACACGACACTCTTGGCAGAACAGCACCTTCGCAAGCGTGTGGATCGGTTTCTCGCGCGGCCAGACCAGATCGGGCAGCGGCACGCGCTCGAAGTGGCGGCAGACTTTGCACTTCACTTCGAGCAGCTTGAAACCCGCCTGGATCGCGGCGGCGATGGTCGGGGATGGATCAGCCTCGCCGCCCAGGAAGCGCCGGGCATTCCATTCTTCGCAGGCCAGCCGGTGCGCGACATCATA
Organism: Bradyrhizobium guangdongense; assembly: GCF_004114975.1. Taxonomy (NCBI): domain Bacteria; kingdom Pseudomonadati; phylum Pseudomonadota; class Alphaproteobacteria; order Hyphomicrobiales; family Nitrobacteraceae; genus Bradyrhizobium; species Bradyrhizobium guangdongense. The sequence goes on from NZ_CP030051.1 coordinate 6,316,500, forward strand.
GGCCGCGACCATCTTCTTCTCTAACTCGGCGTGCAGCTGCTCAGTGCGCGCAAGCTCACGCGCGTAGTGCTTACAATCGCCGCCAGAGAGCGGCATCATGTGGATGATGCGAGCCATGTGTCGATCGTACCGCCGGAGCAACGCGAGTCCCAGCCGCTAGGGTTCGTGGTTAAGGCACCGTCCAAACACAATGAGACCCGCGCGGGTCTCTCACGGCTTCCCATTCGTTCTTATGGCTTCGTTGCGAATCGCGGTGGTCGGAACGGTTGCGACACTTTGCCGATCCTTGCCGCGATATTTACGGCTATGCACGTTCTCTCCGACATTGCTAAGCGCGTTTGTCGCACGCCGAATCGACGAGCAGATTCGCTGCTCTCAAACCGGTGCGCCGGAACATGATCGGATGACGAAGATTGGCATCGATCTCATTGGCAATGAGATTGCCGATTTAACTACCTTTTTCGAAGAGACGGGCAACGTCGCAGCAGCGTGGCGGGCTTACAGTCTCGCACGTCAGCACTCGCGCACCGTTCCGGATGCAATCCAGACGGAGATTGATCGTTTCGCAGCAGGCCTTGCGGTTGTTGCCGAACAAGCCATGCGGGCCGGAGTTGACGTGGCGCACCCCGTGACATTTCGGCCCGAAGAGCTTGGTGCAATCTGGCGAGGCGACGGGAAAGCCGACCCGATCGGCGCGCTTCAACGGGATTGGCGGAATGTGTCCATCGGCGCAGCGGTTGCCCGCCAAATCGAAAACGGAAAGAAGGTCGGCGCCGCTATCGAAGCTGTCGCGGAATCGGTGCCCTATCTCAACAGCGAGACGGTGCGGAAGGCTTGGCAAAAGTTTCAGCGCAACGGATAGCGACGGATCATCCGCCGATTTTGGGGTATAGTCCGTCGGCTTCCTTTTACCTCGCAATCGCGTGGTAGTTCTCGGTACCTCTTGAGCCACCATCAAATCTCAAGAGGCGTAGAGTGAGACAACTGATCAAATCCGAAACGGTACGGGAACGGCTGGACATCCCGAAGGCCACTTTCGAGCGGCACGTCAAGCAACGAACGCAGGGCATGCCTGCGCCCATATATATTGGCCGCGCCCGCTTCTTCGATGCGGCAGAGATCGAGGCGTGGGTTACGAACCGGGCGGCGGCCAGCTCCAAAGAATCGCGCGGCGAAGCGCTCGGCGTGAAGCCGATCTCGGCTTAGCAGACCAACCACCACCGACACAGCCTCGATCCGAGGCACCGAACCCGCTGGCGGTCCCGCCAGCGGATGGGCTGACGCACGCCTTTTACATCTATTGAAAGAAGCATCACCGTGAATATCGAAGATATCAAGATCGGCTCCCCTGAACATGCTCTCGCGCTCGCAGATTACCTTGAAGGCGTGGACGAAGCGTCGCTTGGCCCGAGCGACATTGAGCTTTGTGTAAAGGCGTTACGCGGTCACGCCCTCGACCGTCGCACCCGCCCCATCGGCAAGATCTCCGCCGATGGCCAGATCACGATCGAACTGCTCGAACGCTGCCTGGACCGGCTTGCCATCGCGATGGAAAAAGCCCCCCAGGGCGGAAAGGTCTACCTTCCGCTATGGGAGAGACTCGAAGCCGAGATCGAGGCACGAAAGGCGAGCGAGTCCACGATGGCTCGCGCGCGGCGGCGCTATCAGACCATTGACCTGTCGGACCGCCCCGCCTAGAGGACGCGGCCCCACCGGGCCGGACGTAACTGCTTTCCCCTCACAATTCACGCCTGCTGACACGCGGTCATGCCGCGTGGTCGGCATGTTTTTGCCTAGCGCAAGAGGATTCTCGGCAAGGGATACTCGAATGGTCTCCTAACAACCCCCACACGCGCCTAGCCTCGTCCCCGACTAACCCGACCCTCTACATGGAGAACCAAAATGCGGATTGAATTGAACGGTAAGACCTACATCGACCAGAAGGCTTGCGCAGGAATCTTGTCTCGGACTGAAAAGTGCCTGGCTGCATGGCGCGTGCGCGGTTACGGGCCCGCATATCACCGAATTGGCGGCCGGGTGATGTTCTGCCTCGACGACGTGGTTTCGTTCATCAACGGCACGAAGGTCGATGCCACGTAACCCAAAAGCAAAAACCCGCCCTGTTTGGCAGAACAGGACGGGCCAGAAGGAAAGCTACGATGACGAACAAGACCACTAATAGCGAAGCCAACGGGCCTTCGAAGGAGCATTTCAATCCTCGATATCTCCGCCCGTGCGCCGACTATTTCGCGAAGAACCCCGAAGCTAGCGTCAGAATCGTCGCGCGCCGTCGCATCGGGCGCGATTGGGTGAATTTGACTTTCTATGGCCGCGACGGCGGCGTTTTTGAGTTGCTTGGTGAGCAGGTAGCCAACCTGATTGCCGGGCCTCTTGGCTGCGGGACGGCCCTTGAACGCCTGACCGGCATTTATGAGTTGGTACGTTCGCAAGATTGCCGCCCCTCGCCGTCGCCCGCAACTCGGCGATACGCTCATGGGTGACTCTGCCTTCGCGACGACGGCCCCGGCGCTGCTTGCTACTGGCTTTTCGCCGATCCCGATCATGCCGAACAGCAAGTTACCGGGCACCGATTCACCCATGAAAAACTGGCACGGTTGGTGTCGCAAAGTTGCACCGCCGAACGCTATTGCCGGCTGGTCCCGTTATCCCGATTGCGGAATTGGTGTATGCCTTGGGCGCGGGCTGATCTGCATCGACATCGACTTCGAACCCGCGATGGACGCGCTGCTCGAAATGCTGCCGCCGTCCACCGTGCAGAAGAAGGGCCGGAAAGGCATCTCGCTCTTCTATCGCGGCAACACCGACTCGATCCGCTCGCGCAACTTCCGCACCCCTGAACGGGGCGGCCTTGTCGATCTGCTCGCCGAAGGTAAGCAGACCGTGTTGCCGCCCTCGATCCATCCCGACACCGGCGAGCCTTACTATTGGTGGACCGATGACACGCTGCTCGATGTGCGTCTCGACCAACTGACCGAGTTGCCCGATGACATCGCCGAGCGCATCGGCGAAGTCCTGAAGGCGTATGGTTATGATCCCCAGGCCGAACGGTTTGCACAGTCTCTCGACGCGCCTACCACGCGCTGCGTTGCGGACCCCGGAAGACTTGACGCGGCGTCGGTGTTCCGCAAAGTAAATGACTTTGCGTTAGCGAATCTGACCGCTTGGGTGCCGCATCTCGGTTTGCAGCGATGTTATCGCTCCGGTGTTGGCTTTAAGGCCGTCGCCGAATGGCGCTCGTCCGGCACCGGCCGGGCGCTCCAAGCGCGTGCTCTAAACCTGTCGTTCAAAGCGGACGGCATTCGCGACTTCGGAGATGGGCGCGGATACACGCCCGTTGATGTCGTCATAGAAGCTCGCCGCGAATCTGCGCCCGAAGCACTGGAATGGCTAGCCCTCCGTCTCGGAGTGACGCTCGGCGACCCTGAGGCGTCCGCGCTGGCGGATCGCATCATTGCAGCTGCGATGAAAAAGAAAACCTGACAAATGGCAAAGATCACTATCTTCCCCCGACCTAAGCCCAGCCCGGTCAACACCGTATCGCTGCGGGCCATTGGAGCGACCTCGCCGGAACCGCCGCAATGGCTGGTGAAAGGCATTCTCCCCCGCACCGGAGTTGCGCTGCTCTCCGGACAATATGCGGCGGGCAAGACCTTCGTTGGCATCGATCTGTGTTTGTCGCTGGTGTTCAATCGAGAGTTTCTCGGGCGCCGTGTGCGCTCGGGCGGCGTCCTCTGGATTGCCGCTGAGGGTGGCGGCGAGATCGACTCGCGAGTTGAGGCGGCCCGTGCAGGGAAGTTTCAGGACGGTCACGCCGGTGAGATTCCGTTCATTGTCGCCGAGCCCCCGGCCGGGTTGCTGCAGAACCACATCATCACCTGGCTTGAACACGCCGTTGCTGAAGCATCGTGGGAGATTGCCGAAAAATTCGGTGCGGATCTCCGTTTGGTTGTAATCGACACCCTTGCGGCGTGTTTCAACATCGCCGACGAAAACGACAACGCTGAAGCCGCGCGCCTGATGAAAGAATTAGCCCGAGTTGGCAACGCCAGCGACGTGCTGATCATGCCGATTGCCCACCACGGGAAGAACGCCGAGACCGGCGTTCGCGGCGCTTCGGCATATGGGGCTGGGGCCGATGCAATCCTTTCGGTGCTTGGAGTCACTGATCCCTTGTCTGGCAGGACCTCCAAACGATCTTTGGCGCTCACTAAGTCTCGGCGCGGCGGCACCGGTTCGCTGGAATCATTTGAAGTGCGGAACCATGTGCTCGGTCTCGACGAAGACGGCGACCCGATGACCGCCGGTTATATCGAGTTCTTGGAAAGTGCCGGAGAAGCCGCCCCGCAGGTAGTGGCGGCCAAGGTGAAGAGTAAGATTCCGCGCGACTTCACCGAGGCGTTCAATGAGGCGCTGGCAGGCCACGGGAAGGATTATAGAATCCCTGAAGGTCCGACCGTTACAGCGGTGAATGTCACCGAGGTTCGGAACCTCTTCTTGCGTCGATACATCACCGGCAACCCGGAAACTAAACCCTCGGCAAAATACAAGGCCTTTGCCCGAGCGATTGAGGCCGCAAAGAACGAGACCATGATTGCGGGCACCTCCCTTTCCTCAAATGTCGAATTGATTTGGGCACTGCGCGATTGAGTGGACAAAGTGGACAGGTTGGACATTTGTCCAGTTTGTCCAACGGTCCAACGTCTACCCCCACACCACCCCCAAAGGGGTGTGGGGAGTGGACAAAGTAGACAAGTGGACAAGACCCTTAGGGAGAATGTCCACTTTGTCCACTTTCGTTGAGGGTATTGTTAGAGATGTTGCAGACCGCGAGGTCGAAGCAGAGGTCGAGCTGAGAGCTATGTCCGCTCTCAGCCTAAGAGAACTTCCCCCAAGTCCGTTCTGTGGCCCACCATATGAGCCCGCTCCCGCCGACAATGATCACGCCCAAGCAAAACCATCCAAGTATGCCGACGGTGACCAGCCCCGCACCGAGCGCCATTACAGGCAGGATCATGGCGAGATAGTAAGGTCCGGTGTAGCGGCAATGCGTGCGATTGCACCGCTTCGCGTTCAATATGCACGCGATGCCCATCCAGATGAGCGCGACGATCCAGATCACTGCGCGAACAGTTACAGGAACAAATAAGCCCGCAAAAATAGCTGTTTTAGGCATCCACCACGCCAGCGCGCTGGTGTGGACACTGCCAAGCCAGTCGCGAGACGTCTGGATCGGCGCGTTGGTCATCGCCTGTTACGCACAGCAGGAGCCTGCACCCGGTTCGCCGGCGCGCTCCGCCTGAATGGGCGGGCACGGCACCGAGCCATAGGAGCAGAACACGCAACAATCGCCCGACTTCGGCTTCAACTTCGTGCCACAACCGCTGCATTCATAAAAGAACTGACAGGCATCGGTCGGCATGGTCTCCGTTTTCGCCACAGAGCAGTGCGGACAGGTGATGGTAGATTCAAGAAGCATCGGATTTAGCTCTTGGGTGCGGACGGATACCCGGCCTTGGTGGTGGCCGAAGTCAGTTGACTTACATCGGCCTTAGCATCGTCATAGACGATCGTTGCCGACTTGTCCTTATAGGATACTGCAACCTTGGAAACACCGGGAACCGCTTCCAGGCTTCCTTTCACGATGGACGGGCATGCCGCGCAGTACATGTTGTTCACCGCCAAGGTGATCGTTCTATCTGCGGCCATCGCTGCCGGCGAGGCGACGACGCCGAAGGCAAAAGCCGCGAGGGCGAGAAGCTTGTTCATAGGAAACTCTCCGATCACGAGTTGAGAAAGAGGGGTGCGATAAAGTCGAAGCCGAGCGCGGCGACGACGAGGATCGTTGCAAGGATGAGGCTGGTTTTGACGATACGATTCGGCAGAGGACGTGCGCAGGCCTCGCCATCGGCGCAGGCGCGCGTTGAGGATCGGTAAACCAGCCAATAGCCGTACCCAAGGAACCCGAGCGTCGCCGCTATGAAGCATGGTTGATAGGGGGCAAGCCGGGTGAAATTGCCGATCCATGCTCCGCTGACCCCGAGGCCAAACAGAGCGAGCGGCAAGATGCAACAAGACGACGCCGCCAGCGCGCCGAACAGGCCACCTACTGCGATCAGACCCTGTCGCCGCCGGTCGTCGCCAATGCGATCAGCTTGATTGACTATCATGAGCAAAACCCTACATCCTGTAGCGACTACAGGATCAAGGGCTATTTCATGCGGACCATCACGACTTCGGGAGCCGAAAATATCTCAATCGGTGAGCTGTCCAGGCATACCGGGGTGAACATCGAGACCATCCGCTATTACGAGCGCATCAAAATGCTGCCGCCGCCGCCACGCACGGCGAACGGGCGCCGGGTCTACGGGTCAGCCGAAAAACGGACATTGGCTTTCATCCGGCGTTCTCGTGAACTCGGCTTCGCGCTTGAAGAAATTAGAGCCCTGCTGAACTTGGGAGGGCCAGAACGTGCATCGTGCGCCGACGTGCATAAGATAGCGAGCGTCCATCTGGCGAACGTTCGTAGTAAGCTCGCCGACCTCGTCAAGCTCGAAACGATCTTGGCGGAAACGGTTGCTCGATGCTCTGATGGAGCTACCCCCGACTGCCCGGTGCTCGATATTCTGGATGCCGGTCGGCAAGGCTAGACCATAGATCCGATGTCTGACGCGCCGGTTGGATAAGCAAGCATGCTCGTCTGCAAATCCCTCGCGGTCAGATTGTGCCGGATGGCGAGTCCAAACAGGTTGATTACCTCGTCGGCGTGGGGACCGACGATGTGCGCTCCGAGAATCCGATCCGTTCCCTCCTCGACTAGCGTTTTGTAGCCGTACACTCGTTCTGCGAGACGGCGCGCCGTATACCAATTGGGCGTGTTCTCCGACTTCATTTTGAACTTCAACCCTTGCGCCCGTGCCTGACTCTCCGTCAACCCTACGGAGGCTATTGGCGGGATTGTGAAAGCCACGCTCGGCACTCCTCGATAGTCGGGCTTACGAGAGTTGCCCTCCAGAATATTGGTAGCGACGACCCTACCATCGTGGGCCGATACGGGCGTCAGGGGCGGACCCATACTCGCAGCATCGCCGGCAGCGTAGACTAGAGGGTTGGATACGCTCTGGAGATATTCGTTCAATTCGAGACGCTTCTTGCTTACTGTGACTTGAGCTGCGGTTAAGTCCAACGCATCCAGGTCAGGCTCGCGACCCGCCGCATGCACCACCAGATCGGCAGCCACGCTTTGCTGCCCATCAGCATGCACTAGCAGACCGTTCGCCGTTTGCTCGATTCGGTTGACCGTCGATCGCGGCCGCACATCGATTCCGAGTTCCGCAAACTTCACCATCAACCAACCGACAAGGTCCGGGTCGAAGCGCGGCAGCATACGGTCAGCGCGTTGGAACACGGTTACTTGCGCTCCCGCGCGAGCGGCAATGTGGGAAAACTCCGCCGCGATGTAACCGCCGCCAATCAGTACGATCCTCGCCGGCAGGCTCTCTAGCTTCAGAAATCGGTCACTCGTGATGATGTGTTCTGCACCGAGAAACTGCAGAGGCACGGGACGTGCGCCCGTAGCGATGACGATGTGACGCGCCTTCAATTCCTGTCCTTCGACAGAAACGGCGTCGGGGCCAGTGAACCGCGCAATGCCGTGAAAAGCATCAATGCCTTGTGCGGCGTAATGGGCCTCCTGCTTCTGAGGCACCGGATCGGTGAAGGTGCGTTTGAAGGCGATAAGTTCAGGCCAACTGATCCGAAGTTCGCCCGTAACTCCGTGCCCCTGCATCCGGTGTGCAGCATCAATGGTCTCGGCACCACTGACGAGCATTTTCTTGGGATCACATCCACGCAGTGCACAAGTTCCGCCGAACGGACGATGGTCCATGACAGCCACCGTCCGGCCCGCCTTTCGGACCCGCGCGCTCACGACCTGAGCGGCGGTGCCCGATCCAATCACCACCAAATCGTACGTTCTCATCGCGACCTCCTGTGGTGCAAAAGGGGATAGTAGCCCCTGTAGCAACTAAAGGAGCAATGCCTAGAATTGCCGTCGTTTGCTCGTAACTGCTCAATAGCCACAGAATAAAGGCAAAGGTCCGATGTTGCCCCATCTACGACTTCGGGCGACCATTGCGCCGCTGCGAGACTCATAGGCGGACATCGACGGGCCTAGCGCCCCGATCTATTCACGTAGCCTAGTTCTTTGCGCACCTGGCTCTAGTTCCGGCCATCTCGCAAACTTGCAACACTTTGGGTCCTCCCGCGCGCCCCCCCATTTGAGGGTGACGCGCGACCGCCCGATCTCGCTAGATACAAAATTTCAAAAGTCGCTTTCTGTTCTCGGGGAGGCGCGCGGCGATGCCATGGGGCGGGGCGCAAGGGCGACTGCAATGGGCTGTAGCGGAATGGCCCTTCACCTGATCTTGGAGACTGTTCAAAAGCTCTCAAGGATTACCAATGCAGCCCCCTCTTTATCCCGCTACCTTCCGCACTGCGCTAGCTGCACCGTCAAATCGGAAGCGTCGTAAAAACCCGCGCACTGTCACGATGCCCGACCGCGTCGGCCCTCATGTGAAGCTCGTCTTCGCAGAGATGGCGCGGCAAAAACTGCGATACATTGACGTCGCCGAGCGTAGCGGGGTGCAACATGCTACGTTGAAGGCTTGGAGAAAAAAGAATAAGGCCGGTCTTGAGAGCTTGGAGGCGGTGCTGGCAACGCTTGGGTTCGGCCTCGTCCCCGTCGCAGCGCTCGAAGCGCTTGACCCCGAACTCGCGGGCGAACTCGCCGCGCTCGCCCTTAAGATGCGAATGAATGTCCCGCAAACCTGGGCTGCCCTGATCGACATTGGGGTCGAGCAAAAGCTGCTCCGCACGCGGGCGGACGAACGCGCCGCCATTCTGGCCGATCACGACAGGCGCATGGCTGGCCACGCCAACGACAACATGAAGCGCGCTGAGCCCGCCGCTTAAGGGCGACCGTAATGGGCTGTTGCGGATTGAGCGGGTTGAGCATTGTGCGCATGTCACCGCCGCTCTGACAAAGCAGAAACGACAAGAGCGGCGAGCGTTCTCTTAGCCAGTTTTCTCTTCCGCTCGCCGCTGTTTTCCTGAGGTCCAAAAATGTCCGAGGTCTTCCTCTCTCGTCGCCAGATAGCCGCACGCGGCGGCTTCTCGGCGAACACTCTCGCAAACTACGCACGTCGCGGAATCGGTCCCGCATTCATCCAGGTCGGTTCAGGCGTGTGCCGCTATAGCGTCACGGCGTTCGACGCGTGGCTTGCGCAGCACATGACTGGGGGCTCGAAATGAGCCGCCGCGAGGAACTTATGTGCGCCGCGCAAGATGCCACCGCGACCTACGCCGCCGCAAAAGAGCGTCATACTTACGCACGCAAGATGGCCGCGCTCGGCATGGGCGCCGATGTCGCCAGCACCTGCAATCTTGAGGCGCGCGCCTATTCGGAATGGCTGCGCGCGACCGATGCTCTTCAGAATTATCGAGGCTAATCCAATGAATATGATCTCCAAGCTCTTCGCCCCCAAGACGGCTATCACTTCCGCAACGATCCGGGCCGAGATCGAACAAGCCGAATCTGAAATCACTGCACACAACGCCCAACTTGAGGGCGTGCTTGCCGGCATTGCCGTCATGAATGATAGCCAGCACGCTCAAGCTGAGACCGACGCCGCAGCGATCAAGCGTGCAATCATGCGACTTGAAGCGCGCGCCAACCATCTGACCGCCGAGCTTCCGAACGTGATCGCGGCTGAGGAAGCCGCCGCAAAGGTCGCCGCCGACGAGGCGTTGCGCCAGCGTGCAGAAGCCGCGCGGAAGGCGAACACCAAGGAAGCCGCCAAGCTGCTCGCGGAATACTTCCTCCATGCTGCGCGGGTTTCGGAAGTGATCGCGAAGCTCGAAGCACTCGACATCGAAACGACGACTGTGAACGCCGCACTGCGATCCAACCCCGTCGCCGATGCCGTCGCGGGATACGACGCAATTCACCGGCGAAGTCCCGACCGTGTGGCCGGCGAGCGACGCGCGGTGCGGAAGTGCTGGGTCTATCGTTACCCCGGCTCTCCGCGCGATACGGACAAGGCCAAGTTTCAGTACGAAGCCCCGCACGAAGTAGTTCGGCAGGCGGACATCGGCCATGACGGCAAGGCAATCCCGGTTTCAGCAGTCCAGCACGATTACTATAGTCGTGTGCTCACCATCATCCCCACCCTTGAAGATCGCGAGGTCGTTATCGAGCGCGTGTCCTTCCGTCCCGGCCAGAGCGAAGCACCGCTGTCATCGGTACGGCTGCCGCCCGCGTTTTCAGGTGAAGACCACATTTGGCCGCGAGGGTGACTCACATGCCCGCGCCCGCAGAGATCACTCTGAACGTCCCCGTCGAAATCGACGGGGAGCGCTGCGACAGGCTTGCGGTGGCTTCGTTCGAAGCCATTGCCAACTTCCGAACTAACTCACCCGAGCAAGTCATCCGCTCCTTGGCCAAGGTGTACGCGGTCCCGCGAAAAGTCATTCGCCACCTTGCACCTTCCGACGCGCAGCGCGCTGGCGATCTGGTTGCTGCGCTGCTCGACGACACCACGCGCTCATTTAGGTAAGAAATCGTGGCCCAAGCTTTTTCTGTATTCGTCAACATCGGCGGCAAGGTCAATCCGAGCCTTGGCGCCGCCGTCAACGCCACGAAGGCGCAAGTCAACGGCCTGGCTGCGACGGTCGCGAAGATCGGGCAAAGCGTCTCGGCGCCGTTCGTCGCAGCGCAAAAGCATATCGATGCGACGGCGAGAAAGTTGGAGCGGGTCCAGAGCAAAGGCCGCAACCTCACCATTGGCGTCACCACGCCGACGGGGTTCGCAGCCATTGGCATGATCCGCAGCGCTCTTGAGCGCGACAGGGCGGGCAATTTCACCGAAGCTCTTGGCGGCGTCTCGCGTTCCGAACGTCTGGAAATCGAGAAGTTTGCCGACACGATCGCCGCCAAGTACGGGAGCGCGACGAACACCCTAAAAGCCTTCAATGAGATGCTGAAGGCCGGCTTCTCAGTGCCGGGCGCCAAGGGCTCGATTGCTTCAATCCTCGAAGGCTCGATTGTCGGCGACATGCCGGCCGCTGAAGTTGCCGGCGCTGTGAGCAAGGTCGTGACGCAATACGGGCTGAGCATGAGGACCGTCGAGGATGCATCGGCTAGTAGCCGCCGCATCGCGGATAATCTGGCCTATGGCGCGAACGCAACCAGCGCTTCCATGAAAGACATGATGGAAGCTTATAAATTCGTCGGTAGCGCCGCATCGGCCGCAGGCGAGTCAATTGAGTCTACCAACGCGCTGATCATCGCCTTGAACAAGGCCGGACAACTTGGCCCGGAAGCTGGCGTTGCTCTTCGCTCGGCATATGTGCGCCTGCTCAAGCCGACGAAGGAAGGCCGGGCAGCGATGGCACGCCTTGGTCTCGACTACAGCGACTATGTATCTGGGGGCAAGCGAACCGGCGCCGGTGTCACGGCCGGACTGAGCGCTAACGGCTTCGACATGGCCGGTAGTGAGACGGATATCGACGCAGCGCTGGCCAACAACGAAGGCAACACCGAGAAGCAGCGCAAGGCAATCTATGACGCGGTTGTTGCCAAGTTCGGATCGGAAGCGGCGAAGGACCGCGAGTCCGTGCTGCAAGCGGTGGATGCTGCATTCACCATGGCGGGCAGCAAGGTGGACCTCACGAAACTCCTGATCGACCTGAAAAAGAAAGGCGCGACGCAAGGCGACCTCGCCCGCATCTTCGAAGGGCGGCAGTCGGTTCGCATGCTCTCCCTTCTGAAGGCTGACCTCGAAGGTATCCTCAAAGACATCAACACGAACGCGCCCGGTTATAGCGCGAAAACCTTTGACATCGCCAATCAAGGACTTTCGAAGGCAGTCCGCGAGCTTGATGCGGCGTGGCAAACGCTCAGCAACACTCTGGTCCGAGCGGTGCTGCCCGAGATCACGACCGTCTTTAAGAGCCTGTCCGACGGGCTCAAGGCCCTCGCGCAAACGAACCCCGTTGTGCTGCGGCTCGGCATCGGCCTTGCGGCGGTTGCCGCAGCGGCCGGTCCGCTGGCATTCGCGTTCGGTGCCATCGGCCGCGTGGGCGCGTTCGCGCTAACCGCGTTGCTCACTCCCATCGGTCTGGTCGCGCGTGGTCTCGTCTTGCTCGCCGGTGTGATCGCTGGCGTTGGGGTCGCCGCTGTAGGCCGCCTGGCGGCGATGGCGGTGGGCTTCCGAATGCTGACCGCCCTCGGGGCAGCGGCGACGCTGTCGGCTCTCGGCGGCTCTCTGCTCGCCCTGGGACGCTCTATCCTGCTCTTCCCGCTAACCGCGCTGCGCGCCATCGGCGTCGCCATGTGGGCGTTGGTCGCCAACCCGGTCGGTCTGATCATCACGGCGCTTGTCGTCGCGCTGACGGCGCTGAGCGTGTGGGTCTACAACAATTGGGACGGCATCAAGTCGTTCTTCGCCGGGTTCGGCGAGGGCTTCATGCAGGGCCTTGGCCCGGCAGGTCCGGCCGTGAAGGCGCTCGCCGATGGCCTGGGCAGCGTCTACAATTGGATGACGCAGTTGCTCGGCCCGCTCGACGCGACCAATACGAAGTGGCGTGAGTGGGGCGCGACCGTTGGCGGCGCTGCGGCGCAGGGCGTGCAGACGGTCATCTCCGCGATCCAAAGCCTCATTGGGTTCATGGGCACCGCCATCGGCAAGGCGATGCAGTTGGGCAGCGCGATCAAGGGCATCTTCACGGGCGCACCGAGCACGAAGAGCTTTCTCAACTCGGGCAACCCCTCGAACCCGATTGAGGGCGCTCGCGCGCTGGGCGGCCCCGTGAGCTACGGCAAGCCGTACCTTGTCGGCGAGCAAGGCCCCGAGCTTTTCGTGCCCGGCATGTCCGGCCGTATCGAGCCGAACGACAAGCTGCGCAGCCTGACCTCAGACGGAGCGGCGGCGGTTGCTGCTACGCCCAGCGACCACGGGAGCCCGGCCGCCGGTCCGATCGCGATCACTAACCATTGGACCATTAATGGGGCCGACGATCCCCGCGCAGTGGCCAATCAGATCGACAATCGGTTCGCCACGCTCATGCGACAGCTTGAAAGCGAGCAACGCGGCCTCTTGAGTGATTGAGTGCTGAGGATTGCATATATCTCGGAATGCTGGCCTCACCCGCCGCTGCTTGTCGGCTAATTTTGACTCTGGAGCGTGAGCTTCTTGTACAGATCTACCATTCCCGGGAGAGTCTTACGAAGTCTACTGACGCAACGGATTGCTGCATCTCTTTGCCCGCGCGCCGCAAGCTCTTCAATAAGCTTCTTCAACTTGTCGTCCATGTCGTAATTCGGCGCGCTAGCCTGAAGCATCTTCTCTAATATTTCTGCAGTGGCTGGCACACTCGTGTCGACTAAGCGGGCAAGCTCCTCCACCATCGCGTCAGTCGCGTAATCGTTATGCACATAGGGAACGGTAGCTAAAAGTCGTGCTCTAGCACTCTCGTCTAAAGTCTCAACGTACTCGGCGAGGCGACCTAGCCGTGCCAACAACTGTAGAGGCACCTTTGTCTGCGACGCACTCCACGAAAGACACCGATCCCAGAACGCGAGCACTTTGTCCTTCTGCTTAGTCGTCAACCTGTCTCCACGCACCTTCCAAAAGAAATTTGTCATAGTTTCGAGGTCGTCTGCGCCGCCCTCGATCACCTGCTGCATGATGGGCGAGTCTAGTTCCTCGTCGTCCCACAGATACGCAAGCGAAACCCATTCAACAATTCGCTCGCGCCCATGCCGATCTTCGAGCTTTACAGCCAATCCGTCGGCAATCACGTTTGCAGACGCGAGCAATTGGTAAAGCGGCCTTGTCGGCTTTCCATATGCTAAGCCACCAATCGCTACCTTGAAATTGTTAGGATAAGCGGCGGCGGGAAATAGCGCACGAACATTGTTGGCGAGCCAGCCGCGACTCATAAAGTCCAAGTTAGCGATATACGAAGCTGACAGCGTGGAAAAATCATAATTCGCGTTGCGGCACTTTCCGATCTCCGCGTCAAACGCGTCCTGGAGCGAGGCCCATGCCTTTTCTGTAGATTTCGACGCCAGACTCTCAAGCCTACAGACGCGGAGCGCGTGATTGTACATGGCGCCAATCGCGCGTCCTTTTTCAGTGTTAAGAGCATGCGTCATCGGGTCATTTAGGCTTAGCTCGCTTTCAGGCGCTTGGTCGAGCAACGTTCTTATGATTGCCCATCCTTGAGGAAGCAGATTAGGAGGATATGCCGTCTTGTCATCGCGTGTCCCGGCTTCCAAGAAACTGGCAATAAGCGATCGCATCCAAGCGCTCGTCGGCACCAAATCCAGTTTTTGGTGTTCGTCCGACGGTTTCCAAAGATCCGGCGCCGCCACGCACTTAGCAAAGAACGCGATCAACTTGGGCCACGCATCGTTCCAATCAAAATTTGGCTTCGGTTCATTTGACGGATCAAAAACTCGCTTGAAGCCCTGGATAATTGCATGCTGATAGGCGACCTTCGCTTCGTGAAAGGTCTCCAAGAGCGGCAGGAAGACGTTGGGCTTAGCCGCGACTGCCCCTTCGAGCGCTGCTACGAGGCCTCCCGTAGTCGGCCCTTTCCATGAGCCTGTCTCGATGAATCCGTTGAGCCGATCGACAAGCGACCCGTCTTCGGCAAAAGCGAGTAATAGATCCTCATCGAATGGAGCTGGCCCGGGTCCCCACCAAGACTCGCGATAGGCTAGGAAATCGGGATGCTCGCTTGACGGACCGAGCTCTGGGTCGCTTGAGAGTTGGGAGAACCAATCGGCCACTTCGCCATGGTTCTTGATCGATGAAAGCCACTCTCTCTGCGTGAACTTGAGTCGTCGATTAGGTTCCTCGCCGGTTGACGGCGGCGGCAACTTACGAATCGATTCAAGCACTGCGTTCTTGCCTGCTGGAGTAAGCTCTCCAAACCGAAGATTGAGCAGACGATACAGTTCATGCCGCTGTCCAGACGAAAACAGATCGGGTGTGACGACGGCTTCAAACGCATCGCGCAGCAAGTCGAAGTTCTCCGTTACGGCGTGCAAACCAATACGCCGAATTATTTCCGATTGATCCTTCAAAGCGTGAGCTACAAATATGGTAGCTGCCTGCGGCTCAGACTCCAGCCAACCGTCTAGGGAGTCTCGCATACCCTCCACGAATCGATTTTCGGCTCCGTGCCAATCGAGATTTTGTTCACTCGATTCAATTGCAGGACGCCAAAGCGAGCTACCATAGCCTCTTCGCTTGTCGGAAAAGATCGCTCTTAGGCCTTTCTCAAAGATCGACACTGCATCGCGCCCCGCCTTTTGACCGAGCTCTCGCGCGTGGTTGTTCAGCATCTCCTTGAGCCAGTAATCATCAACTAGAGTGACCAACTCTTTTGATCGACCACGACGATCTTCGGAAGACCATTCGAAAGCCATGCACTCTTCGATAATCAGACAAGCCTTCTTGATGTCCTCCGTCGCGCCGCTAGCAAAAAGATTCTTAAGCAAACCTTTGCCCAGCGAATATCCAATCATTTTGCTGTCGTACTTAGAAGTGATCCACGTCCGGATGAGCTTGAGGTCATCTAGCTTGATGCAACGGACCGGGAGTTCGCCCAAGATATCCGCGAACCGAAAGTATGTTTGGTAGTTATCCGTCGGCTGGCCACTTTCTGAATCGCGAAAATTGGTTACATCTCTAATCACACTGAGAATTTTTTCACTCAGTGCGTCATCGTTCGTGTCGCTCGCGCGTTTGGCAACGGCCTGCAGATAAGTGACCGCATGCCATATGGGAATGTGCACGAAGCCCGGGTTCGTGGAGGGCTCTGGACCTCTGTTCTTTACAGGGTCAAAAAAGCCGCGTGCTCGCACAGCATCAAAATATTTCTCAGGCTCTCCACGCTTAACGAGAAGGTCGAAGCCGTGCTGGGCAAATTCTTCGCCCTGGCTCATCATGTCGAAGAAGGACTCTAGTTTGGCTGAAAGACCGTTAGTCAAGGAGGTCCTCCATATCTGTTTGCTTTTGGAGAGCGAGCGCTGACTTCGCAGGCATTATACTGCCGAAGTGGTCAAGCACCTCGATGAGCTGAGCCCAATCGCGCTGATCACGACGAAATGGAAGCAGTTCGATATCGCACTGAGCGTAGTACTGCGCCATGCTTCGCATAAGGTCATATTGGTGCGCGAAGAAACCCTGCAACATGAAGTGTCTCGCTTGAGGCGGCCCCGAACCGGATTGTTGTCTAGCTTTTTGGACGACGTATTCGAGGATTTCGAGATCCTCCAGTCCATATCCAACGAATAGAACGGTCCGTCGCTGAAAGAGGAACTCCAAGAACGTCAGTGTGCGATTTTCTCGCGTCGGATCGTCCGACCGTCGATCGTTTGCATATCGCTGGATGTAATCTCGCGTGGTCATGATCATTCCAGGCGAGTCGTAAACGGAGCCATGGAGATGAAATACGCAGTTATCTTGGGCCAGATTGGCAGGAGTAAAATCATTGACGTCAATGATCCGACGCCTGGCTCTCGGTGTGGCGGTAGTGGAATCGGCAACGGGAGGCGCGTCCTGAACAGATACTTCGGTATCTACGATTTCAGTATCAAGCCAAGAGTCATAGTTTGTCGTGACAAAAGTCTTCCCGAGTTTGCCAAGGCTCCGATAGACTCGGCGGCCAACCACGTTACTCGAATAGTCGTCCGACTGAATTAACTTCGCATAGTCAATCGTCAGTCCGTGTTCGGCTTCAATTGCGCGGGCAATCGAAAGCTTCATGCGCGGCGTCAGGTGGCGAATTTGCTCATGTTGGCCATGGTTGAACTTTTCTGCCTTGATGCAGGCGCCTAACGCATCGTCCGCGAGCTTGCCCCATGATGGACAACCGCCGAGGATCGAGACGCCGGCCCCTACGAAAGGGACAAGCGTTCCGCGCTGCGCAGCATCTCTCAATCCCGGCGGGATAGTTGGAACCAGTGGGATTTCATCGCTCATTTTGCGTTCGGTGATTGAATCAGCGTTGCCCATTATAGGACGTCTATAGTTTAGCCTGCTAGGCGCTCCCCAATTGATCAGTGTCCACACTTTTCTCACGAGCCTTTTTTTGAAGTTCAAATTTGCTCGTCGCGGACGGTAACGGTGACCGCATTGCGGTTCATGGGCCGGGGCGAATCAGATTTTGCGCTCGGTCAGCTGCCTATCACCTTGACTCTTTGTTCTTGTTTCGTTCTATTGGGTAAAATCCCAGGTTTGGTCATGCCCACACTCGAATACGTCCGCTCCGAGATCGATCGTATGCGCGCGCAGGTTGGCCGGCAGCGTAAGGAAATCCTCCAACTTCAGCGGGCCGGGATAGGAACGGCATCGGCTGAAGCACTTCTGGCTCGCATGCAGGCGAAGGTGGACCATCTCGTCGCTCAGCGCGACGAGATGAAGAAGGCTGCCCCGCCTGAGACCAGAAAACGAGTACTAGGAGGACGGAAATGGTAGCTGAGCGGCCCAAGTATTTTTCAGACATGCAGGACCCACCAGACTTCCTGAAGTCACTCGACCAAACTCGCCGGCTATCCACTCGGGAAGGTTGGTGCCGGGCGCATGTTGAGGCCATCCAAGTCGCAATTGACCAGTATGCGGAGGCCGCCATGGGCAAACGGGGTTTTTTCTGAACAAGCCCTACGGCATCGGTCAGACCCGCAGGAGCGGCGACATTCCCTAAGCATTGTCTTGCGTGGGTAAGTTGAGTTAACTGCTCGCCGTCCGGCCCCAACCCGGCGGCGGGTGTTTTTGTGAGTAGCGTAGCGTGGCGAGGCGTACCAAACCGGCGATGCCGGGGTTCATTGAACCCCAGCTCGCGACCCTCAAGAGCAAAGCTCCCTCGGGCGAGCAATGGCTCCATGAGATCAAATACGACGGCTACCGCACGCAATTCCACATCGACGGTGACGACCGCAGCGCCTTCACCCGCAACGGGCTGAACTGGATCAACCGGTTCTCCGTTATTGCCGGCGCCCTCGACGTTCCAGGCCAAGCCATAATCGACGGCGAGGTGGTCGTGGTCCACGAAGGCCGGACCAACTTCTCCGAACTACAGGCCGAGCTAGCAAGAGGCCGTCAGGATCGCTTGTTGTTCTACGCCTTCGATCTCTTGTGGCTCGACGGCAAAGACTTGCGCAGAGCGCCGCAGATTGAGCGTAAGGAGGTCTTGAAGGAGCTGTTCGAGGAGCAAGGCATCGAAGCTCCGGCGCTCTACAGCGAGCACCTTACCGGTGACGGCAATGAGCTCTTCGAGGCGGCAAGCAAGCTCAACTACGAAGGCATCATTTCCAAGAAGGCCGACGCGCCGTATCGATCGGAGCGGACTGAAGCTTGGCTTAAGGTCAAGACGGTCCAGCGCGAGAAATTTCCCGTAGTTGGCTTCGTCAAGGACCCCTCCGGTGTCGCCGCTCTCTACCTCGGCAAGAGGGATGGCAAAGAGCTGCGCTATATGGGGAAAGTCGGGACGGGCTGGAGTCGGACGAAGTCGGCTGAAATCCGCAAGGCGCTAGATACCGTTGTGAGCCCTAAGCAAAAGCTCACAAAGCCCATCAGGAAGCCCAAGGCAACGTGGGTCGAGCCGAAGTTCTACGCTGAGGTCGAGTACCGGGACATCACTTCTGAAGGGTTGTTGCGGGCCAGCTCGTTCAAAGGCCTCACGCGCAAATAAGAACGAATCGGGCGTCGCCTGCTTTGAACAGTTAGGTCGGAGGCTCAATAGCGCTGCTTCAGAATGCCTCCCCTAGAGAGACCAAAACGCCTTGAGTTCTAGGTATGCCGGGCTAGGGTATTCCCCATGAACCAAGCCACTGCAATCGCTTTTAGAGCTGACCGGTCTTCCAAGGCCGCCAACGATAACGTGCAGCTTGGCACCATCTCGACCTCCGCCGAGGTCATGGTGCGCCTGCGGGTGTCGCGTAAGACGCTTTACGGTTTGGTGGCGACACATCTTCCCGACGCGGCTCGCGTCGGTCGCGATTATCGCTTCGAGGAAGCGGACATCATGACTATCTGGCGTGGAATGAAATCATCATGCGACTCTATCTCTGGCAACGAACCCCCGGCAAATCGAACTGGATCATCCGGGGGACGGACGACAAAGGGCAAGAGGTCCACGAGTCTACAAAAACGACTGACAAGAAAACGGCCGAAGCTCTCCGCATAAAACGCGAAGGCAGGCTGCTCACGGAGATCGTCCACGGCAAGCAGGCCGTGGTGACATTCCATGAGGCCGTCGAGTCGTATCTCGATAACGGCGGCTCGCCTCGCTTCTTAGGGACGTTCGACGAAGACACACGCCAGTGGTCTGGCCTCATGAAAGAATTGGACGGCGTCCTTCTGAAGGACATCACCCAGGACCGGATGAACAAGATCGCGGCGACGCTCTATCCCAACTGCCAATATGACACGATCAACCGGCAGCTATGGACACCGTTCATTGCGATCTGGCGCAACGCCTGCCGCGCCGAGTGGGCTACACCGAAGTTATGGGTGCGCGCGAAGAAGCCGAAGGGGACGAACGTCGTCTCGATCAAGGCGAAGCGCGTTGGCTCCTATCCGGTCGATTACACCACGGGCTGGCGCTTCGTGCAGGGGCTCGGCGTCGCCAATCAGATCATCATGACGATCCTATTTTACACCGGACTGCGCCCCATCGAACTATTCGTTATGGAGACCTCCCAGGTCAACGTCCCCGGCCGTTGGATCACGATCCCGAAGTCCAAGATCGGCGAGCCGCGCGGCGTCCCGATCCATGAGGCCATCGTTCCCTTGCTGACCGACATGGTCGAGAACCGGCCCGGAAAGTTGGTCCGCACATGGGAAGGCGCTCCCTTCACCGTCTATGACGACAACGGCGGCCAGATGAAGAAGGCTATCGCCGCCGCCCGGCTACGGACCCATGTCTTCGACGTGGCCCCGTACACCGCCCGGCACTCGGTCTCGACGCAGCTAGTCGTCAACGGGGTGCATCCGCACATCAAGGATCAGATCATGGGGCACGCAGCCGACGACATGAGCCGCCTTTATACCAGCGTGCCGCAACCGAAGTTGATCGAGGCCATCAACACGCTGCCAACTTTCCCCGATTGGCTCGACGCCGATTGGATGAAGTCGCCGGTCGCACTGACCCGCCGGCGGGCGAAGACGCTGAAGAAGGCGGAGCGCGACGCTGGCAACGCGGCGCTCTCCGAGTGGCAGGCGCGCCGGGTGGCGTAAGGCAAGCGGAGCCGTTTACAACGCTCCAATGGTGATCACACCGCCAGAAGGTCAATGTCATGATCGCCGCCGGCATCAAGTAGAAGATAGAAAGTTCATAGCAGCAAAAAGGGCGGCACATCGGCCGCCCTTTAGCGTTGTTGGTGATGATGTCGGCGCTAGCGCTGGCCTTTCTTCTCGTCCTGCGAGAGGACAGACGCAGCCAACTTCTTGGAGTCGGCGAGGGACGGCTTCTTATCGCCACTGAGGACTTTTGAAGCCAAGGTCGAGATTTTGCTCGAAGACTGCTTCTTCGGCATTGTGTAGTGCTCCTATAGACAGATTGGGTTGAGTCGCCTACATATCCCGACAGCACCGGGCGAAAACGCCCGGCACTGGCGGGCCGGCTATATTCTGACGGCTTGCCACATGGGATACTCCTAAGCACTCCCTCGTGAGGGTCTAGGGGTTGAACGGAGCCGGCGGGTTCACTTTTCCAGGGCGACACCCAGCCAGCGGTGACTCTTAAGCCTCGGCCGCCGGTTCGGCGGTCGAGGTATTCTCCTCCTCTTCCTCTTCCTCTTCCTCTTCCACTTCCTCTTCCATGACGGCGCTGGCCCCGCTGGCGACAGCGTTCGCCTTCGTCGGCTTGGCGTTCGGGTACCAGCTCGGGAGACCGAAGCGGCCGTTGGGTAGCTTGTGGAAGGTGACGGTGTTCTTCGACAGCGAGTTGCGGAGCGATGCGATCGCCACCTCGTCGTTCTTGGTGTTGAACTGGTAGCCGCCGCCAGTGAGAGTCTCGAAAATCTCTTTGACCGTCGCTGCACCGAGGTTCTGCTGCTTGCGGGCCTCCAGGATGGTGCGCACCGCCGTCGCGAGCGCCTGGCCGTAGAACTGATCGGGCCGGAACTGCGTCGGCAGCGTAGTCTCCGCGGCGTCGAGCACGAACATCGCCCCCCTGCCGGCGACGGCACAGAGGGTGTTGACGGTCTTCTTCTTGTCGCGGATTTCCGACTCTAGCCTGCCGATCTCGGCGACAATCTCATCGATGGCTTGGTCTAATGTCTTGGTCATGGCGAATCTGGCGCTCCAGAAGGTGCAAGGGATATACGGGTCGAGGGCGAGTTCCGCAAGGACAGCGATGTACAGCGAGTAAACAGTGGGTTTACTCTCGTTGCATGACCTATAATAACGCTATGAATTACCTATATTTTTTATGCAGAGGAACAAATATCACGTTCTCGTGATGATATCCGGGGATATACGGTGGCCCTGACTTATCCCCGTTAGTAACAGGGCTCCGGCGAGCAGGATTCGGAGACTCATCTCCTATATTCCGGCGTATGCGATGGAGTTCTGCAACTAAAATCCGCCCGGCCTGCGGGTGGTTCGGGAGGCAGGCACCCGCGCGGGTCTCGATGGATGATCTTCGAACTGCAAGGCGGCTGCCGTGCAAAATCCGTGCGTGTAAATGCACATTCGATGTAAGTTATTGACCCTGAAGCAAAAGTAAAATCAGCCCGCAGCCTTCACACGGGAGAGGTCCAAGGTTCGATCCCTTGTGCGCCCACCATTCTTCGCCAAGAGGCTTGGCGTGGCGCAGCCACGCCCAATGATGGCGAAGCGTTTCCGGCATAGCTCGAAGAGTGTCGACGGACTCGGCCGTCTTGCTCCCGCGCGATCAAAATGTCGAAAACAACCCCATGCACAGTAGCCGACCTCCATCGGGTCAATGCTTGCGATTTTTCCGAAATTGACTTGCTCCGTCGGGCAAAACAGGGGCATGATGGCATTGTCCGAGGAAAGAAAATTGCTCCTCGGGCGCTCAAACGCGCTTCCACGGGCGAGCCCTGGTCTCTCCCACCAGGATCAATCCTTCCGCCCCTCGTCCAAGAAAGCCTGGACGGCCTCGAACAGCTTGAGGCGATTCTTTTCCATGATGATGGTGTGTGTTCCCTCGGCGAGCTGGACGTAGCGTTTGCCGGGCGAGTTCGTCAGGAGCGGGAAGAGCGCTTGCGCCATATAGGGCGGAGTGTCCTTGTCCCATTCGGCATGGACCAACAGCGTCGGCACGGTGATCTTCGCGGGATCGTAGTAGGGTTTGCCGGCGCCAGAATATTGCTGGCCGTCCTGAACGACGCCGTTCGGCGCACGCAGGACCGGCGGCGTCATCGCGGCGCCGACCGGATCGGTCGCGAACGTCGCATCCGCCCATGCATCGAACCAACCTACCGGAATGAGGTCTCCCTTCTTGTCTTCGGGAACGCCCGTGTACCACCTCTCCCTGGCCTGCTCTCTCGTCACGGTACGGTAGGCGCCGAGCCTGCCTGGCCCCGCCTGCACCAGCGATGCGGTTTGCCGTATCCAGGAAGGCGCGTACAGCACCAGACGTTCCACCTTGGAGGCGTTTTGCGTCGTGTACGTGGCCATTAGCGTGGTGCCCCACGACCAGCCCAGCAGGTTGACGCGCGGAATGTTGCGACGCTGGAGCACGAAATCCACCACCGATCCGATGTCCTTGACCGCGGTCTCGCCCGTCACAATAGGCGCATTGGCGTCAGGCTTGTCCGCCATCTCCGCGGGACGCGTCGACCTGCCGTAGCCGCGGAGATCCAGCAGCCAGACGTCATAGCCGCGCGATGCGATGTACTCCATCCAGGACAGACCATCGAGCTTGAGATCGAAGGCCGTCTCGGAGGGATAGGTCGCCCCGTGGACATAGATGATCGTCTGCTCGGGCCTGAAGCTCGTCATGTCGGCGGGCCGCTTGTTACGGACGTAGATCTCGATGCCGGGATCGCTCGACTTGACCATCGCCTCTTCGGTCACAAGCGCCTTCGATTGAGCGAGAGCGGAACTGCCGAAGATCACGGCAGCCAGAACACCAAACAGCGCCGAGGCCTGCATGTCGTAACCCTCCCTGGCGCCGGCACCCTCCGGCGCGGTCGGGCGGAAGCTTAGCCGGGAGCAGGCGCGGTTCAAGCGCCTTGTCGCCCTTCGGCCTGAAATCGAAGCGAAGGACCATGAATCGCCCCTCCCCAAGAAGAAGCGCTTAAACCGTCGCTCCCGTTACGCCGCTGCTCTCTCGCCTTTATTGAGGAACGCATCGGGGGATCGGCGGTTGACCTTACGGCCGGTGGCAAGCGCCAGGTCAGGCCAAATCCTGCAACGCTGGGCTCGATGAAAACACCGAAACACAGCGGTCGTCCTGCTCACACTGTCGGCTTTCGCCCCTCGCAATCGCTGTCGAGAGCCATCACGGCTTGGATGGCTCGTCAGAACGACGTCTCGACCCTGACTGAAGCGATCTGTCGCCTGGTGGAGCTGGGACTCGCAGCGGACACCAACCAGGATCGGCAGAAGCGGCGCGCGAGGAAAATAGCTGGCGATACGCTCGACCGGATCGGCGATGTAACGACAACGGCAGATAAGCGCGCGCTCCGCAAGCGGGATTTGCTCGACGGCCCCGAAGAGTTCGGCCGCGTACGAATTGACCGGCCGAGACGCAACAAATCGGTCAGGGACTGAGCTGATCAATCAGGAAGTCCCGACCGAGGAATTTCGATCATGAGAGACACAGAGGACAAGAGATGAGACAGCAGTTTCGATCGCCTGCCGCAAAGGCGGCAAACAATTATTTCAAGCAGCCCCCGGAAAAAGTCGCGACCGATTACGAGAAGGCGCAACAGGCTTTCCACGCGAACAGGGAACGGCTGAAAGCTGAGCGCCTGGCGCGGGAGGTGGAGCAGCGGAGCCCGCGCGACAGGAGGGCTTAGCCGTCGAGATCATATTTGGCATCCGGGAGCGCGAAAGAGCTCACCGGATCGCGAACCTCGCAGAACCGCCGGTCTAGGCGAGGCCGAATTGATCAAAGCATCGAAAGCACGACGACGCCGTCCTCGAGCTCTCCCGAAGCAAGGCGCGTGCGCGCCATCTGCTCGAACTCCGTTCGATGCTTCTGAAGATAACTGAACGCCTGCTTCTGGGTGTCGAAGGTGGTCGCAAGCCGGCACATCTGCCTGACCGCGCCGAACGCGACGAAGAAAGTGATAGTTTCGTGGTCCGATTTGACTCTGCGCACGGCCTGCACTCTCCGGAATGGGATCGGCCTTCAATGACTGCGACGATTCTGAGGACGGCTATCGCGCCGTTTTGCTCTTACGCTTCTTAGTCGTGGGTGAAGGCAGCGTGGCTTGAAGAGCGGCGTCGGCCGCCTGCTTCTCGCGTTCCTTGGCCTCGCAGATGGCTCGAAGCCGCGCCATGTTTTGGCGCACTTCGATGGCCTGCTTTTCGACGTCTGCCAATGCGCGCAGGCCCTCTTCAGCGGCGAGGCGCTTACGATCGGAACGCGCGAGGCCCTCGGGTGACAGCTCGGCCGCTTTCCTGGCGCTCATGCTTCACTCCGTTTTGGACGCGACGAAACCCGCTCAATCCTGGGATCGAGCGGGCCAAGTGGCCGTTTCAGTACATCCGTGAAACGGCGCCACGATATCAAGCCAGCGAGAGATTCTCAGCGCTGACCTTGCCTCGCATCTTGTCGGTCTTGGTCTCGAAATTGATCTTCTGGCCTTCTGCAAGACCCGCAAGACCGGCGCGCTCGACGGCGCTGATGTGAACGAACACATCATTGCTGCCGTCGTTCGGCTGAATGAATCCAAAGCCCTTTTGGCCGTTGAACCACTTCACGGTACCTGTCGTCGTTCTCTTCTCCAAAGCGCACGAGCGCATCCATGCCGCGCGACAATCACGCGGACATTTTCAACTTCGTCGATGTCTTTGGAAAAGGAGCCCGCGGGCGCATTCAACAAGGCACAGCGGCTGATCGAACAAATTCAATATACACCTCTCGCGTTCTTTTACAAGGGCGGAAGCCGATTTAGTTTTCGGCCACTCGTTGCTGCGGAGTCTGCCGAGATGCGGCAGGCCTTAGCGATTGACTTGTCGGCGCGAGAGTGTTCACGTGACGGCCGAGGCTGCATCGCGCGTGAAAGAGCGTCGACCGATGCGAATCTCGCGACAAATGTCGCGTCTACCATCCTGAAAAATCGCAATGAAGCTCCTGCGCAATTGGCTGCTTGCAGGACGCGTGGCATTTGCAGCCTCAAGCGAGGGACATCAATGCAGGTCGTCGTCAGAGACAACAACGTTGAACAGGCGCTTCGCGTTCTCAAGAAGAAGATGCAGCGCGAAGGCGTCTTCCGGGAGATGAAGCAGCGGCGCTCCTACGAGAAGCCGTCGGAAAGAAAGACGCGCGAGAAATCCGAAGCCATTCGCCGCGCGCGCAAGCTCGCGCGTAAGCAGGCGATCCGGGAAGGGCTGTTGCCCGCACCACCGAAAAAGAAGCCGTTCGAGCGCAAGCCCCCCTTGCCGGAGATCAAGGCTCCTACGGCCTGAAATCGATTCCGCGCAGCACGATCCCGGGCGGAGTGCCTTCGAACTCGGTCGCGCTGTATTTACTCGCCGCCCGTGCTTCGATGCGGTCCCGCAGGCGGGTGAACTGTGCTTCCCGCTGCTCGGGCCTGACTCGCGGGCCAGGCTCGAGATCATCCATCGCGGAGGTCGAGATCGCGCAGAGAACCTCCCTGGCACCGTCCTGCATCGAAAACCGGACGATCATCCGATCATATTCGTGGCTGATAAAGCGGCCGCGGGTCAGTGTCATGGCTTACTCCGTTACGTCGCCGGGCACGCGCCGAGAACGCGGGATGACGGACGCCCGCCTTAAGCTTCCTCCGACAGCCGAGCGAAATCGTCGAACAGCGCAGCAACCAGCGCACGATGGCGGGTGTCCTCGACGGGCAGGCTCGCAGCATAGAGATTGAGCAGATAGCGGGCCTTGGTCGCGGCCTCGGCCCAGGACGCGGCCGGCACCGCCATCATGCGATTCTCAAGGTCGGCCTCGCGCTCCCGCAGCTCCCTGACGTTCGCTTCGACTTCGGCCAGCGCGCGGCGCAGCTCGGTCGCCTTTTGCGCAGCCATGCCGCGGTGCTTATCGAGATCGACGGTGTGCTCAGTCATTCGCTATGCCCGCGGATGCGGAATGGATGCCTGAACGTCACGGCTTCTTGCCGCCAGCGGATGGTCATGCACGCCTGCCTTTCGCAAGTGAAGCCCGACCGGTGCCGCGGCTGGCACGACCATGCGCCCTTCCCGCAGCGATAGCCAGCACTATCCTGCCACGCGTTCAAGGGAATCCGCCGGCGACCAAACCATCGTCTCGGAGACGCGGAGCCTATTCGTGCGGAGGCGGAATCTGATTCAGCAGCTGCGAGATCGCAGTCACGATCTGCGCCGGCGCGAAGGGCTTTTGCAGCAGCACGCTCTTGGGCACGCCATGCGACGGCCACTCCTCCGCGGCAGCGCCGGTCATGTACACGACCGGGATATCCGGGCCGAGCTCCCTGGCCCGTTTGGCAACGTCCCACCCAGTAAGCTTGCCTTGTAAATTGATGTCCGTCACGAGCGCCCGGTATTCAGAATGCTTGTCTTCCAACAGCGGAATAGCTTGCTCGCCCGAGGTCACCACCTCCGATTGGAAGCCACCCTCGGCCAAGGCGGTGCGGACCATTTCGGTGATGAAGAAATCGTCCTCGACGATCAGGATCGGCAACAATGGATTTCTCAAAACCCTGCCTCCAGCCGCGGCCTGCGGTCGGGGCTAAGTTCCCAACTGGAATTAGGTTCCATGACAGCGAGTCCAGCAACAGGACCTGGCCGGCAAAAACATATCTCGGTTAAGTTTCCGACCGGGGAATATCGGCTAGAAGTTGCCCCGTTCGTGACAGGGGATCGCGATGCCACATCGCAAGTACCGCGCGCTGGAAAGCGACTGCCGTGTTCAGGCGGCCATCACCGGCCACAAGAAGACCAAAGCCGAGCTCCAGAAAATGGCTCGCGAATACAAGGTCCTGGCTGATTGGCTGGAAGCGCACCCGCAAGAGCACGAGGGATCGCCTGCCACGGACCAGCCCACTGACTAACGGCGCCTTTGACAGGCGCCGTCGTCCCTCCGGGCTCTGTGCCTGCCCGGCCTCACGCCGACGGAAACGGGTTCGCCGCCCTGGTGTATTTCAGCGCGCCGATGCCAAAGCCTTCCTGGCTGCGGTTCTGGATGAATTCCCTGTGCTCGTAGTGCGGCGACAATTCGCGCCATAGCTGCGGGACACCACCAGCCCAGGCGCTGGTGTTGCCGCTGGATTCGCAGATGTCGTGAAACAGGATGATACCGCCTTCGCGAACGAACGGCCGGTAGCACAGGAAGTCCTGCTTGACGCCTTCATAGCGATGATCGCCATCGATGAACAATGTGTCGATCTGCCGGCCAGCCAGAAATCTCTCGACGCGCCTGACGCTGTCGTCCGCGTAGGACGGCATGTCGAAGAACGTCCAGTGCTGCTTCGGTGTGGCCAGCAGCTTCAGCATTTCCTTGTTCTTCACATGCAGATCGATGCAGATCATCGTCTCCATGGTGGGAAGAAATCGTCCGAACAGGAGCGACGTTCCGCCGTTCAACGTGCCGATTTCAACGACGGTCTTGGGAGCGGATGCGGCGATGTAGTCGAGCGCCGACGAGATCTCCGTCTCGATCTGGCACGAGCCGGTGCCCATATGATGCTTGGTGAAGTCGATGATATCCTGCACGCTCGATCCGCGCTTGTACTCGCCGATGATCTCGTCGCGCTTCTGGGTATTGAACTTGAGGCGCAGTGCAGGTCCGCTATCGGCCAGACGCTTCTTGATCTGTCTGACCGCGAGAACGGCAGGATGAAACTTCAGTTCCGTCAATCGCTCATTGAAGGCCTTGCTCAACGACATATCAACCTCGCTCCAAGCAAAGTTTTGCCGACCGCCCCGAAGGCGAGGATCATCTCCAATTTTGATCAACTTACGGTTTTTGCTTGACGGAGCGATGACCGCGCCGATGCGGAGCGCTAAAGCATGATCCGGAAAAGTGCACAGCGGTTTTAGGAAAAGATCATGCTCAAACAACAACCTAAAGCGCGATGACGATTCATCCAAATCTCATCGCGCTGTTAGGCGATCGCGACGATCTCGAGTTCCTGTGCCCCTGAAACGGCGACGTCGCCGACGGCTTTTCCCATCAGGCATCTTGCAACCGGCGAGACGAACGAGATCGAGCCGGCCTTCGGGTCGGCTTCGTCCTCGCCGACGATGCGGTAGGTCTGCACGCGGCCGTCGGCGCGGCTGAAGGTCACGGTGCTGCCGAAGGCGACCGTCTCGCTGGAGGACGGGGCGGCAACGAGCTGCGCGGTGCGCAGGCGTTCGGCGAGATATCTGATATCGCGCAAGGGTGCCGCCGATTGCCGGCGCTTCTCGTTGACGTCGTCGATCGCTTGCGCGGCTTCATAGGCTTCACGCGCGGCCTGCAGCTGGCCCTGCAATGCCTGCAAGCCCGTCTCCGTCACGAGGTTCGGATGCGGCGAGATCGGACGATCCGGCAGCAACGTTTCGGAGGCGGTCTCGGCGCTCTCTTCTTTGGTAAAGGCGACGCTCAATTCGAAAATCCTGTCGAAAGATTTTAGGCGAGGCCGAAACCCCTCACCCGGATCGCACCTTCGATGCGATCCGACCCTCTCCCTCCGGGAGAGGTGGACGAGTTCTCGGCTCGCGCCGATTCAACTGACTGCCGTCGAAACCTTATATCTCAAGTTCGACGAAACGGCGGAGCTTGAGGACGAGGTCGGGCAAGGCCTGGCGGAACCGGGTGGCGTTCTGGAAGCTGGTCGAGAACGGCGCGAAGGTGAGCATCGCGTTCCAGTTCCGGTAGCCATAGACCGTTACCGAGACGCCCGACGCCGGAAAGTCTTCGAGCTTGCGCAGCTCGCCCAGCACGAGCTCGGCGATCGCCTCCGCCGGCAGCAGTCGCTTGCCGTCCGGCGTCAGGGATTGAGCGGCAGGCGCGACCGCCTTCGGGGCCGATACGGCATCACCGGATGCATCCTGGAGCTTCGGAGACTCCGCCTCCGGGATTTGCGCGACGTCCGGCACGGGTGCGGCCGCTGGCGCGACGTCGGCAAGCGGCGGCGGGCTGGCAGGCTCCGCGCGCTTGTTGCCTCCCAGGATGCTGCTGATCATGGCCACAAGGCCAGCATCCTTTGCGTCGTCACTCATCACGGCTCCCCCCGGCTGGCACCAGTCTAGCACCGGCACCGTGGGCTGCCACAGGGTCCGCCGGTCAGATCGAGCCCTCTCTGCTGCATGGCTCCCGACCGGGTTCGTCGCGGCGCAAGGCGGGCGCGCCTCGCGCCGCGGCGCGACCGGTCACTGCTTCTCGAACGGAATATATTGCTGATATTGTTTCGGCACGGAGCTGCGATAGCGCGCAGGGACGGTCCCGGTGTCGATCGAATGATCAATCTCCTGGCGCCGCGTCATCTTCTTCTTCGGCTTCTTCTGGGCGCTCTTCTTCGACTCCGCTGGCGGAGCCGGATTGTCGGTGGACGCGGCCGGCGCGGTGGTCGCGGCCGGCGTCGTGGTGCTTGCCGCCGCCGGCGTGCCGCCCGCAGCTGGCGCCGTCTGCGCCAGCGCCAGCGGTGACAAGCGGCAGTGCCGTGGCCGCAGCCAGCAAATATGATTGTCGCATCCGAACCTCCAATACCTGATCCCCGATGACGGAGGCGTCAGCCCGGGGAATCATGCGTCCAAGTCCACCGACGGTAGGCGGGACCAGGGCTGCAAACTGTGGCCGAGATCACGTTGTCACGACGGCTTGCCGCATCATAGGCGCAAGCCCGACGCAGCGCACGCTCCGCGACCAGGACGCGCACGACAACCGTGTCGGGTGAGTCCCGGAACACGTAAAGGCCTCGCGGGGAGAACGCTGCAATTTTGACGCGAGCACGATATTCGGCACCGGAATCGTTTCGCCTGACGGGCTGGCGAAGCTGGCCTTGCTTGGCGTCCGAACTTCCGATGACGAGAATGTTATTCGGCATCGGCGCGCCAAGAATTCGCAAAGCGCATCCGCAGCTTGATCGCAACGCTCGCGGATGGAACCGGATCGACATCGCGCAATGTGTGAAGCAGCGCATAGCGACGGCGGATTCCGCCATCTAGCCTCACATGCATCTCTTATGACGAACAACTTCAGCTCTCATTGCCTGCCGTCGTCAGTTTTCATGGAGGATCTTTATGAGCAGTCGTCACGCCATTGCGCCCCGCGGTCTCAACGCCACCCGCTCGCCGCTGTCACAAGGCCGCTTCGGCCGCATGTTCCGCACCCTGACGCCGGCGAAATTCGGCCCGAACGATGCCGACAACATCGCAAATCTTGCGGCGCTCGCCGACAACATGGTCGGCGATTTCGATGGACCGAAGGACAGCCCCGACGCCGAGGAGAGCGGAATTCCCGCGCTCTACACCTATTTCGGCCAGTTCATCGATCACGACATCACCTTCGATCCCGTGAGCTCGCTGACCAAGCAGCAGGACCCGGACGGCCTCGTCGATTTCCGCACGCCGTCGTTCGACCTGGACAATCTCTACGGACGCGGACCAGGCGACCAGCCCTATATGTACGACAGCAACGGCAAGTTCCTGCTCGGCGAGACCTTGACCGGCACCGGCGTATCCAACGCCTTCGATCTGCCGCGCTTCAAGGGCCGCGCGCTCATCGGCGATCCCCGCAACGACGAGAACAGCATCGTCTCGCAGCTGCAGGGGCTGATGCTGCGCTTCCACAACCGCATGGTCGACGACAATGACACGCTCTCTTTCCAGGACGTGCAGCAGCGCGTGCGCTTCCATTATCAATACGTCGTGCTGAACGACTTCCTGCCGCGCATCGTCAATGCCGGCGTGCTGAACGATCTCAAGACCGGCGGGCGCTACGACCGCAGCAAGCTCGCCTATTATCACTGGAAGACGTATCCCTACATGCCGGTCGAGTTTTCGGTCGCGGCCTATCGGCTCGGACACTCGATGATCCGGCCCGGCTACCGGCTCAACGACGCCGACAACATGCTGCTGCAGATATTCCCCGATCCCAACAACCCCGACAACAACGCGCTGACCGGTTTCCGCAGCATGGGACCGGGGCGCGCCATCGATTGGGGACGTTTCATCGACATCGACAGGCGCGCCTACGGCGTCGAGGACGACGGCACCAATCCCGACAACAAGCGGCGGCTCCAGCTCGCCTATCGCATCGACACCTCGCTGGTCGATCCCTTGCGCAAGCTGCCGCCGGAGGTCGCCTCCAATCCGTCGTCACTGGCGTTGCGCAATCTCGAACGCGGCTGGCGGCTCGGCCTGCCGTCGGGCCAGGCGGTCGCCAGGGCGATGCACGTGACGCCGCTGACCGACGAGCAGATCATCATCGGCCGTGCCGTCGACGTCCCCGGGGCGGCCGATCCGCAAGTCCCGATCGCCTCGATTGCCAACGGCGTGTTCAAAGGCAATTGTCCGCTCTGGACCTACATCCTCGCCGAAGCGCGTCAGTTCCAGACCGCGGTCGCGGTCCCGGCCACCGGTGCGCCAGCGGGCGGCATCAACACGCCGCAGCTCGGTCCGGTCGGCGGCCGCATCGTCGCCGAGGTCTTCCTCGGCATGATGTTCGGCGACGCCTCCTCCGTGCTGTCGCTCGACCCGAACTGGGCGCCGGTGACCGGTCCCGATTTCAAGCTGAAGGATCTGGTGACCTACGCGCTGGGCCAGGGAGCCGCGCTGCATTGACGTCGCGACGGTCGAGAATGCAGGGGCCGCTCGTGTGATGCGAGCGGCCTCGTGATTCACGTCTCGCCAGGGGGATGGGATGAACAGCGTCCCGAGCGCAAACCGAACGTGCCTGAAGTCACAGTCGGGCGTCCTCGCATGGTCCATGCTGCGAGGGTCGATAATGACATCGACCAACCATCAGAGAGGAACGATCCATGTTGCGCAAATTCTCGCTTCTTGCAGCTGCCGCGGCCTTATTGGGCACGGCCGCTTTGGCCCCAACCTCCGCCTCCGCATTTGAGTTCGGCGGCTCGCACCATCGGGGTGGTATCACCATCGTGCTCGGCTACCCCGGCTACTATGGTCATGGTTACGGTTACGACGACTGCGATCACGACTACGATTATTACCGGCACCATCCGCGTCGCTGGCGGCCGCTCTGAACGGTTGTTCAGCCGAGGCCCGTGAAGTGCCCTTGAGGCGCGCGAGTTGTGCAGATCCGCGCGCCTCTGACGCGGTAAGTGGACGCCCTATTTCATCGCCCCAAGACCGCTCTCCTCGAGCCGCGCCGCGAACCATCGCGACTGCTGCTCATCGGAGACGCCGCTGAGATAGACCTCCGACATGGTCACGCCGGGCTTGTCCAGCACCAGCAGCACGCCGATCCAATAGGCGAACCAGACATGCGGATCGGTCATCGCCTTCAGTTTGTGCTGGTCGTGTTCAAGCGGGGTGTGATTGCTCGCCTTGCGGATCTCGACGGAGAGCAAATTGTTCGGAATCTCGCGCTGGTGCACGACGACGTCAGGGTAAATCGACTTGCCCAGATGATCGTCGGTCGAGATGATCGCGCCGTGCGGCAGATGCAGCGTGCGCTCGCCGAGCCGGTCGTAGTTGCAATCGACCGCCCAGCCTGGAAACTGCCGCTCGAGATAGACGGCGAAGCGATGCGTGATCGCCCGCTCGCCGACATCCTTCTCGAACAGGAATCCTTCGTGGGCGTAGAAGTCCCGGAGTGCCGTGATCACCTTGTTCAGCTCGGTCTGCATCCAGCCTCCGGGCTCTCGGCGCTCTGTGACGCGCCCCTACATCTGCACTTCGATCAGCCGCGGCCCCGGCTCGGCGACGGCTTCCGCCAGCGCGTTGTTGAACTCGTCGGCATTGGTGACGGCGCGGCCGGGTACGCCCATGCCCTTGGCCAGCGCGACGAAGTCGAGCGTCGGGCGATCGAGCCGCAGCATGTCGTTGGCGCGCTGGCCGGGCTCGCCCGCGCCGACATTGTCGAACTCGCCGCGCAGGATCTGGTAGATGCGGTTGGCGAAAACGATGGTGACGATATCGAGGTTCTCGCGGGCCTGCGTCCACAGCGACTGGATCGTGTACATCGCGCTGCCGTCGCCGACCATGGTGATGACCTTGCGGTCGGGGCAGGCGATCGCGGCGCCGATCGACAGCGGCGTCGAGAAGCCGATCGAGCCGCCCATGTTCTGCAGCCAGTCGTGCGGCGCGGCCGCCGCCGTCGGCGGGAAGAAGCCGCGGCCGGTGGTCAGGGACTCGTCGACCATGATCGCGTTCTCGGGGATCGCGCACGCGATCGCCTGCGCGATCGATGCAAAGGTGAGCGCGCCGGTCGGCTTGACCAACTCCTGCAAAACCTGCGGCTTGACGTCCTTGGCGCTGGCCTTGACGGCGCCGGCGAGCGCTTCGAGCGCCGCGACCGAATTCTCGCCCCAGGCGGTCATGCGATGGACGTCGCAGCCCTCGGGCTTGAGCATGCTCGGCTTGTTCGGATAGGCGAAGAACGCGACGGGATCGTCCGACTCGACCAGCACGATGTGACGGAACCTGACCAGCATCGGCAGCGCGTTCTCGATCACGTAGTGGATGCGGTCGATCGAGAAGCGGCCGCGGCCGCGCGCCATGCGGGGACGGAAGGTCGGGCCCATCACCGTGCAGCCGGTCTTGCCCGCGATGCGCTCGGCCAGCGCCAGGCCCTGTTCGCTCAGCGCACTGCCGGTCATCAGCAGCAGCGTGCCCTCGCCGTCGCCGTGCAGGATCTTGGCGGCCTGCTCGACCGCTTGCGGAGAGTAGCTGGCGCGCTGCTGCTCGGCCGGCACCTCGGCGATGCCGTCGGCTTCGTTCCAGGCGGTATCGGCGGGCAGGATCAGGGTCGCGATCTGCGGCGGGGCGCTTTTGGCGGCGGCGATCGCGGCGGCGCCGTCAGCGGCGACCGATTTGGAATTCGGCGAGGTGCGGACCCAGGACGACATCGGCCGGGCCAGACCCTCGATGTCGGAGGTCAGCGGCGCGTTGTAGTCGATGTGGTAGACGGCATGCTGGCCGACGATGTTGACGATCCCGGAATTGGCTTTCTTGGCGTTGTGCAGATTGGCAAGGCCGTTGGCGAGGCCCGGACCGAGATGCAGCAGGGTCGAGGCGGGCGTGCCCTTCATGCGGAAATAGCCGTCGGCGGCGCCCGTCACCACGCCTTCGAACAGGCCGAGCACGCAGCGCATGCCCGGCACGCGGTCGAGCGCTGCGACAAAATGCATCTCGGAGGTGCCGGGGTTGGTGAAGCAGACGTCCACCCCGCCCTTGACCATTGTCCGCACCAGGCTTTCCGCACCGTTCATTCTGTCTGCTCCCGCAACCGGCGATTTCCAGTGATCCCAATCATTGTTCGCTCGTGCCGTCAAAGCAAGAGTGGCCATTGCGGCCCTGCCCCGCGCGGCAAGGCGCGGGCTTGGCTAACGCTTTCAAGCAAATTGGCCGGGTTGCCGATTTGGTAACGCCAATCGTTAAGCATCACCGCCTCACGGGGCCGTGGCTTGCGGAATGCCCGTAAATATGGCCTCTGGCCTGTGTTGAATCGATTTTTTGCTGGGAGAAACCATGATCCGGATTTTTGCCGCGCCGATTGCCGCCATCGCATTGCTGGCCGTCACGGCCGGCGGCGCCTTCGCCGAAGAGTACGACTCCCGCGACATCATGGGCGGCGGCCCGAACTTCTTCCGCGGCGGCGCCAACCCGATCCCCCGCACCACCGTGATGTACAACGGCAACTACGCCCCCGGCACGATCGTGGTGAACACCGCCGAGCGCCGGCTTTACCTGGTGCTGCAGAACGGCCAGGCGCTGCGCTACGGCATCGGCGTCGGCCGCGACGGTTTCCGCTGGGGCGGCGTGCACAAGATCACCGCCAAGAAGGAGTGGCCGGACTGGACGCCGCCGTCGCAGATGATCGCGCGCCGGCCCGATTTGCCGCGTCACATGAAGGGCGGCATCGAGAACCCGCTCGGAGCGCGCGCGATGTATCTGGGCTCGACGCTCTACCGCATCCACGGCTCCAACGAGCCGGAGACGATCGGCCAGGCCGTCTCCTCGGGCTGCTTCCGCATGACCAATGACGACGTCACCGACCTCTACGGCCGCGTCTCGGTCGGCACCACGGTGGTGGTGCTGAACAACTAGCCGAGCGGAGGCTGCCGAAGGGTGGGGAACCCACGGACTGCGTGAATTGCGGGCTTGTGCGCAGCCGGCGAATGCGGCAGCGTTGCGCGACGATGCGCGCCTTCAACCCGCCCTCGGCTGCCCTTCGCTTCGCCCTGCTGGCGTTTGCAGCGCTCACATCTGTGCCTGACACCGCGACCAGTGCGATCGCCGGCGAGCTGCCCGCGATCGCCTCGCGCCAGCGCACCGAAAAGAAGAGCTTTACCGACGCCGAGATCGTCGACGGTTTCTTCAAGACCGCCTTCGGCGCCGAGTATCATCTCGCCGGCCGCGTCGATCGCATCCGCAAGTTCGACGCCCCGGTGCGTGTGTTCGCCGAGACCGACCGCGCCGACCGCAAGGCGCAGCTCGCAAAGGTGGTGGCCGACATCGGCAAGCACGTGCAGCATCTCGACATCGCCATGACCACGACCGCCGAGGCGGCGAATGTGCGGGTGAAGCTGGTGCGCGACCGCGACCTCTATCGCACCATCACCAGCTTCTACGGCGCGGAGAAGGCGCGCGAGATCCGCACCTCGCTCGATCCGCAATGCCTGTCCGGCTTCCGCAAGAACGAGCAATTCGAGATCGAGCATTCCGACGTCATCCTCACCGTCGACGTCAGCGACTTCACCTTCCTCGACTGCGCCTATGAGGAGGTGCTGCAATCGCTCGGGCCGATCAACGACACATCGAGCGTGCCGTGGACGATGTTCAACGACAATGTGTCGATGGGCTATTTCGACGTCTACGACCAGTACATCCTCAACGTGCTGTACGATCCCCGCATCAAGGCCGGCATGACCGTGCCGGAGGTGAGAGAAGTGCTGCCCGACGTGCTCGCGGACGTGCGCGCCTGGGTGAAGCGGGTGAATGAGCTGAAGGAGTGATCCCGCTGTCATTGCGAGGAGCTCTTGCGACGAAGCAATCCAGACTGCTTCCGCGGGAAAAGTTCTGGAAGCCCTGCCCTACCCCACCAAATCAGCCACCGTGGTCGCCGCCTTCAGCCCCGTGCCGGTCAGCACGACGACCGTGGTCTCGCTCGCCTTGATGGCCCCGCACCCAGCGAGCTTCTCCAGCGCGGCGGCCGCGCTGGCGCTGGTGGGCTCGGTGAACAGGCCCTGCCGCGCCAGACGCCGCAGCGCGGCGACGATCTCGTCCTCGGTGAGCGCGATCGTGCCGCCGCCGCTTTCTCGCAAGGCGGCGATGATCTCGCGCAGCCGCAGCGGCGACTTGATCGCGGTGCCTTCGGCGATGGTCTTGCTCACCTCGCGCGCGACAGGCGTATCGACGCCGGCCTTGAAGCTGGCATCGATCGGCGAGCAGTTGAGCGGCTGGGCCGCGAACAGCCGCGGCAGCTTTGCGATCTGCCCGGCCTTCAGGAGCTCGCGGAAGCCGAAGGCGCAGCCCAGAAGACTGCTGCCGGCGCCGACGGGAACGATGACGTTGTCCGGCGCGCGAAAGCCGAGGTCTTCCCAGATTTCATAGGCGAAGGATTTGGTCCCCTCGAGAAAGAACGGCTGCCAGTTGTGGCTGGCATAGAAGGTCTGGCTCGACTGCCTGATAGCTTCCGCCTCCGACTCCTCGCGCGGACCCTCGACGAGCTGCACCTCGGCGCCGTAGGCGCGCACCTGCGCGATCTTGGCCGGCGAGGTCGAGGCCGGCGCCAAAATCTTCACGCGCATGCCGCCGGCGGCACCAAGCCCTGCCATCGACGAGCCGCCATTGCCGGAGGAATCCTCCAGAATGGCGTTGACCCCGATCTGCCGCAGGAACGACAGCATGACCGCAGAGCCGCGGTCCTTGAAGCTGCCGGTCGGATTGAACCATTCGAGCTTGAAGAACGGCCGCAGATCGCCCCATCCCTGCTGCACCAGCGGCGTGCATCCCGTGCCGAGCGAGATCGGATCCCTGATCTCGACCGGCAGCGCCGCGCGGTAGCGCCACAGCGACCGCGTGCTGCCGTCGATGTCCGCCCGCGAAATCCCCGCGCCCGGTGTCACCAGCAGCGGCGTGCGCTCGTCCGAGCACCAGCGCGGCTCATGGAGGGAATAGAGCTTTCCATTGCGGGGATCGATGTAGCTGGCGGCAGACATGGCGTGCTCCGGGGCAGGGCCGATCCGGTCGATATGTCCGAATATGCGGGTTTTATCCAGACGCCTGACGGCTCCCTTCAAAAATTCGAACAATTACATAGATATAGGCTCTATTCCGGTGCCCTTCGCCGATCCGGACCAGCGGCGGGGGCTGGCCGCCCGCACGATTAACTTGTCTGTCGTGGCTGGCCGCTACAATATGTTGGATTGCGTCGCCGGGCTCTGTCCCGGCACGCGGTGGAGCCAGGCCCGTCCGAGCGGCGGGCCGTTGGCTTTTTGGGAGTTTGGCCATGAGCCGCGCGAACCGTACCGACCACATCCGCCTCACCTCGCACCCCGAGCCCGGCCGCAAGGCGGCCTTTCCGATTCACTGGGGCGCCGCCGACGCGCGTGCCCGCGGGCCGATCATCGGCACGGTGTCGCGGGCAGGCGATCGCAACGTGATCGGCAGCCATGGCGGCTCCTACGCGATGTACCGCGCACTCGCCGTCTCCGCCGGCGCGCTCGATCCCATCCGGCGCCCGGATCTCACCAACACCTTCCCGGCCGCGACCATCGGGCCGTTCGAGCAATGGCGCGATCCCGCCAAGATCGTCGCACTCGATCCCTGGGGCCATCTGGTCGCCGAGAATTTTCGCCAGGAGATCGCCGAAGGCGTCGACATCCGCCCAAGCATCGCGATCACGCGCGCGCGGCTCGACCTGCCGGAGATTCGCGAGGCGCTCGCCGCAAAACGGCTGCGCGCCGACGGCGAGGTCGTGCACGCCAATGGCAGCGTGTCCGTGGTGAAGATCGCGATCGATCCGGTCTGGTATCTGCCCGGCCTTGCCGAGCGCTTCGGCACCAACGAGACCGAGCTGCGCCGCACGCTGTTCGAGCAGACCGCCGGCATGTTCCCGGAGCTCGTGACGCGGCCGGACCTGAAGGTGTTCCTGCCCCCGATCGGCGGCACCACCGTTTACATGTTCGGCGATGTGACAAAGCTGCCTGATCATCGCACCAGGATCACCTGCCGCGTGCATGACGAGTGCAACGGCTCGGACGTGTTCGGCTCCGACATCTGCACCTGCCGTCCCTACCTGATCCACGGCATCGAGGAATCCGCGCGCGGCGCGCAGGAGGGCGGGCTCGGGCTCGTCGTCTACAATCGCAAGGAAGGCCGCGCGCTCGGCGAGGTCACCAAATTCCTGGTCTACAATGCGCGCAAGCGCCAGGAGGACGGCGACGCAGCCGCCGCCTATTTCGAGCGCACCGAATGCGTCGCCGGCGTCCAGGACGCACGCTTCCAGCAATTGATGCCGGACACCATTCACTGGCTCGGCCTGAAGCGGATCGACCGCTTCCTCTCGATGAGCGACATGAAATACGACGCGCTGACCTCGCAAGGAATCGACATCGTCGAGCGCGTGCCGATCCCGCCGGAGCTGATCCCGGCC
The DNA here is from genome assembly GCF_004114975.1 of Bradyrhizobium guangdongense. Taxonomy (NCBI): domain Bacteria; kingdom Pseudomonadati; phylum Pseudomonadota; class Alphaproteobacteria; order Hyphomicrobiales; family Nitrobacteraceae; genus Bradyrhizobium; species Bradyrhizobium guangdongense. The sequence goes on from NZ_CP030051.1 coordinate 6,355,506, forward strand.
GATGCCTATGTCGAGATCGCCGCGAAGAAGGCCGCCGGCTATTACTCGACCGACATCGCGCCCGAGAAGGACGTCGACGGCGTGGTCGGACGTTCGCTGGAAAAATACTGATCTGGCGATGGCGGATGCTCTGGAACAACAGGCACGCGCGCTGCTCACCGCAAAGGCGGTTCGCGCGCGCGCCGGGCAAATGCTCGAGATCGGCCTCGCCGGCGGACTCACGCATTTCACTGTCGATCTCGATCGCATGGATGGCGTTGCAGATGCCGTGCTCGATGTGACGCGCAAGGCCTATCCGACGCTCGAGATTCCTTTCCATGCCCGGTGGCGGCATTTTGTGTTCGGCGGCCTCGATCGCTGGGCACAATTGGCCGACGCAACACCGTGGCCCGACCGTGCCGCACGGGCGCGCGCGGAGTTCGACCTTGCCATCGTCAGCGTGCTGCTCGACGCCGGCGCCGGCGCGGCGTGGCGATACCGTGATGCGGTGACGGGACAAGGCATCGGACGCTCCGAGGGGCTGGCGCTCGCAAGCCTCGACATGTTTGCCCGCGGACTGTTTTCCCGCGATGCACGTGCGCCGTTCAGGGTCGATGCGGATGTGCTCGCAAAATTACCGCTCTCGGCACTGACGTCGGCCTTCCAGGCCAGTGATGCCAATCCGCTGCTCGGCCTGGAGGGACGTACGAATCTGCTGCATCGCCTTGGCAAGCAGGTCGCCGCGCGCGCCGACATTTTCGGCATGCAGGACACGCCGCGGCCGGGCGGCCTGTTCGATCACATCGCCGCGCAGGCAAAGGACGGCGCTATCCCCGCACCCGCGATCCTGTCTGCGGTGCTGAACCAGCTCGGACCGATCTGGCCGTCGCGGCTGGAACTCGCGGGCGTCCCGCTCGGCGATTGCTGGCGTCATCCGGCGATCAAGGCCGATGATGCGACCGCCGGCCTCGTCCCGCTGCACAAGTTGTCGCAATGGCTGAGCTATTCGCTGATCGAGCCGCTCCAGCGGGCCGGCTTCGACGTCACCGATATCGACGGCCTGACCGGGCTTGCCGAATACCGCAATGGCGGCCTGTTCGTCGATCACGAGGTGCTGCGCCTGCGCGATGCGGCCGACGCCGATCGTGCGCATGCAGTGGATTCGCTGCTCGTCGTCGAGTGGCGCGCGCTCACGGTCGCGCTGCTGGATGGTCTCGCCGAACGCATCCGCACCAAGCTCGGCCGCACGCCGCGATCGCTTCCGCTCGCCAGCATTCTGGAGGGCGGCAGCTGGGCCGCCGGCCGCGCCGTCGCGTTTGCGCGCCGCCCCGATGGATCGCCGCCGCTCAAGGTGATCAGCGACGGCACGGTGTTTTAGCGCATTGCGCATCGATGAATTTCAGGAGCATCCCGCCATGGAAGGCGTCACGATCGTCGATCATCCGCTGGTGCAGCACAAGCTGACGCTGGTGCGCGATAAATCGATCTCGACCAAGTCGTTCCGCGAGCTGATCAAGGAGATCGGCATGCTGCTGTGCTACGAGGTGACGCGCGACTTGCCGCTCGCCGACACCATGATCGAGACGCCGCTGGCGACGATGCATTCGGCCAAGATCGCCGGCAAGAAGCTGGTGTTCGTGCCGATGCTGCGCGCGGGCACGACCTTCGTCGACGGCATGATGGACCTGGTGCCGACCGCGCGCGTCGCCCATATCGGCCTCTATCGCGAGCCCGAGAGCTTTGCCGCGGTGGAGTATTTCTTCAAATCGCCGTCCGATCTCAGCGAGCGCCTCGCCATCGTGGTGACGCCTGTGGTCGCCACCGCGAATACGGCGGTCGCCGCCATCGACCGGCTGAAGGAGCGCGGCGCCAGGGACATTCGCCTGGCCTGCCTGATCGCCGCGCCCGAAGGACTCGAGCGGCTGCGCGGCCTGCATCCGGACGTGCATGTCTGGACCGCGGCGGTGGACGAGGGCCTCGACGACAACGGTTTCATCCTGCCGGGGCTCGGCGATGCCGGGGACCGCGCCTACGGAACGCGGTGAGCCTGCCTGCCTCGACAGCCGCATCGCTTTAGGAACGGCTTCCGTCGCGCGAGGTTCTTCAGCTCTCAGCATGGAGAGCACGATGACCTATCAGGATGACGAGCGCAGGGCCGACAGAATACGCCGCAACAGCCCAATCGGCTGGGCGATCGGTGCGATCTTCGTGATCGCAGTGGTCGCGGCGGTCTTCTTCTACAACGGGCGCGACGTCGGTCCACAGGCGACGAGCAACACAGCGAACAACGCGCCGAGCGTCACCACGGGATCCAACACGCCGGCTGCACCGGCGAAGTGAGGCGCGCGTTCACACGCCGCCGCAGATGCCCTTCAGCGCCTGCCATTCCTTGTCCGTCAGCAGCGGCGGCCCGCTGGCGGGGCGGTCTTCCTTCGTCATGCGGGCGAGGCGGTCCTCAGTGAGCGGATGGCTTGCGAGGATCGTCGCGAAGCTCGAGCCGCCCTCCTTGCCGGTGATGCGGAACATCAATTCGGCCGCCGGCTTGGGCGAGCGGCCGAGCGCATGCATGATCTCGATCGCGAACGTATCGGCAGCTGTCTCGGCCTCGCGCGAATAGGAGGCTTCGACCACGCTGCGCGAGGCGAAGATCACCGCGGACGAGCCGGTGACGTCGCCGAACAACAGGCCGATCAGGAACGAGGTGCCGCCGTTGTAGATCAGGCCGCGCATGTTGTCGTGGTGCTTGAGATGGCCGAGTTCGTGGGCGAGGATGCCGGCGAGCTCGTCGGGATTTTCGGCCTTGTCGAGCAGGCCGCTCAGCACGTAGACCTTGCCACCCGGCAGCGCGAACGCATTCGGCACCGGGGTTCGCAGCACACCTGCCGTCATGGAGTCGTCGTCGAGCCCGGCCGCATCGCGCAGGCGGTTGACCAGCTTGCTGAACGCCGCCTGACCGGCCGCGCCATTGCAGGCGCCGCCACGGAAGATCGTCTTCACCTGCACCTCGGATGCGTCGCCAATGCGCCGCTCGATCGGCTTCGGCACCAGCGGCGCGAGGCGGTCCGCCGCGAGCGGCACGCCGAACAGCACGACGCAAACGATGGAGACGGCCGCCGCCACAGACCAGCCCACGATCTTTGCGACACCGCGACCGGTGGTCTGGTGCTCGTCAAGCCGCATGCAGCGGGCGGTCACATCAGCGGCAAGCACCGCATCGCGGATTTCGAGCCGCGCCAATGGCGGCGCGGACGTGGAGGCGAGCCTCAGGACCCCGGCCGGACTGTCGGCGCGGCGGATGTCCGCCCAGACCCAGCGAACCGGCGTCCCGCCCTCCTCGATGATCTCGAGCGCTTCGCCGAGCGTTAGCGTCACCTGCCGCCTGCGGCTCGACACGCCGTCGAAGAAGACCGTGGGCTTGACGGACTGCGCCGGTGCTTCGGTGGATAAGTCGCTCACGGCTCAGAATCCCGCGACATCGAGCCCATCAGCAAAGCCTTCGCCAAGTGCATTGGCAAGCTCGCCGCTGGCGCGGACGTCGGCCGCCGCTCCGATATTATGCACGTCGACGGTTTCCAGCACCTTGGCCCAGAGATCGCGCTGCAGATAGACGCGCATGATGATGTTCACGGCGAGGGCCAGCGCGAAATAGCCGATCACCATCAGCACCAGCATCGGAATGCTCTTGGCTGTGTGGCCTGGCGCGAACAGCTCATCGGCCGGCACGCCGCTCAGCTTGACGGCGAGCAGGGTGGCGCCGCCGAGGTAGAAGCCGAACAGGGTCGAGAGCAGCACCCACCAGCCGACCACCTTCCAGTAGAGGCCATAGAAAGCATTGTGCGGCAGATCCGACGACAGGCTGACGCCGCCGACGCGAATGCCATTCAGCCACCAGCGCCATTCCCGCGCCTTGAACTCGGCATAGAAGAACGGCGCGAGCGGGAAGATCACGATCGAGATCGGGCTGAGCAACCATAGCCACCAGCCGCGCTTGAAGAACTCCCAGCCGCGACCTTCGAAATCGCCCTGCAGATCGCCGAAATAAGTGTGCCGCATCTTGTAGCGCTCCAGCGACGCCTCGCGCCATGGCAGCGCCAGGCCGAACGTCAGGAACACCAGGAGGCCCCAGAGCATCGCGCGGAACGAATAGGCCCAGCCGGAGCCGTCCATCCAGAAGCGCACGCCACGCCAGACCGTGCGCGTCAGCCGGTAACGACGCGCGCGAAAGATCGCGAACTGACCGAAGGCATAGAACGAGATGAACAGCGGCGTCGAGGCAAAGCCCTGCCAGCGCTCGAACTCGATACCGACCAGGAAATAGGCGAGATAGATCGGCACCAGAATCGCGAGCGCGAACAGGAAGCCGACCAGCAGCTCCTTGGCCCGGCCGGTGTATTCGGCGGCGTCGCCGTCGACCAGGGTGTTCGACCACAAATGACGGCGGATGTCGGTGGCGAGCCAGAACCGGTAGAAGCCGAAGGTGACCAACTCCAGCAGGGCACCTTTGGTGACCATTTTGCGGAACATTGAGCGATTGCCGGTGAAATCGACCCGCGTGGGCGGCAGCGGCGGCGGGACCGGTTCGGAGGGACCTAGCGGGGCCCATTGCATATCATTCACGGCGGCAACCTCCGGATGCGGATCTGATCCGCTCAAACTATAGATCAGAGATTTGTCGATCCCCAACATGGATGGGTTCGATTTGGCTCGATTCCCGGCGATTTCTCGCACCGATCGGCGGGCTCAAGCGTGCCGGACATCACGTTGCCGAATATCGGGTAGCGAAGCGCATCCGGGCTACGCAGCTGAATTGCGACAAAACTGTCGCTTGCTCCGACGCACGTAACGCGTTGTAATTGCGATTCAAATACCGCAGAGCAGAATTCAAGAAAACGTGCGGTCCACGCCAGGGAGAACGGTCATGCATGGGACCATTGAAAGCGCGGCCAAGATCGACGCATTGCGCGCGCGCGCTTCGTCATTGCCGCTGGAGCAATATGATCCCGGTGACCCCGAGCTGTTCAGGACCGATACGTTCTGGCCCTATTTCGACCGGCTGCGCCGCGAAGATCCCGTGCACTATTGCAAGGACTCGATGTTCGGGCCGTACTGGTCGGTGACGCGCTACAACGACATCATGGAGATCGAGACCAACCATTCGGTGTTCTCCTCGGCCTCCTCGCTCGGCGGCATCACCATCCGCGACATCGATCCGGACCTGCGCCGTGAAAGCTTCATCTCGATGGACCCGCCGCGCCATGCCGCGCAACGCAAGACCGTGGCGCCGATGTTCACGCCGACGCATCTGGACAATCTCGCCATCAACATCCGCAAGCGCTCGGCCGAGTGCCTGGACAATCTGCCCCGCGGCGAGGTGTTCGACTGGGTCGACCAGGTCTCGATCGAACTCACCACGCAGATGCTCGCGGTGCTGTTCGATTTCCCCTGGGAAGATCGACGCAAGCTGACGCGCTGGTCAGATATTGCCACCACCCTTCCCGGTCCCGACGGCCTCGTGGCCACCGAGGACGAACGGCAGGCCGAGCTGACCGAATGCGCGCAATATTTCGCGCGTCTGTGGAAGGAGCGCATCGCGCAGCCGCCGAAAAGCGATCTGCTCTCGATGATGGCGCATGGCGCCGCCACCCGCGACATGGACGCGAAGAACTTCCTCGGCAATCTCGTGCTTTTGATCGTCGGCGGCAACGACACGACGCGCAACACCATGTCCGGCTCGCTTCTGGCGCTGAGCCAGCATCCGGAACAATACCGCAAGCTGCGCGAAAATCCTGACCTGCTCGACAGCTTCGTGCCCGAGGTGATCCGCTGGCAGACACCGCTGGCGCATATGCGCCGCACCGCGCTTGCCGATTTCGAGTTTCGCGGCAAGCAGATCAAGAAAGGTGACAAGGTCGTGATGTGGTACGTCTCGGGCAATCGCGACGAAGAGGCGATCGAGAAGCCCTACGAATTCATCATCGATCGGGCCCGCCCGCGCACGCACCTGTCCTTCGGCTTCGGCATTCACCGCTGCGTCGGCCTGCGGCTTGCCGAACTCCAGCTCAAGATTATCTGGGAGGAGATCCTGAAGCGGTTCGACCATATCGACGTGGTCGGCGAGCCGAAGCGGGTGTATTCGAGTTTCGTAAAGGGTCTTGAAACCTTGCCGGTTAAGATTGCGGCGTGAGTGAGAACCAACTGGAGCCTCGACCATGAACATCCAAACGCCGGTGAAAGTGGACAAGGCCGAACGCATGCGCCGGGCCCGCGAAGAGGCCTATGCGACGCCGCTTTCGCAATTCCACCCCGGCGCGCCCCGGCTGTTCCAGGACGACACCCTGTGGCCGTGGTTCGAGCGGTTGCGCAAAGAAGAGCCGGTGCATTACTGCACCAACGCGCCGATCGAGCCCTACTGGTCGGTGGTGAAATACAACGACATCATGCATGTCGACACCAACCACGGCATCTTCTCCTCGGACTCCACCCTCGGCGGCATCTCCATCCGCGACGTGCCTGAGGGCTATGACTGGCCGAGCTTCATCGCGATGGACCAACCCAAGCATTCGGCGCAGCGCAAGACTGTCTCGCCGATGTTCACCCCGACTCATCTGGACGAGCTGGCAAAATTGATCCGCCAGCGCTCGCAGACCGTGCTCGATAATTTGCCGCGCAACGAGACCTTCAATTTCGTCGAGCGCGTCTCGATCGAGCTGACGACGCAGATGCTGGCGACCCTGTTCGACTTTCCCTGGGAAGAGCGGCGCAAGCTGACGCGCTGGTCCGACGTGTCGACCGCGCTGCCCAAGAGCGGGATCGTCGCATCCGCCGAAGAGCGCCGCCGCGAGATGGACGAATGCTACGCCTACATGTCGAAGCTGTGGAACGAGCGCGTCAACTCCGAACCGCGGAACGACCTGCTGTCGCTGATGGCGCACAACCCGGCGACGCGTCACATGGATCCCGACAATCTCATGGGCAACATCATCCTGCTCATCGTCGGCGGCAACGATACCACGCGGAACACCATGACCGGGTCGGTGCTGGCGCTGAACGAGAACCCCGAGCAGTACGACAAGCTGCGCGCCAACCCTGCCCTGATCGATTCCATGGTGCCGGAGGTGATCCGCTGGCAGACGCCGCTGGCGCATATGCGGCGCACCGCGTTGCAGGACACCGAGATCGGCGGCAAGCATATCAAGAAAGGCGACCGCGTCGTGATGTGGTACGTCTCGGGCAATCGCGACGACGAGATGTTCGAGAAGCCGAACGACTTCATCATCGACCGCCCGCGCCCGCGCACCCACCTCTCCTTCGGCTTCGGCATCCACCGCTGCGTCGGCATGCGGCTCGCCGAACTGCAGCTGCGCATCATCTGGGAGGAGATGCTGAAGCGGTTCGACCGGATCGAGGTGGTCGGCGAGCCCAAGCGGATCTATTCCAGCTTCATCAAGGGATATGAATCGCTGCCGGTGCGGATTGCGGGGTAGACTTTTCATCGCCGTCATTCGGACGAACTGAGGCAATCCACTTCCGCAATCTCCACTGTCATGGCCCGGCTTGACCGGGCCATCCAGTACGCCGCGGCTTCTCGGCTCTAGCACTGCCGCCTCTGGAAGACTGGATTGCCCGCTTTCGCGGGCAATGACAGCGGAGTATGAGGTCGCCAGCTATAAAATTCCGGCATGACAGCTCGCGCCAGATGCGAAGGCACGACGGCACGCAGCTGTTCTAACTCAGCCTGATGTCCCACACGCCGTCCTTGCGGCAGGCCGCGACTTCCTCGCGCAGCAGCGCGGTGACGGCGAGCGAGGCCGTGGAGGCGGGACGGTCGATCGGAGAGGCGAAAATGAGCTCGCGGGTCATCGGCTTGGAGACAACAGCGGTTTCCAGCCGGCCGTCAGCGACCTCGCCGCGGACCGACGAGGGCGGCAGCAGCGCAAAGCCGAGGCCTTCCTCGACAAGGCTCGTCAGGACGCGGAAGGAATCCGCTTCCAGCTGGACGTTGAGCTTGATCTTGCGCTGGGCGGCAGCGTGCTCGATCAAGGCGCGGAGGCCGTGGGAATGACTGGGCAGCACCAGGCGCTGGCGCAGCAGCCAACCGAGATCGATGCTCTTCTTGCGCGCAAGACCGCAGCCGTGCGGCCCGACCGCGACGATATTGTCGCGGCCGAGGCTCTCCACGTTGAGATGCAGATCGGCGGAACGGCCGTAGAGGATGGCGAGATCCATCTCCCCGCGATGCAGCCATTCCACCAGATGGCCGCTGTAGCTCTCGACGATGCGCAGCGAGATGCCGGGAAATCTCTCGACGCAGCGCCGCGCAAAGCGCGCCGACAGCACGCAGCTCACGGTCGGAACGAGGCCAAGCACGACCTGGCCGGACGGCGGCCCCTTGGACGACTGGATGTCGTCGCGGATCTGATCGATCTGCCGCACGATGCCCGAGGTGCGCGCCAGCAGCAGGCGCCCCGCCTCGGTCAGCACCATGCCGCGGCCGTTTCGCGTGAACAGCTCGGTGCGCAACTCGTGTTCCAGAAGCTTGATCTGCCGGGACAGCGCCGGCTGCGCCACGCGCAGCGTATCGGAGGCCTTAGAGAGGCTGCCGAGCTCCGCCACGCAACTGAAGGTCCTGAGCTGCCGGAAATCCATGCTTGCCAATCCTGGAAGGCTACTCCATACGCTATAGCAAATGAGCATAGGGGGCTGGCGTTGTTTTCACAACGTCGGAGGATCGGCCGGCGTTATCTTAACCGCCGCTAGAAACGGGAAACGCCATGAGTGAAGACCACCACAGCGAAGATCACGCCGACATCCGCGAGGCCGTCGCAAAGCTCTGCGCGCAGTTTCCCGGCGAATATTGGCGCAAGCTCGATCGCGAGATGGCCTATCCCAAGGCGTTCGTCGATGCGCTGACCGAGGCCGGCTATCTCTCGGTGCTGATCCCCGAGGAATATGGCGGCGCCGGCCTGAAGCTGTCGGCCGCCGCGGCGATCCTGGAGGAGATCCAGCGCGCGGGCTGCAACGGCGGCGGCTGTCACGCCCAGATGTACACGATGGGCACCGTGCTGCGGCACGGCAGCGCCGAGCAGAAGGCCAAATACCTGCCGAAGATCGCCAGCGGCGAGTTGCGGCTGCAGGCCTTCGGCGTCACCGAGCCGACCAGCGGCACCGATACGTCCTCGCTGAAGACCTTTGCGCGCAAGGAAGGCAACGACAGCTATATCGTCAACGGCCAGAAGATCTGGACCAGCCGCGCCGAACATTCCGATCTGATGGTGCTGCTGGCGCGCACCACGCCGAAAGAGCAGGTCAAGAAGCGCACCGATGGTCTTTCCGTGTTCATCGTCGACATGCGCGAGGCCAGGAACAACGGCCTCGAGATCCGCCCGATCCGCACCATGATGAACCACGCCACGACGGAAGTGTTCTTTACCGACATGAAAGTGCCGGCGGAGAACCTGATCGGCGAGGAGGGCAAGGGCTTTCGCTACATCCTCTCCGGCATGAATGCCGAGCGCATCCTGATCGCGGCCGAATGCATCGGCGACGCAAAGTGGTTCATCGCAAAGGCCACCAATTACGCCAAGGAGCGCGCCGTGTTCGGTCGGCCGATCGGCCAGAATCAAGGCATCCAGTTCCCGATCGCCAAAGCCTATGCCTCCATGCGCGCGGCCGAACTGATGGTGAAGGAAGCGACGCGCAAATACGAGGCCGGGCTCGATTGCGGCGCGGAGGCCAACATGGCCAAGATGCTCGCCGCCGATGCATCCTGGGAAGCGGCCAATGCCTGCATTCAGACCCATGGCGGATTCGGCTTTGCCGAAGAATACGACGTCGAGCGCAAGTTCCGCGAGACGCGGCTGTATCAGGTGGCGCCGATCTCGACCAACCTCGTACTCTCCTTTGTCGCCGAGCACGTGCTCGGCATGCCCCGCTCGTACTGAGGTCGCACCATGGGAGCATTGGACGGGATCAGGGTGATTGCGGTCGAGCAGGCGGTGGCAGCGCCGTTCTGTTCCTCGCGCCTGGCGGATGCCGGCGCCGAGGTGATCAAGATCGAACGGCCCGAGGGCGATTTCGCCCGCGGCTATGACGCCGCGGCCAAGGGCCAGAGCAGCTATTTCGTCTGGCTCAATCGCGGCAAGCAATCGGCCGTGGTCGACCTCGCCACCAAGGAGGGCCGCGCCGAACTCGAGAAGCTGATCGCGAGCGCCGACGTGCTGGTGCAGAACCTCAAGCCCGGATCGATGGACAAGCTCGGCTTCTCGCGCGAGCGGCTGCTGAAGGACTATCCAAGGCTGATCTCGTGCACCATCACCGGCTATGGCGACGAAGGCCCGTACGCGCATCGCAAGGCCTATGATCTCCTGATCCAGGCCGAGAGCGGCCTCGCCTCGATCACCGGCAATCCCGACGGTGCTTCGCGCGTCGGCATGTCGATCGTGGATGTCGCGACCGGCGCCACCGCGCATGCGGCGATCCTGGAGGCGCTGATCGCGCGCGGGCGCACCGGCAAGGGCTGCGACATCCGCATCTCCATGTTCGACGTGATGGCGGATTGGTGCACCGTGCCGCTGCTCAACGCCGAGGCCGGCAATCCGCCGAAGCGCATGGGTCTGCGCCATCCTTCGATCGCGCCTTACGGCGTTTTCACCTCGAAGGACGGCAAGGACATCCTGATCTCGATACAGAGCGAGCGCGAGTGGAAGACGCTCTGCGCCGAGGTGCTGGACCGGCCGGACCTCCCCGCCGATCCCCGTGTTGGCAACATGGTGGAGCGCGTGCGCAACCGCGATTTCACAGACAAGATTGTCGCTGACATCTTCGGCACGATGACGCGCGACGAGCTGTTGAAGCGGCTGTCGGATGCCGACATCGCGTTCGCCGAGGTCAACACCATGGCCGACCTCACCAGGCATCCGCATTTGCGCCGCATCGAGGTCGACACGCCGAACGGCCGCGTCAGCTATCCCGCGCCGGCGCCGATCATCGTCGGCGAGACGCGCAGCTACGGCGCCGTGCCTGCCATCGGCGAGAATCCGAGGAAGAAATAACAAGAGCGAGGCGTCATGACCGAAAAGCTCGACATCGATCATTTGCGGCAATGGATCGGCCGCAGCGAGGAGGCAACCGACATCGTCACCGCGCAGCTCGTCAAAGGCCTGCGCGCAACGCTGTTCCAGGAGGTCGGCGCGCCCATGACGGGCGATGCCGCGCCGTTCACGGTACATTGGTGCCTGGCGCAGCCGGTGTTCCCGATGTCGATGCTGGGGCCCGACGGCCATCCGACCCGCGGCGGCTTTCTGCCGCCGGTGCCGCTGCCGCGCCGGATGTGGGCCGGCGGCGAGATCGAGTTCTTGCAGCCCTTGCGCGTCGGCGACGAATCGACCCGGACCTCGCGCATTGCCGACGTGCAGGTGAAGACGGGTTCGACCGGCACGCTGTGCTTCGTCTCGGTCGAGCACAGCATCTCATGCCCGCGCGGCGTTGCCATCCGCGAGCGGCAGGACATCGTCTATCGCGAGATGACAAGCAGTGCGCCGGCCACCGCGAAGGCCCCGCCCGCGCCACCGAAGGCGCAGCACCGCGAGACGCATATCTCCGATCCCGTGCTGCTGTTCCGTTATTCCGCGCTGACCTTCAACGGCCACCGCATCCATTACGACCGCGACTACGTCACTGAGGTCGAGGGCTACCCGGGCCTGATCTTCCACGGACCCTTGCAGGCGGCGCTCATCATCGAGATGGCGGCGAAGCTTCGCGGCGGAAAGGCACCGAAGAGGTTCACCTATCGCGGCCTCCAGCCTCTGTTCGAGGGCACGGAGTTCTCGGTCAATGCCAACGAGACCGACGCCGGCATGGAGCTGTGGACCGCGAACGCCGAGGGGCAACCGACGATGAAGGGCACGGCGGTGTGGTGAGTGTCTCTCCTCGTCATCGCGAGGAGCGAAGCGACGAAGCAATCCAGAGTGCCGCCGAGGTGAGAGTCTGGATTGCTTCGCTTCGCTCGCAATGACGGTGGGACCAGGAGCGCGAGATAAATAACGGGGACGAAACGATGACAAAGAACGGCAAGACCGGCAGCAAGTCCGTCACCGTCAAGCAGGCGACGCTCGACCTGCTGCGTGCCTTCGGCATCGACAGGGTGTTCGGCAATCCTGGTTCGACCGAGCTGCCGTTCCTGAGCGACTGGCCCGACGACATTGACTACGTACTGGCGCTGCAGGAGGCCTCCGCCGTCGGCATGGCCGACGGCTACGCGCAGGCGACGCGCAACGCCGGCTTCGTCAATCTGCATTCGGCGGCCGGTGTCGGCAACGCGCTCGGCAATATCTACACCGCGCACCGCAACCAGACGCCGCTCGTCATCACCGCGGGCCAACAGGCCCGCTCGATCCTGCCGCTGCAGGCGTTCCTCTATGCCGAGCGGCCTTCCGAATTCCCGCGTCCCTATGTGAAGTACAGCGTCGAGCCGGCCCGGCCCGAGGATGTGCCGGCCGCGATCGCGCGCGCCTATTACACCGCCATGCAGCCGCCCTGCGGCCCGACCTTCGTGTCGATCCCGGTCGATGACTGGACGCATGCCTGCGCACCGGTCGAGGCGCGCAAAGTCAGTCGCGAGATCGGCCCAGAGCCTGAGGCGATGAAGGGGCTGGCAGCCGCGCTCGGCTCCGCAAAGCACCCTGCCCTCGTGGTCGGCCCCGGCGTCGATCGCGCCGGCGCGGTCGATCTGATGGTGCGCGTCGCCGAGAAAGCCAAGGCGAGCGTCTGGGTCAGCCCGTTCTCGGCGCGCTGCTCGTTCCCGGAGCGGCATCCGCAATTCGCGGGCTTCCTGCACGCCTCGCCCGCACAGCTCTCCGATGCGCTGCGCGAGCACGACCTCGTCGTCGTGATCGGCGCGCCGGTGTTCACCTTTCATGTCGAAGGCCATGCCGCGATCTTCGACGGCGGCGCGACTATCTTCCAGATCACGGACGATGCCGATGCCGCCGCGGTAACGCCGGTGGGCACCAGCATCATCGCCACCATGAAGCCGGCGCTGAGCCTGCTGCTCGAGTTGCTGCCCGAGAGCAAGCGCGCGGCGCCAAAGGGCCGCACGCTGCCGCCGGCGCCGCAGCCCGCCGATCCGCTGCCGGTCGAATTCCTGCTGCATTCGCTGTCGCAGGCGATGCCGGAGGGCGCCTCGCTGGTCGAGGAAGTGCCGTCACATCGGCCGGCGATGCAGAAATTCCTGCCGATGCGTGGCCAGGACAGCTTCTACACCATGGCGAGCGGCGGCCTCGGCTATTCGCTGCCCGCGGCCGTCGGCATGGCGCTGGGCAAGCCGAAGCAGCGCACGGTGTGCCTGATCGGCGACGGCTCGGCGATGTATTCGATCCAGGCGCTGTGGACCGCCGCGCAACGCAAGCTGCCGCTCACCGTCGTCGTCATCAACAATTCCGGCTATGGCGCGATGCGCTCATTCAGCCAGGTGATGCAGGTGCGGAACGTGCCGGGCCTGGAGCTGCCGGGAATCGATTTTATCAGGCTCGCCGAAGGCATGGGATGTCATGCGGTGCGGGTGAGCAAAGCGGCGGAGCTGGGCGAGGCGCTCAAGCGCGGGATGGCGTTCGAGGGCACCAGCCTCATCGAGGTTATGGTGGATTCGGCGGTTCCGGTGCTCTACGGGCAGAAGCATTAGGCCCGCTAGGCCGCCAGAAATCCTCCGTCCGCCGCCAGCACGTGGCCGACCACGTAGGACGACGCGTCCGACGAGAGCCACACCACGGCTTCCGCCACCTCGTCCGGCGTACCCATGCGGCGCAGCGGCAGGCCGGCGCCGACGGTTGCGACATCGCCGACGCCGGCGCTCAGCATCATGTCGGTGATGACGCGGCCGGGCGCGATGGCATTGATGCGGATGCCGCGCGGCGCGTTCTCCATCGCCGCCGAGCGCGTCAGCGAGATCGCGGCCGCCTTCGAGGCCGAATAGAGCGAGAAGCCGGGGTTGGGATTGCGCACGCCGCTGACCGAGGCGTTGACGACAATGCTGCCGCGCCCCTGCGCCAGCATGACAGGCAATTGATGGCGCAGGCACAGGAACAGCGCGCGCACATTGGTGTCGAACACGCTGTCGTAGATCTCCGTGCCCTGCTCCTGTAATGGCGCGCGGCGCTCCTGGAAACCCGCATTGTTGAAGGCGACGTCGAGCCGGCCGCAGCGCTCGATCGCCGTGCGGACGAGGCGTTCGACGTCGTCCTCTCGCGTGATGTCGGTCTGGACCGCGATCGCGTCAGCGCCGAGCTCGCGGCAGGCCGCCGCAGCGGCCTCGATCTCGGGCTGGCGCCGACCTGCGACGACGATCGCCTCGGCGCTTTCGGCGGCCATCCTCAGCGCGGTGGCACGGCCGATACCGCTGCCGCCGCCGGTGACGAGGCAGACCTTGCCTCTCATCCGCACCCCCGCAGGCAAAGCTCCGCTCGCGATCTCATTCATGGCTCACTCCAAAACGCTTGCGCGCGCCGTTGCACGCATATAGTTGTATCATACAACTATATGCCGGGAGTCAAGATGGCCGAGCTTGCATTGATCGACGACATTCGCGCCGCCTCGCGGTTGATGGTGCGCGAGCTCGGCTTCATGGACGCGACGGTTGCGGCATCGGACTATCCGCCCTCGGCCGTGCACACCATTCTGGAGATCGGCATTCGCGGCCCGCTGACATCGGGCGAACTCGGCGATTTCCTGCGGCTGGAGAAATCCAGCGTCAGCCGCCTGGTGCGCAAGCTGATCGATTGCGGCGAGTTGCGCGAAACGGCGGATGAAAGGGATGCACGCAGCAAGCTGTTGTCGTTGACTGCGAAGGGCCGGCGCACGCTGGAGGCGCTGCATGCATTCGGCCGCCAGCAGGTTCGCGGCGCACTCGCGGCGCTGACGGAGGCCGAGCAGCGCAAGGTGCGTGAGGGGATGACGCTCTATGCGCGGGCGCTCAGGCAGAGCCGGATGGAGGCTGGGGTGGAGTTGGCGGCGTGAGGCGCGAGGTTGGTGAAGCCGCTTCTACATACTCGGTGTCATCGCCCGGCTTTGACCGGGCGATCCAGTAATCCGAGGCGGATGTGGTTGAGCCGACAGGCCACGGCGTACTGGATGCCCCGCCTTCGCCGGGCATGACAGCGTCGATGTGACCCTACTTCCCGAACTCCTCCCGCATCTTCGCCTGGATCTTGGCCATGCCGCCGATCCAGCGATCGTAATTCTCGGTCTTCTTGCGCATGTAGCCGAGCACCTGCGGATGCGGCAGGATCAGGAACGTTTCCTGCTCGAGACCGGCGAGCACGTCCTTGGCGACCTGCTCGGGCGTGAGGTCGCCGTCGCCGGATTGCGGGCCTTTCGGAATCGAGCGCAGCATGTTGGTGTCGACGCCCTGCGGGCAGAGGATCGAGACCTTGATGTTGTGAGCCTTGTGCGCGATCGCGAGATTCTCGGCAAAGCCCACCGCCGCGTGCTTGGTGGTGGAGTAAGCCGGGCTACCGACCTGCGACAGCAGTCCCGCGGCCGAGATGGTGTTGAGGAAATAGCCGCCGCCGCGCGCCTTCATCCGGGGGATGAGGTGCCGCGCCGCATAGACATGCGCCATGACGTGGATCGCCCAGCTGCGTTGCCAGGGCTCATCGGAGGCGCCGCCGGCATTTTCCGCCATCGGATCGAAGCCGCCGCCGATGCCCGCATTGGAGCAGAACAGATCGATCGGGCCGAACTGCCGCTCGGTCTCCTCGATGACGTGCGAGATGTCCTTTTCCTGCGCCACGTCGCATTTGAACGCCGCGCCATCCACCATGGCGGCAACAGCCCGCGCATTGGCGGCATCCATGTCGGCGACGACGACCTTGGAGGCGCCGGCGGCGTGGAAGGCCTCGCACAGCGCCTTGCCGATGCCGTTTGCGCCGCCCGTGACGACCACGACCTTGCCGGTCACCCGCATGCGACGTCTCCTCTTGTCTTATGCCGCACAGCTTTTGCCGCCTCGCGGAACTTGGCTAGCTCAACACAAGGTCGAGCACCGCGGTATAATGACATGCCGCGCCGGCCAAGACAAAGCCGTGCCAGATCGCATTCTGGAAGCGCAGCCGCCGCCAGGCGTGGAAGATCACGCCAAAGCTGTAGAGCAGGCCGCCGGCGAGGATGAAGCCGAGCACCAGCGTCGGCAGCGCCCTGACCACCGCATCGTAAAGCATCACACCGCTCCAGCCCATGGCGAGATAGATGCCGACCGAGACGCGGTCGAACCGACCCGGATAGAACAGCTTCAGCACGATACCAAGGATAGCGACGCACCAGACGCCGGTGAGCAGCACCAGCGCGAACGCGCTGTCCTTCACCTCCAGGATGAACGGCGTGTAGGTCGCCGCGATCAACAGGTAGATCGCGGAATGATCGAAGCGGCGCAACAGCCATTTGGCGCGCGAAACCGGCCAGAGATTGTAGGTTGCCGACAGCACCAGCATCGACATCAGCCCGGCGACATAGATCGAGACGCCGACGATATCGGTCGCATCGGCATAGACGACTGCCAGCACCACCAGCACGGTCGCCGCGATGATGCCGGCGAGCACGCCGACGCCGTGGATGATGCCGTCGGCAATCAGCTCGGCGCGATCGTAATTCCAGCCGAAGGCGTCGGCGGCGGCGTGGACGGAGGTGGATGCAAGTTGCTTCAACTGGAAGACGGTCATGGCAATCCGCGATAGCTGTGGCAATGCCCTTCTATATGGGTCTTTCGGGACCCACGCGTCGTTCAATCGGCTGATTTGCCGACAAAGACGGTGGAAGTATGAAGCTTGATTTTCCTCATGCAATTGCCACTTTTGTGAACGGCTTCTCTGTTCCGCCCGCCCCGGGATTACCAGCGTTCATATGGCATTCAGTTTTCAGGACATGGTCGAGGAGGCGCGGCTTTCGGCAAGGGCGCTGATCGACTATGGCGAGCACTTCTTCAGTCCGACGGTGCGGCTTGGTGTCACTGGCCTGTCGCGGGCCGGTAAGACCGTATTCATCACCGCGCTGATCCACGGGCTGACCCGCGGCGGCCGGTTTCCGGTGTTCGAAGCCTATGCCTCGGGCCGGATCGCGCGGGCGCATCTGGCGCCGCAGCCCGACGATGCCGTGCCGCGCTTTGCCTATGAGAACCATCTGCGCGCGCTGGTCGAGGAACGTCGCTGGCCGAGCTCGACGGTGGACATCAGCGAGCTGCGTCTCGTCATCGACTACCAGCGCCCGAACGGTGCCGACCGCACGTTGACGCTCGACATCGTCGACTATCCCGGCGAATGGCTGCTCGACCTGCCGCTGCTGCAAAAGAGCTACGAGCAATGGTCGGCCGAGAGCCTGGCGCTCTCGCGCGAGGTGCCGCGCGCGCACCTGGCCGCAGACTGGCACGCGCATCTGGCCATGCTCAAGCCCGAAGCGCACGAGGACGAGCAGGCGACGCTGACAGCCGCAAAGCTGTTCACCCAATATCTGCGCGCCTGCCGCGACGAACGCTTCGCGATGAGTCTCTTGCCGCCCGGCCGCTTCCTGATGCCCGGCAATCTCGCCGATACGCCGGCGCTGACCTTTGCGCCGCTCGACGTTCCCGCAGGCAGACAGGCGCCGGAGGGATCGCTGTGGGCGATGATGGCGCGTCGATTTGAGGCTTACAAAGATATCGTGGTGCGACCGTTCTTCCGCGATCATTTCGCGCGGCTCGACCGCCAGATCGTGCTGGCCGATGCCCTCTCCGCGTTCAACGCGGGACCCGAGGCGCTGCACGATCTCGAAGCGGCACTATCGGGCATTCTCGATTGCTTCCGCATCGGCCGCAGCACGTTTCTCTCCAGCCTGTTCCGGCCGCGAATCGACCGTATCCTGTTCGCGGCAACGAAAGCGGATCATCTGCATCATTCCAGTCACGACCGCCTCGAGGCCGTGCTGCGCCGCGCCGTCGCTCGCGCTGTCGCACGTGCCGAAGATACCGGCGCCGAGATCGACGTGGTGGCGCTCGCCGCGGTCCGCGCCACGCGCGAGGCCCAGGTTGCGCATGGCCGCGACGTCTTGCCCTCGATCCTGGGTACGCCCGCGGCGGGCGAAAGCGCGAACGGCGAGTTCTTTGACGGCAACACCGAGGTCGCGACGTTTCCGGGCGATCTGCCTGAGGATCCCGAGCCCCTCTTTGATGGGACGGACGCGTTCCGCGGATTGTCGACGCAAGCCGCCGAGAAGAGCGACTTCCGCTTCCTGCGCTTCCGTCCGCCAAAGCTCGAACGCGAAGGAACGAACGAGCCCACGCTGCCGCACATCCGCCTCGACCGTGCTCTGCAGTTCCTGATCGGAGACAAGCTCGCATGAACGACCGATCGAAGCCACGGCGGCCGGCGACGTTCCGGCTCGACAATCCCGATGTCGTCGTGACCGAGGCCGACGAGACCAGCCGGCTCAGTCGCGCCACCGTCCAGATCACGCCGGAGCCAGATCCGGCCAGCTTGCCGGTGCCCATTGAAACCGCGCTTCCCGTGCGGCGCGGCTTTCCCTGGGGCGCGCTGTTCTGGTCGGGCGTCGCCGGCCTGACGCTGCTCGGCACCGGGCTCGGCGTGGTCAGGCTGATCGAGGATCTTTTTGCGCGCAGCGAGAGCCTCGGCTTCGTCGGCGTTGCGCTCGCCTTCGTCACCACGCTTGCGCTCGCGGTGGTGATCGGCCGCGAGGCGTTCGGCCTTGCGCGGCTTGCGACGATCGAGAAACTGCATCGGCGTGCCGCCGAGGTGCTCTTGACCGACGATCGCAAGGAGAGCCGCGACATCGTCAAGGACCTGATCGCGATCGCGCACCAGAACCCGCGGCTTGCGCGCGCCCGTGCCGCGCTGGAAAGCCACACCGGCGAGATCATCGACGGCGCCGACATGATCCGGCTCGCCGAGCGCGAATTGATGTCGCCGCTTGATGAGGAGGCGCGGCGGCTGGTGTCCTCGGCCGCGCAGCGAGTCTCGATCGTCACGGCGGTGTCGCCGCGCGCACTGTTCGACGTGCTGTTCGTGTTCGTGGCCTCGCTGCGGCTGATCCGCCAGCTCGCCCGGCTCTATGGCGGCCGCCCCGGCGCGCTCGGCATGATCCGGCTGCTCCGCCACGTCATCGCCCATCTCGCCATCACCGGCGGCCTCGCCGCCAGCGACAGCCTGGTGCAGCAGATGCTCGGGCATGGGATTGCGGCAAAGCTGTCGCAGCGGCTGGGCGAAGGCATGTTGAACGGACTGCTGACAGCGCGGCTCGGGTTGGCGGCGATCGACGTCACCAGGCCGTTGCCATTCGCCGCGCTGCCGCCGCCGAAACTGTCAGACCTCGCGACGGATTTGTTGCGCAGGAAAGAGGACGAGGAGTAGCGCTAGGCGAGCGGACGAACCTCAAACTGCCCCGCCAGCACGCGCCACTGGAACAGCGGCGAGTCCTTTGGCGGCGAGAGCTGCGGGGTCCATCCGGTGAGCTTGTCGAGCGTATAGGTATCGATCAGGACTCCACGCCAGCGGCGTTCGACTTGCCCCACTGGCGTGCGCGTCGCGGGGATTGTCTCCCACAGAGGTGAATGATCATCGGGTTGGCGACCGACATAGAGTCCTACGTGTCCCCTGATCCTGTCCATGCCAGGATCATGGAAATCCTGGAAGCGGCCGCGCTCGTTGATCTCGACTACGGGAACGCGGCCGCGGAACAGCCAGCGCATCATGGCATAGGTGCGATAATCCGTGGTCGCGATCCAGGTCGCGCCGGTCTCGTCGAGCGCGGCCTGGGCGCGTGCGGCGACCTGCTCGTAGCCGGCCTCCGCGCCGATCGGATCCATCTTGCCGAGCAAGTTCCAGGGCGCGGCGGCGTAATAAAGGAACACGATTACGACGAAGGCGATCCCGGACACCAGCGCCGTTTCCGCCCAAAAGATGCTCGAGCGGATCATCCGTGCCGACCAACCTTCTCCAGGCAGCATCGTTAGATTCACCGCGGCAGCGGCAAAACCGACCGGCCACATGAACATCGGCCAGGTGTCACCGACCCTGAGTGTAAACGACTTGAGAAAGAAGTAGACGAACGGCACCAGCACCGCGGTCGAGAGCAGGATCGCCACCGGCTCGCGGGAGCGAGTGCCGCGCCATGCCGTCAGGACGAGGCCCGACAGCACCACCGGCAGCATGACGAAACCGACGAGGCCGAGTTGCAGGCCGATGTAGTCGCCGACGGTTCGCAGCGAGATGCCGTAATTGGCGGTGGCGCGCACGCCCTGGAAGCGGAACGAGGCCCAGTCGTGCTGCGCATTCCAGATCAGCACCGGCGAAAACACGGCGATCGCGATCAGCACCGCCAGATAAGGATAGGGACTGCGCAGCCAGCGCCAGCGCCAATCCGGCACCAGCAGGAACGCAGCAACCGCCGGCGCGAACATGATGGCAGTGAATTTCGACAGCAGCGAGAGTCCTGCGAACAGGCCAGCGGCGAGCCACCAGCGGCCGTCCCCGCTCTGAGCAAGCCGCACCAGGGACCACATCATCGCTACCGCAAACGGGATCATGGCAACATCGGGCGCGACCTTGGCCATCAGCAGGCCGTAATAGAGCGCGGCCTCGGGCATCAGCACCGCCACCACGATCGCGCGCACGTCATGGGTGAGGCGGCGGACCATATCGGCGAGCAGCAGCTGCATCACCAGCATCGCGACAATGCCGCCGAAGCGGACGCCGAGCACGGTGTCGCCGAAGATCGCGGTGCCGAAGCGGATCAGCCAGGCAATGCCGGGCGGATGATCGAGGAAGCTCAATGCCGCCTCTTTCGACCAGGTCCAGTAATAGGCTTCGTCGGTGCGCAGCTCGATCGCGGAGGCGTAGACGATGCGCAGCACCGTCATCGCGGCAATCACCAGCGCGGCCACCACAAGCGGCCGGCGCGAGGCGTCGTGGGGCTTCACGGAGATGTCGGGAGCGATCGTCACGGCCGCGCTTTTCCCCGACTTGGGAGGGGGAGTCAATGTGGCCACCGTCATGCCGGGCAAGCGAAGCGCGGCCCGGGATGATAGCGGGGGTGTGGAGGCAAAACGGTGGGCACGGCGCTGATCCGCCTTTGCCCACCTTACAAGACTTACCGTTACGTAACCTTGTCGCGCATGTGATCGGATCGGCCATCGACCCGGCGGAATTTAACTCTCCGCTGGCTGTTCTCCTTAATGAGCTGATACAACCGAATCATGGCCAGGACCGTCCTTTTGCGATTGCCCGAACTCGTCCGCTCCACCAGCGCGCGGCAGGTCCGGCTGGTCTGCGGAATTATCCTGTTCGCCTATGTGGTCAGCCATTTCCTCAACCACGCGCTCGGCAATATCTCGGTCGATGCGATGCAGGCCGGGGTCTATTACCACGTCGCGTTCTGGCAGTTCCTCCCGGTCGCGATCGTGTTCTACACCGCCGCCCTCACCCATATGGGTCTCGGCGTCTACGCGCTTTACCAGCGCCGCCAGTTCCGCTGGCGGACGATCGAGCCGCTGCAGCTCTTGCTGGGGCTGAGCATCCCCGCGCTGGTGATGGCCCATGTGATCGGCATCCGGCTCGGCCAGATGCTGTACGGGCACGAGAAGCTGTATCCGCAGGAGCTTTATCTCTTTTTCGTCGTGGCGCCCGCCCGGCTCTGGACCATGACGATCCTGCTGATCGTCGCCTGGGTGCACGGCTGCATCGGCATCTATTTCTGGCTTCGGCTGAAACCGTTCTTCACCCGCGCGGCGCCCTATTTGCTGGCGGCCGCCGTACTGATTCCAACGCTGGCGCTGCTCGGCATCTACCAGGGCGGCCGCAGCGTCGCTGCCGACAGCGAAGACGGAGACTGGCGCAAGCAAAATTACACGCAGCGCGAGGTCGGCACGTTCGCCCAGGCCGACACGCTCGACCGCATCACCGGCGCGCTCACCATCAGCTATATCGGGCTACTCGGCCTGGCGCTGCTCGGACGCGGCGTGCGCGGCTGGCGCGAGCGGCGCGGCGGCATGATCGCGCTGTCCTATGGCAACGGCAAGACGGTGCGCGTGCCCAAGGGGCTCTCCGTGCTGGAGGCGAGCCTGCGCCACAACGTGCCGCATGCCAGCGTCTGCGGCGGCCGCGCCCGCTGCTCGACCTGCCGCATCCGCATCATCGGCGACCACGGCGCCCTGCCCGAGCCATCGCAGCGCGAAGCTTTCGTGCTGGCCCGCGTCGGCACCGCCGATCCCTCGATCCGGCTGGCCTGCCAGCTGCGGCCGGATTGCGATCTCTCCTTCTTCCAGCTGTTCATGCCACAGATGCTGTCGGCGAACGCACAGGCGTCGTCGCCCGCGAGGATCGGCCAGGAGCGCTATCTCGTCAGCCTGTTCGTCGACATGCGCGGCTCGACGCAGCTTGCCGAGAAGCGTTTGCCGTTCGACACCGTCTTCATCGTCAATCGTTTCCTCGGCGCGGTGTCGCAGGCGGTGATCGAGAATGGCGGTCAGCCGAACCAGTTCGTCGGCGACGGCATGTTGGCCCTGTTCGGCCTCACGACCGATCCGCACACTGCGTGCCGGCAGGCTCTGAAGGCGGTGGCGGGCATCGCAACCCATGTGGACGAGCTCAACGAATTGCTGAGCCACGATCTGCGCCAGCCGATCCGCTTCGGCATCGGCGTCCATGGCGGCGAGGTCATCATCGGCGACATCGGCTATCGCGACCACATCGTCTTCACGGCGCTTGGCGATGCCGTCAACGTCGCAGCCCGGCTTCAGGACATGACCAAAACGCTTCAGTGCGAGGCGATCGTCTCCGAGGAGGTCCGCCGCACCGCCGGCCTTCACGACGATGCGCTACCGAAGCAGGAGGTCGCGATCCGCGGCCGCGACGAGCCGATGGTGGTGCGCGTCGTTGCAGATACCAGGACATTGTCCGCCCTCATCGCCGGCGGCGAGCGCGTCGCGGCGTAAAGCGATCCACGCGGACAGCTGCGCTCCCTCTCCCGCTTGCGGGAGAGGGTATCTCCGCAATGGGACAATCCCCCAGAGGAAAAAGCCCTCCCGGCCTCTCGCGCAAGCGGGAGAGGTGAAGCAAGAATCATCACCGCGTAACACCGGCCTGTTGCAGCGCAGCGGCATGGGCTTGCTGCGAAAGCACGAATTGACTTCAACCTGATGGTTGAGACAGATGAGCGCAGGTCTTGCGGTGATGACCGCGAGGCAACGAAAAGCTCCGGGAGGAGACCTGAATGTTCGACCGACGCGACCTGCTCAAAGGAGCGGGCCTTGCCGCCATGGCGGCCACACTGAATTCCACCAAGGCCCTGGCACTCGAGACCGTGACGCTGCCGTTCGGCAATGGCGAGCGGCCACTGGTGAAATATCCGCAGAAGCGGCCGATGATCGGGCTCACCAGCCGTCCGCCGCAGCTCGAGACGCCGTTTGCAATCTTCAACGACGGCCCGATCACGCCGAACAACGCGTTCTTCGTGCGCTATCACCTCGCCGGCCTGCCCTACGATCTCGACCCCGATAAGTTCACGCTCGAGGTCAAGGGCAAGGTCGACAAGCCGCTCAAACTGTCGCTGAAGGACATCAAGAAGATGAAGGCGACCGAGATCGTCGCCGTCACGCAATGTTCCGGCAACAGCCGCGGCTTCTTCGAGCCGCGGGTCGCCGGTGGCCAGCTCGCCAATGGCGCGATGGGCAATGCGCGCTGGCGCGGCGTGTCGCTCAAGACCGTGCTCGACATGGCGGGCGTGCAGGCCGGCGCCAAGCAGGTCGTCTTCGGCGGCATGGACGGTCCGGTCATCGACAAGACGCCTGACTTCGCCAAGGCGCTGGATCTCGCCCACGCCGCCGATGGCGAGGTGATGCTGGCCTATGGCATGAACGGCGAGGATCTGCCGTTCCTCAACGGCTTCCCGCTGCGCCTGGTCGTACCAGGTTATTACGGCACCTACTGGGTCAAACACCTCAACGAGATCACCGTCATCGACGGCGTCTATGACGGCTTCTGGATGAAGTCGGCCTACCGGATTCCTGACACCCCGGACAATTCGGTCGAGCCCGGCACGACACCGAAAGCGACGATCCCGATCAACCGCTTCACCATCCGCTCCTTCATCACCAACGTGCCTGATGGCGCCAAGCTGAAGGCCGGACGGACGACGCTGCGTGGCATCGCCTTCGACGGCGGCAAGGGCATCAAAGACGTCTCGGTCTCCACCGACGGCGGCAAGACCTGGGCCTCGGCCAGGCTCGGCAAGGACCTCGGCAATTACTCGTTCCGGGAATGGAAGCTACCGGTGAAGCTTGCGGCTGGAGAGGTCGAGCTCAAGGTGCGCGCCACCAGCAATTCCGGAGAGACACAGCCGGACACGCCGCGCTGGAACCCTGCGGGCTATTTGCGCAACGTCGTCGAAACCGTCCGCGTCAACGTGGCCTGAGGAGAATGATCATGCAGCGCACCGTTCTCAGCGCCATCGCGCTCGCCGCCGCCGCATTGGTCGGGTCGGCCATCGCCGCCCCGATCAATTACAAGACACCGGATGAGACCGCAGCCTTCAGGCCCGGGCCAAATCTCGAAGTGGTGCAGGGCAATTGCGCCGCCTGCCATTCGTCCGACTACATCGCGACCCAGCCGCCGATGAAGGACAAGAAAGCCTTCTGGCAGGCCGAGGTGACCAAGATGATCAAGGTCTACGGCGCGCCGATCGCCGAGGGCGACGTCGGCAAGATCGTCGACTATCTGGCCGCGACTTATTGACGGCATCAGGGCCAATTGACCGCGAAACGGGCAAATCCGGCAAAAACGCCGCGAAGTTGAGCGAATTTCGGTAAAATGCGGATGTGGTTTGATCTACCAAGCCCGCCACATTCCGCGTATCCTGTAGAACCGAACCGGCTGGTTGGCGGGGACTAGCGGTTCGTGATCTCGGAGGAAGACCCGCGGAGAAGACGTGATGCCCAAAGGTACGGTCAAGTGGTTCAACCCGACGAAGGGTTATGGATTTATCCAGCCTGCGTCGGGCGGCAAGGATGTGTTCGTGCATATCTCGGCAGTGCAGAAAGCCGGCCTGTCCTCGCTCAACGAGGGACAGACGGTTGAATATGAAGAGATCGCAAACCGGGGCAAGACGTCCGCAGAGAACCTCAAAGTATAAGCCCGCCAGCCTTTGCTGCCTCCCGGATCTCATCCGGGAGTGAGGCCAAAAAAAATTAGAAGACGATCAGTGCATTCGACGACAGGCGTTGCGACTGCACGCGAAAGGCTTTTTGCCTGGAGAGATCGCCGATCAACCCCACAGCAACGACAATCGCGACCGCATGTGGTCAGCCCACCGGCAACGGTGCGTCGCGCTTGATCTCCTCCATCACCGCATAGGTGCGCGTCTCGCGCACGCCCGGCATCGACAGCAGGGTCTCGCCGAGGAAGCGCCGATACGCGGTCATGTCCGCCAGCCGCGCCTTCACCAGATAGTCGAAGCCGCCTGCAACCATGTGACACTCCAGCACTTCGGGCGCGAGCTTCACCGCGCGCGCAAAGCGCTCGAAATTGTCGGGCGTGGTCTTGTCGAGCAGCACCTCGACGAACACGAGCAAGCCTAGCCCGAGCCGGTGCGGATTGAGGCGCGCGCCATAGCCTTCGACAAAGCCCTCGCGCTGCAACCGCTTCAGCCGCTCGCCGATTGACGTCGGCGACAGGCCGATGCGCTCGGCGAGCTCGACATTGGCGATTCGCCCATCCTCCTGCAAAATGGCGAGGATTTTCCGGTCAATGCGATCGAGATCCATATTTTATCCGGTTATACAGCTCCTTACTTTAATTTCGTAAGGCAAATCAGATAATTTGTCTATCGAACCACGGTCGCGCGGGTCTTATCCTGATCTCAGCTACAGGACACGCCATGCCAAACCTCCCGCCCCCCTTCTCTGCCCCCTACGCGCCTGATGACGCCGACATCGCTGCGCGCCTCTTTCCGTTGGTGCATCTCAGCCCAGCGCAGGAAGCCCGGATCGACCGCACGGCAACGCGGCTGATTGAGGCGATCCGCAAGCGCGACGACCGGCTCGGCGGGGTCGAGGACATGCTGCGCGAGTTCGCGCTCTCCACCAAGGAGGGCCTTGCGCTGATGGTGCTGGCCGAGGCGCTGCTGCGCGTGCCGGATGCCCGCACCGCCGACCAGTTCATCGAGGACAAGCTCGGCGAGGGTGACTTCATCCATCACGAGACCAAGTCCACGGCGTTCCTGGTCAACGCCTCGGCCTGGGCGCTTGGTCTCTCCGCGCGGGTGATCCAGCCCGGCGAAACGCCCGACGGCACCATCGGCCGGCTGGTAAAGCGGCTGGGCGCGCCGGCAGTGCGCACCGCCACGCGCCAGGCGATGCGGCTGATGGGCAATCATTTCGTGCTGGGCGAGACCATCGAGCAGGCGCTGGAGCGAGGCAAGCCGCGCTCTGGTCAGAAGTCGCGCTACTCCTTCGACATGCTCGGCGAAGGCGCGCGCACGGCGGCGGATGCGCGACGCTATTTCGACGCCTATGCGAGCGCCATCGAGACGATCGGCAAGGCTGCGGGCAACCATCCCCTGCCCGACCGCCCAGGTATCTCCGTCAAACTCTCGGCGCTGCATCCGCGCTTCGAGGCGATCAGCCGCGACCGCGTGATGCGCGAACTGGTGCCGCAGTTGCTGGATCTTGCGCGGCGCGCCAAGGCGTATGACCTCAACTTCACGGTCGATGCCGAGGAGGCCGACCGGCTGGAGCTGTCGCTCGACGTCATCGCGGCAACGCTGGCCGATGCCTCGCTCAAAGGCTGGGACGGTTTTGGCCTTGCGATCCAGACCTATCAGAAGCGCGCCAGCGCGGTGATCGAATACGTCCACGAGCTGGCCCGCGCGCATGATCGCAAGCTGATGGTGCGTCTGGTCAAGGGCGCCTATTGGGACACCGAGATCAAGCGCGCGCAGGAGCGCGGGCTCGACGGCTATCCGGTGTTCACCCGCAAGGCGATGACGGATCTGAACTACGTCGCCTGCGCATCGAAGCTCTTGGGACTGCGCCCGCGCATATTTCCTCAATCTGCCACCCACAACGCGCTCACCGTCGCAACGGTGCTGGAGCTCGCGGGCGAGAGCGGCGGCTTCGAATTCCAGCGCCTGCACGGCATGGGCGAAGCGCTCTACGAGCAGCTCGCCAGGGATCACCCCGAGATCGCCTATCGCACCTATGCCCCGGTCGGCAGCCATCGCGATTTGCTCGCCTATCTGGTGCGCCGACTGCTCGAAAACGGCGCCAACTCCTCCTTCGTGGCGCAGGCCGCCGATTATCGCGTGCCGGTGCCGGCGCTGTTGAAGCGCCCGGTCGATCTCATCGTCCGTCCGGATCACGCCCATCACGCCAGGATCCCGTTGCCGGGCGATCTGTTCGCGCCCGAGCGGCATAATTCAGCCGGCATCGAGTTCGGCGAGCGCACGGCGCTCGACCGGCTGCTCGCCGACGTCAAGGCTGCGACTCCCGACCTAAAGCCGGTCCCCGACGCCACGCCCGAACAGGCGGGCGCGGCGGTCGTCGCGGCCCGCGCCGGCTTTGCCGGATGGAGCCGGACGCCGGCCTGGACGCGCGCGGCGGCGCTGGAGCAGGCCGCGCATCTGCTGGAGAGCCGCAGCGCACAGTACATCGCGCTGCTTCAGCGCGAAGGCGGCAAGACGCTTGACGATGCGCTCTCCGAGCTGCGCGAAGCCGCCGATTTCTGCCGCTATTATGCAGCTCAGGGCCGAAAACTGTTCGGCAGCGAGACAGCGATGCCGGGCCCGACCGGCGAGAGCAACACGCTCGCGCTGCGCGGCCGCGGCGTCTTCATCGCGATCTCGCCATGGAATTTTCCGCTGGCGATTTTCCTCGGACAGGTCACCGCGGCGCTGATGGCCGGCAACAGCGTCGTGGCCAAGCCTGCCGAGCAGACGCCGCGCATCGCACGCGAGGCTGTCGCGCTGCTGCACGAGGCAGGTATCCCGAGAAGCGCGCTGCATCTCGTCACCGGCGACGGCCGCATCGGCGCGGCGCTCACCGCGCAGCCTGACATCGCTGGCGTCGTCTTCACCGGCTCGACCGAGGTCGCCCGTCACATCAACCGGACGCTCGCCGCCAAGGACGGGCCGATCGTGCCGCTGATCGCGGAGACCGGCGGCATCAACGCCATGATCGCGGATGCGACCGCGCTGCCCGAGCAGGTTGCCGACGACGTCGTGACCTCAGCGTTCCGCTCCGCCGGCCAGCGCTGCTCGGCGCTGCGGCTCTTGTTCGTGCAGGAGGACGTCGCCGACCGCATGATCGAGATGATCGCGGGGGCCGCGCGCGAGCTCAAGATCGGCGATCCCGCAGATGTCGCTACCCATGTCGGGCCAGTGATCGACAACGAGGCCAAGCAGCGGCTCGATGCCCACATCGCGCGGATGAAAAGCGAGGCCCGGCTGCATTTTGCGGGCACAGCTCCGCAGGGCTGCTTCGTCGCGCCTCACATCTTCGAACTGAGGGATGCCGGCCAGCTCACCGAGGAGGTGTTCGGCCCGATCCTGCATGTGGTGCGCTACCGCGCCGAGACGCTCGGACACGTGCTGCAGGCGATCGAGCGCACTGCTTACGCACTGACGCTTGGAGTCCACTCGCGCATCGACGACACGATTGAGGCCATCATCGACCGCGTCCAGGTCGGCAACATCTACGTCAATCGCAACATGATCGGCGCCGTGGTCGGCGTGCAGCCGTTCGGCGGCAATGGCCTGTCCGGAACAGGTCCCAAGGCCGGCGGCCCGCACTATCTCGCACGCTTCGCCACCGAGCAGACCGTGACCATCAACACCGCCGCGGCCGGCGGCAACGCTGCGCTGCTTGCGGGAGAGGAGTAAGGCCCTGCGCCCGATACCGTTGCATCCCGCCAAAACATCGGTCTAATGGCTCCCACGACGTGCCCGCGCCAATTCCAGCCGGCGGGAAACAACAAGAGCGAGGGAGCAACGCCGCGATGGAAAAAGGCATTTTTGCAGGGCTCAAGGTTCTGGACTGCGCAAGCTTCATCGCGGCGCCCGCGGCTGCGACCGTGCTGTCCGACTTCGGCGCCGACGTCATCAAGATCGAGCCGCCCGGCGCCGGGGATCCCTACCGCAATCTGCCCAACCTGCCCGGCTATCC
Organism: Bradyrhizobium guangdongense; assembly: GCF_004114975.1. Lineage (NCBI taxonomy): Bacteria > Pseudomonadati > Pseudomonadota > Alphaproteobacteria > Hyphomicrobiales > Nitrobacteraceae > Bradyrhizobium > Bradyrhizobium guangdongense. The sequence continues at coordinate 6,384,673 of NZ_CP030051.1, forward strand.
CACCAGCGAACATAATTTCGCCTGGCTGCTCGAGGCCCGCAACAAGAAGAGCCTCGCGCTCGACCTCTCCAAGCCCGAGGCGCAGGCCGTGCTCTACAGACTGGTGGAACAAGCCGATGTCTTCATCACCAACATGCCGCCGCCGGTGCGCGGCCGGCTCGGCATCTCCTATGACCATCTCGCCCATCTCAACGACCGGCTGATCTACGCCTCCTTCACCGGCTATGGTGAAAAGGGCGAGGAAGCCAACAAGCCCGGCTTCGACAGCAACGCCTATTGGGCGCGCTCCGGCCTGATGGACCTCGTTCGCGCCGATACCCACACCACACCGGCCCGCTCGGTCGCCGGCATGGGCGACCATCCCTGCGCCATGGCGCTGTACAGCGCGATCGTCACCGCGCTGTACCAGCGCGAGAAGACCGGCAAGGGCTCGCACGTCGCCTCCAACCTGATGGCCAACGGCGTCTGGGCCGCCAGCGTGCTGGCGCAGGCCAAGCTCTGCGGCGCCAAGTTCGGCGAGCGGCGGCCGCGCGAGCGCGCGCTCAATGCGGTCGCCAACCACTATCAGTGCAAGGACGGCCGCTGGCTGATCCTGTCGCTGCTCAGCGAAGAGAAGCAGTGGCCGACGCTGGCCAAATGCCTCGGACGCGAGGACCTGATCAACGATCCGCGCTTCGCCACCAAGCCCGACCGCCACGCCCGCTCGGTCGAGCTCATCAAGATTTTTGACGAGATTTTTGCGACCAAAGACCTCGCCGAATGGCGCAGGATTCTCGACGGCAGCGGGCTGGTGTTCGGCATCGTCGGCATTCTCGACGATATTCCGAACGACAAGCAGATGCTCGATAACGAAGTGCTGGTGCCGTTCGAGAACGACACCATGCTCACCATCAACTCCCCGATCTGGATCGACGGCACCAAGAAGGTCCAGCCGCGCAAGCCGCCCGGCGTCGGCGAGCACAGTGACGAGATTTTGCGTGGCGCGGGATACGACGAAGCCGCGATTCAGCAGCTGCGGGCGAAGGGGGCGGTGGGGTAGCGACGCACTGCTCTCGACCCGTCATTGCGAGCGCAGCGAAGCAATCCAGAATCCCACCGCGGATGCATTGCTGGATTGCTTCGCTGCGCTCGCAATGACGGGGTAGAACCATGTCGGTATAGTCATCGGCAAAACACGGAATGCCGCGAGGTCCCATGCCCGCTTATCGCCTGCACTACTTCCCTGAATCCGGCAACAGCTACAAGCTGGCGCTGATGCTCACGCTTTGCGGCGAGACGTTCGAGCCTGTGTGGACCGATTTCGGCGGCGGAGTCACGCGCACGGCGGAATGGCGCCGGAACGTGAACGAGATGGGCGAAATTCCCGTGCTCGAGGTCGACGGCGTGAAGATGACGCAGACCGCACCCCTCCTGCTCAAGCTGGCCGAACAATACGGCCGCTTCGGCGCCGAGACGGAAGCCGAACAATTCGAGCTGCTGCGCTGGCTGTTCTGGGACAATCACAAGCTCACCGGCTACATGGCGACCTACCGCTTCATGCGGGCCTTCACCGAGAAGAACGATCCGCAGGTGCTGAAGCACTTTCGCCGGCGGCTCGACGATTTCCTCGGCATTCTCGACGGCCATCTCCAGCACAACGCGTTCGCGATCGGCGCCAAGCCGACCATCGCCGATATCTCGATGATGGCTTATCTGCACTATCCTGATGACGAGCACGGCTTTGATTTCGCGGAAAGCCATCCCGCCATCCACGCCTGGCTCGGCCGCATGGCCGCGCTGCCGGGCTGGAAGCCGGCCTACGAGCTCTTGCCCGGAAAACGGATGACGAACTACGCGAAGTGAGAGCGGCTATTATCTCAGCGCCAGCCAGCCGAGCGTGAACAGGATTCCGCAGATGATGACCGCCGCCGCGACAGCCGAGGCGCTGACGCGGACGCTGCCGGCGACCTGCTTGGCTTCCTCATTCTGCGCGATCTCGCGATTGCGCTCCTTGTTGGCTTCGCTGGTGTCCGTCATGGGTCATCCGAACCGGTTGGGTCGCTTGATTTGCGCATGATCTGATCGGAAAACCGCTACACACTTTTCCGGATCATGCGCTAACGCGTCTTGATGAAGCACATGCCGATGCGGCTCGAGGCCGCCGCAGGCTGACATGTGAGACCTTTAGCACAGGTCCATGACGTAAAACTCTTGTCGGCCGTTCCCGATCCTGCATTTTGCAGGGAACAATGAGCGCCCCAGCCATCCTGATATTCGGTACCGGCGAGCTCACGGTTGCCGCGGGTTTGCGGGCGGCTGGCAAATCCGTGTGAAAAATCAGGGCGTTTGCCTTCGACAAACGCGGTCAGGATGTCGCGGCGGCGGATCTGGTCACCGAAGAAATGCGGTGAGGCCGGCACGATGGTGGAATTCGACGCCCCGTCCGTCAGCCAGTCCACGCCCGGGAAATGGAAGCCGCCGATGCCGCGGGTCTGGTGGCAACCCGAGCAGGTGACATCGTTGAGGCGGCGCTGGAAGCCCGCGACCGAGCGGATGTTGTCCATGGCGATGCCGCGCGCGGCCGCCTGCTTCAGCGCGCCGACGACGTCGTTGTCGGTGAAGAGAGGATCGCTCTCGCCCTCGCCTTGCATCATCCCGAACTCCGGCTGCAATGTCGAAGCATCAAGGCCCGCCGGTGTCGGCGTCACCGCCGCCTTGGCGAGATACCTCTCCGGGATCAGCACGGTGCCGCGATCGAACTCGCGCAGATTCGCCGGCGTCAGCAGCCAGTCCTTGAAGTCGCGCCGGAGTGCGTCATCGGCGAGGATGCGATCGCGGTCGATCTGGTTCTCCAGCGTCGATTCCACGAACATCCTGGTGGCGGCATCGTATTTGAACACCTTGAGCAGATAATCGGAGCGGAAATCGTGCAGTGCCGATTTCGGCGCGATCGAGATCTGGATGTTGGTCTCGATACGGTCGATCATCGCGTCGTAAGGCGGGGTGCGGCTGCCGATCAGCCCCTGCCAGTCGCCATTGTCGAGCCAGCGCTGCGCCACCTCGGCGCAAGTGACGGGCTTGCCGTTCTGGTCGAACTGGCGCGCATCGCGGGCCTTCATCACCAGGTTGAACGTCATCGGCAGGCGCGTCGCGGTATTGCCGGCATCGAACCGCGCCAGACGATAGATCAGCCGGATCTCGCCGCAGCTCTCTTCCGAGACATAGGCGCGGTCCATGCGGTTGACGATGCCGGCCAGCACGAAGCGCGTGTCGGCGGACTTCAGATTGCCCCGATCGAACAGCTCGACGTCGAAACCCTGGCCGACGCCGATGGTTTCGCTCGGGGAGGCCTGCTTGTGCCGGGCGATGTAGCGGTCGAACTCCGCATCGATCGCTGGTGGAATCTCCTTGAGCTGCGGCAGCGAGGCGAACAGCACATCGCTCGTCAGCGGAAAATTGCCGTTACGCTCGGGCTGCAACAGCCGCGAGATCGACAGCGCATCGCTCTGGTCGAGCTTGCGCAGGAGATCAGGATCGGTGATCGCGGTGCCGCGAACGAGCGGCCCCTTCTCCGCTGCCGAGAGCGACATGACGCCGCCAAGCAACAGTGTGACGGCCAGGAGAATTCGCAGCGCGCGGCTCATGCCTCAACTAACACCGCGCATGACAGCCTATTCAAGTCAAAAGGCGCTTCACGCGGTGGTGAAGCGCCTGTTTGAAATTCGGCTATCGGACGCTCAGCGCGCGACGATGAGGCCCTTGGGGGTGACGACCACCCAGCGGCCGTCCTGGCGGCGGATCGCATCGACGCGGCCGAGACCGGGAATGGGGTCGCCGGGATAGACCTCGTACAAGCCGCCACGGCCCTCGATCAGCGCACCGCCGTTGGCCGCGTTGCGCAGCCGCCAGCCTTCGATCGTCGGCAGACGGCCGACCTCGGTCTTGGGTGCGGCCGGCGCGGCAGCGGCTGTCGCGACCTGGGCCGGAGCCGGCGCGATCGTGCCGGTGGTCTCGTTCGCAGGCACTGCTGCGGCCGCCTGCGCGGGGGCGGCGGGCGGGGTGGCGCGCAGCTTATCGACGGTCTCGGACAGTTTTGCGAGCTTGGCCATCGGTTCGGCCTGCGCCTTCTCGAGCTTGTCGAGACGGTCGTTGGTCCGGTTGATCTGGCTGAGGCCGGCCTTCGAGGTGTGCTCGACATTGGCCTTGAGCGCGACGATATCGCCATCGATCCGCGCAATGGAGGCGTCGAGCGCGCTGGTATCGGTGACCTGCGCAGGCGCCGGAGCGGCGGCGAAATGCATCATGCCCGCGGTCGCGAGCGCACCACTGATGGCGCCGACGCAGGCCGCGATCGCCACCACAGCAGCCATCGCCGACAGGCGACGCTTGCTGCCGGTCTCGCGCACGTCATCGGCCTTCACATGCGGGGCAAACTCTTCGCGCTCCCAAGACCGCTCCGAGGGCGCCATGACGATCAGCTTGCCCGGCTTCGGCTCGGCCTTGGGTTCGGCCTTGGGTTCGCTCTTGGCCTCGAATTTCGGGACCTCGACGCGGGGCGGCTCGACCTTCGGAGCATCCGGCTTGATCTGATCAGGCTTGGGCGGCGTCTCGTGGTCGGGGGCGATCGAGGGGGCCTCGATGCCGGCGGCGGCCTCAACAGCGCCAGTCCGGTCGTTGGTCTCTTGGCCGGCCAGTTCGGGCATGGGTTCGCTCACGGCTCAAATACTCCAGTCCAGGTTGACCTTTTGGTAACTTTCATTGCTTGCGAATTCCTTACCTCGGGACCCGCTTACCGAAATTTTAGGAACTCGTCCGGGGCCGAATTGGGTCGGGAAAGTGGAACCGGCGTGGCGGCGTGCAACAAATCGTCAGCCAATGCTGCTCTGCGGTAGGCCATGCTCACCAGCCGAAGGAGTGTTTGCCGGTGATTGTTCCCCGGCTAACATGGGGCGTCCCGTCAGCCAGAAGGCGTTTGGGGGGTGCCATGACGATCGAGAAATGCATCAACGCGTTTGATGTCGATGACGTCATCTTCGAGGAGGGCTCGACCGGCCGCGAATTGTTCGTCGTGCTCGACGGCGAAGTCGAGATCGCCAAACTCGACGGCGCGCGCAAGACCAGCATCATCAAGCTCGGCAAGGGCGAGTTCTTCGGCGAGATGGCCGTGATCGACGGCTCGGCCCGCTCGGCAACCGCGATCGCATCCGCACCAGACACGAAGGTGATGCGGATCAATCACGCGCGCTTCGTCTATCTCGTCAGCCAGCAGCCGGCGTTCGCACTGATGGTGATGGACGCGCTCTCGAAGCGCCTGCGCGCCTCCAACGCGGTCACCTACCGGACGGGGCAATCATGAGCGACCGAAAGCCGACCGCATTCCCGATCCTGATGAAGAACGAGGTCTGCTCGCTGATCCAGGCGGCGGACGATGTCTTCCAGATCCGCTTCTCCAACCGCGCCGCCAACGCCTATCTCGTACGCGGCTCGGCGCGCACCATCCTGATCGACGTCGGGCTGTCGTCGAACTATCCGGCGATGGTGGAGTGCCTGCACTTCGCCGGATGTCCGCCGGAGAAGATCGACATGGTGGTGCTGAGCCATGAGCATCTCGACCATATCGGCGCGGCCTGGCATTTCAACGAGCGCCGCACCTATGTCGCCGCGCATCGGCTGGCCGCCAACAAGATCATGCTGCGCGACGATTTCTCGATGCTGCGCAAGATGTTCAACGAGCCGAACGTGCCGATCAACATCGACATCTGGCTCGAGGAAGGCAATCTGATCGATCTCGGCAATTTCCGTCTCAACGTCATGTACACGCCGGGCCATACCTCGGCCTGCATCACGCTGTTCGATCAGGACAAGGGCCTGTTGTTCGCCGCCGACACCTTGATGCCCGGCGGCGTGATGGGCGGCGTGTTCGGCTCCGGCAGTATTTCCGACTACATCCAGTCGCTGGAGCGGCTGAAGGGGCTGGACGCCAGGATCCTGCTGTCGGGCCACGGGCGGCTATCCGATACACCACAGGAGGACGTTCGCATCGCCATTGCCCGGTCGCACGGCCTCTTGGAGGACACCGCGCAACTGTTCGACGCGCTCGACGCGCGCGCGAATTTCGAACCGATCATGCAGTCGGTGCGGGATCTGAACAAGCTGGATGATTAGGCACGGTGTCTCTACCGTCATTGCAAGCGCAGCGAAGCAATCCAGAATCTTTCCGCTGGGAGATTCTGGATTGCTTCGTCGCAAGGGCTCCTCGCAATGACAACTAGGCTCACATCACCACCGGCTTGTCCGGCAGCTCGTTCGGATGCGCACCCGACGGCGGGAAATGCCTGGCGAGCTCCCGCGACACCGCCGCGATGCCGTCGATCACGCCGCGCTCGAACTGGCCCGCGCTGAACGCGGTCTCCATCGTGCGGCAGATCGCCTCCCAGCCCGCCGCGCCGACTTTCGCGTCGATGCCGCGATCGGCGATGATCTCGACGTCGCGATCGGCGAGCAGCAGATAGATCAACACGCCGTTGTTGTGCGCTGTGTCCCAGATCCGCAAATGCGAGAACACGTCGAGCGCACGCGCGCGGGCATGCTGATTGCGGAACAGCGGACGGCCATCGAGTGCGCCCTCGACGACGAAACGGACCTGGCCGGAATGCGTCTTCTCGCTCTGCCTGATCGCCTGCTCGATGCGGTCGAGCACGGCTTGAGTAAACACCCGTCTGGCGCGCCAGTGGTGCTGGAGGAGATGCCTCGCAATACGCCTGATGCTCATGGCTACCAGCTCCCCGAGGCGCCGCCGCCACCAAAGCTGCCGCCGCCGCCACTGAAGCCGCCGCTGGACGACGATCCGCTGCTCCAGCCGCCGGACGAGGATCCGCCCGACCACGAGCCGCCGCGCGAGGAGCCGGTCGAGGCCGGAAACAGATCGGCGATGAAGGACAGCACGAAACCGATGATCGCGGCGAGCAAAGCCAGTGCGCCCTACCCGAGGATCAGCAACGCCAGCAGGCCGATCACGCTGCCGGTCGCGACCGAACCGAGCAGTCGCCCCAGCAATGCGCGCAGGAATCCGCCGACGACAAGCGAGGCGAACAGGACGAACGGGACAGCCGGGCCGATGTCGTCCAGATTGGCAAAGTTGACGCTGCGCGAAGGCACCGGCAGCGGTTCGCCATCCACGACGCGCATCATCCGGTCGACGCCGGCCGAGATGCCGCCGGCGAAATCACCCTCCCTGAATTTCGGCGTGATGACCTCGTCGATGATGCGCCGCGAGGTGACGTCGGTCAGCGCGCCCTCGAGACCGTAGCCGACTTCGATGCGCAGATGCCGGTCGTTCTTGGCGACCACCAGGATGGCGCCGTCGTCGATCTTCTTGCGGCCGATCTTCCAGGCCTCCGCGACACGGATCGAGAATTGCTCGATCGTCTCCGGGTCCGTCGTCGGCACGATCAGCACCGCGATCTGGCTACCCTTGCGCATCTCGAAATCGCTGAGCTTTTGCGACAGCGCGGCGATATCGCCGCTCGACAGCGTGCCAGTGCGGTCGACCACGCGGCCGGTGAGCTGTGGGACCGCGACGTCGGCGAGGACGGGGGTTGTGAAGTTAACGAGGAACGCCGCAACGATGGCTGCAAACCACACCCTCAGTGTCATCGCCCGGCTTGACCGGGCGATCCAGAATTCCAGAGGCGCTAGCGGCCTACGGAGAAGCCGCGGCGTACTGGATCCCCCGCTTTCGCGGGGGATGACAGCGTTCTGTGGGGTGAAAGCCATTCGCAAACGAAGTACAGTTACTTCGACGGCGCGGGCGCCGGGTTGAAATCGACCTTCGGCGCGGTCGAAATTTCCTTCTCGTTCTCAACCGAGAAGTTCGGCTTCTCCTTGTAGCCGAACATCATGGCGGTGAGGTTGCTCGGGAAGGAGCGGATGGTGACGTTATATTCCTGCACCGACTTGATGTAGCGGTTGCGCGCGACCGTGATGCGGTTCTCGGTGCCCTCGAGCTGCGACATCAGATCCTTGAACAGGGCATCCGATTTGAGCTGCGGATAATTCTCTGTAACGACAAGGAGCCGCGACAACGCGCTGGAGAGCTCGCCCTGGGCGGCCTAGAATTTCTGGAAGGCGGCCGGGTCGTTCAACACCTCGGGCGTCGCCTGAATGCTGCCGACCTTGGCGCGGGCATTGGTGACGCCGAGCAGAACGTCCTTTTCCTGCTGCGCAAAGCCCTTCACCGAATTGACCAGATTGGGCACGAGGTCGGCGCGGCGCTGGTACTGGTTCACCACCTCGGACCAGTTGGCCTTGATCTGCTCGTCCTCGCTCTGGATCGCGTTGTAGCCGCAATTGGTGAGGCTGAGCGAGGCCAGCGCTGCCAGCACGGTCAGGATCTTACGCATCAAATTTCTCCCGGTGGAATCGAACGCAAACTACCAGATTGCGCGCATGAGGCGCCAGATGTTGCAGTGGCGCGAAAAGCGGCGCCCGGACGCAAGCCTCTTGCCTATCACCACGCGGCATAGTCAACTCGACGCAAACAATAAGACAGGGGAGCGCGCCATGTCCTCGTTCGAGACCATTCTGGTGGAGCGGCCGGAGCCCGCGATTGCCAGGGTTGTGATGAACCGGCCCGAGGCGCGCAATGCGCAGAACCTGCAAATGACCTACGACCTCAACGCCGCCTTCGACGCGGCGGTGCAGGACGACACGGTCAAGGTGATCATCCTCGCCGGCAACGGGCCGCATTTCTCCTCGGGTCATGATCTGCGCCCTGGCGGCAAAAATGTCGCGGGCGTCGATTTTCCGCCTGTGGGAAATTGGGGTGGCTTTGCCGAACCCAATGCCCATGGTCGCTTCGCTCGCGAGCAGGAAATATATCTTCAGATCACGCGACGCTGGCGCAACCTCGCCAAGCCCACAGTCGCCGAGGTGCATGGCAAATGCATTGCCGGCGGCTTGATGCTGGCATGGGCCTGCGATCTCATTGTTGCCAGCGACGACGCGCAGTTCTGCGACCCTGTCGTCACCATGGGCGTCTGCGGCGTCGAATGGTTCGTGCACCCCTGGGAACTGGGGCCGCGCAAGGCCAAGGAGTTCTTGTTTACGGCCGACAGCTGGAGCGCACAGGAGGCGCATCAGCTGGGCATGGTGAACCAGGTCGTACCGCGCGCGGAGCTTTCATCGAAGGTGCTGGAGCTGGCGCGCCGGATCGCTTCAAAGCCGTCCTTCGCACTGAAGCTGACCAAGGAAGCGGTGAACCGCTCCGTCGACGTGATGGGCCAGCCCGCCGCGATCGACCAGGCCTTTGCACTGCATCAGCTCTGTCACGCCCACAATCTTCAGGAATTCGGCATGGTGATCGATCCATCCGGACTGCATCCTTCCGTGCGCAAGCCGGCGGCCGCGGAGTAGAAACATGGACCTCAATCTCAGCGACGAGCAACGGCTGTTGCGCGAGAGCGCGGAACGCTTCATGGCCGAGAGCTATGATGCCGACCACCGCCGCAAAATGGCGAACGATCCGCTCGGCTTCAGCCCCATGGTGTGGAAGCAGTTCGCCGAGCTCGGCTGGCTGGCGCTGCCGATTGCGGAAGAGTTCGGCGGTCTCGGCGGCGGGCCGGTCGAGATCGGCATCTTGATGGAAGCCTTCGGACGCGGACTGGTATCGGAGCCCTATATCGCGACGATCGTGCTGGGCGCTGCGCTGATCGAGAAATGCGGCAGTACGGCACAGAAGCAGGCCAGCCTGCCCAAGATCGCCGACGGATCATTCAAGCTGGCGTTTGCACATTCCGAGCGTGCGGCGAGGTTCGATCTTGCCAAGGTCGCGACATCAGCAACCAAGACAGCGCAAGGCTGGCGGCTCGAAGGCAGCAAGATCGCCGTGCTCGATGGCCACGCCGCCGACGAGATCATCGTCTCTGCGCACCTCCATGATCATCACGGGCCGTCGGGGCGGCTCGGCCTGTTTCTGGTGCCGGCAACCGCGCCGGGGCTCGCGCTCACCGATTATCCGCGCCTCGGCGGCGGACGCGCCTGCAATGTCGAACTGTCAGGCGTGCAGCTGCCGGAGGACTCTCTGCTCGGCGACGGCAAGGACGCGCTGCCGGCGGTCGAATGGGCCGTCGATCGCGCCATGGCCGCGCTCGGTGCAGAAGCCGTCGGCATCATGCAGACGTTGCTGGAGACGACGCTCGACTACACCAAGATCCGAAAACAGTTCGGCCGGCCGCTCTCCGCCAACCAGGTGATCCGCCACCGCCTCGCCGGTATGGCGATCCAGGTCGACGAAGCCCGCTCGATGGCGCTCCGCGCTGCGCTGAATGCCGATAGCTTCCCGCTCGAACGCGCTCGCGCCGCATCGGGCGCGAAGGCCAAGATCGGCAAATGCGCACGCTTCGTCGGCGAACAATCGATCCAGCTCCACGGCGGCATGGGGGTCACCGAGGAGCTCGAGGTCGGCGCCTATTTCAAGCGGCTCGTCGCCTTCGACACGCTGTTCGGCGACAGCGCGCACCACTATGCCCGCCACGCCCAGCTTGCCCGCACGGCCTGAGAGGAGCGCATCATGGACCTGTCGTTCAATGCCGAAGAGCGCGCCTTCCAGAGCGAAGTGCGCAGCTTCATCGCCAAAAATCTTACCGAGGAGATGAAGCGCGCCACCGCGCTGACCCCGTCGGTATTCTCCGATCCTGACATCGGCATGGCCTGGCAGCGCGCGTTGCACGGCCGCGGCTGGGGCGCCCCGGGCTGGCCGGTCGAGCATGGAGGGCCGGACTGGACCCCGGCGCAGCGCTGGATTTTCGAGACCGAATGCGCGCGGGCCGGCGCGCCCAACGTCAACGTGATGGGCGTGAAGATGGTCGGCCCCGTCATCATAGGTTTCGGCTCGCCGGAGCAGAAGAATTTCTATCTGCCGCGGATCCTCTCCGGCGAGGACTATTGGTGCCAGGGTTATTCCGAACCGGGCTCCGGCTCCGATCTCTCCTCGCTCAAGACGCGCGCGGTGCGCGACGGCGACGACTACGTCATCAACGGCACCAAAATCTGGACCACGCATGCCCATCACGCCAACCGCATGTTCGCGCTGGTCCGCACCAGCGACGGGCCGCGGCAGCAGGACGGCATCAGCTTCATCCTGATCGACATGAAGACGCCTGGCATCACCACGCGGCCGATCCTCACCATCGGCGGCGACCACGAGGTCAACCAGGTGTTCTTCGACGACGTACGCGTGCCCGTCGCCAACCGCGTCGGAGAGGAAGGCAAGGGCTGGACCTACGGCAAATATCTGCTCGAGTTCGAGCGCGGCTCCGGCATCGCATCCGCCAAGCTGCGCGAGGGGCTGCGCGCCATCACCGAACTCGCCGAGTCCGATCTCACCGGCCGCGCGATCGACAGCCCTGACATCGCCTCCCGCATCTCCGAGGTCGAGGTCGACATCGACGCGCTGGAGATGACCGAGCTGCGCGTGCTGTCGGCACTTCAGACCGGGCAAAACCCCGGCGCGGTGTCATCGATTCTGAAGCTGCGCAACAGTGAGATCCGCCAGGCCGTGACGCGGTTAGGGGTCGACGTGATTGGCCACGACGCACTTGCCGTCGAGCCGATGCGCCCGCTCTACAAGCTCAACCACGAGCCGGCGCTGCCCGAGGACATGCTGACCGTGGTACCGGAATATCTCAACGGCCGCGCCTACACGATCTTCGGCGGCACCTCGGAGATCCAGCGCGATATCATTGCGAAGATGATGCTTGGGATTTGAGGGCGACGGCTCTCTCGATCGTCATTGCGAGGAGCTCGCGACAAAATCGCGAAGCGATTTTGCGCTGGTGCGACGAAGCAATCCAGACTTTTTCCGCGAAGGGACCTGAATTGCTTCGCTGCGCTCGCAATGACGGCCGGGGCGAGGCTGCTATCCAGCCTTCGCGTCCCTGATTGCCTTCCAGATCTTCTGCGGTGTCAGCGGCGTGTTCAGTTGGGTGATGCCGAGTTCGCTCAGCGCGTCCATCACGCCGTTGGTGACGCAAGGCGGGCCGCCAATGGCGCCGGATTCGCCGCAGCCCTTGGCGCCGAGCGGATTGGTGCGGCAGGGCGCGGTATCATCCAGCGTCACCACGATCGGAGGCACATCGTCGGCACGCGGGATGCAGTAATCCTGGTAGCTGGCGGTGAGGAGCTGACCATCAGCGTCATAGGAGACGCCTTCGTACAGCGCCTGGCCGATGCCTTGTGCGACGCCGCCATGAATCTGTCCGGTCACCAGCATCGGGTTCACGGCGACGCCGACGTCATCGACAGTGGTGTAACGCACGACCTTTGACATTCCGGTTTCAGGATCGATTTCGACCTCGCAGATATGCGTGCCGTTCGGCCAGCTCGGCCCATCCACCTCGCCTTCGGAATCGACGCTGAGCTTGGCGCCGCTCTCCTTCTCGGCGAGATCGAACAGGCTGATGCGGCGGTCGGTGCCGACCACGGTGAGCATGCCGCCCTGATACTCGATGTCCTCGACCGAGGTCTCCAGCACGTGCGCCGCCTTCTCGCGCGCCTTCTGGATCAGGTCGTTGGAGGAAACCGCGACCGCCGTACCGCCGACGAACAGCGAGCGCGAGCCGACGCTGCCGAAGCCCATGGCGAGATCCGTGTCGCCCTGCACGACGTCGATCTTGTCCATGGGGATGCCGAGCGTGTCGGAGATCATCTGGGTGTAGGTGGTCTGCAGCCCCTGCCCCATCGCCATGGTGCCGGAATGCAGCACGACGCGGCCCTGCGCGGTCGCGTGCAGGCTGACTTTCTCGGTATGCGCGCGGCCGCCGGTCCATTCGATATAGGAAGTCAGGCCGCGGCCGTAGAGCAGGCCCTTCTTCTTCGCCGCCTTCTTGCGCGCGGCAAAGCCATCCCAATCGGCAAGCTTCACGGCGCGATCGAGCATGTGGGCGAAGGCGCCGGAATCGTACACTTGCCCGGCGGCGTTGGTGTAGGGCAGCTGCGCCGGCTTGATGTAGTTTGCCTTGCGGATCGCCCGCGGATCCATCCCGATCTTTCGCGCGGCCGCGTCGAACAGGCGCTCGACGATGAAGACCGCCTCCGGCCGGCCCGCGCCGCGATAGGCGCCGACCGGCGCGGTGTGGGTCATCACCGACTTCACCTCGAAATGCACCAGCGGCAGATCGTAGACCCCGGTTTGCACGAACGGCCCGAGCACCAGCGGGATGATGTTGCCCGCGCCCGAGGAGTAGGCGCCGGTGCAGCCGATCGAGCTGACACGATAGGCGAGCACCTTGCCCTTCTCGTCCAGCGCGAAGGACGCGGTCGAGGTGAGATCTCGGCCGTGGGTGCCGCCGACGAATTCGTCGGTACGATCGCCGCGCCAGCGGATCTTCCTGTTCAGCTTGGTCGCGGCGTAGGCGACGATGCCGTCTTCGGGATAGAGATTCGTCTTCTGGCCGAAGCCGCCGCCGATGTCGCCGACCAGCACGCGCACGCTGTCCTTGGGACGCTTCAGCACGGCTTCGGCCAGCACGTCGCGGGTCGAGGCCGGGGTCTGCGACTGTAGATGGAGAAGCAGCCGGCCGGTCTTCTTGTCGATTTCGGCAATGGTCGAGCGCGGCTCCATCGCGGAAGGAACGAGACGCTGGCTGACGAGATCGAGCTCGACCGTGTGCGCGGCCTTGGCAAACGCCTCGTCCACCTTGGCGGCATCGCCATAGCTCATCGCGCCGACAATGTTGTCGGGCGCCTCCGGCCACACCAATGGCGCGCCGGGTTTGACGGCCTCGCGCGGATCGACCACGGCGGGCTGCACGTCATACTCGACCATGATCGCCTCGGCGGCGCTCTGCGCGTCGGCACGCGACGAGGCGACCACAGCCGCGACTGCTTCGCCCGCATAGCGCACCACCTCATGGGCGAGCAGGCGGCGCGGCGGCACCGTCATCGGCTTGCCGTCAGGACGCTTGAAGATGCTCAGCGTCGGAATCGCGCCGATGTCGTCCTTGACGAGATCAGCACCGGTGTAGATCGCGGTAACGCCCGGCATCGATGCGGCTGCGCCGGTGTCGATCGAGACGATCTTCGCGTGGGCATGCGGCGAGCGCAGCACGTGCAACCACAACGCGCCGTCCTCCGGCTTGTCGTCGATGAATTGTCCCTTCCCGGTGAGCAGCCGCTGGTCTTCCAAACGCTTGACGGGCTGGCCCGCTCCGAAACGCAGATTGCCGGGAAGGATGTTCATTCCGCTGGGTCCTCGAGGTCTTCAATGCGGGCTGCCTTTTAGCGGACCAATCGAGGTCAGACCAGCCGCGGTTTCGGGCGGGTTACCTACGATTTCGTCATGACGATCACGTCAGCTCCCTGAGCGCCGCTTCCACCACCTTGCGCGCATCCGCCGTCAACGGCGCCTGCGGCGGGACGGGATCGCCGACGTCGTAGCCCTGGATCGCAAGGCCGGCCTTGATGCAAGCGGCGAGGTTGAAGCGGGCGAAGGCCTCATTGATGCGCCAAAGCCTGCGCTGGAGCGCCATGGCCTCGTCCCAGCGGCCGGCGCGGCAGAAGTCGTAGAGCTTAACGCTCTGGCGCGGGATGATGCAGGCCGGACCCGCCATCCAGCCGAGCCCGCCGATCAGCATCACCGCAACCGGGATATGGGCGGAGGCGGAGAAGACGCGCAAGGAATCGCCGCAGCGATTCATGATCGAGAGCAGCCGTCCCGTGTTTGTCGAGGCGTCCTTGATGTAGCCGATGCGCGGATGCGCGGCGAGGCGTGCAATGACGTCGAGGGTCAGATCCGAGCGCTGGAATTGCGGATTGGTGTAGATCACGACCGGAATGTCCACGGCATCCGCGATGCTGCGAAAGTAGGATTCGACCTGGGCATCCGCGAGCGGGAAGTAGGCCTCGAGGATCGCCAGGATGCCGTCGGCGCCGAGTTTTTGATAGGCCTTCGCCTGCGCCACAGCGTCGGCCGTCGAGGTGGACGCAACGCCCGCCACCACGGGCACGCGGCCTTTCGCAGCCGCGATCGTGGTCTGCACGACCGCCAGGCGCTGTGCGGCATCGAGATAGGCGAACTCGCCGGTCGAGCCGAGCGGCGTCAGTCCATGCACGCCGGCCTCGATCAGATCGTCACAGAGCTTTGTGAGGACATCGGTCCGCACTGCGCCGTCGGCACTGACGGGCGAGACCAGATAGGGAAAGACGCCGCGAAATTCGGTCATGTCGGGAATAAAGTCCGGGAAAGCTGAGTCTTGCCTGACAGGCGCGCGATCCGGTGCGTGCTAACATGGGGTCGTATTGCCAGCAAGCACACTGCCTTTGAAGAGCGTATTGGTGATTTTGCGACTTGTCCTCCCGCGCCGGCGGGGTTCTTGGCGCTGCGTCGGGCTCCTCGCCGTCGCGGCGTGCCCCGGCATGGCCGAAGCGGGTGAGTGCCCCTCGCCGCAATCGGAGATCGCGACCGATCGCCCTGACGTGACCAATTCCAGCCTGGTCGTGCCTGCCGGCAGCATCCAGGTCGAGAACGGCCTCAACACATCGGGCCAGAGCGCGGCGAAGGGATTTGACGGCAGCAACAGCCGGCTCCGTTTTGGTGTCGCGCCCTGCCTCGAAGTGCTGGTAGACGTGCCGAGTTATGTGGGGCGACTGGCCGGCCCGGTCGACACCGGTTTTACCAACGTCACCCCCGCCGTGAAATGGCAGGTCAGTGGGCTGCCGGAGCCGGCCAATCTCTCGGTGGTAGCAGGGGTCGGTCTGCCGACCGGCACGCCCGCGATATCAGGCCCTGGCCTTCAACCCTATCTGCAGGTGCCCTGGTCCTACGAACTCGGCGGCGGCTGGGGAATCAGCGGCATGTTCACGAGTTTCTTACGACCGTCGGATCCCGCCAACCGCCAGACCAGCGAGGCGACCTTCGTGGTCGAGCGGAAGGTCAACGACAAGCTGGCGCTGTTCGCCGAATATGTCGGCGATTATCCCTCGCGCGGGGCCAGCACCGCGCTGTTCAATATCGGCGGCGGCTATCTCTTGAACCGGACCGAGCAGATCGATTTCCACCTGGCGTTCGGCCTTAACCGGAATTCGCCGGATTACATCATCGGCGTTGGCTATTCCTACCGTTGGGACAACGTCCTGGGTACGGCGAGGCGGCATTGATGATATCCTGAGGATAGGCGCCAATGAACCGTTCCGTCCCGAATCGTACTAATGGTGGCGTGCAACCAGGCAGGAACGCCCCATGTTGATCGTCACCACCGAGAACGTCGCGAACCACCGCGTGGTTCGGACGCTGGGCCAGTGTTTTGGCATTGTCGTCCGCAGCCGCGGATTGGGCGGCAATATCGTCGCCGGCCTGCGCTCGATCGTCGGCGGCGAGATTCCGGAATATACACGGCTGCTGGAAGACGCGCGCCGTCACGCCATCGACCGCCTGGTCGAGAACGCTACCGCGATGGGCGCCAATGCGATCGTGATGATGCGGTTTGACTCCGCCGAGATCGGCCAGACCATGAGCGAGATCGTCGCCTACGGAACGGCCGTCGTCGTCGAACCCGCGCACTAGCATGTCGCTGCCGATCGGTATCGCCGCGCTTGTGATCGCGATCCTGCTGCTCGCCGTCGGCCATTTCTTTCCGTTCGGCGTGCCGGTGACATTCGTCGGGATCGGCCTGATCGCGAGCTACATCTACGACACCCGCTACAAGCCGGCTTCGAAGCAGCCGATCGGCCCCGGCTGGGTCGACACCGGCGAACGCTTCATCGATCCCGAGACCAACAAGCGCGTCGGGGTGTTCATGCGGCCCGAAACCGGCGAGCGTGCCTATCGCGAGCTCTGAGCTGCCGCTTACGCCTTGAGCGGTCGCACCAGCGCGCGGCTACACGTTCCCGTGAGCGGCTCCCAATCCCATGCTCGTCGGGCGTGGCCGTAGGGAGGACTGGCCAACCGGCCAGTTTCGCAAATTGCCGCCACATCCCAGATTGTGGACAGCTTACAGGAGCCTTCCATGACCGACCTCACCGCTCTCATTTCGTTATCGTCGGCGCTCGCGGATGTCGTGGCGCGGACCGCGCCCTCCGTCGTCTCCGTCCATTCGCATCGCTCCCGCTCGACCGGCTTTGTCTGGAAGACAGGCCTGATCGTCACCGCCGACGAGGCGCTGGCCGACGAGGGCGAGGTCCAGATCGTGCTTGCCGACGGCAGCACGGTTGCCGCCACGGTCGTCGGCCGCGATCACACCACTGATGTTGCATTGCTGCGCGCCGATACAGCCATCGCTCCGGTGAAGCTGGCCGCGACCGTCCCTGCCCTCGGCGCGCTGTCGGTCGTGGTGTCCACCAATCGCGATGCCCCGAGCGCGGCGCTCGGGATGGTGTCGGTCTCCGGCAAGGGGTGGCGCTCCCTGCGCGGCGGCGAGATCGATGCCCGGATCGAGCTCGATGTTCGCCTGCGTCCGAGCCAGGAGGGCGGCCTTGCCCTCAACGCCTCGGGCGAGCCCCTCGGCATGGCCGTGCTCGGGCCTCGGCGGGTGCTGGTGATCCCGACGGCAACGATCGAGCGCGTCGCGGCGCAGCTGGAGAGCCGCGGCCGCATTGCCCGCGGATATCTCGGGCTCGGCCTCCAGCCGCTCCGGCTCGACGACGGCCTCGGCGCGATGGTGATGAACGTCGACAAGGCCGGACCGGCGGCCACGGCCGGCATCCGGCAGGGGGACGTGATCGTCGCAGTCAACGACCAGAAGCTCTCGGGCGTCCGCGCATTGTCACGAACGTTGGGACCTGCAAGCGTCGGCACCGTGGTCGACGTCGCGGTCCGCCGCGGCGGCGAGCCTGTCAGCTTCAAGGTCACGATCGGCGAGAGGCCGGAGGCGTGAGCGAGGACACCACGGCTGACATCGTCCTGTCGCTCGAGATAGACGATCCCGCCCTCGCCGACCGCCTCGCGACGTTGCTCGGCAATGTCGCGGGGCTTCGCCTTGCCGCGCACGGGGAGATCGCCAATGCGACCATCGTCGCGCGCGATCCGCGCGTCATGCCGGAGGACATTGCCCTGACGCAGCGCGAGCTCGACGTGCTGGCGCTGATGGCGGAAGGCGCCTCCAACAAGATGATCGCGCGCCAGCTCAACATCTCCGTGCACACGGTGAAGTTCCACGTCGGCTCGCTGCTCGACAAGCTGGACGCGACCGGGCGTACCGATGCGGTGGCGCATGCGGCGCGCCGCGGCGTGATCGAGCTATAGCGCATTTGGGAAGCTGAGCTGGACCGTCAGGCCCGGCGCATTGTCGTGCAAAGCGATCTCGGCGCCATGCAGCCGCGACACCGCCGCCACCAGGCTCAAGCCGAGGCCGTTGCCGGGCGTGTAGCGGCTCTGCTCGAGGCGGTAGAAGCGCTTGAACACGTGATCATGCTGGTCGCTGACGATGCCTGGGCCATCGTCGGCGATGGCGATCGTCGCGCCATCGCCGCCATTGCGACAGGTCACGGTGACCTTTCCGCCGGGGCGGCCATGCTTGATCGCGTTGTCGACGAGATTGGCGATGGCATCGAACAGCAGGTCGCGATCGCCCGTCACGGCGACCTCGCGGTCGCCGGCGAGGCTCAGGCGCGTTGCGACCTGCTCGGCGGCAGCATCATAGAGCTCGACGACTTCGCCGGCGATCTCGGCGAGGTTGAGCGCGCGAAAGGCGCTGCGGCGGGCGCGGGTCTCGATCTCCGAGATCCGCGTGATGGAAGCGAACATGCCGAGCACGGCGTCGAGATCGGCGATGGTGTCGCCGATCAGCGCGGCATCGGATTCGCCGTCGCGCGGAGCGTGATAGGCCTTTTCCAGCCGTCCCCGCATCCGTGTCAGCGGTGTGCGCAGATCATGGGCAACATTGTCGCTGACCTGCTTGACCTCGCCCATCAGCGTCTCGATGCGGTCGAGCATCTGATTGAGGTTTTCGGCGACGCGGTCCCATTCGTCATGGCTGCCGCGCAGGGGAATGCGCCGGTCGAGGCCTGAGAGCATGATGGCACGGCTGGTGGCATTGATCTCCTCGATCCGCCCGACCGTGCGCCGCGTCACCAGCACGGCGGCGACACCCGACAGCACCACCAGCAGCACGGCAACCGCAATCATCGCCAGCTCGAGCATCGCAGTGAAGCCGCCGTGGTCGCCGGCATCGCCGACCCGGCTCCGCACATAGGCGAGCGTGCCGAAATAGACGTAGGCGAGGATCGCCGCGACGATCAGGCCGAAGATCGCGATTGCGATCAGCGCCAGGCGGAAGGTCGAGGAGCGAAGCGTGTCAGCCAGGAGCACGGAGGCAGTATCCGATGCCGCGGATGGTATGGATCAGCGGATAGGCCTGGGCATCGTCGACCTTGCGGCGGACGCGCCCGACATAGACGTCGATGATGTTGGTGGAGGGATCGAAATGCAGGTCCCAGACATGCT
Organism: Bradyrhizobium guangdongense; assembly: GCF_004114975.1. Classification (NCBI taxonomy): domain Bacteria; kingdom Pseudomonadati; phylum Pseudomonadota; class Alphaproteobacteria; order Hyphomicrobiales; family Nitrobacteraceae; genus Bradyrhizobium; species Bradyrhizobium guangdongense. The sequence continues at coordinate 6,404,090 of NZ_CP030051.1, forward strand.
GGAGCAGCATCGCGCGGGAGACGACGCGGCCCTGGTTGCGGACGAGATATTCGAGCAATTGAAACTCGCGCGGCAGCAGCGGAATCTTGCGGCCGCGGCGGCTGGCATTGCGCGCGATCAGATCCACGGCGAGGTCGCCGACGCGCAAAATGGTTTCCTTCGCGATGGTCTCGCTGCGGCGGCCGAGCGCCTCGAGCCGGGCGAGCAGTTCGACGAAGGAAAAAGGTTTCACGAGGTAGTCGTCACCGCCGGCGCGCAGGCCGCGAACGCGATCGTCGACCTCGCCGAGCGCGGAGATGATCAGGAACGGCGAGGCGATGCCGTCGTCGCGCAATTGCCGCATCACGGTGATGCCGTCGACATCGGGCAGCATGCGATCGATGGTGATCACGGCATAGTCGCGCTCTCCGCCACGGCTGAGCGCTTCGCGCCCCGTGGCGGCGAGATCGACCTCGTAGCCTGACGTCTTCAGTTCCTCGACGAGCTGGCCTGCGGTTTCCGGATCGTCCTCGACGACGAGGATGCGGCGATGGCCTCCGGTCATGACAAACTCCGCGCGACGACCGCCACCAGATTATCCCGTTCCGGGGCTGAACGGAACCACCCGGTGGCGATCGCGACAATGGTGCGGACCGGCGATGCTAATACCAATTGTCCCCGCACACATTGACCCATTGCCATCCATAGGGCGTCCAGCTCCGGCGCCAGCAACCGTCGTCGTAGTAATTGGCGTAATAGAAGGGCGCGCCAAAGAAGGCGAACCGATGGAAGCGATGATGTCGGAAGAAGAAGGCGTGCCGGCCGATGAAGGGCCTGCCGTGCCAGCCTGTACCGGCAAACCGGGGACCGAAGGCTGCGCGGGTGGCGAGCGGAGCGCCGGCGAAACGCGGCCCGATTGCCGCATGGGCGAAACGTGCGCCGCCGAAGGCAGGTCCACCGAAGCCCGGTCCGCCGACATGGGCGAAGTGCGCGCCGCCCATGCCGCCGACATGCATGCCGCCACCGAAGCCACCGGCGTGCATGCCGCCGCCACCGAAGTGGCCACCACCGCCGAAGCCGCCGCCGCCATGACCGCCACCGCCGCCGCCACCTCTGGCGAGAACCGGCGAAGCGAGCGCCATCGCTGCGGCGATCGTCACCGCAGTGAGGCCTTTGAGAAGCCTGTTGTCCATCGAAGCATCCTCCGTGCCGCGGCGATATGCTGCCGCGCGAGGAGGATCAGAGAGGAAGCGGAAGGCGGCTTCAACTTACAAGCGCGCCAGATTCTGACGCGGAAGTTAGGGAGGGTTGCCCAGCTCTCTCCGCGTCATTGCGAGCGCAGCGAAGCAATCCAGGACTGTTTCCGCGGAGAAAGACTGGATTGCTTCGCTGCGCTCGCCATGACGATGTTGAGAGCGCGCGCTATGTCGGGCGGCTCACTTCTAGGCCCGCTTGCCGTTGTTCTTCTCCGCGGCGCGGCGCATCGCCTCGGCGAGCGCACCGCCACCGCCACCGCCGGAGGATTCCTGCTTGCGCGGGGCCGACGAGGTCATGCGGGCGGGGTTGCGAGAAGAATTGTCGCGCTGCATGCCGGGCGCGTCCTTCTTGGCGCCGACCTCGTCGTCGAGGCGGAGCGTCAATGAGATGCGCTTGCGGGCGACCTCGAAGTCCAGCACCTTGACCTTGACGATGTCGCCCGGCTTCACCACCTCGCGCGGGTCCTTGATGAAGGTCTTGGACATCGCCGAGATGTGCACGAGGCCGTCCTGGTGCACGCCGATATCGACGAAGGCGCCGAAGGCGGCGACGTTGGTGACGGTGCCCTCGAGGATCATGCCTTTCTGGAGATCCTTGATCTCCTCGACGCCTTCCTTGAACACCGCGGCCTTGAACGCCGGGCGCGGGTCGCGGCCAGGCTTTTCCAGTTCCTTCAAGATGTCGGTGACGGTCGGCAGACCGAAGGTCTCGTCGACGAAATCCTTCGGCTTCAGCGTACGCACGATCTCGCTCGAGCCGATCAGCGCCTTGATGTCGCTCTTGGTCGCCGCGAGAATCCGGCGCACCACCGGATAGGCTTCCGGATGCACGCCGGAGGCATCGAGCGGGTCCTCGCCGCCGAGGATGCGCAGGAAGCCGGCGCACTGCTCGAACGCCTTCGGTCCGAGCCGCGGCACCTCTTTCAGCGCCTTGCGCGACTTGAACGGGCCGTTGGCATCGCGATGGGCCACGATGCTCTGTGCAAGGCCCGAGCCAACGCCCGACACGCGGGCCAGCAGCGGAGCGGACGCCGTATTGACGTCAACGCCGACCGCGTTCACGCAATCTTCGACCACCGCATCAAGCGACTTCGCCAGTTTGGCCTGGCCGAGATCATGCTGATACTGGCCGACGCCGATCGCCTTGGGCTCGATCTTGACGAGCTCGGCGAGCGGATCCTGCAGACGGCGGGCGATCGAGACTGCGCCACGCAGCGTAACGTCGAGGCCCGGCAGCTCTTCCGATGCGAAAGCCGAGGCGGAATAGACCGACGCGCCGGCTTCCGACACCACGATCTTGGACATCTTCAGCTCTGGAAGGCCCTTAACCAGCTCGGTCGCGAGCTTGTCGGTCTCGCGCGAGGCGGTGCCGTTGCCGATCGCGATCAGCTCGACGCGATGCTTGATCGCCAGCCTTCCGAGCGTCGCCAGCGACTCATTCCACTGCCGTTGCGGCTCGTGCGGATAGATCGCTGTCGTGTCGACCACCTTGCCGGTGGCATCGACGACGGCGACCTTGACGCCGGTGCGGTAACCTGGATCGAGCCCCATGGTGACGCGGGTGCCGGCGGGCGCGGCCAGCAGGAGATCGCGCAGATTGGAAGCGAACACGCGCACGGCTTCGGTCTCGGCTGCGTTCCACAACCGCATGCGCAGGTCGATGTTGAGATGCACCTGGATCTTGGTGCGCCAGGCCCAGCGCACGGTGTCGATCAGCCAGCGGTCGCCGGGACGCTTGAGGTCGGCGATGCCGAACCGCTTCATGATCTTCAATTCATAGGCCCCCGGAACGCCTGCGGGCGGCGCTTCCTCGGCCTGGATCTGGAGATCGAGAATCTCCTCCTTTTCGCCGCGGAACATCGCGAGGATGCGGTGCGACGGCAGCTTGGTCAGGGGCTCCGAGAAATCGAAATAGTCGGCGAACTTCTCGCCCTCGGTCTTCTTGCCCTCGCGCACCTTGGAGGCCATGCGCGCATTGGTCCACATGTCCTCGCGCAAGGCGCCGATCAAGTCGGCGTCCTCGTCGAAGCGTTCGACCAGGATGGCGCGGGCGCCGTCGAGCGCGGCAGTCGCATCCGCAACGCCCTTCTCGGCGTTGATGAAGCCTTCGGCGACGACCTTCGGATCGTTACCGGGCTCGGCCATCAGCTTGACGGCGAGCGGCTCGAGGCCGGCCTCCTTGGCGACTTCCGCCTTGGTGCGGCGCTTCGGCTTGAACGGCAGATAGATGTCTTCCAGGCGCGCCTTGCTGTCCGCGGCGAGAATGGAGGCCTCCAGCGCGGCATCGAGCTTGCCCTGCTCGCGGACCGATTCGAGGATCGCCTTGCGGCGATCTTCGAGCTCGCGCAGGTACACCAGGCGTTCCTCCAGGGTCCGCAATTGCGCGTCGTCGAGCGCACCGGTCGCTTCCTTGCGGTAGCGGGCGATGAAGGGAACCGTGGCGCCGCCGTCGAGCAGCGTCACCGCCGCCTCAACCTGCTCCGCCCGTACCCCAAGCTCCTGCGCAATTTTCTGGTTGATATTTGCCACGCGAGATTTCCTCTGTCTTCCCAAGCACGCGACGCAGACCGGAATCCGGCCGCGGGACGCCGCTTATGGACCAACCGAGGTTGATTCATCAAGGTGCGCTACGCAACCGTCGACAGAGGATTTTTTGTCGGACCGATGCCATGTCGCCACAATCGTGGGGATGTCGGGGCGGGTCACGAAAGCGAGATTCGATGCATACTCCCTCCACTCGTCATTGCGAGCGCAGCGAAGCAATCCAGAATTCGTCCCGGAAAGACTCTGGATTGCTTCGCTGCGCTCGCAACGAGGGGGTATGTGGCAACAGCTCCCGCTTCAAGCTCACCTTCATCGGGCTCGCGCTTCGCGCGCCCCGGAATGACGATCGAGCGTTTTGCCCGGATTGCGCGGCGCTCCGTGCGGGCTACGGACGTCTCACACTTGACATCCATCCGCTTGCACGGCTGGTTGACCCTGCCGGACCACCGAACTGCCAGAAGGACACTCCATGCGCACCACATCGGTCGGCGTCTTCAAGATTGCCACCAAGGGCCCCGGCGACGTCTCCGGCCTGATGAGCCTGATCGGATCAGGCGCGGTCGATCCGGATTCGATCCTGGCGATTCTCGGCAAGACCGAAGGCAATGGCGGGGTCAACGATTTCACCCGGGAATATGCCGTCGCCGCGCTGTGCACGGCGCTGGCGCCAAAGCTCAGCCTGACGCCCCATGCGGTTGAGCAGCGCATCGCCTTCGTGATGTCCGGCGGTACCGAGGGCGTGCTCAGCCCGCACATCACGGTGTTCACGCGCCAGGAGATTCAACAGCGGCCGGCAGGCCTCTCCGGCAAGCGGCTGAGCATCGGCATGGCGCAGACTCGCGATTTCCTGCCCGAGGAACTCGGCCGCTCGGCGCAGATCACCGAGACGGCCGAGGCGGTGAAGGGTGCGATGGCGGATGCGGGCATCACTGACACCGCCGACGTCCATTTCGTCCAGATCAAATGTCCGCTGCTGACCAGCGAGCGTGTCGAGGCGGCCGCCGCGCGCGGCAGCAAGACCGCGACGACCAGCGCCTACAGCTCGATGGCCTATTCGCGCGGCGCATCCGCGCTCGGCGTTGCGGTCGCGCTCGGCGAAATCGCGCCTGACATCCGCGATGAAGACGTGCTGCGGCGCTACGATCTGTTCTCGAAGGTTGCGTCGACCTCGTCCGGGATCGAGCTGATGCACAACGTCGTCATCGTGCTCGGCAATTCGGAAGGCTCCGCGAGCGAATTCGAGATCGGACATGCCGTCATGAGCGATGCGATCGATGCTCCGGCCGTCATATCGGCATTGACGAGTGTCGGGCTTGGCGTCGCACCGCAAGTTGCCGCGAACCGCGAGCTCGTCAACATCTTCGCCAAGGCCGAGGCCTCCCCCGACGGCGCGGTGCGCGGCTTCCGCCACACCATGCTCGAGGACACCGACATCAGCGCGACGCGCCATGCCCGCGCCGCCGTCGGCGGCCTGATCGCCGGCCTTGCCGGCACCGGCGCGGTCTACGTTTCGGGCGGCGCCGAGCATCAGGGCCCGGCGGGCGGCGGACCGGTTGCGGTGATCGCGCGGCTCTCCGGTTAACGGGCCACCTCTCCGCCCGGCGCAACCCTGCCCCTCGCGGCGGCTCAGTTGATTCATGCCGGCCCTTGCGAAAAAGGTGACGCGACACCTCGAGGGACCTGACTTCATGACTTTGCCGATGAGCTGGAATGAATGGACGCAGCACGATGGCGTCGGCCTGGCGGCGCGCGTCCGCAAGGGCGAATTGACGGCCAAGGAATTGGCACGTCAGGCGGCCGCTGCCGTTGCCAAGGTCAATCCGACGCTGTCGGGCGTGGTCGAGCTGTTCGATGACGTGATCGCCGATCCTGCCAAGGACGGCGCCAATCTCGCCGGCCCATTCGCCGGGCTGCCCTTCCTGATGAAGGATCTGGGTCCGACCATGAAGGGTCGCCTGCAGGAGATGGGCTCACTGCTGATGCGCGGTAACCGCGCTGCGGCCGACACGTTCCTGACCGGTAAATTCCGCCAGGCCGGCCTCAATCTGATCGGGCGCACCACGACGCCGGAATTCGGCGTGTGCTCTTCGGCCGACAATCCCGCGGTCTACGTCACCCGCAATCCCTGGAATACCGACTACACCACCTGCGGCTCGTCGGCCGGAAGCGCCGCGATGGTCGCGGCCGGCGTAGTGCCGATCGCGCATGCGACCGACGGCGGCGGCTCGATCCGCATTCCCGCCGGCGTCAACGGCAATATCGGCCTGAAGGTGTCGCGCGGCGTATTCTCGCTGGCGCCGCACATGTCGGATCTCACCGGCCTCGTCTCGATCCAGGGCTGCCAGTCGCGCACGGTGCGCGACACAGCGGCCTTCGTCGACCATGCCCGAGGGCCCGCGCCCGGCGAGTTCATGCCGTTCTGGACCACGGCGCAGCCCTATTCCGAGATGATCAAGCGCGATCCCGGAAAGCTCCGCATCGCGCTGTCCCACACCTGGGGCGACTACACCGCGACGTCCGAGATCGCAGCCGAGCTGGCGAAGGCCGGACGCTTCCTCGAGGGCCTCGGCCACCACGTCGACTATGCCTTGCCGGAGCTCGACCTTCCGGCCGCGTTCGAGGCGCAGACCACCTGTTACATCTCGAATTTCGCGGTGGTGATCTCCAACATGCTGGCCGCGCGCGGGCTGGAAAAGCCGCCGGAAGATCTGATCGAGCCCATGAACATCCGGATCTGGGAAGCCGGACGCCACACCAGCTTCGCCGAACGCGCCAAGATGCAGGGCGTGTTCAACACGACCTCGCGCGGCTTCGGCAGCTTCTTCGAGCAGTGGGACGTGATCCTGACGCCGATCACCGCGCTGCCGACGCCGAAGGTCGGCACGAAGCAATACCTCACGATCTCCGACAATCCTGACGTGCGCGATTGGTTCGACAATCTCTGGCGCTTCTTCGCCTTCACGCCGCTCGCCAATCTCTGCGGCATGCCGGCGATCTCGATGCCGATGGCAGCGCAAGAGCACGGCCTTCCGCTCGGCATCCAGGCGATCGCCAAGCAGGCCAATGACGGCCTCTTGCTGCAACTCGCCGCCCAGATCGAGCGCGCGCTGGACGGCAAGTGGAACGGCGGCAGGAAGCCGAAGGTGCATGTCGGCTGATTAGAAGCGATCGCATTCGAATGCGATCGCTTCTCTGAGGCGTCAATTCTTCACGGCCGGAATGTCTTCCAGCGGCGGCTGCTCCTGACCCTGCTTGTACATCGCCAGCGCCTTGTCGAGCGCTTCGCGCAGCGCCAGAGCGGCGGCAACGCTGCAGCGCAAGTGCGCGGTCTGGACCACGTCGACCCTGACGGCGGCGCCGACCGGCATCAGGAGGTTCGCGGCGAGCTCGATCTGGATCGCGCCGTTGTGGTGGCCGAAGCAGGATGCACCGTCGAAATAGATGATCGGCGCCCGTTCCGAGCTCGAGCTGGAAATGGTGACGGGCCCCGGATTGGTGACGGGTGTTTCGGGGTCGGCCATGGGATACTCCTCGCGGGCGATGGGACGCCCACCATCGTTGCTTCGGCCGGCTGTGTCGAGGCCAAACCGGCATTGCAGGGCCGCCGTGCGAGGTTTTGCGCCGCCCCCGACACTGGTCTAGAACGTCGTCATGCCCAGCTCATCCACCACGCTTTCCTTCGAGGAACTCGCCGAGGCCATCAAGGGCCGCCGTTCCGATTACGGCCATATCAGCGGGCTCCAGCTCGACCGCTTCGCGCCGGGCGAGGCGTGGTCGAGCCTGCCCTATCGTCCCGTCTTCGTCGGCGACACCGAAACCGGCGTGCTGCATGGCGGCGTCGTCACCGCCATGCTGGACGAGAGCTGCGGCATGGCGGTGCAGCTCGCGCTCGACGGCACCAGCGCGATCGCAACGCTCGACCTGCGCATCGACTACCAGAAGCCGGCGACTCCAGGCCTCGCCATCAAGGCGCATTCGGTGTGCTACCGCACCACCCGCTCGATCGCCTTCGTGCGCTCCACCGCCTACCAGGACTCCGAGCACGATCCGGTGGCGACCGCAACTGCCTGCTTCATGATCGGCGCCAACCGCACCAACATGCTGGCGGACCGCAAGATGGATTCGCGCAGCCTTCCGACGCTGGAAGCGCCTGACGATCCGGACGGCCCGTTCGCCACCAGCCCGTTCGCGCGCGCCCTCGGCATTCGGGTCAACGACGACGGCACGCTGACGATGCCGCTCTCGCCGAAGGTCATCGGCAACCCGATCCTGCCCGCCATCCACGGCGGCATGACCGGCGCGTTCCTCGAGACCACGGCGATCCTCGGCGTGCGGCGCGAACTCGGCATCGTGGCGCTGCCGAAGCCCATTGGGCTCACCATCAACTACTTACGCTCCGGCCGGGCGCTGGACACAATCGCCAATGTCTCGATCGTGAAGCAGGGCCGGCGTATCGTGGCCTTCGAAGCGCGAGCCTGGCAGGACGATCCGGGCAAGCCGATCGCCTCCGCTTTCGGTCATTTCATGCTGCGGCCGACGCCGGGAAGTGACGAGGAATAGGCGTAATTTACTTGACGGAAGCGCCTTGACGTCGAAGGCTCGGTGTCGAAGGCTTGAGCTCCCACGATAGCGCCTTCCAGCAAGAGGTATTGGGTTGCGGCATCCGATTGACATCATCGCCATGTTTGCCGCCATCTGGCTGCTGGCCTCGATGGTGCTCGACGCGGTGACGCCGAAGGAGCTGACGGCGGTCCTGATCGCGATCGCGCTCGCGCCCGCGGTGGTCATCACCGCGGTATTCTACTATCTGCGCTGTCCGCGCACCGATTTCGCGGTGATCTTCGCAGCGCTGTGGCTGATCTCCGACATCGCCATCGCCTTCATCTCGCCGAAGGAGCTGCCGCACTGGCTGATCGGGCTCGGCTTCGTGCCGGCGGCGCTGATCGGCATCGTGCTGCACTGGCAACGCTTCCAGCGCCGCCACGAGCGGCTGCCCGTGCCGTCGACGAAGCGCGGCTAAGGCCAGGCAATCAGCCGCTTTGAACCGCGAGATCGTAGGCATCGATCGTCACCTTTGCGCGCGTGGCGACATCGGTGGCGGACATGCCGGGCTTGTAGAGGCTCGAGCCGAGCCCAAAGGCAGAGACGCCGCCCTTGATGTATTCAGCAAAGTTCTGGTCGGAGACGCCGCCGACGGCGGCGATCATCACGCCCGCGGGCAACACGGCGCGGATCGCGGCAATGCCGGATGCGCCGAGCACGCTTGCCGGAAAGAACTTCAAGCCGGATGCGCCGGAGCGCGCGGCGAGCAAGGCCTCGGTCGGCGAGAACACACCGGGCAGCGTCACCATGCCGTGCTGATGCGCGCGCGCCAGCACGTCGGTGTCGACATTCGGCGAGACCATGAGCATGCCGCCGACATCGTTGAGGCGATCGACATCTGCGGCTGACAGCACCGTGCCGGCGCCGATCAGCACGCCTGAAGGGGCCAGCTTCGCCGCAAGGCCGATCGAGCGGAATGGATCCGGCGAGTTCAAGGGTATTTCGATCGCGGTCATGCCGGCCTCGATCAGCACGCCGACGATAGCTTCGGACTCCTCGGGCTTGACGCCACGGAGGATCGCGACCAGAGGCCGCTTCATCGGCGGGAAGGGAACGCTCATCTCAAGTATCCTTCTACTCCGTCCAGATCGCCGCCGCCGCCATGGACAGGCCGCGACGCACCGCTTCATCGGCATCGATCGGATTCACGTTGACCGACAACGCATCGAAAGCCTGACGATACAATGCAGCGAGCCGGCCCGACGCAATCAGCGTGATGCCAGCTTTCGGCACGCTGCCGGAAAGTCCTGCCGCGAGCTCCGTGCCGATCAACGTGCCCGACAATGTCGCGCGCGCGGCAGCCGGCGTGCCGCCGAATAGCAGCTGGCGCGACCGCGCTGTGAACAGCAAATTCGCGGCGAAGGCCGGCGCATCGAAGGCGGCTTTCACCGCCGCCTTGAAGCTCGCGATATCCTCGGCCTCGTCGGCGCCGGCGACCGCGAGCGCCAAGATCGTCTCGCGCGACACGACGCTGAACAGCTCGCCGGTCATGAACGTCGCGAAATGCTCGACAATGCTGTCCTTCACGCGCACCCATTTCGAATGCGTGCCGGGCATGCAGACCAGCGCCTCGCCCGCGGCACCGAGTCCGAGCGCGCCGAGCAATTGCGTCTCCTCGCCGCGCATCACGTCCGGAGCCTTCATGTCGCGCTGCGCGATGCCCGGCAGGATGCGGATGTCGCGCACCTCGCCGGGCACCCGTGCGGCCTGCTTCAGAACCGCGGACAAGGGCGCCGGCGTGTCGACATAGCCGGCCTCGACCCAGCCGGTCTTTGCCCCGGCCATGCCGCAGACCAGGACGGGCAGATCAGCAGGCGCCTCGACGGCCGCAAGATGCGATCGCAGCACGCCTGCAAACCCCGCCTTGGCCGCGGCCAACATGCCCTCGCCGCTGCGACGCTCGGCCAGCACGTTCCCCGCGCGATCGACCAGCCAGAGCCGGAAACTGCTGGTGCCCCAGTCCACCGCGACGTTTGCGGGTTCGGTCATGTCACGCCTATCCTCGTCTCACCGGCAAGACGCCGTCTCACGACATCGAGACGGTGCCTTGCAAATCTGCCTCGGGATATCGGCAATTGCCGCGACAAACCAGCCTTTTCTCGCGAGCTCCGAGCCGCGAAGCGCGCTGGCACACCGCTTGCTGAAGCTGTTCCTGTTCAAGCCAGAGAACGCGCAGCAAGACGCGTCAACATCAGATGAGGAACCCCATGGAGATCGGCTATTTCACGATGCCTTCACATCCGCCGGAGTGCGGCCTGAAGGAAGGACATGATTGGGACCTGCAGGTCCTGCGCTGGCTCGACGAACTCGGCTATCAGGAAGCCTGGATCGGTGAGCACCACACTGCGCCCTGGGAACCCAATCCCACGCCTGATCTCTTGATTGCGCAGGCGCTGATGCAGACCAAGCGCCTGCGCATCGGGCCAGGCGGCTTCCTGCTGCCCTATCATCATCCGGCCGAACTCGCCAACCGCGTCGCGATGCTGGACCATCTCTCCGAGGGTCGGCTCAATTTCGGCGTCGCGGCGAGCGGCCTGCCGAGCGACTGGGCGATGTTCAACGTCGACGGCATGAGCGGCCAGAACCGCGACATGACCCGCGAGGCGCTGGAGATCATCCTGAAGCTATGGACCGAGCCGGCACCGTTCACCCACAAGGGCAAATTCTGGACGGTGAGCAAGCCGGACACCATGTTCGATTTCCTCAAGCCTCACATCAAGCCGTTGCAGGCGCCGCATCCGCCGATCGGCGTCGCAGGCTTGTCCAAGAACTCGGACACCTTGAAGCTTGCGGGCGAGCGCGGCTTCATTCCGATGAGCCTCAATCTCAACCCGGCCTATGTCTCCAGTCATTGGGATTCGGTCGAGATTGGCGCTGCGAAAACAGGCCGCAAGCCGAACCGGCAGGACTGGCGGCTGGTGCGCGAGGTGTTCGTCGCCGACACGGACGAGGAAGCCTGGAAGCTCTCGACCGGCGACATGATGGGCCGGATGATGAGCGAGTACTTCCTGCCGCTGCTCGGCCATTTCGGCTTCAAGGATTATCTGAAGCACGCCCCCGACGTGCCGGACAGCGACGTCACGGTCGAATATTGCGCCAAGCGGAACTGGATCGTCGGCTCGCCGGCGACCGTCGCCGAGAAGATCGAGAAGATCTACGACGAGGTCGGCGGCTTCGGCGTGCTCTGCGTGTTCGGCTTCGACTACAAGCACAAGCCGGAAGCCTGGCACCGCTCGCTCGCGCTGCTCAAGAACGAGGTGATGCCGCGCCTGAAGCATCTCGGCTCCGCGAAGAAGGCAGCTTGACCTGACACGGGTGCGGCGCGAACGTGTCGCACCCGCTACTATTTTCGGAGATGTCCGCGTGACCGTCGACGCCAAAGAGTTCAAGCAGGCGATGCGCCAATGTGCCGGCGCGGTCGCGCTGGTCACTGTCGGCGCCGAGCATGGCAAGCGCACCGGGCTCACGGTGACGTCGGCCTGCTCGCTCTCGGACAATCCGCCCTCGCTGATCGTCTGCGTCAACCGCAATGCCAGCGCTCACGCCCGCATCCGCGAGGAAGGCGCGTTCGCGATCAACTTCCTGCACGAGGATCACGCGCTGCTGGCGCTGACCTTCAGCGGCCAGAAGGGCGTCAATGGCGATGACCGGTTTGCGTTCGGCCAATGGACGCGCGGCGTCACGGGCGCGCCGGTTCTGACCGACGCCGTCGCCGCGTTCGATTGCGCGCTGGCGCAGGAGTTCGAGACCGGGACGCATTCGATCTTCGTCGGCGAAGTGCGTCGTGCGACGCATTCGGCCGCGGCGGCGCCGCTGGTGTATTTGCGCAGCAGTTTCCACACGCCGCAGGAAATCCGCGAGACTGTTTCAGTCGGCGATCTCGATTCACGGCATTTGAGCTGGACGGATTTTTCGTAAACAGCGCCCCCCGCCGCGAATACAGTATCGTAGAGTGGGCAAAGCGAAGCGTGCCCACGCACGTCAACACTCGGTTAGAGATGGTGGGCACGGCGCAAGTGCGCCTTTGCCCACCTTACGATTCCGGGCCGGCGGAGAGATACCCTTTCCCATCGCCGCTTGCGATTGAGCCCTATTGCGCGGTGTCGATCTTCAGCTGCTTGATCTTCCGATACAGCGTCGCGCGGCTGAGCTTTAACGCGCGGGCAGCCTCCGTGACGCGGCCGCCGTTCTTGCGCAGCGCCTCAATGATCGCTGCGCGTTCGGCCGCTTCGAGATCAATCTCCGTTGTCCGCCCACCGAACGGCGGAAGATCGAGATCGGCGTCCATGATGACGCCATCCTCGGCCGTGCAGCCGGCCAGCCGCAGCGCGTGGCGAAGCTGGCGCATGTTGCCGGGAAACGGATAGGCCACCAACTGCGCCCAAGCCTCCTGCGAGAGCCGGCAGTTCGGCGCCTCCTCGCGGGCAACCTGCCGGATGATGTCATCGCGGTCGACGCGCTCGCGCAAGGCGGGCAGCCGCACTTCCATGCCGCGCAGGCGGAAATAGAGGTCGGCGCGGAAAGCCCCTTCCTCCGCCATGCGGCCGAGGTCGCGATGGGTGGCACTGATCAGGCGGATGTCGACGGCGACGGGCTTGAGCGAACCGAGCGGCCAGACCTCGCGATTCTCCAGCACGCGCAGGAGCCGCGTCTGCAAGCCGATCGGCATGTCGCCGATCTCGTCGAGAAACAGCGTGCCACCGTCCGCCTGCACGATCAGGCCCTTCGAGCCGTCGCGGCGCGCGCCGGTGAAAGCGCCGGCTTCGTAACCAAACAGCTCGGCGTCGATCAGGCTCTCGGGCATCGCCGCGCAATTCAGCGCGACGTAGTTGCTGCGGGCGCGGTTGCTCGCGGCATGAATCGCGCGGGCGAACACGTCCTTGCCGACGCCGGTCTCGCCATGCAGCAGCACCGGCAGATTGTGATCGCCGATGCTCCGGAGGCGCTTCACGCTCCTGATCAGACCGGGGTCGCGGCCGGCGAGCCGGTGCAGGGCATCGAAGCGATCGACGGGCGCATCACGACGTAACGCCGCAGCCTTTGCGCACAGCGGCGGGGCGACATGGCTCTGGCCCAATGGACGCCCATCGGCGCGGCGCATCTCGAGGATGTCGTCGGCATGGTGCGAATGGTCGAGCTTGATGTAGCGCGACAGATCGATACCTGAGGCGATCAGGCCGTCGGTGAGGCCGAGAAGCGCCCGCGCCGAGCGGCAGGCGCCGACGATGCGGCGGTCCTCGTCATAGGCGAGCAGGCCGCTGCCGCCATCGCCTGGCACGGTGGCGATCCAGGCGTTGCGGAAATGGTCGCGGAAGATCGCGCCCTCCATCCGCCGTGTCGCCTCCATCGTCACCGCCAGCGCAAGCTGATGCGCGGCCCGTTCGAGGTCCTCGCGGCAGGAGGTGATGTTGATCGCGCCGGCGAGACGGCCGTCGTGGTCGAACAGCGGCGCCACGGCGCAGGAGAACATGTGCCATTGCGCGCGGAAATGCTCGTCGCGATGCACCAGGATCGGCTTCTGCTCGGCGAGCGCGGTACCAAGTCCGTTGGTGCCCTCGAAGGTCTCGGCGAAATTCGAGCCGGTGTAGATCTTCCAGTCCAGAAACATCCGCGCGTCGGCCTCGCCCGGGAGACGGCTGAACAGCATGGTCGCGTTCGCGTCAGCCAGATTGACGCAATAGCCCGCATCGCGCAGCACGCGGGCGAGATCGTCGAGCTCGGGCGTGAGCAGCCGGATGGTCTCTTCCAGGGGCTCGGCGACGTGACGGATCTCGGCCTCGGTGAGGGTCTGCGGCGGACCCTGGCGGGCGGGGTCGAGCTTGTGGCTGATCAGGCAGCGCCGCCAGGAGTTTTCGATGCGCGAGGAGGTGTCGACGTCGGCCACATGATTGGCCACGGACATGACGCGGGCGACATGGTTCGAGGCCGAAAGGCTGGCCATCGCGGACGTCTCCACCCTGTATTATTGTGCAAAGTCTGGCACCTCAGGCTGGGATGTCAATCGGGAACCGGGATGCAGCTATTGCTGCACTGCCCTCACCACGTGTCGATACAAGGCCGCTTCTTCTCCGTCCTCGCCGGCGGCTTGGGCACCGACCGCAGCCCCGCGATGATCCAGCGCCGCGTCTCGGCGGGGTCGATGACGTTGTCGATCTCGAAGACCGAGGCGATCGAGACCGCCTTGCCGTTGGCATAGAGTTCGGCGACCTTGTTGCGGTAGTAGGTCTCGCGCTCCTCGGGATCAGTGATCGCTTCCATCTCCTTACGAAAGCCGAGACGGACATAGCCTTCCAGACCCATGCCGCCGAACTCCCCGGTCGGCCAGGCCGCGGTGAAGAACGAGGCGTGAAAGCCGCCGCCAATCATCGACTGTGCCCCCAAACCATAGCCCTTGCGCAGCACAATGCCGAACAAGGGCACGGTGAGACTGGCGCCTGTCACGAACATGCGCGAGACGTGGCGCACGATCGCGGTCTTCTCGGCCTCCGGGCCGACCATGAAGCCGGGCGTGTCGCAGAGCGAGACGACAGGCAGATCGAAAGCGTCGCAGAGCTGGAGGAAGCGCGCGGCCTTGTCGCCGGCATCGGCATCGATGGCGCCGCCCAGATGTCGCGGATTGTTGGCGATCAGGCCGAACGGCTTGCCTTCGATGCGGATCAGCGCGGTGATCATGCCGACGCCATAGTCGCGGCGCAGCTCCAGCACGCTGTTCTTGTCGGCGACGAGATCGATCACACCGCGGATGTCGTAGACGCGCAGCCGGTTCTCGGGGATGGCACGACGCAGCAGCCGCTGGTCGGCGGCCTCCCACTCCGTCACCGCGCCCTGGAAATAGGACAGATATTTCTGCGCAACCGATGTAGCTTCTTCCTCGTCCTCGACCAGGATGTCGATCACGCCGTTCGGCGATTGGAACGAGACAGGGCCGACTTCCGCCGGGTGATAGACGCCGAGACCGCCGCCTTCGATCATGGCCGGGCCACCCATGCCAATCGAGGCATTCTTGGTGGCGATGATGACGTCGCAGCAGCCGAGCATTGCGGCGTTGCCGGCGAAGCAATAGCCTGAGACGACTCCGATGACAGGCACGAGGCCGGAAAGCCTTGCGAACTGCACGAAGGACGGGCCGTCGAGGCCGGTCATGCCGAGCCGGTCGGTGTCGCCGGGCCGGCCGCCGCCGCCTTCGGCGTAAAACACCAGTGGCACGCGCCAGTCTTCTGCAAGCGTGAGCATGCGGTCGATCTTCTTGTGGTTCATGTGGCCCTGCGTGCCCGCGAGCACGGTGTAGTCATAGGCCACGACGATGCAGCGCGCGGCGTCCGCGCCGAACTTTTCGGCGTTGACGGTGGCAACGCCCATCACGAGGCCGTCGGCCGGCGTGTTCTTGATGAGATCGTCGAGTTTGCGTCGGCGGCGCTGGGCAGCGATGGCGAGGCTGCCATATTCCATGAACGAGCCGTCGTCGACGAGCTGGGCGACGTTCTCGCGCGCGGTACGCTGATTGGTGTTACGGCGGCGCTCGACCGCGGCCGGCCGATTTTGATCGAGCGTGTTGGCCTGGCGCGCGGTCAGTTCGGCGAGATCGGGACGGATGTGATCGAGATCGACATCGGCTTCCGCTGCCGATGCGTCGGCGGCAACATCAAGCGGCTCAAGATAGAGGATCGGCTCGCCATGCAGCAGCGTGACGCCGTCACCGGCGGTCAGCTTCATGACACGGCCGCCCTGCTCAGCCATGACGAGATGCTCCATCTTCATGGATTCGATCACGGCGAGCTGCTGGCCCGGACGGACGACCTCGCCCTCCCTCACCTGAATGGTGACGATGGTGCCCTGCAACGGGGCCGCGACCATCACGGCACCTTCAGGCACGGCTTCCACAACGTGCGTCTCGGCGGTGTGTGTGCCTCTGTGCTCGGTCGCGGCAAAGTAGAGCGGCTTGGCTGCACCGTCCGCCGACTCGACCAGCTTGGCGATGTTGCGATCGATGAAATCGGTCGCGATGCGGTTGGTCCTGAAATCGGGATGCGCCAGCACGGCCTGGAGGAAGGCGATGTTGGTGACGACGCCCTCGATGCGGAATTCGCGCAGGGCACGCGAGGTCTTGGCGACGATATCATGCCAGCCTTCACCCGGCGTATGAACGATGACCTTGGCCAGCAAGGAGTCGAACGCCGCGCTGGTCTTGTAACCGGCATACCCAAAGCTATCGACGCGGACGCCGGGGCCGGACGGCGGCTCGAACACGGCGAGCACGCCGCCGGTCGGATGCGTCGCGCCTGACACGTCAAGCGTCTCCATGTTGACGCGCAGTTGCATGGCATAGCCGCGCGGTCTTGGGATCGACGCCTGCGCCAGACCGAGCGAATCGAGTGTCGCGCCTGATGCGACCGCGAGCTGGGCGCGAACGAGATCAAGTCCGAGCACCTCCTCTGTCACGGTATGCTCGACCTGGAGCCGCGGATTGGCCTCGATGAAGGCAAAGCTGTCCTCGGCGGAGCCGTCGACCAGGAACTCGAAGGTCCCCAGATTGTCGTAAGCCGCAGCCGCGGCGAGCTGCTTCGCGCTCTCGATGATGCGACCGCGCAAGCCATCGCTCAGCGAGGGGCTCGGCGCCACCTCGATCAGCTTCTGGTGCCGGCGCTGGATGGTGCATTCGCGCTCCCAGAGATGCGAGATCGCCCGGTGATGATCGCCGATGATCTGCACCTCGATGTGGCGCGCCTGTCGGATCAGCCGCTCGGCATAGACACCGTCGAAGCCGAACGCCGCCTTGGCCTCGGATTGGCAGCGCGCATAGGCTTCCGCAAGATCGTTCGCATTCTCCACCACCCGCATGCCGCGGCCGCCGCCGCCGGCCATCGCCTTGATCACGATTGCCGCGCTGCTGCCCAGCGAGTTGAAGAACGACGTGATCTCATCGAGCGACGACGGCCCGCTGGTGCCGGCGATCACAGGCACGCCGCAACGCTTCGCGAGTTGCCGGGCCGCGACCTTGTCCCCGAACAGTTCGAGCGCGGCCGGCTTCGGTCCGACGAAGACAAGGCCCGCATCCGCACAGGCCTTGGCAAACGCCGCGTTCTCGCTGAGGAAGCCATAACCGGGATGCACTGCATCGCAACCGGCACTCGTCGCCGCCTTTACCACAGCTTCGATGTCGAGATAGGCGCGCGCGCCGCGGCCGGGAATTTCGAGCGCCTCATCGGCTACACGCACGTGCAGTGAGAGCGCGTCGTCGGCGGGATGGATCGCAACCGTCGCGATGCCGGCATCGGCCGCGGCACGCGCGACGCGGATGGCGATCTCGCCGCGATTGGCGATCAGCAGCTTAGAGAACGACATTCGGAGATCTCCATGGCCCGCGTGGCGGATCGACGGGTTCGATTGTCCTGCTTCTGCACTTTAGTGCCAGACGTCAAGGGCAACAAAGCCGGTCGCAAGCGGCGGCTCCCGCGAGCCGGAATATCCGCGTGCCGACCAGGACTGCGCGGAAGCTACGACCAAGATCGCGATTGCAGTTCGTGCTGGGGATGCTCTGTTCCCAGAAAAAATTGAGCGAGGGATCGTGGTGCCGCATAAGTTGGATGGCGGCGCAGCGGGGGCGTTGATGGTTGCGTTGCAGTGTCGAAGACGGATCACGTGCGGGCCCGGCGGATCGAAATCACCGGGGTTCGCGAAGCTGCACCCCGAGAGCAGCGTGCCGTGTCGCGGCATCGCGCGCCGTCTCGCAGTCGGACTTATCGGTTCGGCAATATTGTTCGCCTCACTCGCGGTGCCCGCCCGCGCGCAGGACGAAGAGGACGACGAAGCCGTCGAGGTCTCCGCCGCCCAAGCAAAGCCATTCCGTCTCTATCGCTGGCAGGAGGACTACTCCTATCTCGCGAACAAGCGGCAACGCGATGCCTGGGAGCAGATCAAATACATTCCGCTGCCGGGCTTGCCAGGCAGCTGGCTCTCGCTTGGCGGCGAAGCGCGCTACCGGCTCGACGGCTACAGCCCCTATCTGTTCGGGATAGGGAAGAGCGGATTTGACTGGGCATCGAACCAGGAGCGGCTGTTGCTCGATTTCGATCTTCACATCGGGCAGGTGTTCCGGACCTTCGTCCAGTTCGATACTTCTCATGAGGGCGGTCGCCCGGTGCAGCGCGCCTACGACCAGAGCGCGCCGGACCTGCGCCAGGGTTTCGTGGACGTCGTCCTGCCGATGGCAGGCGGCAACTTCATGGTGCGGAGCGGACGCGAAGAGCTCTATCTCGGCGATTCCCGCTGGCTGTCGGTCCGCGATCCCACCAATATCAGGCGATCGTTCGACGGCTTCCTTGCCGAGTACAACGATCGCATGCTGACCTTG
The DNA here is from genome assembly GCF_004114975.1 of Bradyrhizobium guangdongense. Classification (NCBI taxonomy): domain Bacteria; kingdom Pseudomonadati; phylum Pseudomonadota; class Alphaproteobacteria; order Hyphomicrobiales; family Nitrobacteraceae; genus Bradyrhizobium; species Bradyrhizobium guangdongense. The sequence goes on from NZ_CP030051.1 coordinate 6,422,822, forward strand.
CGCGCCTTCGCCGCGCATCCCGTCAACATCCTGCCCGGCAGTTTCGACGACGCCACCTTGAACAGCGAATATTTTCGCGGCGGCTACGCCGCGGTGCGCAGCCCGTTCGGAATTCCGATGGCGGTCGATGCTTACGTGTATGGCCGGCAGCAGGCCAGCGTGACCTACGCGCGGGGAACGGCGGCCGAGGATCGCTGGAGCGGAGGCGCCCGGATCGCGTCCAGTGTCCGGGGTTTTGAGCTGATCGGCGAGGCAACCTACCAGTGGGGCTCGTTCGGCTCGGCAGCCATCTCCGCCTATGGCGCATTCGGCGATGTCGGCTACCGCTTTGCACCGCGCGACTTTCTCCGCCGCAAAGTCACGCCCAAGCTGGGGGTTCGCGCGCATTACGCCTCCGGCGACGACAATCTCAACAGCGGCGCATTTCACAACTTCACCGGCGCCTATCCGGCGGCCAGCGTGATCTCCGAAATGTCGCTGCTCTCGGTCTCGAATGCGACCAACATCCAGCCCTACGCGCAGATGCTGATCGCCCCGGGTCTCGTGCTCGGAGCGAACTGGAATTTCGTTCGCAAGGTCGCCGTGGCCGATTCCGTCTATGGTCCGATCGGAACGCTGATCACCGCAAAGGGCTCGAAGGCGCTTGACGTGGCGCAGATCGGCCAGGTCGACATGACCTGGGAGGCCAACCGCTTCCTCCAATTGCACGCGCTCTATGCGCACATCTATGCCGGCCAGTACATCCGTGACGCCGGCGGCCGCAGTTTCGACTACTACCGGCTTCAGGCGATGTGGCGGTGGTGAGGGCCCGCGCCAAGAGATTTCCTCCCCTTCTCCCCGCAAAAACGGAGCAAAGCGGGAAGGCGGAGAACCTACGCCGCCCGCACGCCCGCAACGAAGGCGCTGACCTCGTTCTCCAGCGATTGGAGCTTCTCAGTCAGGCGGCCGCTCGATTGCAGCACGAGGCCCGCGGCCTGGCCCGTCTCCGCGGTCGCGTCGGTGACGCCGGAGATGTTCTGCGAGACCTGGTCGGTGCCGGAGGCCGCTTCCTGCACGCTGTGGGCAATGGCCTGTGTGGCGGCGCCCTGCTCTTCGACCGCGGCTGCGATCGACGAGGAGATCTCGTTGACCTCCAGGATCGTGGCGCGGATGCTCTCGATGTTGCCGACGACCTGATTGGTCTCGGCCTGGATCGCGGTGATCTGGGCGCCGATCTCGTCGGTCGCTTTGGCGGTCTGGCTCGCCAGCGACTTCACCTCGCTCGCGACCACGGCAAATCCCTTGCCGGCCTCGCCAGCGCGCGCGGCTTCGATGGTGGCGTTGAGCGCGAGCAGATTGGTCTGCGAGGCGATCTGGTTGATGAGGTCGATCACCTCGCCGATCTTGTGGGCGGCCGCGGCCAGCCCCTGCACGGTGTCGTTGGTACGCTGGCCGTCGGCGGCAGCCTTGTCGGCGACGGTTGCCGCCTGCGCAACGCGCTGGCTGATTTCAGTGATGGAGGCCGACAACTGCCCGGCAGCCGAGGCTACCGTCTGCACATTGTTTGAGGCCTGCTGGCAGGCGGTGGCGACGAAGCTGGCGCGGTCGGTCGCCTTGTTCGCGGTTTCCGACATGCCTTGCGCAGCCTGCTGCATCGCGCGCGCCTCGCTGAAGACGTCGCGGACCACGGCCTGGACGCTCGCTTCGAACCTGCCGGCGAGCTCGGCCATGGTCTTGCGCTTCTCGTCGTCGGCCCGCTGCTTCGTCTCCTGCTGTTCGGCATGCATCCGGCCCACGGCCGCGGCATTGTCCTTGAACACCGCCAGCGCCTTGGCGAGCCCGCCGACCTCGTCGCGACGGTTGGTGTAGGGCACCTCGAACGCGCTGTCGCCGGCGGCGAGGCGCTCGGTCAGTCCGGTAATCGTCGCGAGCGGCCGGGTCACGCTGCGGCCGATCGCGAAGGAGGCGCCAAGCACGAGCACGAACACCGCGAGGCACACGAGCCCGAACGTCATTGCATCCTGGCGGAACACGGCGTCGACATCGTCGAGATAGATGCCGGTGCCGATGATCCAGCCCCAGGGGGCAAAGCCCTTCACATAGGAGATTTTCCCGACCGGCTGTTCGAAGCCGGGCTTCGGCCAGAGATAGCTGTAGAAGCCCGCGCCCTGTTTCTTGACGACGTCGACGAAGCCGAGGAACAGCGCATTGCCCGAGGGGTCCTTCATCCCGGCGAGATCCTTGCCGTCAAGCTCGGGCTTGATCGGATGCATGACCATCTTCGGGGTCATGTCGTTGATCCAGAAATACTCGACCTTGTCGTAGCGCAGGCTCTTGATCTCGGCCATCGCGGCTGCCTGCGCCTGCTCGCGCGGGAGTTTCCCGTCGCTCTCGAGCTTCTGATAGTGCGCCAGGATGCCGTAGCCGACATCGACCATGTGCTGGGTCTTGGCCTGGCGGTCGGCGACCATCTGGCTGCGCAGGGTCGACAGCGCGATCGGCACGAGCGCGATCATGCCGAGCAGGCTGATGCCGACAATGAGGACCAGCTTGAAACTGATGCGGGAGAAAATCATCGGAGCTCGCAAGGACTGGGCGGGGCTGATATGCCATTTTATCCCGACCTCCTTAGCGAAGCCTTAAGCCTTTCGGTTCCCCGAAGCGCGGACCTGCTCAGGCCGCGCGGACGGAGGTAAGGAACGAGCTGACCTTCTGCTTCAGGCTTGCGCTGTCGGCGGCGAGCGACCGAGCCGCTGACAGGACCTGAGATGACGCCGCCCCCGTCTCGGACGCGCCGCGCTGCACGTCGGAAACACCGGCGGACACCTGCTGGGTGCCATGCGCAGCCTGCTGGATGTTGCGCGAGATCTCCTGCGTGGCCGTGCCCTGCTCCTCAATGGCTGCGGCAATTGCAGACGCGATTTCCGAGAGGCCGCCGATCGTGTTGCCGATCTCCTTGATCGCGGCGACGGACTCGCCGGTTGCCGCCTGCATTCCGCTGACCTGCTCGCTGATCTCACCGGTCGCCTTGGCCGTCTGCTCGGCCAGCAGTTTCACCTCCGAAGCAACGATGGCGAAGCCGCGGCCTGCATCGCCCGCCCGCGCGGCCTCGATGGTGGCGTTGAGCGCCAGCAGATTGGTCTGCGCCGCGATCCCGTTGATAAGCGCAACGATGTCACCAATGCTGCTGGCAGCTCTCGCCAGCTCGGTGACCCGCTCGTTTGTCTTGTGCGCCTGCGCGACGGCTTCGCCGGCCATGCGGGCCGACGTCTGCACCTGTCGGCTAATCTCCGTGATCGAGGAGCTGAGTTCTTCGGTCGCGGCCGCGACGGACTGGACGTTGGTCGAAGCCTCGCCCGAAGCCGCAGTCACCGTCTTGGCGAGGTCCTGTGATCTGTCGGCGCTCGACGTCAGAGTGTCCGCCGAGGTCTCGAGCTTGCCTGCCGCCTGCGAGACGGTTTCGATGATTGCGCCGACCGCGTGCTCGAAATCATCGGCGAGACGGTACATGTCCTGTTTGCGCTGGGCGGCGGTATCCGAGCGCAATCGCTCCTGCTCGGCGCGCAGCTTCTCGCTCTCGGCCATCCGGTCGCGGAAATATGTCGTGGCACGCGCCATCTGCCCGACTTCATCGGCCCGCTGCGCTTCGGGGAGGTCGATCGACAGATCGCCATCGGCCAGCGCCTGCATCGCCGTGCTGACGCCGCGAATGCTGCGGCTGACGGCGAAACCGACCAGTCCGACCAAACCGATCGCCGGAAACGCGAGCAGTCCGATGATGCCGAGGATCTTCCAGACCATCGCCATGAAGTCGGTCCAGATGTCATCGACGAAGACGCCGGTTCCGATGAAGATCTTCCAAGGCGCAAAACCCTTGACGTAGGACAGCTTCACCGCCGTCTTCGGATCGTCCTGGCGCAGCGGCCAGTCATAGGCGTAGGTACCCTCGTTCTACTTGCGCACGATGTCGAGGAGCGCCGGGATAACGGGAACTCCGTTGCTGTCCTTGATGCCGGAGACGTCCTTGCCCATCAATTTCGGGCTGGGATGAGCGAAGCCCACCTGATCATAGGTATGGGCAAACAGATACTCGTCGCCCGAATATCGGATCTTGAGCAACGCATCCTTGAAGCGGGCCTGAGCTTCGTCGCGGGTCAATTGTCCCGCGACCGCAGCGGCCTCGAATTTTTCCGCAAGACTGTAGCCGGCGTCGACCATGGCTTTCAGGACGTTGACCCTGTCCTGATACATGCGCTGGTACATCGACCACAGCGCGATGCCGGTCACGCAGCAGATTGCCACGGCCATCGCAAGTACGGCACTCAGAAGTTTTGTTCGGATCGAAATCTGGTTGAGCACAGTTTCTCTCTCTAAAGGCAAGCCGCCAGCGCGCGCCGCATGCAATCAAGCGGGGGCGACCCGACCATCGCCCGAATGGATTCGATATGCCTTGGCCCGCCTTAAGGCGTCGTAAATCAGGCCATGCGCCACGCTTGTTTCCGGCGTCTGCGGCAATATGGTACGGCGCGCACGCTTTGAAGCAGGAGGTCGCGGTGAAATGGGCGTGGCCGACGTGAGCTCCCGTCCCGGTTCCCTGATTTGAACGGTTCAAAAAACCGGGCTCGTTGAACACGAGCTCTTGCAGGGTCTGTCGCATGGATCGGCGCGCGGGGCCACTGCTCGAATTCTAGAAGACCTCGATATCGCCCTTCGCGGCGTTGACTTGCGCGTGCCGCTGGCAGAACGATCACCACAGAGCGCAGCCAGCAGCCGGAGGATTCATGGATCGATCGACGGACACCAGGACGCTCTCCTTTCCCGCGTTGTGCGCAGCAGAGCGGCTCCTCATCTGGGGATTTCGTGCCAAGGCGCGCAGCGGGACCGCAGTTCCGACCGCGGCAGATATTCAGCATGTGTACGACCATTTTCGCGTCGGCGACGCCGTGCCTTCGCTGGAGGCCATCGTCGAGATCTTTGCGTGCACGGCACATACGCCCATCGAGGTTCATTGTCCCACCTGCCCGAAGATGTCGGGCAGCGAGCACGGAATCTTGCGCGCGATCGCGGCTGCGCAAGAGGAGCGCATCGAAGTCGCACGCCAGCAGTTCGAGTGCTGGCTGCCGCCGGTCGGCGCCGATTGGGCGCTCGTGCCCGTCAGGGGGCTCGCGACAATCTTCCGCATGGCCGGTCTCATCTTGCCGGATCGACAAATTCGTCCGCTCGACGTCGCGCGGACGATGACGATGCAGAGCTGGTTCGTCGGAAGCCCCACCTTGCACTGACGAGATCGCCGCATGACGCAGGACAAGCCGCGAAGTGTCGAAGGCTGCGATGAATTCTGTCGCGTCGCGCTTTCGCTGTTCCGATTCATCGGCGCGGCCTATGCGACCGGCGCCTCCGATTGCTGGGAGGCGGCCTATCGCTTCGCCGACGAAGCGCCCGGCATTTCCGACAGTCCGTTGCTGGTCGCCCGCGTGGCCGCGCTGGTCAGGATCCTGCGCAGCGGACGTCCTTGCGAGCTGTGCTTCATGCCGCCGTCGTGCCGGAAGCTGTCAAAGGACGAGGGTGAGTTGATGCGGCTCCTGGCCCTGGCGCGCGGCAAGGAGGCTGGCGAACTCAAAATTGTCATCGGCCAGCTCGTCGGCCTCGAGCAGGAAGTTGCGGCCACTCGGGCCGTCAACGCGCTTGCGGTCTGCTAACGCCCGGTCTTGCCGAGCACGAGGTCGATCGTGTGAGCGGCGATCCTGCGCAACTGCGGCTCGTCATCGTAGGCGCGCTCGAGCACGGCAAGGCCGCGCGTCACCGTGATGATGTGCAGCGCCGCGGCTGCGGGATGGCCGCTGAACTCGCCGCGTTCGGCGCCCGCCACCAGCGTATCCTGAACCAGCGCGGTGATGCGCGAGATGAGAGTTGCGAAAGCCTTGCGCGCCTCCTCGTCGAGTCCCTCGCCTTCCGCCGCGCCAAGCTCCATAAGGCCGCGTGTGGTCGGGCAGCCGCGTGGCGGTGAACCGGACCGGAAATTGGTGATGGTCAGATCGAAGAACGCGGTGAGGCGTTTACGGAGTGAGCCGGTGCCGAGCGCCTTCTGCAGGGCGGCGAGATAATCGCCGGCATAGCGTTCATAGGCCTGGAGGAACAGCGCCTCCTTGCTGCCGAAGGCATTGTAGAGGCTGCCGCGCTGGACCCCGGCATCGCGCGCAATGTCGGACAGCGAGGTGCCGCGCACGCCCTTGCGCCAGAACTGGCCGAATGCGATTCGCAGGACATCGTCGTGATCGAATTCGCGCGGTCTCAAGTGGTGCCCCCTGGTATTTGACATCACGTCAAGAACGTGATTTCTAGACATCGTGTCAAGAATTAACTGGGATTGATGGCCCGTTTCGTCAATGGCCGAACGGTTGGTGCTTGGATGCGCCTGCCGATCGGGCCCGCATGCAAAGGAACCAGCTGATGCCCCTCCTTCATATCTCGATGCGTGCCGGAAAGCCGGACGCCTACCGAAAGGCGATCCTCGACGGTCTCTATCGCGCCATGCGCGAGGCGCTGAACGTGCCTGAAGGCGACGAGTTCATGACCATCAGCGAATATTCGCCAACGAACTTCCGCTGCGGCAATGCCTACGGCGTCAACCGCAGCGACGATGCCGTGCTGATCCAGATCACCGTGTTCGCTTCGCGCACCGCCGAGCAGAAGAAGGCGCTGTATCGAAGGATCGCAGAGCTGCTCGGCGACAACCCGGGCATCCGTCCCGAGGACGTCTTCGTCAACGTGCTCGATGCGCCCGCGGAGAACTGGTCCGTCGGTCACGGCATCGCGCAATTCGCGTGAGCGTGCCGGATCTGCCAACACCCCCTTGAGAATTGCCGGCCGGAAGGGTCTGATAGGCCGCGGAGCAACCATCGCCGCAAAGGGAAGGTGACATGGCTATGTTCCGGGGAAGCTGCCTGTGCGGCGAAGTCGCATTCGAGGTCGAGGGTCCGTTCGACCGTTTCCTCAATTGCCATTGTTCGCGCTGTCGCAAGGCGACCGGGACTGCGCATTCCTGCGAGGTGATCGTCAAGGCCGGCGCACTGCGCTGGTTGCGGGGCGAAACATCCGTCGCACGCTTCGATCTGCCCGACGCGCGAAGTTTTGCCACCGCGTTCTGCAAGATCTGCGGCAGCCCGATGCCGCATCTGACGCGAAGCGGGCGCGAGGCCATCATTCATGCCGGAGCCTTCGACGAACCGCTCGGCGCAACGCCTGACCGCCATGTCCAATGGGCATCACGCGCAGAGTGGTACGCGCACGGTCATGAATTGCCGGTGGAGGATTGATTGCCCAGCCGCGATTCGCGTGGCCGTCACCTCGTCGAGTTCGGCTTTCGAGAGTGCCCCGAACTCGGCAATAAAAGCGGTCCGCGCGCGCCCTTGCGGTTGATGAATGTATAAAAAGCAACCTTAGTGTTGACAAGGATCAATGACGTTCGCGTGCCGCCGGCCCCAACATTGTTTGGCTGGTGATTAACATGAAGGCGGACGACGTCATGATCCAAACTTCCTTTCGGAGCCGCACTCTCGCGTGGGCGGTGATATTGACGTTTGCGGGCACCGGTCTTGCCGCGGCCTGCTCGCGCGTACTCTGGGCCGACAATGGCCAGTCGGTCGTGGTTGCCCGCAACCTCGATTGGGTTGAGGACATGCGCTCCAACCTGTGGGCCTTTCCACGTGGCATTGCGCGCGGTGGCCTCAGCGGCGACGACAATTCGATTACCTGGACATCCAAATACGGCAGCGTCGCCGCCTCCTCCTACGACGTCGGAACAGCCGACGGCATCAACGAGAAGGGCTTGATCGCCAACGCATTGTGGCTCGCCGCTTCCGACTACGGCAAGCGCGATCAGGGCGTGCCGGGATTGTCGCTCAGCCTGTGGACGCAGTACATGCTCGACAATTTCGCGACCGTCGCCGAAGCCGTGGCCGCGACCGAGAAGCGCGATTTCCAGATCGTCCCCACCTCCTTCGTGGTCGCCGGCGCCGACATGGCCGTGACCATTCACCTGTCGCTGGCGGATGCGAGCGGCGATTCCGCGATCATCGAGATCACCGGCGGCACGCCTCACGTCTATCACGACCGCTCCTACACGGTCATGACCAACGACCCGCCCTTCGCCGAGCAACTGAAGAACCTGCAGCGTTACCAGGGCTTCGGCGGCACGGAACGATTGCCCGGCACGACCGAGGCAGCCGATCGGTTCGTCCGCGCGGCCTATTATCGGCAGCACCTGCCCAAGCCGAGCAATTACCGCGAGACCGTCGCCGGCGTGCTCTCGATCGCGCGCAATGTGGCCCAGCCCTTTGGCAGTTCGGACGCCAGGCATCCGGATCTGTCGCACACCATCTGGCGCGCGGTCGCGGACGCCACCGACCGCATCTACTTCTTCGAGTCAGTGCTCAGCCCAAACATCGTATGGGTTCGCCTCGATGGATTGGACTTTGCTGCGGGTGCTCCGGTGCGCAAGCTCGACCTCGTGCACGAGGGCGGCGACCTCGTCGGCGACGTGACCGGGTCATTCAAGCCGAGCGAGCCGCTCGTGTTCCGCAAAGGAGGATTGTGATCCGGCAGGCGTCGCAAAAGACGGATCTGTGAGACGTGCATCATGGCTTCACCCGGGCACTAGGCACGTTGCCATAACCTCGTCGAGCTCGACTTTCGAGAGCACCCCGACCTCGGCAATGAAGACGATCCGTGCCCGCGGCACGCCCGGTGCAGGCGACTCGCCCGGCGCCAGGGTGGCGCGGCCGGCGGCGAACTGGAACACCATCTGGCGGCCGGGCTGCTCGACGGTTTCGAACAGGCCCTTGGCGCGCGCAAGCTTTGGCGCAAGCCGGCCGATCGCCTGCTGCAGCCGCGGCAGCGAGAGCGGCTGGTCGGAGGTCCAGCTCAACGTCTCGAAGCGCTCTTCTGCCGGGCGTTTCGGTCCCGGATCGCGCGGCGCGGATGCGCGATCGCTCGCGAAAAACAGCAGCGCGGACGGGATCTCGCCGTGCTTTGCATCGACCACGACGGCAGGGACGCGCTGCGCGCGGATGGCCTCGCGCATCCGCAGGCCTGCGCCTTCATCCGCCAGATCCAGCTTGCTCAACGCGACGATATCGGCGACGCGCAGTTGCGAGCGTTGGAGCGCATCGTCCAAGGCCGCCGGCGGCGTCGCGGCGTCCAGCACACAAAGCACCGTTTCCACCGGCGCCTCGCGCAGGATGACGGGATCCATCAGGTTGCGGACGATATCGGCGGGATCGGCGACACCGCTGGTTTCGATGACGATGTAATCAGGCTTCGGATCACGCCGCAGCAACGTCGAGAGCGTGCGCAGGAGATCACCTTCAAGCGAGCAGCAGATGCAGCCGTTGCTGAGGCTCACCACTCCGTCGCTTGCGCCCGCGATCAACTCGGCATCGATGTTGATCGCGCCAAAATCGTTGACGACAGCGGCGATCCGCCGCCCGTCCGCGTTGGCCAGCAGATGGTTGACGACCGTCGTCTTGCCCGCCCCCAGAAAGCCCGTCACAAGGAGAATGGGGACCGGCATGGATCAGTTCCCGACGACGGGACGGCGCACGGGCTTTCCCGGCCGCGCCGCGACGTCGAGCACGCCGTCGCTGATCAGCACCTGACCGCTGACCACGAGGTGCCGCACGCCCTCCGACGGGCGGTTCATTGCCGTGAAGGTCGCGCGGTCCGATAGCTTCTCATAGTCGAACACGACGATGTCGCCATCCGCATCCCTGGCGAGCCGGCCCTTGGCGCGCATCGCGGGCGTGCTCTGCGACAGGATCTCCGCGGGAATCAGCGCGCATTTGCGGATGCCTTCGAGCAGCGACACAGCCTTGCGCTCGCGCACCCATTCGCGGATGAACTTCGTGAAGCAGCCGGCCGAGCGCGGATGCGAGGTGGCGTCATCGGGCAGCGGCCAGGCGTCGCCCTTGTAGGTGCTGCCGTCAGACAGCGTCCATGGCATCGCGTCGGACGCGATCGCGCCGCCGGGATAGAGCACCGACATATCGAGCAGGTCGCGGTGATGCGCATTGTTCTCGGTGTCGAGGATGTGCCAGAGCACCAGCGAGGACGGCTCCTCGGCCTGCGCTTTCAAGAGCTCCTCGCGGTCGTGGAAGCGATAGCCGTCGGTCACGCGCTGCACGGAATCGTAACCGGTGCCGTTGCGTTCGACAAACTGGGGATCGCTGAAGAACGCCGCCGCCAGCACGGTCGAGCCGGTGCCATAAGGGTAAGCCTCGACGGTGATGGGGAGCCCTTGCGCCTGTGCCTTCTCGATCAGCACGCGGCAGCGCTCGACGTCGGTCTTGCTCGACGAATTGAAATGGCAGATGTGCATATGTGCGCCGGTGGCGCCGGCGTAGCCGATCAGGCGGATATAGGCCTCCGCGGCGCTTTCGGGGTCGATGCGCGACATGTAGGCGACGTGGGTAAAGGTCGGTACGTTCTGCTTGGCTGCGAGCTGGCAGACCGCCGTCAGCTCCTGCACGCCGGCGCCCGGCGCATAGGCGTTCAAGATACCGATGCCGATACCGCCTTCATTCAGGCCGCGCGCCAGGCGCTCGAGGATGCCGGCGACCTCCGCATCGGTCGCGACATTGTCCATCCAGCGGCGGTCGCGCATGGCGTTGCCGAACGCCTCCAGCGAGCTCTCGGCATTGGAGCCCGTCATCGCGCCGATGCGCGCGAAGGCCCAGTTGGTGGCGGCGCCGTAATTCAGTACGCGGCCTCGCCTCGCCTGCCGCTCGTACCAGGACGCGACCGGCAGCACGCCGGCCTCGAGATCGAGCGTCGTCGTCACGCCGTCGAACGCCTGCATGCGGTCAGCCGGGATCGACTGGCCGTGGGCGTGCAGATCGATGAAGCCGGGCGCGACCACGAGCCCGGTCGCATCGATCACCCGCTCGGCGCCGCCGAGTGACGAGCCGACCGCAGCGATCCTGCCTTCCACCACCGCCACGTCGCCAACGGCATCCATTCCGCTCGCGGGATCCACAACCCGGCCGCCAGAGATCACCAAACCGCCCATACCGTCACCTCGCCAAACTATCTTTCAAACCCTCCAAAGGCCCGGCAGCAGCTTCGGAGGCAGAGACCGGCCGCATAGTGCAGATTTTTGAGGGAACGAGCACCACCGCCGCTGCCGATGCTGCATGCTTGTACGTGAGGCCCGTCAACCAGGAGCTAGATCGGGGCTTGCAGCACAATGGCGGGGTCCATTTGCCGGCAAAGGCCGTTACGCCCTCAGTAAGGATGACGTCGACCCAAAATTTCGGGCCCGGCTCGCCAGACGAAGCACGATCCATCGCGGCCACAGTCGTGGCAGCCAGTTACGACGGCAACCGCCACTCGGCGATTATCCGCACCGGCGGGAAGACAACGCAATCCACCACGTCGAACGTCAGCTCGATGCTGCGGTCGAACGCCCGCGCAAAGGCAATGGCGTCATTGCGCCGTTCGTCGGCGACGGCAGTGCCGAGGGTACAATGCGGAATCCATGCGCCCGGCCGATAGTGAGGACGACAATGTGCCGGATCGATTGCCGCGCTGACGGCGCGGTGGATACGGGCCAGGGCGCTGTCGACCACCGGCTCCGCCCAGAGCACAAGCGGAGAGCCTTCGAACCAGCGTATTCGCTTGAATTCGATCCGCAGTTGCGTTTCACCAACAACGGCTGCCAGCATGGCGTCCCATGCGACCTGTTGTTCGATCGCGGACCCATCGTAGATCGCAAATGTAAAATGCGGGCGGTAGCCGAGCGCGCGCATCGATGGTGCGGCCTCGAATGCGCCGACCTGATCCCACAATCGCTCGATCTCGGCTGCCGAATTGTTGTCGGCTCGAATGTTGATCGCCAATGCCACGGGCTCACCCGGGGGGGTAGAACAACCAATCAAGATCGATGGGGGAAAATTTGCAGAATTGGCGCGCCATTCAGAACAAAACTGCGAACTCATATATCATTGAAGTTATTATATAAAATGAACATGCCTGACAAGTGGTCGAGTTTAGGAAGCGAGTGCTTCCCGAACAAGTACCGGGGCTTGTGAGCGGGGCGGAGCCCAATTTGGGCAGCTGTTGAGTTGCACAATTGTCGGCCGAGGGACCGAAATGTGGACACGGACATTGTGTGGTGTCCAGGGCAGCTTTTCCGAATGCCGCGAGATTTCCAGATTGTGGCCCGCGGGGGAAGCCGGTCCATCCTAATTGCGGTCCCCGGCCAAGCCCACCTTAGCGCTACGCGCCTAGATATTTCCGAAATGGGGGAACGCCGGTCTGGGGGGACTATTGCCTCTGCGGCGGCGGAAATTTTGCGAGGAGCAGGACAGTCACCATCGCGGCCGGAGCGGCGTAATGCCCGCTTAGTCGCGATCAAGCCACCCCTCCAAGCAAGAGAAATATCATGAACAGGTCGAAGCCAACCCATTTCCGCAACTCGTTGAATTTGAGAGACAAGGTGCAGGTCAAGATCCTGCGCAAGCGGCTCAAGCTGACGGATGAGCAGTTTAGCAGCGTCCTTCGCAAATCGGGCATTTCAATCTCGGCTATCGCCAAGGAAGCCGCTACTTTGAAGTGACGAACAGCAGCGACGGGCATGAAGATAGTCTTGTCTCCATTGTCTTGCGACGCGATTGATTGTCTTTTCGATTGTCCCAGTAGCTCAATCGCGACAGATGCTTCCAGATTCGTCGGCGTATCGCCAACGATATAGCGCCCGGGCAACCGGATCACGCGGCGCGAACATGGCTGGGTTACTGACTGCCGGCCGGTCATCACTCATTGAACACCAGCCGTCCGCCTTAATGCAGATCTCGACTCGAGCGTCCCTTTGCGCTCGATACGGATTATTTGTCCCACCGTTGTGAGCTTCCGTCCATTTTGCCGCGTCGGAGGCCGTTAACTTGTCTGCATCATTCTCGCACTGCTTTGCGATCTGAATCAGACGGTCGCGGGGAAAAGCATAGTATCTCACGGCATGGGGAATCAGCGCGAGCGCAATGGCTGCTGCCAACGTGAGCTTGATCAATCTCAGCAAATGGCGCCCCAACCGACAAACAAAACAGTAGAAGAATGCTCGACAGGCTTCACCTCGGGGCCGCACGCTGCGCCAAGGTATTTCACCGCTTCACAGGCTCAGTCGGTTTCGCGGTATCCCATGGGCGTTTGCCGGACGCGTCACGATCCCATGGGCGCGCAACCGATGCTGATTTCTCTTCCAATACATCTTTAGCGCGTGCCGCCTTGATCTGGTCGCGAATTGACATTTCTGTTGCAGCAGGCGCTTGCTCGGCCGCTCGAACGTTAGCACTGGATGACAAGAAGAGGATCGCGCCGACCACCAAGATCTTTTCCATCAATGCCGATAGCACGATCACCCGTTGTTGTCCGATCTATCTTCGACCCCAGCGCGGAGCTAACAACAACGATCGCCTTCCACGCAACGCAGTCGACGCAGTGATAGTCAGCCGAAGGCTGCCGTGCAGCTTATGCAGGTGTGCCAGGCTAGACAGCGGACTTTGAGATCCTCGTGCGGGCCGCCGGACCAGCAACCATTTTCTGCCACATCTCTTGTCCTCCATCACCGATCGAGGCTGCACAAGGGGCATCGGTCGCTGGCACATGGAACTTCCGTCTGTCTCCGGAGTGCGTCATGACCCGGTACTATTTCGATCTCGTCGACGATGACGGCCTGTTCCTTGACGAGGAAGGTCTGGAACTTGCTGACTTTCGGGCGGCGCAGGTTGAGGCGGCAAAGTCATTGGCCGACATGGCACGGGATGCGACGTATGAATCTGGCAGTTCTTCAAAGCGCCATATGGCAATTGCGGTACGGGACGACGCCGGTCCCGTGATGCATGTGGGGTTCGAATTTGGCGACGGAGGGCGGCAACAGTGACAGGGCCTATGGGTGCCGGCGTTGCTCCTCGATCCACCTTCGAGCATCCATGAGGTCGCCCCTCGTCGCGCCGCAATAGCGGTCAAGCGTCCGCCTCACGCTTGACTGCGCCGCCTACCTCTTTTTTGCCGACCCGAAATCCGGCTGCCAGGCGACCTCTTTCCGGCTGGGCTGTGCTGCGATCACCTTGGCTTTTTCCTTCTTCGGCTTCTTGGCTTCGCGATTGCCGCGTTGCTGTCCCTTGCCCATGACGTCCATCTCCTGTTGGGGTTCAAGTTCTTTCAGTTCGTCCGACTGCAGGATGCGCCCGCGAGGCGTGCAGACGCGGACATCCATGTAACCGTCGCGCAGCAGCTTTCGCGCGAGCCGCAGTGCAACGATCGCGCTGCCACGGCCGAGATTGGCGCTGCCATATTCGTTGGTCCCCATGACCAGGTAAGGCACGCGCGTTGCCTTAGCCATTGAGGATGGCCGCAGCACACACCAGAAGCAAAAGGAACAACGGAACGATCACCGGCGGGACCATCCATTCCGAGGCGCGAAAACGCGACATCGAGCGCTCCTGCAACTCTGTCGGCGGGAGCGCACGTGACCCTCAGTCACCGGTCGATGCCGTTGAGAAGTGCGGTGATGCGACAACCCTACGCCTGCGAGGCGCCAATAGCGAGTGCTAAAACGCAGTTCGGGCAAGGCTGCACTGCGACGTCAGCGCGCGGCAATGGCGAATGTGCTGGCTATTGCTCAATGACGGGCGCATGGTCGTCGCTGTCGGTCGGTTAGGGCCCCTCTTGCAAAAAGGCAGGCGTGCATGACCATCCGCTCACGGCGAGAGACCGTCACGTTCAGACATCCGTTCCGAATCCGCGGCATCGAGCGGCTGCTGCCCGCCGGCGCCTACGAGGTCATCACTGATGAAGAAACGATCGAGGGTCTCACCTTCTCGGCCTATCGCCGCATCGCCACGATGATTATGGTGCCGGCGGAAGGCGTTCGCGACTCAATGGAGATGCTCTCGATCGGCTCAGTCGATCTCGCCAATGCGCAGGCTGCGGATGCGAGCGCCGCATGACTGACCATCCCGTAGATCTCGACAAGCATCGCGGCATGGCTGCGCAGAAGGCTACCGATCTGCGCCGCGCGCTGGCAGACGTCGAGGCCCGTGTCAGGGAATTGCGTGAGCGGGAGGCCGAACTTGAACACCGCATGATGACGGTGCCCGCCGCTTCCTGGCCGGAGGCTGCGGTCAAGGCGCGGCACCTGCTCAACCTCTATGCCGCGAGCCTGCCCGCCGAGGATACGAGGCGCTGGTCGCGTCGTTGCTCGACGACTTCGTCCGGCTCTCGGGCGAGGACTGACGGCAGAGCAACTCTCCGAACGCGCGAACGTGCCAGCAACGGTCACTTAAAGGAGGAAGCCATGACGCTCACGAGCGGTCGCTACATCGGCCACGAATATGACCGGATGATCGTGCTGTTCTCGATGCAGGACGGCGGTAAGGAAATTCCCTGCGCGATCTCGACCACCGCGATGGACTATCTTGAGCGCGGCCCGCAGGTCCGCCCCGAGCAGCGCGAAGCCCAATTCGTCCGCCTACGCGACCGCATCGAGGCCCGCGCGGCCAGCAAGTATCGAGCGACGGAACTTGAAGGAGATCCTCGGGGTATCGTGCTGCGCGGCATCGATTTCAGAACCTAACAACATGCCATGTCGTGATCTGGGAATCGCTTAGGCGAATTCTTCACAAGTTGGCCCCGGCGCCCGATAACTCGCCCGGCAGAGACGGACAGGCCGATGCTCAAGACAACGTCAATGCGTTCTGGACGTCGCAAGGAACCCGTAAGCGACTGAAGGCCAGTTAACGATCAATAGTTTTTCTTGAACGATCGACGCGGACGGCCCTGAACTCCGATGGTCCCTCGATCAAACCTTCGCATCGCTTGATCATCGCCCTTCGCAGAATTGTCCGCCCTCTCGTCTATAACTTTGCCAGCCAGGTGAGCGGCACGCGCGCGTTGGGTCAGAATGCGATGATCACTCGTGCCCGTCTTCGTCATCTCGATCTCCTGGATTACAGACCGCGACTGAAATCTGGCAGCTACGCACCCCCGCTTTTGCTGCGTCGAACTCGGCGCAACCACCATGGCAATCTATGGCAATAACGTTCCTCTACGCGCATTCCCGTTACGCGCGCTCCTTGCCGGCGATCTGCGGCAAGGGAGGCTTGCGCTCGGGAAGCTTCTTTTTCGGGGGCGCCGGCAGCAAACCTTCCCTGATGGCCTGCTTCCGAGCGAGCTTACGGGCCCAGCGAATAGCCTCGGATTTTTCGCGCGTCTTTCTTTCGGAAGGCTTTTCGTATGAGCGCCGCTGCTTCATTTCGCGAAAGACACCCTCGCGTTGCATCTTCTTCTTCAGAACACGAAGGGCCTGGTCGACATTGTTGTCGCGAACAAGTACCTGCAATTGACATTCCTCGCTGGGCTGCGAATGCGCAAGTCCTGCATGCAGCCAATTGCGCAGGAGTCTCGTGGCGATTGCGATGATGGGAGTGACGGCGTCTTCTTCCGCCGGCCTCGAACAAGCCGGTCTATGCGTCACGGCAATCAAGTTCGGTAGAGCAACGTGACCACTGTCAGCCGCGCTGTCAATGGATAGAGCCGTTCCCACACGTCGTTTGGAGCCCTCGATCGCAAAGGAACGTTCGCCCACACGCGCTCGTGTAGCAGCGCTCTCGGAAACAATTTTGAGTGTTGCCTTGCAAAAAGCCGAAAATGATATATATTAAAGAAATTCGATTAGCCGCTGTGCCTTGTTGAACGCGCCCGCGGGCTCCTTTTCCAAAGACATCGACGAAGTTGAAGTAATCGCGTGCTCGTCACGCGATACGCGCTCGCGCGCTTTGGAGAATGAAAATGACGACAGGTACTGTTAAGTGGTTCAACGGCCAAAAAGGCTTTGGATTTATCCAGCCGACCGACGGCAGCAATGATGTGTTCGTTCACGTCAGCGCGGTCGAACGGGCTGGCCTTGCGGGTCTCGCCGAGGGCCAAAAGGTTAACTTTGAGGCCAAGACCGACAAGATGCGCGGCAAAGTGAGCGCCGAAAACCTCTCGCTGGCTTGATTTGTCGACGCCGCTTTCACGGATGTACTGAAACGGCAGGCTGCCCGCTCGATCTTCGGATGGAGCGGGTTTTGTTTTTCATAATGCGGGTTGAGGATGATCGCCAGGAAATCGGCAGAGCCGTCGCCCGAAGGTATCGCGCGCTCGAACCGCAAGCGATTGGCTGCTGAAGACGGCGCGCGGGCATTGGCTGACGCGGAACGGCAGGCCATCGAGGTGCGAAAGAACATGGCGCGCCTCCGCGAGCTGCGTGAGGCCAAGGAAGTTGCCGACATCGCGTTTCGGGCATCGCTGCCTGCGCCCGCACCGACGAAGCGCAAAAACAGGTCGGCGCGATAGTCGAACTCGCGATCGCACGGCATCATCGTGAAACCGAATTGCACGGGCTGGGTGGATGCCTAGAGTCAAAGCAGACGGCGGGGGAACGATCACTTTCATGCTTGCGCTTGGCGCAGCACGGCAGATGTGCAGGCTTACAACGACGTTTCAGACCGACAAGCAGGCCTTCAGTTATCTTCACAAATATCGAAAAGAATTCGAGCATATAGCCCGTGCGCGGCTCGCCTCCGGCGAGCTCGAAAACGGAATCGTCGTGCTCTCGATGCTCTAAATCGAGAGCGACGATTATGCCCGGGAGTCTTTCGGCTTGGCTTCACGCGCCAATCGGGCCGCCTTCAGACGCTCGTGATTATCGTGCAGGGATTGCTGATCTTTCGCGTAATCGGTCATTGGTTTTTCTGTTCGCACCAATTTGAACGCGTTGTTCGCCTCCCGCAGATGCCGGGCAGCCTTCGCTTCGTTTTTCATCATTTTGATCTCCAGGAATTGGATCAGCGCCGGTCTGGGGCTCGGATATTCGCCATGACAGCCCAAGCGATATTTGCCGGGAGCGGATCAGCGTGAACGCTCCGCTTTGCGCCAGATCTTTCGCGAGGTCTCAGCGCGTTGTCGAACAACGGCAAGCGGACGCTGCCTATGGTTATCAACGCTTTCGCGGGACGCATGTTCCCGAGGGGCGAGCCGAAGCCCACGCCGCCGCTCGTCTGCCAGACGTTCAGCTAAAATCGCAACCAGTGGGGCGCCGCTCACGAGCTAAGCGCTTCCACCAGAACTCAGGTTAGCACATCATCGGCGTTGTGTGCGCGTTTCCTTGCCGATTCCTGAAGGCGGTAATCGCCATATGCACCAAGTGCAGTTTGCCCTCGACTGCGGGTGAAATGTCGAACGGGTACGCGTCGGCAAGACCAAGTGAGCGGTTGAGGCGGTTGATCGTCAGAGCGAGTGGGGTCCACAACTCAAGGAGCGCACCGAAATCGCTTTCTAGATACGGGTCATTCAGCGTGTGCGTTCCGCGCGCGTCCAACGACAACGGAAGTCCTGCCAGGGAATCCAGGGTCGAGACGATGTGCAGGAAGTGAGCGAAAGTCTCTGCCCAATCCTCCCAGGGATGAGACGTCGCATACATGCTAATGTGACTCGCCGGATCGCAAGACCAATCCTGACGGGCATAATAATAGGCAAGCGCTGCCTGGTAGTTCTCTGTCTCGTCGCCAAACACCAGCCGAAACGGCGCTCGAAAACCCGCTTCGTGGATCAGGGCATTCCAGTAAAAGTGCCCTATCTCGTGTCGAAAGTGACCAAGCAGGGTGCGATAGGGTTCGCGAAAGGAAACACGCCTGATCTCGCGTTGTACATCATCGGCCTCCGCAAGGTTGAGTGTTATCAGGCCGGATTCGTGACCTGTCAGGACCGGCCCATGCTCGTCCGAGAGAATCTCGAATGCCAGGCGAAATCCACCCGCGAACGCGATCGGCACGCGAAGCCGTCTCAGGTCGTAGATCAGCCTGCGCTTGGCTTCCTCCACGCGCTTCCAAAGGGCTACGTTACGGGGATTCTGTGTGGCGGGAATGACATGGGTCAGGGAGCAGGACATGCAGTAGGAAGTCGTGGAAACCGCGCACCAGTTGCAACCGATGATATTCCGATTGACGCATTCAAGGGCACTTTCCGCACCGATCATCGCCATATTCTCGGGATCGAAGATCAACGGCTGCATGCAGCCGTTGCATTTGGAGAGCTCGAAGGCCGATAGTTGCCCGCAATGAGGACATTTGAAATCTCTCATGATGGCGCACGACCATTGAGGGTGTCGATCAACGCACGCTGCTTCTTCAACGCGCGCTTCCTCAGAATATCAGCATCAACCTCGCTCACGGTTCGACGCGCGCCCTGGTAAGAGGCCTTCTCAGATACAGGCCGCGCCCCCCAGTCTGGCGTGGGTTGAATCGACATGGGCGTGACTCCGGATCGCATTTTCATCTTCAACAAAGCCTTCAGTTTGAAACGGGTTCCGGTCAGGCGCTGGGCGGATGTTCTCCACTCAATCGAGCATACGGCTGGCGGTCGGGACAGCGATGGCATACTGTTCACACCCGAGCGCTCGCAGCCTTCATCGGTGACGATGCCCAAATGGGGGTTCGTAACGGTCGCAATCATCTCTTTGGAGCTACTTCCATGAAGATCCGCGTCGGCTTCGAGATGATCTACGACTTTCCGCAACCGACCCCTCTTATCGCAGTTGTCGGCACTCACTTCACACGGGCATCCGACATTGTCCTGCCCGATCATCTTGTCAGCGAGCCGTCGGTGCCGATCACGCCCTACCGCGACGGTTTCGGGAATTGGTGCAGTCGTCTTGTCGCGCCAGCCGGCCGCATGCGCCTCTCAGCGGACGGCACAGTCCGAGACAGCGGTCTACCCGACGTGATCGTACCATCGGCCCAACAGCACGCAGTGGAAGATCTTCCGTCGGACACCATCGTATATTTGCTCGGCAGTCGGTATGTCGAGACTGACCGACTTACCGACGTGGCGTGGAAGTTGTTCGAGAAGACCGCGCCCGGTTGGGCACGGGTCAAGGCGATCTGCGACTTCGTGCATAACCACATTGCTTTCGGCTACGAGCACGCCCGCCCGACCAAGACCGCCTGGGAAGTGTTCAACGAAGGCAAAGGCGTTTGCCGGGACTATGCACATCTGGCTATAGCGTTCTGCCGCTGCATGAACATTCCTGCGCGCTACTGCACCGGCTATCTCGGTGACATCGGCATGGCGCCTCCATATGCCGCCGGCGATTTCGCGGGCTGGTGCGAAGCCTATATCGGTGGTCGCTGGTACACGTTCGATCCACGTAACAACATTCCGCGGATTGGTCGCGTCCTGATCGCGCAGGGCCGCGATGCCGCCGACGTTCCGATCACCCAGACATTCGGACCCAACACGTTGCTAAGTTTCAAGGTTTGGGCCGACGAACTCACCGGCTGATCGCAAAAGCGCTGCAATGCGACGGTCCATATCGAATCCCCGGAACCGCGAAAGACAGAACTATTGCCCGGCCTTATTCGCTTCGAAGGTCAACGCGGCTTGAAATACGTGCCCGGCTTCCGTTCGAACCTCGATAGCAACGTCCGGCCGGTTTTCCTCACCGGCCAAATCGCGGGCCAGTCCCGCCAATGTGTGAGCCGCCTCCATCTCAGCCTCACGTTGCGTTGAAAACTCTATTCCGTCTTCGTCCGGATACAGTTCCCGATCGTCTCTGATATCGAAGAAATATCGGATCATCATGAGCGCCTGTTGGAAAGATGTCTGCGCCAGCGCGAGAGGTCCGCAAGCCGATCCAGGATTCGAATTACATTGGCGGCTGAAGTCCCGGAGAACTGAGCCACCTGTTCACCTCCAGGGCAACATCGATCTGCCGGGCCTTCTGAAGTAGTTCGGCGCGCCGGACGCAAACAGGCATCTCTTGAGCCTGCTGGCGCAAATTGATCGCCTCTTGAGTGAGACGGTATTCGAATGTCGAAGATTGAGACTCGCTACGAACCTGCACGGCTTTCTCCCTTGAATGGGCGGGAGCGCGACAGGCGTTCTCATCACCGATGGTTGCCTCGGGTGGGGCGGTGACGACCTTGATATATGTGCTCCAAGGCGCTCCGACCAGACATGATTGAAGAAATGTTTTTGGACAGCCTTACGGCTAGTCGAGTACTCCAACTGGAGCCGGAGACCCAGTCGAGATGGAGGCGTCTGTTCTCACAGGCAGCCTCAATGTTTCGTGCTCTCACTTCGATAGACGATCGATACGCAGAAAAGCCGTTCAGTCATCGAGCGCACTTCAACCGCCAAATCTGGACGACTGCCTTTGAACACGGACTCTCTGGCGATCCCCGTCAGCGTTTGCATCGCTTCAACTTCAGCAGCCTTCTGATTGGGCAGTCGTAGTCCTTCCTCGTCGGCGAAAAACTCGCGGCCACTCTGGATGTCAAAGAAATAGCGTTCCATAAGAGCACTCCACTTCCGTGCAGGCGGGAGCGCTCTCGGTCTCTCAGTCACCGACGCCTACGGGACAAGCCTCGGCCGGTGATCGGAAGACAATACGCCAGCTCTAACTTGGTTGCCAGAGATTCCGGGGCCAGCCGGGTCTAAGCAGCGGCAACTTGGACAGACTGCCTCCGTAAGCGCCTCAGAATCGAATTCGAGCCATCGGGCATCGACCACCATCACCTGACTTGGTCAACGGATTGTTCCGACGACAAGACTATCAGACCGGTAGCTGCAATTCCGGCGAATGCGACCATTCATCCAGGTGGCAGGCGACATCGGCCTGACGGGCCTTCTTGATCAGCGCATCCCTTTCTGGTCCCGGCGGGAGCTTGGCGGCCTGGTCAAGAACTTCTTTGGACCACGCTGTTAGTCGCTCCTGCAACGTGAGTTGTTGTTTGAAACGACGTCGCTTCTGCATGGCGTTCATTTCCAAGTTGATGGCGACAACCGGCGATCTGCTCCGGGCAAAGCCGCGGGCTCACGGTGAACATAACGCTACAAAACAGACAGGTTCAAACCATAACAAAGATCAATGCGACCGAAAAAATCTGGCGCAGGCCGCACACAGCAGCTCTCCGTCCTAATGCATCCAGATTCGGCTGGCCGACAGGCCGATACAGAGAGCTTCTTGGTGTCTTGAGCTACTTACTCAATCTACTCTATCTACCCGCAGGAGCGACCTTACCCATAAACCCGGCGACGTGAGGTGACTAAGCAATGTCTGCTTTGCCCCTATAGCGACCGACTTCGGGCGGCAGCGCAATATGTCGCGATGGGCCAACTCCGGATCTACGTAACCGGCCCACAACTCCAGCGCACGTGCACACGAAGTCCGAGCAAGGGTCGGGTAGAGAGACCCCCGGCTCGGCGAACTGTGCGCCGCCGCTGGCTCTGGGCCGCAAGCTGGACGTATCTCCGCCAAGTGATTTCGGAACGAAGTGCCTCGGGGCGACTTGGCTCGGTGAGACCGTCGCTCGCCGCCAACCAAACGGCGCATGTCGCGGATAGCCAAAGGTCCACCACCGGACCTGCCGTTCTCCGAGCGCTCGCGCAGACAGCCAACAGTGGCTGTCTCCAGTTCCATAGATTGGGCAGCCGTGCCCGCACACGGAAAGCTGCGGAGGAGCAGGCGCTATTTCTGAATCTCGGCGCCGCGTTGGCCGAAGGAGGCTTCGCTATGCCCCATCCCAAGGACATAGACCGCAGCCACAGTCGAGCAATTATGAAAGTGATTGGCCAGCAACTGCGTGCGTCGCTGAAGCTTGAGCCGGAACAACCGGAAAGCTTTAGAGGCCAAATCGAACGGCTGCGGGAATTGGAGGAGCGGTCACCAGCAATTGTTCCCGCTGACGAGGATGGGCAACAACGCGGCTGAGGTCGGCTCTGTTTGAGTTGCTGCCGGCGCGACGGACACCGAAATTACGTGTTTCATGAAGCCGGGGTAAGCTGGAAATTTACTTGCGCTAATGCAGACCAGCCAAAGCGGTGACAGAATGGCTGTGCTGATTTTGGAACCTTGGATGACCATCGTTAGAGGCCGATCCAATCTGCGACGGAGCCAGCATGCCGCGCTACTTCTTCCATATCTCTGATAGCTCTTCGCTGGATGATGCCGGCACTGAGCTCCCCGACATTGCAGCCGCACGAGCTGAAGCCGTGCAAATGAGTGGCCAAATCATCAAACAAGGCTCAATGGGAAATCTGTGGAAGGACATTCCGTGGGAGATGAAGGTAACCGACGGTCCATTACCACACGGCCGGACGCTCTTCGTTCTGCGGTTTACCGCACTTCAATCTGAGCCTCCCTCCTAAGGGCGTGGTTTGCTGCCGAGAATGCTAACAGCTCCGAGGTCATGTTCCCCCCGGAGTTTTGTGTTAGCGTATCAGCATTGCTGGCGTTAATGCAGGGTAGCTGGCAACTGAGAGTGTTGTGCTCCCGCCCCAGAACTCGGGTGCTGCAATGCCAAGCAAAATCTTGATCAAACGGCTGCAAGCCGTTGTTGGACTCTCCGACGAGGACCGGACCAAGCTCGCGAACATGCCCCATACGGTGAAGGAATTCACTGACGGCGAATACATCGTGCGTGAAGGAGACAGAGCGTCCCGGTGCGCCATCGTGATGAGCGGGTTTGTGTTTCGTCATAAGGTCGTCGGCACCCGAGCCCAGATCCTGTCGATCTACCTGGCTGGCGATATGCCCGATCTGCACACTTTGCAGCTACCCGTCATGGACCACAATATTTGCAGTGCGGGTCCATCGACCGTTGGCTTTGTGCCGCACACCTATCTCAATGATATCCTGAGTAGCTCTCCCGGACTGGTTCACGCCCTCTGGCGCGAGACCCTTGTCGATGCCGCGATTTACCGCGAATGGATTGCAGGCCTTGCCCGCGACGCGCGCTCACGAGTGGGGCACCTCATCTGCGAGCTTGCGGCGCGACTCGAAGTCGTCGGATTGCTGGAGAACGCCAGCTTTTATCTTCCTTTCACCCAGCAGAACATCGCGGATGCCTGCGGTTTGTCCGTCGTGCACATCAATCGGACTATACAGGAGCTAAGACAACTGCGACTCATTGAGTGGGAGAGGCGCACGTTGACGCTGCTCCGACGGAAGGAGCTGGAGGAGCTGGCGGACTTCACGCCAGAGTATCTCCATCTCAGGGATGAAAAACTTTGACAGCCCAACCTGCGCAATTAGGGGTATTGAACCTTGAACTGAAGCCCTTCCGAGCACATGCGTACTATGCAGCTCGACGCGAGACACGTCTGGACGACACGGCGTTCGGCCCCTACAGGCCCCCTAACGCTAACAGCATAACGAGTCAGTCTGGGTCAATCGCGATGCTTTAGCCCCGTTAAGTTAGGTCGATAGCCGACATATCCTCGGCCGTGGATCGCGGCAGCGATGGGCCCAGGCTGTGTGAAAACGCAGCGCAGAGCAAATTGCAGAGAAAAGCATTCCTTCGGAAGCCCGCTCTGGGAGCTTGAGGAGCATACTAAACTGCGGCGCAGCGGCATCTGAGAAGCAGATTCTCTGGCCTTCGCGAGATTTCGCTGTCGCGCGGCAATCAGGATGGAAGGCAGCGTCAATCAAGGTGAGAGAGTTTCGCTGGGCCCGTGACGTAGGGAGGGCGTAGCCCGACCGGAGTTACGGGCCCAGCGTCGGCGCGATCCCGAGGAGGACCGCGCCGACTGGTGATCGCGGCCGGCGGGGTTATGCAAGTGGTTCTTCCGCCAAGAGGAATCACTCGCTTGCCCGGCCGACACATCACAGATCACCAGATGAGGCTCTACATGAAGTACCGTCAGACCGATAGCCCGCCAGTGGCGGCGGCCAAGGCGTCATTCAGTGCGTCGACCGCCTATCGGATCGAGAGAGACCCCCGATTTCCATCGCAAAGGAAGGCTCCCCGCGGCCGGCGACGACCGGACCCGTTGAGCAACGTGTTCGAGACCGAGATCGTCCCGATCCTGAAGGCGGCACCTGGCTTACGCCCGGTGGCGGTGTTCGAGGAGATGCTACGGCGTCATCCGGATCTCGGCAGCGGTATCCGTCGTACCCTGGAACGTCGGATCCGTGCATGGCGGGCGGTCCACGGCGAGGAGCAGGAGGTGATCTTCCGCCAAACCCACGAGCCTGGCCAACTCGGCCTCTCCGACTTCACAGACATGGACGAACTGGGTGTTACGATCGCGGGTGCTCCGTTGGATCATCGTCTCTATCACTTCCGTTTGGCCTATTGCGGGTTCGAGCACGCCCACGTCGTGCTTGGCGGCGAGAGCTTCGTTGCCCTGGCGGAAGGCCTGCAGAATGCCCTCTGGTCGCTCGGTGGGGCGCCGCGGGAGCATCGGACCGACAGTCTGTCGGCCGCATTCTGCAATCTCGATCGCGATGCACGGGACGATCTGACGCAGCGATACGAGGCCCTTTGTGACCACTACGGCATGCGGCCTTCCCGGAACAATCGAGGCGTTGCTCACGAGAATGGTTCGATCGAAGGGCCCCACGGTCATCTCAAGCGAGCAATCGCGGATGCCTTGCTGCTGCGCGGAACTGTCGACTTCGACGATCTTGCCACCTATCGCGGCTTCATCGACGAGATCGTCAGCCGCCGCAATGCCCGCAACGCCAAGCGGATCGATAGCGAGCGCGTGGTGTTGCAGGAGCTGCCCGATCGGCGCACCTCCGACTACGAAGAGGTGATCGTCCGCGTGACATCGTCCGGCGGCTTCACCCTGCGCAAGGTGTTCTACACAGTGCCATCGCGCCTGATCGGTCACCGGCTGCGGGTGCGCCTTTACGACGATCGTCTCGACGTGTTCGTCGGCGGCACCCATCTCGTCACCCTGCCGCGTGGGCGGCCGCATCCCAATGGCAAGTACGACCAGGTCGTCGATTATCGGCACGTGATCCATTCCCTGCGGCGCAAGCCGATGGCGCTTCTCAATCTGGTCTATCGAGATCGGCTGTTCCCGCGCGATGCCTATCGGAAGACCTTCGATCGCCTGCGCGAACGCTTGCCGGACAAAAAAGCCTGCC
Organism: Bradyrhizobium guangdongense; assembly: GCF_004114975.1. Taxonomy (NCBI): domain Bacteria; kingdom Pseudomonadati; phylum Pseudomonadota; class Alphaproteobacteria; order Hyphomicrobiales; family Nitrobacteraceae; genus Bradyrhizobium; species Bradyrhizobium guangdongense. The sequence continues at coordinate 6,448,773 of NZ_CP030051.1, forward strand.
GGATCATGGTCGACCTCCTCGCGCTCGCTCATGACCGCGGCTGCGAGGCCGAACTCGCCGATCAGCTCACCGCCGACCTCGACGCCGGCCGACTGCCCGACCTCAACCGGCTACGTGCTCACTTCGCCCCCGATCCCGCCAACCTGCCGAACGTCGTGGTGCAGCTCGTGCCGCTTGCGACCTACGAATGCCTCATCGGTACCGCCGAGACCGGAGGTGCCGCATGAGCGTAACGAACACGGTTGATGCCGCGCGCCTCAATCTGTTGCTCAATGAACTCCGGCTGCCTGCCATCAAGGTGCTGTGGGCTCAATTTGCCGAACAGTCCGACAAGGAAGGCTGGCCGGCCGGCCGCTTCCTCGCGACCATCGCCGAGCACGAGATCGCCGAACGCGGCCGCCGTCGGATCGAACGACACCTTGTCGAAGCACGTTTGCCCGCCGGAAAGACCTTCGACAGCTTCGACTTCGAAGCCGTGCCGATGATCTCAAAGGCGCAGGTGATGGCGCTCGCCGCCGGTGACAGCTGGCTGGGCAAGGGCGCCAATTTGCTGTTGTTCGGCCCGCCCGGCGGCGGAAAGAGCCACTTGGCGGCAGCGATCGGCCTGGCCCTCATCGAGAACGGATGGCGCGTCCTCTTCACCCGGACCACCGATCTCGTGCAGAAGCTCCAGCTGGCGCGACGCGAGCTCAACCTCGAGGCGGCCATCAATCGTCTCGATCGCTTCGATCTCCTGATCCTAGATGATCTCGCTTACGTCACCAAGGATCAGGCCGAGACCAGCGTGCTGTTCGAACTCATCAGCGCTCGCTACGAGCGCCGCTCGATGCTGATCACCGCCAATCAGCCATTCGGCGAATGGAACAGGGTCTTCCCGGATCCCGCCATGACCCTCGCCGCTATCGATCGCCTCGTTCACCACGCCACCATCGTCGAGATGAACGTCGAGAGCTATCGCAGACGGACCGCCCTCGAACGAAAACGCGGTCCAGGACGGCCACCATCGCACGCGACACCCAAAACCGTCGCTGATTGACGCTGCGCGACAATCAGAGTTCAACAAAACTCTTGCGCGCGACAATCATCGCGGCAATCATCATCAGGCCGCGACACTGCCTCGCCATCCTGTTTGCCGCGCACTTCCCACCCAGATTGCCGCGCTACATTTCGCGTTTTCACACAACCTGGGCCATAAGCGGAAGCCAGCGTTGAGAGCCCCCAACTGAAGCAGCATTACTCGTCCCATATCAGCTGGTGGCATGCTTGGCAGCGATAGACGTAAGTCATGGTGCCTTTGGCAGTGTTGGGAAGCGTCAGGTAAAGTCGCGGAACCCCATCACAGCGGGGACAATGGCTGGGTGGTTCTCGCAGAGGCTGTTGAATCGGAGCCACGATCTTCTCCCAGTCAGAAGGCGGCGGGAGCACTCGTGTCTCTCTCGTCACCGACGCCTGGGCAACCTCGGCCGGTGATGTGGTACCTAACCCGAGCCGATCCTAGTTGGTTGCTAAGCTCTGGATTCGCGTGGAGGTACAAGCAGCCCGACCAACGATGCAGATTTTACTTTCCTTCAGATTTCACGATATCTGCAAGGTTTTCAAGCTGGTGCCCCAGTGCTACCCAGCTCCTTGAAATGCTCATGAGTACCGCAGAGCGCCTTGCTGAATTTTTCGAATCGGCTCCTTGGATTTTAAAGTCAGCCGCATACGCTCTGCATTGTTCAATGGATGGCATTTGCGCTCCTCCGCATAGATGTGGAAAGTCTCGCCGATAGGTGGCTTTATTGCTTGTATCGTTCGGTCTCAAACGAGAAACCGGCTGTTAGCACTGGTCCGACCGCGTCGCGGACTTCTACTGCCATCTGATGGCCTAGCTGAGATTTCGCTTTCGTCCATATCGTTTGCTTAGTCATACTTCCCAATGCCCGTGCGGCCTCGATCTGCACTGCTTTGAGATTGGATAGTTCCAGCCCCTCCTCATCGGGATAGAGGTCTGCGCCATCGCGCATGTCGAAGAAGTAAATTGTCATCTTGGCGCTCCCAATTTTAGGCGGGAGCACACGCGGTCTCTCAGCCACCGACGCCTCGGACTCGGTCGGTGATGCGAATGCAATTCAGGGAGCCTCGGTTGGTTGCTTGCTAACTGAATATAGGTGCACAGAGGTCAGACTTTACGATGGCGGCTGCAGTCCCGGTGAGGTCAGCCATTTGTTCATCTCTCCAGCAACGTCGATCTGCTTGGCCTTCCGTAAAAGTTCCGTCCGCCGGACTCCAAGGGGCATTCCCTTGGCCTGTGCGCGCAGACTGTTTGCCTCTTGCGCGAGACGATACTCGAAGGTCGATGAGTGTGCCGGGGATCGTTGAGTCGACATACTTATGCTCCGCTGCGGGTTGAGCGGGAGCGCAATACAATGCGTTCACATCACCGATAGATGCTAAGGGCCGCTCGGTGGTGGCGAGAGAGTGCGCTCTTTTCGGATAGATAGCCACCGCATTGTTTTAATCTGCGACCGGAACCATGCGGAAGGTTCCGCTTTTTGGTCGCCTCCGACTGCTCAAGATTATCTCCCGCCAGACACCCTTGGAAGCCTGTCGGACCTGATGATGTAGCGAAAACCACCCCTCCGTTGGCCGCAGGCATGGTCATTCGCGTCGATTTGTGTGATTACTGACAGCGGCGAGCGCCAGATATGGCTTGCGGCCACGGGGCGCAACGAAGCCGTTGACCATGTGCTTGATGCCATTCCCGAAGGCTGGACCGCCTCCTTAGTTCAGCGGGAGCTGGGGCGGACGACGCCGCAGCGTTGAACATGACGCCAGGAGAGGTCCGACAGCATAAAGTGTCCTGAAATCGTAACTGCGGGCTAGGTCGAAAGCATGGGCCTATTGAGGTGTCGGAAATGATTGCGACCGGTCGTGTGACTTGGTTCAGATTGGAGAAGAAGTTTGGTTTTGTAACTCTGGACTCGGGGGAAGACGCCTTTCTGCATATAGCTGTCCTAAAGACCGCAGGGTATGTGACGCTTCCGGCGGGGACCACTGTGCAAGTTAGGGTCGCTAGGGACGGGTCTAAGCTCCGGATTGCCGAGCTTGTATCGGTGGATACCAGCACTGCTGATGGCGGTGAGCCGCAGCCTGTGATGCGAAAGCGTGGAAGGGAGCCCACCGCTGAGGGATAGACGTCAACGCAACCACCTAGCTCCTGCTAGCGGCTTTACGCGATCTACCTCTTGGTACGAGCCTACATCCGCGCTGAGTCCGCTGCGGGTCATTTTCGACGCATTTGGCAGGGATTGAGGACTGGTTGATGTCCGCTCCTGTCCGTAAGCGCCGTACCAAGAGCGGGCCAGGAGAGTTGCGTTTGGCCGGACTGCCGTGATTCAAGGTCCCGAACTGGGGACTCGAATCATGCGCTACGAACTCGCCGACCATGAATGGACCGCCATCAAGCCGATGCTGCCGAACAAGCCGCGTGGCGTTCCTCGGGTGAACGACAGTCGGGTCCTGAATGGCATTTTCTGGGTCCTCCGATCAGGAGCACCCTGGCGTGATCTGCCGACGGCGTTTGGCCCATACACCACTTGCTACAACCGTTTCGTTAGGTGGCGGCGGGCCAACGTTTGGGGCCGCATCATAGAAGCGCTTGCCACTGCCCATGATGCCGCTGTCCAAATGATCGACACCTCCATTGTCCGCGTGCATCAGCATGGAGCCTGCATCAAAAGGAACCAGCGCCAATCGATGGGAAGGTCCCGCGGCGGCTTGACGAGCAAAATCCATGCGATGGTCGATGGCAATGGTCTGCCGGTACGGCTGGCGCTGAGCCCGGGTGAGGCCCATGACGTTCGACTCGCCGGAAAACTGCTGTCTCGTCTGAAATCCGGGTCGATGCTGCTTGCTGACCGTGGGTATGATGCGGACTGGGATCAGGGAGCTTGCCATGAAGAAGGGCGCGTGGGCAAACATCTCGCCGAAAAGCAATCGCAGCGATCCGATTTGCTTCAGCCCTTATCTCTCTCGTGCTCGCAACCAGGTCGAGCGGTTCTTCAACAGGATCAAACAATGTCGTCGGGTGGCGACGCGCTACGATAGGCTCGCCGCCAACTACCTCGCATTCATTCAACTCGCGTCAATCCGGCTATGGCTGCGCCTTAATGAGTCCGCGTCCTAAGTCGTTGCAGGCATGCTGAACTCAAAAATTGTCTCTTTGCCGCTCGAGACGACCTTAAGCGTCCCGTCATGGGCTCGCGCAATCTCGGATGCGATGTAGAGGCCGAGACCTAAACCTTGCTGGCTGGGACGGTCGCCGCGGGTGTAAGGCAGAAACAGGCTTTGCATCGCCTTGTCCGAGATCGGCGTACCGTAATTTGTCACCCTGAGGGTAAAACTTCCATCGCTCGTCCTTGCCGAAACAATGATTGGCTTGTCGATGTCGCCATAGGTGACCGCATTCCCGAGTAAATTGGAGAACAATTGGCTGATTTTGATGCGATCGCATCGAACCGGCTCGTTTAGGGCAATATCGGTCTCGATGTTAAGGCTTGGCCACGCCAGACGCATTTCGTTGATGACGTGTTCGATCACGGGGGTCAGTGGCTCGTTTGCGTCGGGCCTGATCGTCAATCCGCCGCCGAGGCGGCCGCGGGCAAAATCCATGATGTTGTCCACCAGACCCGCCATTCGCATCACGGATTTCTGGATTGATGCGACGATGTCGGGCGCTCGCTCGCTATTCGCATTCTTGAGGAGAACACGCATGCCGCCGGCTATTGACGCCAGCGGATTGCGGAGGTCGTGTCCCAGCACGCCGATAAATTGCTCGCGCAGCTCCGACGTCTTCCGTTCGTCAAGAAGATCGGCTCGGGTGCTTTTCAGGTCCGCTTCGGCAGACTGCCGCCCCACCTCACTGGCCAGCAGGCTTTCTGATCTCTTGGCAAGGTCGGCCTGAGATTGCTCGAAGCGCTCGTTGAGATCCAAATGCGCAGCGATCAATTCCCCAAAAAGCCGCAAGCTTTCGACGATCTCAGGTCGATTTAACTCACGCGGTCGCGGATCGATCGCGCAGAGCGTGCCCCAGATGTCTCCGTTCGCACGCTTGATCGGAGCTGAGATGTAGCTCCTGAAGCCATACATGCGTGGCGTCGGGTGATTGCAAAATCTGGAATCCGTCTCGACGTCATCGATGACAACCAGTTCGCCGTGGCCGCGAATTTCATTGCAGATCGTTGTTTCGACGTGAAGCTCGCTCCCTTCCACGAGGCCGAAATCTATGCTGTCGCGAACAGCACAGCACAACCAGCGATCGCTGGTCACCCTGGCGACCGCTACGAAGCCCATGCCCGTTAAGCGGGTTACGGCATCCAAAATTTTCGGAACAGCATTGATTTGCTGAACGGCGGTGATTTCGCCGCTAAGTTCGGTTATCATTGAACTATACTCAGGGGAGCATCTGGGTTCCTGACCCAACTCTGGAAGAGATAGAATGTTCTCGGAACAACGCGAGGCGGGAGCCGTTGCGTGTTGACCTCTAGAGTAAAGTACCCCTATTCGGTGGCTCACAAATCTGTTGTTTTGATAGTCGAGGACGAGTTCCTCATTCGTCTGAATGCGGCTGAGATGGTACGCGAGCTGGGCTACGAGGTCATAGAGGCCGCCGATGCGGATCACGCAATCGAGCTCCTGGAGAACACCGCCGATATAGCGATCGTATTTACCGATATCCAGATGCCCGGCTCGATGGATGGCCTGGGACTTCTAGCCACCGTTCGCGACCGTTGGCCTCCGATCGCACTGCTGGTCACTTCGGGCCAGGTAGAACCTGCCGTCGACGATCTTCCCGCCGGAGCCCGCTTCCTGGCCAAGCCCTATGTGCAGAGGCAGCTCGGCCAGCATCTCCATGCTCTCACCGGATGATGGCCAGCCGCCCGTCCCCTGTGTTTTGATTTCGATGCGGGCCTGCGAAGGTTTGGAAAATGGTCAATCATGCAGCGTGCTTAAAGCGTCTATCTGGGTCAGAAGGACAGCTTACACTCTTGCCTTGGCGGGAGTTCCCAATGCCTGGCGAAATTGGCTTCCGCATAGGCGTGACCGTACTCGGGACTATCCCGGTCGTGTTGGTGATCGCCGCCGTTTTTTGGAAGTGAGCCGCCCGATCCGGAGACGCAATCGACTGCCAATCTACTTTCGGCAGCAATGGACCAAGATTGATCTGGCTCGGTGGTAAGAAGACTGCTATAGGATTGGTATCACCGCGCGCTTCGTGGCTGTTATCGGTGACTGAGAGCTTTGCGCTCCCGCCTCAACCCAGTGAAGGCGGTAAGATGTCAAAATCCGACAAATTCGAAATCCGTGAGTGGCTTGTGCCGCCGCTGTTGGTGCCGGTCTTCCTCGCACTGCTGATCGCGGTTGTGGCTATTCTATAGCTGCAAGCGGTTCAGCAACCATGCGTTCAAAATGCAAATCGAATGCCTGGAGCAAGTTTGGGCCAATGGGAGCCGATAATGGCAAACACCGCAATCATCAGGGATGCCTACGGCGTTCCGGCAATTTTCGTTGGCTCGAAAACAGGCCGGGACGATGCGCCTTTTGTTTTCGTGAGCGTCGGGGGTGAGGAGCGCCGGATGCGCTGCTCTGAGTGGGATGCTCTTCCAATCTGGACCGGCCAGCGTCCTTCTTGGGTCAACAAAGGTGGATCATGACGGGACCTTCGGTGTGAGCAGAACTCGATCCGGTATGCGGACGGCGGCGCTCCTGCTCGCGTCGGGATTAAGCACATCTGCGTTATCCGCTTCCGTAGCGGAACCGAATTGCAGCGCGATCGAGAGCACCAGTGCCCGGCTCTCTTGTTACGATGCGGCGTTTCCGCCAAAGGCCAAGAAGCCCGCCGAAACCGATAGTGCCCCATCGTCAGGGTACAAGGACCCATTCGTTGCGGAAGAGGCTCGAACCGCCGCAAAGCTGAAGAACATTTGCCGCGGTTGCTGAGCTTCGCCGACCGAGCGGGCGTATCCGATCATGTACGCTCCTATTTGAGGGTTCAATTTGATGACGAACGAGGATGCAAGAGGTCGTCGGACGGGCTGCCAACGAAGGCGAGCCCTTCGTTTGGCGGGTGCGGTGTTGGATGACAGGGCCGACAGCTCCGCGAGTTCGCAGGAGCACCAGATGCGCAAGCAGCGTCTTCTCGACGGGCCCGCGGAGTTTCGGGAAGTTCGAGTCGATCGTTCAGAGAAGACTTCAAGCGACGCTGATTGATCAGCGTTTCTCGCTGCCTACGTGTTGTTTCGTCGCGGAGCGATGACGGTGCATGGAACATCAGGGTATTGAGTATACGGTGGTTCAAACGATCAATCCACCTGGCTGGAAATGGTCGTTTGAGCGAGCCGGTCGGTCATCGAAAACAGGCATCGGCTTCAATCGAGCAGAGGCTATCATCGCAGCTCAACGTGCCATCATCCAATGGCTCAGGGAAAAGCAGCTTCGATCAAATACGCTCGGTCTGCGACCTACCGATTCTTGAATTATCTTTGACCTCGGGCGTTGCCACTCGATGCCGATGAACCTTAGGGCGACACGTCGGGACTAACCTTTGTCGGGATTTTACCCTCACCCTCCCGGGGCTGGTGATCCGCCGCCTGCGCTTTATTTAAGCGGGTGGCGTTTTTTGTTCCCTTTGTCCCAAGCGATGACTCTCTGACAGATGTTTGGGTTTGCTATCGGCGCATCGCCATATATTGCGCTGCCGGCGCGCCTCCACCGGCACAGGCTGACGTCGCTCGTATCATCGTCGTTCAAGGTCAGCGACCGATCCGTTTCAAGCCACGGGTAAAGCACCTCATGGTGCACAGGTGTGGTCTGGTCTCCGCAAACTTCTGCATTTTTCTGCTCGGCAGGCAACCGGCTTCAGGGCTTTGTAGAAGTGATGGGGGCCGAGAGGTCGAGCTGTCTTTCTATTCTAAATTCCGAGCCCGCGTTTTCGGCCAAATTGCCAGGAAATGTCATCGCCACGCATGATGCCGACGACCTCTCGGCCGATTTCCTTCTCAATAGCCGGGCGCCACGGTACGAGGCTGAAGCCGAGTCCGCCATCGATCATGGCGAAGCGGCCGCTGGCGAGTTGGGTGGATCCGATCAACTTGCCGCGAATGGTTTGACCATCTTCGATCGCTTGGAAAGCAAGGCCTCGTTCAGCGGCGAGCTTCCGTCCAACTCGCTCGACCTCTCGACGTTCGAGCGTGGGCAGAAGGTCGGCTCTCGCACGGACGCCACCATCGGGCATGCGCCGGGCGTGGCCCCGCCGGATCAATTCGTCCTTCCGCCGTTCCAAGGCGTCCCGCACCTCAGCGCCGAAGCCTCCCTCGGCCAGCATACCGCGGTTGGGATTGACTAATTGCCGGTCGAGCCAAGTAGCGCCGTCGCTGGTCACCTGGCGATCAAGATCGAAGGCCGAGTGGACCCGCAGACTCGTCCGCCGGCCAACGCCGGCCTCATAGGCCTGTGCGCGGGCTTCGAGATCGTCCGGTATAATCCAACGGTCGGGACCTGCCCGCTCGACGATACCGGCCCGGCGCAACGCCTCCAGGCGGCGGATGTGGCTTTCGACATAGGCCTGATAGTCGCTGCCGGGAACACGCACGTGACCTGCCTCGGCAAGCGCCCGATGCTCGTTCGGGTGGTACTCGCCGGTGCCTCTCGCAAGCTCAGCGATATTGCGGTCGGCGGGACGTGGGCCGGCCGGCGCGCGCCCAATCTCGACGATCGCGCCGATCCTCGCCTCGTCGGCAATCGCAGCGTCCCTCAAGGCCACGTGGTGGACGCGTCCGTCGATGCCATCGACGATGATTCCGACCCTATCGGCGAGCTCATCAGCCAGCTCCTTGCCGATGACCCTGCCGATCACCGGGGCCGATGTCGTATCGCCGTGGAGGAGGATGTTCTCTGCGCCTCGTGCTTGCCCCCGCGCGGCGAGGGAACGGTTGATGGACTTGATGATATCGCCGCGTTCGCCAAGCTCTCTCAATGCCGGCTCGAGCCGATCGGACAGGTGCCAGACGCCGGGTTCAATCTCCCTTGCCAATCCGAAGCGCCCCAGCACCTGCAATCGTCCGATCCGGAGCGTCCGATCGAAGTCGGCGTGGCGCTGACCGGCGTCCGGCCGCAGGTCGAGGAAGCCATTATCGGCCGCCCCCACCATCGCGCGATCAATGCGGGTGAAGCGCTCGGCGGCGATCTCCGCCTGAAGCTTCGTCCGCACCTCAATATCCGTCTCAGGTCCTAGCTCTAGGGTCGCCCGGTCCTGGGCGCGGAGCCGCAACCCATCGGTGATGTAGTCCTGGGCGATAATGAGATCCTTACCGAGATCGTCCTTGCCCCGGATCACGATATGGCTGTGAGGATGGCCGGTGTTGAAGTGGTCGACCGCGACCCAATCGAGGCTCGTGCCGAGATCCTCTTCCATTTGCCGCATCACGTCCCTCGTGAAGCCATGGAGATCGGACAGACGATCGCCGTCCTCGGGAACCACGATGAAGCGGAATTGGTGGCGGTCCTCGCGCCCCTGCTCGACGAAGGCCCGGCCATCCACCCGCTCGTCATCCGGTCCATAGAGCTGACCTCGCCCGCCGTCGCGGGTCGTCCCATCGCGCTGGAGGTAGTTGAGATGCGCATGGGCAGCTCTGCTGCCGATCTTCAACCGGACGATCCGTGCCTTGACCACGACACGGCGCATACGCTGGCTCGCGTCCCGCTGCCCCGCCGCCAACTTCAATCGATCGGCCGCGGCTTGGCCCCGACCGATCCGCGAGCAACGACCTTTTTTGGGACGCGTCGACCGCGAAGGACCTCTGTTCTTGCCGCGCGACCGTCCCGGCGTCAGGGGGCCTCCATTGGCCTTCACGGCAGCCTTCATGACCTGCGCGAAGAACGACTTCGGCCGCCGCGCGCTGCCTCCTCTGTCACGGATGCGGCCGGGGCGGGGGCGGAAATCTGATTTGTCGTCGCGGCTCATGCAAGCGATGTCGCAGCCTGCGTCCTCGAACGCAATCATCGGCATGCCGCCATCGCATCAACGGCAGCAAAAACAAGGAATTGGCGGATTCAGCGCCCCCGCTCTGGCGACATCGGCTCTAAAACCAGTGTGCAGACAAGGGCTTCGAGCAAACGCTAGTTTGCTTTAATCTTGCCCTCCACCGTAGCTTCGCCGATCATGCGCCAATCCACGCTAGATCACGACTGCCATTCGAAAGAAAGTCTCAGCATCTGTGAGATTGATCGCGCAATGCCAAGCAATATCTCGACGTTGAGAGTACGTCTTCGCCAATACGAGTACATTCCAAGTTATCCGCAACGATCGAGTAATCAACGTAGGTCTCGCGATCTCCAACTGCACACATCCGGTTTTCCTTTCGCAAATTCGTAGCGCCAATCCGCGTCTCCGAGCTGCGAGGCAAATGCTCTAGCGGAAGCCAACGTCTGTCAACAAACAGTGTTGCGCCGGCAACATTCTGGCATCAACGACGCAGCGCAAAAGTCGGCGCGGAGCGTATACGGTTGTTGTCGGATGTCGTATAGCGATTGTTAGCACGGCCAAGACCCTGCCCAGGCCATGCCGCCGCCTCGGATGTTCACGAATGCTTCGATCGCCGGTAGGAGCACGCATGTGGTCATCGTGGTGGCGGCAAGATCTCCCCGTTGATCGCTTGGCCGCGCGATTTCCGGGCAGCGGGCGCGGTCAATGACGCGCTCACTTGGGAGCGCGCCGCGAAGCGGTCGAAGATCATTGACCGCGACCGTTGCCCGGAACACGATGGCTCGCTTGCGGTCAGCAAGTGGTGGTGAACCACTTGCAGCGCTGCGAGCCGGGCAGGCGAAAACCACCCGCTTCGCCGAGCGGACGCCCACCCAAAGTAGCTCAGTCCTACATGACAGACGCAAGTGAGACTGTATCCCAGGATCGTCCTGGCGGTGGGACAAACGGAAGCCACTCCGCCGTTCGCTTGTCATCGTGCGCTATGCTGCGAAGGCCGCCACCATCGATTGCGCCGGCGCTCCCATTGCATTCCCTAGCGGGATGGCTCGCAACGATCCGCATCGAACCAAGCGCAAGCTGCCGACAACAGCGCAAGGCAGCGCGGCCGCCGGCCCCCTTCCGTCGACCTGCGATGGCGGTGATGACCCAGCCTGCGAAACCATCGCTGTCGTCGACGACTTACCGACAAAGATCGCCATATCTTCGCGCGAATTGGACGTCATTGACGCGTTCTTGGGACCGCTGCTCGATGACCTGCTCAAATGATTTCGACTCGCGAAGGAGCCGTTCGTGAATTTGCAAATGTCCATCCCCTCGCGTGCTGCACTCTACCTGCGAGTCTCGACCATGAGGCAGGCCGAAGTCGATCTCTCGATCCCTGACCAACGCTCGCAGACAGCCTCCTATTGTGAACGGCAAGGGTGGCAGGTCATCGCGGAGTATGTCGAGCCCGGCGCATCTGCGATGGACGACCAGCGCCCGGAATTCCAGCGCATGATTGAGCGCGCGTCCGACGACGATCGGCCCTTCGACGTTATCGTGGTGCACAGCTTTAGCCGTTTCTTCCGCGACGCGTTCGGGCTTGAGATGTACATCCGCCGGCTGGCCAAGTACGGGGTTCGGCTAGTGTCGATCACCCAGGAGTTGGGCGATGATCCCTCGCAAGTGATGATGCGGCAGGTGATCGCGCTGTTCGACGAATATCAGAGCCGCGAGAACGCCAAGCATGTGCTGCGAGCGATGAAGGAGAACGCTCGTCAGGGCTTTTACAACGGCTCTCGCGTGCCACTCGGCTACACCGTCGCGGACGTCGAGAAACGTGGACACCGGACAAAAAAGCGCCTCATCATCGACCCTGTCGAAGCAGAGACTGTGCGGTTGATCTTCAAGCTCTACCTCAACGGTGAAGCAACGAGTGGGCCTCTTGGCGTCAAGGAGATTGCCAAAACCTTGAACACGCGCGGCATGCGAACGCGGCTCGGCGCGCGCTTTGGCGTGGGGCCGGTGCACAAGATCCTGACCAATCCAATCTATATCGGCGAGTGGCGCTTCAACCGGCGCCATGCAAAAACCGGACGCGAGAAACCGGTCACGGAAATCATCGCCGTGGAGGTGGCGTCCATCATCGAGCGCGCCGCCTTCGACGAAGTCCAGCGCACGCTCGTCGCGCGCAATCCACGAACGACGCCGCCAAGGGTGACCACGGGACCGATTCTACTGACGGGGCTCGCGCACTGCGCTAGTTGCGGCAGCGCCATGACGATGCGCAGCGGAACCTCCAAAACCGGGCGAGTTTATCGATACTACTCCTGCTCAGCTGCTGCACGTATGGGCAAGACCGCGTGTAAGGGGCGGTCGATCCCAATGGACAAGCTAGACCAGTTGGTGACCAGCCATATTGCCGATCGTCTGCTGGTTCCAGATCGTATCACCGCTCTCCTTGCGGAAATCGTTCAGAAGCGAGCGGTGGCCGGTGGCGAAGTCCAGGACCGCATCGACCAATTGTCACGGCAGGCAAGGGCCGCTGAGGAAAAGCTCCGGCGCCTCTATGCCCTGGTCGAAGATGGCATCACGGATCTGGACGAGGTCTTGAAAGCTCGTCTTGCCGATATCAAGGCAGATCGAGATCAGGCGCAAAGCGCGCTTGACCGGATCAAAAGCCGATCGTCAACCGCGTGCATCGACCGGAGCAAAATCGAACGCTTCGGCTCCCTGATGCGCGAAAGCATAACCGCGGGCAGCGTTCCGTTCCGCAAATCCTATCTGCGCTCACTGATTGATGCGGTCGAGGTTGATGACCGCGTCATCCGTATTCACGGGTCAAAAACGACCCTCGAACAAGCCATTATGGCCGGCGATCAACCGGAAAGGAGGGTTCGCGGTTTTGTACGCAAATGGCGCTCCCTAGGGGAGGCAAAGCGCGACACGATAAGCCCAAGCAAAATCAGCACAAATCAGCTTGGCTGCTTCGTCTCTGCTACCATGAGGTGCTACCACCAGCAAGCCTTCACGAATATCTTCTGAGGCATCATCGCGGCTCAAAATGGCACGTCCCATCAAAGCCTTCTTCAGGCGGGCCAAACGCAGCAGCGAAGCCCATCGCGAGCTTGATTACGCGCACGGCATCCGGCCAGAGGCTCACACCGCGCTTCATGCCCTTCTCCCACGCGACAATGACGCCAGCGATGCGGATGAGCGAACCATCACGGATGATGATGCCTTGCTTGAGAGCGTTACCTTTGGCATCGACCAGTTCTGGCTGCTTCTTAGGCGATGCGAAGATGAAGGCGATAGCGCCTTCCTTCGTCTCCTTCCAAGGAACATACATGTTCTTCGTATCAGCGAAGTTCAGGCCGATGAAGGTCTGAATTTCCTGCTGGAAGCGTTGCGTGTAGTCGTCAGACGCAGTCGCCTCGGTCTTGTACTTGCCGTCCGCATAGTCACCCTCCATGTCGGGCTCAGACAGCTTCGGTCTACGCGCGGTCATCACTTCAGTCACGAACGGGACGTACTTGAAGGTTTTGTCATGCATCACGGAAGGCTCCATTGAATCCTTCGCGAGGGTGGCACATCTCGTGGTTCAATCCTAAAGTCGGCTTTTGCATTTTTATTACGCGCCAGTATACGGCTAGCTGCTAGGGCTTGGCTTGACGCTTTTGAACGTCGTTCAGCGTGGCAATAGTGCGTTCAAACGCCTCCTCGCACCGCGCACAAAGGGATCGGAAGTGTGCAGCGAGCGACCCATGCTCTTTTAAAGCGCTCGCTTCTAGCTTCGCTCGTTCTCCGGTGTGATGCCCCGATACCTTGCTTCTCAGGTGGTGAAGTTCCTTGAGTGGTTCTGCGATTTGATCTGCCGTGAGGCTGTCTTCCGAACGAAGTATTTCCTGGATCAGCTTAAGGCTTTGCCATGAGTTTTCGAACTTAACGCCGGAAACACTTGCGAGCTTGCGAAGCTCAGTCGCCACAAAGCCCTCTACGAGCATTTGATCCAGAGCAAGCAACTCGTCGGCCCATTCCTTCGAAGATGTGGTGACGGGATAATGCACTCTATCGCGCACCTGTGTCCCTCGCGCTCGCCACCAAGCCGGAGAATTGCGATCAAGCTCCGAGACGGCATACCGCACCGATTGCAATGGATCGGGCTCGGTCGTCCATTCACCTTTGAAATCAGTTTGATAGGCTCGCTTCGAAATAGGCCCCTTGGGCCGTTCATTGTGAAGCTTCCAATGCTGCTGCTCTTTGAACGGGAGGTGCTGGAGATATCCTATGTAGGTATGGACTTGACCAGCTTCGTTGATGTCAAACGTCTTCAAATGCCAAGAATTGCGGCACGTGATAGAACGGTCCGCCAAATCGTACTTGTCCGGGTCTGCTTTGTACTTGGTCAGAACGTCGGGACTGAAAAATGCAGGCGATATCTCGAACGGCTTGTCGGACTTCGTGAAATAGTTGCTCAACGCAGAAGGAGCGCAAGACCATTCAACGAGCCTCTCGTTTTTCCAGTCTTGGATTATGAAGGTCTCGTATTGACGGGCATTCGGGTCACTTTCTCGTTTCCATTCTTCGATCAATTCGTCGACGGTGACACTTGGTCTAAGAATTTGCCCACCGTGAATGTAGCTCCCAGTTCCCCCTGATAGCGCTGAGTTGTAGAAAAGATCGGGAGCGTCGAAGTGGCGCTCGGCATGGTCCCAATGGCTGAACGATCCCGGTAGGAACCGCGTCAAATCGAATTTCCGATAAAGAGCGTATTCACCAACAGCCATAAATTCCGCTAGTGGCTTGGCCTTGATCAGCACGAGTGTCCTACTGCGGTCAAAATCGCTAGAGCCACGGTCGCAAAAAATCTTGATGACCTCCTCTAGGTCGCCCTCTGAATTTAGACGGCAATACGCGCTCCTCTCGGCAATGAAATGTAAGCCAAGCGAATGAACCAGCTTTTGGCTAAGCTCTATGGGGGCATCGTAGTTTGACATGCCCTCAAAGGACCGCCGAAACACTATCGGCTCCGCTCCATGAAGTGGGTGCCCGTCGGGCAGGTCGAAGGGCGGCTCAAGGTACATGCGATGTCCATGTCCTCCGCCCCACGCCTTCTGAATGCACCACGTCTTATCGACGTAGAAACTAGTATCGTAGAGCTTGTCTTTGTCAGGGCTAACGAGGTTTGCTGCGCGGGCGAATATCGAGATTATCAGCAAGCTCTGGAAGCCAGCGTAGAGGATGACGGATTCGTCCTCCTCCTCTGTCAACAATCGCACGCCATCCCGTTCGGCCCCGACTAACCAATCCTTGTCGGCTCCAGAGGAGCTTACATGGACTGCGCTAAGGTGCTCATAGAACTTCCGCTCTTGCATGGCCCGCCTTTCCCACTGCGCTCCCGGACCTTGTGGGCGTCCTGCGAAGCAAGCAAGCCATGCAATTCGGAATCCCCGGGATTCCAGAACGCATATTGTTCGTTGTGCACGAATTGATCTAACGTCCGTTACATCAAAATGTGTATGAGGGCTTTTGAAGGTGGCACAGGGAAAATTCATCTCCTATCTACGGGTCTCGACCGACAAGCAGGGCCGAAGTGGCCTTGGCATTGAAGCGCAGCGAGAAGCCGTCGCGAGCTACCTAAATGGCGGCCGATGGACACTCGTGGCTGAGTATGTCGAGACGGAGAGCGGGCGGAAGTCCGATAGACCAAAGCTCGCTGCGGCTCTCTCTCACGCTAAGGCCATCGGCGCGAAGATGGTCTTTGCGAAGCTCGACCGCCTCACACGTAACGTGGACCTGCTGCGCTCCCTCGTGGCGAGTGACGTTGACTTGGTATTCTGCGACCTCCCAAGCGTCCCTCCCGGCCCCATGGGCAAGTTCCTACTCACGCAGATGGCGTCTGTGGCAGAGCTTGAGGCTGGCTTGATCGGGGAACGCACCAAGAAAGCGCTTGCCGCAGCAAAGGCGCGCGGGGTGAAGCTTGGCAATCCTAACGGCGCGCGTGCTCTCCGCGG
Source organism: Bradyrhizobium guangdongense (assembly GCF_004114975.1). NCBI lineage: Bacteria > Pseudomonadati > Pseudomonadota > Alphaproteobacteria > Hyphomicrobiales > Nitrobacteraceae > Bradyrhizobium > Bradyrhizobium guangdongense. The sequence goes on from NZ_CP030051.1 coordinate 6,464,790, forward strand.
GAAGCAAACCGGCAACGCTGAAGCAGTAGCCAGGATTAGGGAGAAGGCGGTACAGCGAGCAATGGACCTTCAAGGCATCATCGAGAACATCAAGCGCTCAGGCATCACAAGCGTTCGTGCCGTGACAGAAGAGCTTAACCGCCAGGGCATCAACGCGCCTCGTGGCGGCGAGTGGCACCCTACCGCCGTCGCGCGGCTCCTCAACCGCCTCCCCAAAGCCGCCTAGCCGCTGCACCGAGCACGCGCATGCTGATCCAGATTGCCATAGCCGCCTTCATCCTCTCTGCTCTCATGCAGGACCGTACACTGATCATTGGGAGCTTGGCCGGACTTGGTGCGGCTCTGTGCGTTAGTTAGGAGCCAATGATGTTCAGCGCTCAATCCTTTGCGTGGTGCAGTGTCGGCTTTGCGGTGCTAGCTGCGGCTCTTTGGGCTGCATCAGCGCTGGTCAATCTCCCGGTTGTTAGATCGACTTACGATGGCATTGATGGGCTTGAACCCTTCCAAGCCGCGATCAAGAAGGCTGCGCGCCTCAACATGCTCGCTGCGGCATCGGCGGCAATCTCTGCATTGTGCCAAGCCGTTTCGCTTGCTCTGTAGCCGCCCATTGACTGAGAAGATCGCTAGCGAGGCATGAAAGCTCTCGCGCGCTCCGAAGCGCCCGCCCGCCTCTCTCGACGTCCGTCTGGCATATGGCAGCTCCCTTTGCCTCACGGGTCCCTGCCCATCGGCCGAATTGGCACGAACCCTGCGAAATGAGCTTCAAAATTAAGGGCTAAAGTCGCCGTTGTTGTTCGACCAAATCGGCGTGTGAAAGCTCGGGTCCCCTGCTGGCTCAATTAGGTTGAAGGGTCCCTCCAGCCTGGAGCCGCGAATTTGGTAGTAAGTTCGATCCGGCGAACGCGGAGACGAACTAGACAGGCGAGTGATCTGCGCAAGGAGCTATGGTTGTTGAAGGCGCCATGTATCCCTGATAGCGTGTAGGGATCGCTTATTGGTCAGGACAATTGTTGCGGCATCGAAGCGCACACGCTCATTGTTCGACACGCTCCTGCATCGGCAGCGACAATAGACGAAAGTAGAAATCCCTGCGGACAGGATCTGAATTCGTGGATATCGTTTTCGGCGAAAACTCTAACACGGTAGCGGCGCGCTCCTTGCAAGATGCATTGAGAAGGCTGGAAATATCCGGCACGCTGTACTTAGGATATCCAGTCCTATCAACGGCCGACGCGAAGGTTTTTGTTGATGCGCTGCTTGTGAGCCAGTCACACGGCCTTATCGCCTTCGATCTTTCGTCGCATGTTGACCCTCATCCAAATGACGACCAAATCGCCGAGATTACGGAACGGCAAAACCAGATTTATGCCTCGATCTACAACAAGCTAAACACGCACCGAGACCTTCGCAAAGGAAGGAGCTTGGGCGTTACAATCAATGTCCTTACGTGTCACCCTTCTCTGGAGCGGACCATTGAAGAAGACGATGTCGTTATTTGCCCGCCAAACCAACTAGCAGAGGTGTTGGCGGAATTTGAGCCAGTCGACGAAGCTCTTCTTCGCCCTCTTAATGCCGCGGTGCAGCGGGTTTCGACGCTTCGACCACTGAAGCGCAGAGAGAACGTTACTAAAATTGGCTCGCGCGGCGCCATCCTCAAGAAGATCGAGAAAGAGATCGCCAATCTTGACCAATGGCAAAATCGAGGGGCAATTGAATACGCAAATGGCCCCCAGCGCATTCGCGGACTGGCCGGGTCGGGCAAGACGGTGGTCTTGGCACTGAAGGCAGCGTATTTGCACGCGCGGCATCCGGAATGGAAGATCGCAGTAACCTTCCAGTCGCGCTCGCTTTACCAACAGTTTCGAGATTTGATCCGGCGCTTTATGTTCGATCAGATTGAAGATGAACCCGATTGGTCGAGCCTGCTGGTCATGCACGCGTGGGGCAGCAACCGGGATCAAGGGGTCTACTCGTCCATATGTAATCTGTACGACGTTGGCGCCATGGATTGGAGGACCGCGGACGCAAAGTATGGCAGTCGAGCTTTCGAAGGGGCCTGCGACGAACTAAACGCCGTTATTAATCAACAGGGGCCTAAGAGGTTATTCGACGCGGTCCTCATTGACGAGGCCCAGGACTTTCCTACTTCCTTCTTTCGAATGATCTACAATGTAGTACCTAGTCCCCACCGCATCATGTGGGCCTACGATGATCTTCAGAACCTAGGCGACTACGAGATGCGGTCTGAGCACGAGTTGTTCGGATCAGATGCGGCAGGACGCCCTCTGGTTACGCTGCGCAACGAAGCCGATCGTCCAAAGGAAGATATCGTGCTTCCGGTCTGCTACAGGAATACGCCCTGGACGCTTGCAACTGCCCACGCACTTGGATTTGGGCTTTACCGGCCCCAGGGCTTAGTTCAGATGTTCGAAGAACCATCGATCTGGCCTCGCATCGGCTACGAAGTTGTCAAAGGTCGTTTGCAGCTTGGGCAGCCGATCTCAGTGCGAAGGAGCCCGGAGTCCTACCCGAGCTACTTTGTAGATCTCCTAAATCCCGATGATGCTATTAGATGCGAGGCGTTCAATACCGCCGACGAGCAATACGCTGCCTTAGCTGACGCAATTTGGACCAACATCCACGAAGACGAACTGGATGCGACGGATATTTTAGTCGTGCTTCCTAGTGCGTATACGTCACGCAAAACGGGGGCGAGCGTTATGGCTGCCCTTGCTGCGCGGAAGGTCAATGCGCATCTCGTGGGTGTGACAACAAGCAGAGATGAAGTGTTTTCCCCCAATTCAGTTGCAGTGACGCACATCTTTCGTGCGAAAGGCAACGAAGCGCCGATGGTCTACATAGTAAATGCCGAGTTTTGTCAGGTAGGCTTCGAGCTCAGTCGGAAGCGCAACATTTTATTTACCGGTATCACTCGATCCAGATGTTGGGTTCGACTGTTCGGTGTCGGCCCTCTAATGCAAGCATTAAAGGACGAGGTCGAGGAGGTTCGCAGGCGCCAATTCGCGCTGGAATTCACCTATCCTACCGAAGAGGAGTTAAAGAAACTCGCGCGCGTTCACCGCGACATGACGGACGAGGAGCGAAAGGATTGGGAGCGCAAGATCAGTGATGCTGGAGAACTCTTCCGAGCTGTTATCGATGGAGATTTACCCTTAGAGGCTCTGCCACCTGAACTTCAGAAAAGTATTATTGCAGTCACCCGGCGTGGCGGTGACGCTAGAGGTACCAAGGGCAAGAAATGAGTATCGAGGCGCTGTGCAGGCGTGTCACCGGTTTCGGCTTCCAACTGCTCGCCAATGATTTTGCGCTAGATGCTCGCCAACACAAGGTCGACCGTCTCTCAGCGAGGCAAAAGGCGCTGATGTGGAGTAGAAATCCACTGAACTCGTTGATGAGCGGAAATCCAGCGCGGCTGGTCGATTACCTGACTATCTTGGAAAATCAAGAATACTCCTACCTTATGAGAGACGGAGGAGTGTTTCAGATATCATATGTATTCAACGGAGCCGAAATTGAACGTCATCGACTATGCTTCCATCCTTGTCCTTTCGCGATAACATCTCGCGACATACGGAACTTCGAAGGAGGATTGCTGGAGCTTATCCAGCATTCCTTCATGGATCGACTAGAAGACAGCGTTTTGATGCGGACACCGATTAGGTTTGACTTCGCGCCCGACCAAGCCGCAGCTTCGCATCCCGCCTCCCACATTACGCTGAACGACCCCTCCTGCAGGGTCCCCGCGAGGTGTCCGCTCGCCTTTGACACCTTCATGAAATTCATCCTTGAGAATTTCTATTCAGACGTATGGGAGCATCCGAAAATTCGTGAAGCGCTGGTTTTCCGACAAGAGGTTGAATGCTTGTCTCAGCAGGACCGAACGCGTGCACATCTTAGCTGGTCGCATGCTTAGCTTCAGCCACCGGCCGTCTTTCGAGTGAGTACAATCTCAGCTAATCTTCGGGAAGGAGTATGGCAATGTTCTCCTCTCAAACGCCCGCCGACAAGCTCGCTACGGCACTATCGGAATATCAAGCGGACTTCGAAAAGAAGCTTAGATCGCAGCCCAATCCCGACGCGGAGGAGGCGAGACAGCGCATCAGTCGTGCAGAACAACTTGTGCGCCAGAGCGGACTAGGTAAGGCGCTCGAAACTCTTCTTGAACATACCAAGTATTGGCCAAGCTGGTCCAAGCGCGATGATTTCCGAAAATGGGTCGGCTTTCCTGTAGGCGAGGTGCTAGCAAAGGAGCAGCGAGACGAGAAGCAGTATAGGACGACGTCCACCACCGTAGTGTGTTTCCTCTATGGAGCAGAGCAATACGCCATAGTGTTCACCGACAATGGTGGCATGAGCTTACCCGATGGTGAGTACTATCGTAGCGGCACAGTCGATTTCGTAGCGGGCCGAGAGACTGTACTTGGCCTCAACCTCACCCAAGAGAGCAACGAATACACTAGCGACTGGCGCTATTGTGGGGTCTACGCCTTGAAGATGGGTGTTTGGAGCAAAGCGCTGCTAGAAATGGCTTCGCACATTCGCGCCCACAGCAGAGATACAAGCATTCGGCACAATGACGAACGTACAATCGCTCAGGCGAAGAACATTTCTGTTTAGACGATCCCTATAGAAGGCCCCGCGGGGCCACTAAGTATCAAGGAAATCCCATTCACTTCCCATCACCCAGCGTAACGCACTGAGTTTGCCGTTTATCATCCCCCACTCGAAGTCTGTCCAAGGCCCAAGATTTTCGAGGCCAACCTCTTCCTCGGTACGTTTGGCCGCAGCCAATGCGCCGTTCCATACAGTGTCTATGGTCATCTTATTCCGCCGCTTCGGATGTTTGTCCCACTCTTCCTTCGTTACGAGCTTATGCTTACCGCGCTCGATAGCAATCCTCAGGTTCCAGTGACGATTGTACCAGACCTGCCGGAACAGCAGGTGCTCGGCTTCCACAATTTCGCTCAGCAAGCGCGGCTCTTCGCGGTATTCAAACTCCCACTTCACTTCCTCCATGCGCTCAGGAGCGTACTGCTGGAGAACTTCGCCGACGGCCAGCGCATAGGTCGAGTTCTCAGATACAAACAATTCTGCAAGGTCGGGGTGTGGCCGACGTTCGTCAACGCCCATATCCGAAAAATCGTGTTTGTTATGCGTGACAAAAGCATACTCGTGGTCGGAAGCGCCAGTAGAGAGAACGTCGCGGTAAGTCTCAATCAGAACGGCGTCCCCCATGCTGTTCTTGTCTCGATGGAAGGGTGCTTGTTTGTCCAACGCGCGCTGAGCCGATCTTAGTTTGATCTGCTGATTAGCGTCGATTGCCTGCACGGTCGAAAACAGCTTCTCAATCTGCCTGACACTCTCTTGGACCGCCTCCCCAAGAATAGCGACGCGATGGTCCACGTCATCCAAGCTCGACAACACTTGATCGCGGCCATTTGGGGAGCCGAATTGTCTCACTGCGTCTTTCACACGCTTGAAATGCGAGCTAAGACTTTTTGCGCTGTCGCGGATGATCCGCTCTTTGTTGCGCGCGAACTCCACGACTGATTGCTGTGGCAGAATGAGTGAGACTTCACCTGCTTCGATCAGCTGCTCAAGGGCAGCAAGGGTCGGTTGATGGCGGTAATCCTTAGCCATGTCCAACCAAACGCAGGTATCGATCAGAAGTTTTAGCATGGCGTTCTCCGCCTAGATGCCTTTTCAGGGCGAAGGAGGCACGCGAGCCTCTATTGGTCAGCGAGGCAATAGGTTGGACCATCAGCTGACCACCTATACACAGACTTTGCGCGCGCCCAGCGCCTGGAATGCCTTTCAAACGCCCTAGGGAGTCGCCTGGTGCATTCTGAGGGCGGGGGGCAGCAACTAGCGAGAGATTTCTAAACGGCGCCAAAGAGTCCGTATGGGTTCCTCGCGGCTCGGCAGCCACCTCCCCCTCCACGTGGGCGTTGAGAAAGGCGCCGCGAAATCCTTCTCCTTTCTATGGAGCCCTCCCCGCCTCCCTCGGGCTATGTCCCTGATGATATCCCAGCTCCAACCTATAGATCGAGAGCATTCACCCAACGCTCATCATCATGGATGGCAGCACGGACGGCCTCACTCGCACCGGGAAGCGTACTCTTGGTCTTCAATAGAGGCCTTCGCCCGATACGTTGGTAAAACTCGTCAAAGAGAACACCAGTTGCGGTGCGGACCTTCGAGAGCGGAACGATAATGCTATCGAAGACGGGAAAAGCAGGCACATTCTGAACCATCAACTTCGTCATGGTGGCAGCCACAACTTCAGCTTCGGCAAACATCAACTCCGCCCAGGTCAGGCTACCGTCCAGCCGTCTCAGGCCCGGGAAGGCCGCCAGAGCTTTAGCGCCCATATCCTTGGCGGGATAAATGCTTTGTAAGTCACGCCCCGTTCGTGCCCGATAACTTGCCGTCTTCTCCTTCGGCCACTTCGCAAGCGGGGAGCCGGTCGTGAGGCTCAAATTGACCCAATCCTTTGCAACCATTTTGTCATCAATCTGGATACGGCCCCACAGATCGGCTTGCGTATCCAGCGGCTGCTTCGTCAGCCCATGGAAAATCGTGAGATATGATGCCGAAATATCGATCTCCACCGTAGGTTCTCCATCGATCTTGATCAGCGCCCGTTGTTCTCCAGGCAGCCACTGATAAGCACCATCGCCATAAGCGTAGAGGCGACCGCCTTTGTTCCATGCGAAGGTTTCAACGTCCTTGCCCGTATTGAAACCTCGATAGAGGCCGAAGAACCGCGCTCCCTCGATTTTGAAGGTGCATAGAAACTCGTTTAGGCGGCGCACTTGAGATGCCAGTGCATCGGTGCGCTCGTTAGGCACATAGGGTACATACCGGCCCTCGATCTTTCGTGCTCTGGACTTGGGAGACCACTCCCACTCTCCAAAAGTTCGCAACTCAAGCGGCGCGCGGTCCTGGACAAAGTGCTCCTCTATTTTCGCGAGCGAGACGCCATAATCCTGTGCCAGGGTGAGCAGCGCGGCGGTTGCTTCGAAGACCGAAGCCTGCCCCGGTAGCTTCATAGGTCCACCATCGAAGCCGAGAGGATGGAAGCGATGTTGACCGGGTACACGGGAGAGCAATTCAAGAGCCTCTAGGCCCCTCCACGCGCTATCGAATGCTGGAAAGGTCACCGGCCCCCCCGTAAAGCCGTCCTTCTTTAGGGAACGAAACACAGTGTCTGTCCGATGAGCACCGGCCTTTGCCATTAGCAGATGCCCTACAAAGCGTCCCAGAGCGTTACGCAGGCTTTCAACGCCCTTAGGGCCTTTTCTGTAACGGCCACGCGTTGGCACCTCAGAGCGCACGCTATCGAGCTTCCGTGCATGTTCCAATGCACTGATGCGCGCGGTTAGGTCGGTGATGAGTGCTGTCGCTTCTCGCGAAACAACACGCACCATGAAGTCCGCATAGTTATCTTGTGGCTTTTCGATTTCTGTGGGCATGGCGCTAGATCAGGCTTGGCTGCGAAGGTCCAACATGGACTTCATCGGTCCCTTTCAGGTCAAGAAGTAACGTCTTGTTCAACCGCGCCTAGTGCAACATCAACGCAAGCATGCGGTAGAACTTATGGCAGACGGGGGAACTTCATTTTGGAAACCCGGGGGCCATGGGCCCTCTGGGGCTTCTCGGTGGCGAAATGACGGAGAACGCGCGGCGAGTTCAGCCGGTGATGCTCATTTCGTGCGGTTCTTTCGAGGCTTCATAGTGCCGCGAGCATGCTCAACCATGCCGATGGTCTTCACGCGCGACAGGTCAAGGCCGGGATACTCAATCTTGTCTATCGCCTGTTTGAGCGTCTTCACGCCCCAACGCTCAATCATGGCTTTTGCGCCATACCTCCTGCTCACTGACTTCCCATTGCTGCGGCCAGCTAGGGCGTCGCGCAACTCTTCGTCAGGCGTCGCTTGCCGGAGCGCATCCTGAAACCCATGGCGGAAGCTATGGAAAACTTTGTTCGTGTCGGTCACGCCAACGTTGTCGAGGTATCGCCCCCACCATTTGGCCCAAGCTCTCAGCGCGCCTTTCTGGTCGGGCGCAACGGTCGGTAGCAGCCAAGCGTGCTCCCCGGCCGCCCTGCGCTTTGCAACGTAGCCGAGGAAGCCGACCTTCACGAGTTGAGGGTGAACTGGCACAACGCGCTCGGACGTTTTGGTCTTCAATCGTCGGCCCGCCTTCAGGTCGCGAGTAAACCACATGAGTGGTGCGCGCGTTTGGTCATCCACTCGAATGTCGGAGACGCGAAGGCCCGCATATTCTGCTTGCCGCGCTCCCGCAAACAGTGCCAGCAGCGGAAGCCAAATGGCTGCATTGCCTTTGCCACCTTCGGGCACGCGGCCTTCTGTGAATAGCGGCGCGTCGAATATCGTCTGAAGGTCGCGAGCGTCGAATGGCGCGCGGTCTGACTGATCCTCCTCAAGCCTCATTTCGCTGAAGGGGTCTGCCCAAGGCACATCATCAGGCACAAGCCCGTTGTGATGCCCCCATCCTGCTATCGCTTGCACCGCTCCCAACTGCTTGTTGACGGTGCCGGGGCTAACCCTCGCGGCTGTCGGATGCTGCCGCCCATGTTCGCTCAACTCGGGCAGAGATGCTTTAAGGAGCTTGCCTCTACGGATTTTGGGGACTAGCTGCAACGCTTCGCGGAACACCCTCGCATGTGAACGCCGCAATTCCTGTATCGAGAGGTTCCCGTGCAACTGGATAAACATCTCCACAGCACGACTATACTCATGCTCCGTACCTTCGGGCCGCTGACGCTCCTTCTTCCAACCTTCTAAGGCGTCCCGTAACGTGCCACTTTGCCCTGATGAATGCGTGACTTTGCCAGCCATAGGCGTCGTGACTGGCTCTCCCCGGCTACGCCGTTGGAGGTCGCGATAGGCCCTCACTTGCTCTTGAAGCACGGCAAGAGAAAGCTTCCGGTAATCGGCGCAGACCTCGTCCAAACTGATGCCGAACGTCTCAAGTAGATCTGCGACCTCCGCTCTGACGTGGCTTACGTCAGCATTCGCGAACGCCTCTTGTGCGAGGTCCAGTATTTCACCGATGTCGAACTCATCAGACGAGTGAGCGTCGATCTCGAAACGGTTAAGAGACGCACGATCCTGGTCGCTCAGCCGCACTAGCCCTCTTTGCCGGTCCAAGTCGTCGCTTTGCAGGATGCTGGCATAGTAGAACTCGGTCATGCGCCTAATCTCGATGGCGCTCAGGCTCTTGCGAACGGGCTTGGCCGCTAGCAGCGCTTCCGCGCGTTCAAGCGTCCGATCGAATTCCATTTGGACCGGTTTGGCGCGTGTGTTCGCTTCCTTGGTGGCCTTGGTCCCCAGCGATCTTTTCAGAAACACGAGACGCGGCTTATCAAGCTTCAGAACGCGCGCGACCGCCTCTTGAAGACGCTTTGGCACACGTTGCTGAGCGTAGTACGTGCCGTGTCTGTCCTTAATCAGTCCCATCAACGCGCGCATCAAAAGCTACGGCCCTCTGCTACCACTTGAGTGCAGCCAAGGCTATGATTTGCGTGATGATTTTGATTTATCAGGGCTTCTAGAGCCGCTGGCGCTCCCTAGGGGAATCGAACCCCTGTTTCAGCCTTGAGAGGGCCGCGTCCTAACCGCTAGACGAAGGGAGCGTGAGAGGTACCGAATAGCCTCGAAATTTGTCCGCCGCAAGGACCCAAGCAGCCGTTTTACGGCTCATTGGCAAATTTCAGCTTTCCCGCCGGCTTGAGCGTCTGGGCATCGAAGGTGCGGATCTCGGTGACCCCGCCGATATCGAGCGTGACGACGAGGCGGTCGCCGGCAAGGCCGGTGGAGACGATCTTGGCGCCTTTCGGCAGCGTCGCGATGACGTCGCCCACGGGGCCGGCTGCCCTTCCCTCCGACTTGAAAAGGCGGTAGCCCACCGCGATCAGGACGGCGCAGACGGCCAGCGCCGTGGTCAACCCCGCGATCAGCATCATCCGCCGCACCCGCGCAAACAGCGCGGCCTGCTCGGGGGTCGGTTCGGGAACAGCGGTATCAGACGTCGTCATGGAAAGCTCAGGTTCAGCGCAGCGGTTGGAAGTCGTGGTCGAAGGCGACGAGGGTTCGGCCCGGCTCGACCGCGTGCTGGCGGCGCGCCTTCCCGAGCTGTCGCGATCAAGGCTCAAAGCCCTGATTCTGGCGGGCGCCGTGACCCTGAAGGCCGCCGAGGTCCGCGACCCCGCTTATCACGTCACTCCAGGCGATACGATCATAATCGATGTTCCGGAGGCGGCCCCGGCGGAGCCCAAGGGCGAGGACATCGCGCTCGATATCGTGTTCGAGGACGACGACATCATCGTCATCAACAAGCCCAAAGGGCTGGTGGTACACCCCGCAGCCGGCCACGAGACCGGCACCCTCGTGAACGCCCTGATCGCCCATTGCGGCACCTCGCTGTCGGGCATCGGCGGGGTGCGCCGGCCCGGCATCGTACACCGGCTGGACAAGGACACGACCGGCCTGATGGTGGTGGCGAAGAACGATCTCGCGCACGCCTCGCTGACCGCCCAGTTCGCCGATCATGGCCGCACCGGTCCGATGCGGCGTGGCTATCTGGCATTCGCCTGGGGGCTGCCGGGGCGGCACCGCGGCACCGTCGATGCGCCGATCGACCGCCACCCCCATGCGCGGGAAAAAATGGCGGTGCGCCAGGGCGGCCGCGAGGCCGTGACGCATTGGGAGCTGCTTGAGAGTTTTACCGGCCGCGACGGCAAACCGGTCGCAGCCCTGCTCGCCTGCGAGCTCGAGACCGGCCGCACCCACCAGATCCGCGTCCACCTCGCCCATATCGACCATCCCCTGATGGGGGACGCTATCTATGGTCCCCATTTCAAGACCAAGGCGAACCAACTCGGTCCCGAGTCGCAGGCCGCTCTGGCCGCGCTCGGCCGGCAAGCCTTGCATGCCTATTTGCTGGTACTGGAGCACCCCAGGACCGGAGAACTTCTTCACTGGGAGACCGGTCTGCCGAAGGATTTGCTTCTCCTGGAAAGCAGCCTGAAAGCGGCGCTATGACGCAGGGGCCTTGAGAAAACCGTTACCTTACAAAAAGTTATGGCTGCCACACGGGGACGTGACGTCAGCAATCCTTCCCTTTTTGCCCCCCGATGGAGTATATTGCGGCTGCGTTGGAAGTGACCGACGTGGAACATCGCAGCTACGGCCGGCTTTAACCAAGCGGTCGTCTGCCTGGCCCGCCGCTATCGGGGGCCTGAACCTTGGAGGGCTTACATATGGCCCGTACCGCTGCTTTGCCGGTCCTCAATGGAGAATCCGGCCTCTCTCGCTACCTCGCCGAGATCCGCAAGTTCCCGATGCTGGAACCCCAGCAGGAATACATGCTCGCCAAGCGTTGGCGCGAGCATGACGATCGCGACGCGGCACATCAACTCGTCACCAGCCATCTCCGGCTCGTCGCCAAGATCGCCATGGGCTATCGCGGCTACGGCTTGCCGATCTCCGAGGTCGTCTCGGAAGGCAACGTCGGCCTGATGCAGGCGGTGAAGCGTTTCGAGCCTGAAAAGGGCTTCCGTCTTGCCACCTATGCGATGTGGTGGATCAAGGCGTCGATTCAAGAGTACATCCTGCGTTCCTGGTCGCTCGTGAAGATGGGCACCACCGCGAACCAGAAGAAGCTGTTCTTCAACCTGCGCAAGGCGAAGAGCAAGATCAACGCGCTGGACGAGGGCGATCTCCGCCCCGACCAGGTCAAGATCATTGCCAAGCGCCTCGGCGTCACGGACCAGGACGTGATCGACATGAACCGCCGCCTCGGCGGTGATGCGTCGCTCAACGCGCCGATCCGCGACGACGGCGAAGCCGGCGAGTGGCAGGACTGGCTGGTCGACAATACGCCCAACCAGGAAGCCATGATGGCGGAGCACGAGGAGTACGATCATCGCCGTGACGCGCTGAACGGCGCCATGGGCGTGCTCAACCCGCGTGAACGCCGCATCTTCGAGGCCCGCCGCCTCGCCGATGAGCCGATGACGCTGGAAGACCTTGCCGCCGAATTCGGCGTATCGCGCGAGCGCGTCCGCCAGATCGAGGTTCGCGCCTTCGAGAAGGTGCAGTCCGCGGTCAAGGGCACGATCGCAAGGCAGGAACAGGCTGCGCTGGAAGCCGCGCACTAAGCAAGGGCTTTCGCGCCAGACATTGGCGGATCGAGACGAGACGAAAAGCCGGCGGCAACGCCGGCTTTTTTGCTGTGCGAGCTGGTCGCCGGCTCGTCCGCACGCACCTTCACTTCCCCCATGTCCGCGCCAGCGTGGCGAGCCAGCAGCCTTCGCAATAGCGCTCGTCCTTGATGTCGATCCAGTTGTGCGCGTAGATGCGGGCGGACGGAATGTCGTAGCGCGCCTGCAGAATCTTGACGAGGATCTTCCAGGCCGCGACCTGGGCCGGGGTCGGCCCCCTTGCGACATCCGGGAAGTTGCCGGCGAACTCGACGCCGATCGAATTGTCGCCCACCACCTGGTGATAGGTCGCACTGTTGTCGATGTACTTGTTATCGTGACGGTTGGCACCGTCGCCATGCGTCGGGACCAGATTCTCCGCGACCGCCCAATAGACCGTGCCGTCGGTCTCGACCCAGACCGTGACGCCGCGCCGGGTCGGATTCTTCGACTGCTCTCGCGCGCCGACGCGCGCCGAGCCCGCCCGCCCCTCGGTCTGGTGCACGATGATGTTGCGCCAGGGATGGGCGTCACGGACATCGCCCCACGGCGCGAGCCAGACCATCTTCAGGCCGGGGATGTCGGGCGTGCCGGAGCTGCGCGCGAGCCTTGCGAGCCCGGCATCGGTGGCGGCGGCAGGAGCGATCAGAACAGCGGCCAGAACGGCCGCGACAAGGCGAGATATCATCACTGGGATCCAACAACGGATCCGAGCCTAGCAGATCTACGCGAATTTGCGCGCGGGTTCGATCGGCTCGGGCGACAGGGGCGGGGCCGGATCGTAGACGGCGAAATCGTTCTTGCCGTTCTTCTTGGCGGCATAAAGGGCGTGGTCGGCGTGGGCGATCAGCTTGTCGGGGAATTGGCCGATGCCCCGATCCCATTCCGCAACGCCGATCGAGATCGCGATCGGGATGTCGTTGCCGGAGCAGGCGGCGGCGTCCTGGCGACAGACCTCGATAATGCGGCGGGCGATCAGCGCGCCTTCGCGCAAGGATGAGGATGGCAGCACGACGCAGAACTCGTCGCCGCCGGTCCGGGCGAGCATGTCGCCCGGCCGCAGGCGCGTCTGTGCCATCAGGGTGAAGTGCTGCAGGCAGGCATCGCCCGCGGCGTGGCCATGGGTGTCGTTGATGGTCTTGAAGCCGTCGAGGTCGATCACCAGCAGCGAGAACGGCTCACCGCTGCGCTCCGAGCGGGCGCATTCCTCCGACAGCCGCTGCAACAGGTGGCGGCGATTGGCGACGCCCGTGAGATCGTCGAGCAGCGCGAGGTCGGCGACCTCGTTGCGCAGGCGATCCATCGCCATCAGCAGGAAGCCGAAATTGAGCGTCATGGACAGGAACAACAGTCCGAGCACCAGGAAGCCATGGACCTGACCCGCGCCCCGCGCCGAGAAGTCGTAGCCGAACAGATTGCCCGCCGTGCGCAGCACGAACATGGCGATAATGGCGAGGATGACGGTGCCTGATAGCCGCGCCCCCGGACTGACGCGGCCTTCGGGCGGCGACAGCAACAGGGGCAGCGCCACCACCAGCGGGACGGCCTGCCCGAGCGTATAACTCAACATGCGCAGCAGCATGTGATCGGAGACGAACAGGAACGCCACGATGCCGGCGAAGCTCGACGCGGTCGTCGCGACCATGAGGCGCCACGACACCGGCTGGTCGTAGAAGCGCTGGATGCCCATGGCGGCCAGGCAGCACGCCGTAATGATGCCGACAGCGCCGGCCGCGGTCGGCACGGGGGAATCGACGAGCAGACGGATCAGCGCGGTCATCGCGCCGCCGGCGCCTACAAACGCTGATGCCATCCAGAATCGCGCCGCCGCGAATTTGGGATAGGAGCGCGCCACATAAGCCCAGATCAGGCCGAGCGCGAGAAAGTTGATGATGAACACGGTCCAGAGTGTCGGCACGCTCAACATGACGACGTCGGGACATGCCGCGTCCCGCCTCTTCCGATTGGCAAACGTCCGTCCATCACCGCCCCCGTGTTCTTGCGGTGAACCATGCGCGAGTTGCACTTAACGGAACCTCACTGCGACCGGCGAAAACGCGCCCTTGGTTTTGGATTCATGAATGCGGCCAACTCGATTATCGGATCGTTAGGCACGCCGCCGGCGGCGATGCACGCACATGGCGGCGCGCCGCGAAGCGGATTCGCGGCCCAAAATCACCTGAAAATGCATCTGAGCTGTGGATAAGGGCATGACACAGATGTGACGAGGCGGGGCAGCGAGGCGCGAATCTGCTGAGTTTGTCATCGAGGATGTTGCGAGGCTGGCCCTCCGCCGAGCGTTCCTCGTGTCGCGTTTCACCATTAACCCTTAAGAGGATCCTATGGCTAAGAAAGCGAAGAAGGCGACGAAGAAGAAGGCGAAAAAGGCCAAGAAGGCGAAGAAGAAGTAACGCGGCTTCTTTTTCTTTGCCCGGGTGGAGCACGCTCCGCCCGGGCGTCGGGTCGAACAGATTGAAGGTGGCGGGCGAGAGGCCCGCTTTTTTATTGGCTAGCGCTCGGCGAAGGCGAGCTTGGCGCCTAGCAGGGCAAAGCCGGTGGCAAAGGAGCGGCGCAGCCAGGCCATCACACCGGGGCGGGAGATGACGCGCTCCCGCACCGACGCCGCGCAGAGGCCGTAGACGACGAACACCGCAAAGGTCATCGCCATGAAGGCGCCGCTCAGCTCCATCATCCGCGCCAGCACATGCGCCTCGTCCGCCGCGATGAACTGCGGCAGAAAGGCGAGGAAGAAGATCGAGAGCTTCGGGTTGAGGATGTTGATCAGGAAGCCGGTGACGATGACACGGGCGCTCGAGCGCTCCTTGAAATCAGCCTCGACCGCGAGCGCCCCGCTCTCGCGCAGCGCCTGCCAGGACATATAGAGCAGATAGGCCACGCCGCACCATTTCAGCGCGGCGAAGGCGAGCGCGCTGGTGTGGAGCACGGCGGCAAGCCCGAGCATCGCAGCACACATGTGCGGCACGATTCCCAGCGTGCAGCCGAAGGCCGCCGCGACACTGGCGCGCGAGCCCCGCGTCAATGCGGCGGCCAGGGTATAGAGAACGCCGGTACCCGGTGAGGCAACGACGATCAGCGAGGTGAGCAGGAAGGACCAGGACATGTCGTGATCGTACCACCCCTGAGACGGACGGAGAAGTCACGACGCGGTCAGCGCAGCGCGCTCGCGCCTCAGTTCAGCTGGGCGATCTCGGCTTCCCGCAATACGTCGAGCGGCGCCCATGGCTTGGCCCAGAACTTTGCGCCGGCGGGCAAGGGCTGCATCAGGGGGCGGCCGGAGGTCACGACGACGTCGAGCTTCGGGTTGCGATCCTTGGCGACGTGCGCAAGCTCGACACCGCTCATCTGCCCGGCGAGCTGGACGTCGGTCAGCATCAGGCAGAGCGCGCCGGCATTCTTCTCCAGCACGCGCTCGGCGGCCTCCGCGCTTTCGCACTGGATCACCTCATAGCCACTTTCCTCAAGGAGGAGACACAGCATCTCCCGCTGCATGAGGTCGTCCTCAACGATGAGTGCCGTCGCCGTGAATGGCTTTGATTGTCCCATTGGTTGCTCCCAATGCTTGGCCTTGCCGAAGTAATTCATGTTAAGACGGGAACCGGACGACAGTTCTGTTCCAATCTGAAAAAATGTAAACTCTTGTTCCCCGCTCGGGGCTTGACGGGAGGTCTCATGACGGCGATTCGCGGCGCGGCCGCTATCACGGGAGCGGCGAGCGGCATCGGTCGTGCGCTTGCAATCGAGCTTGCAGAGCGCGGCTGCGATCTCGCGCTCGCCGATCGCGACGAAGCGGGATTGAAATCGCTCGCCGCCGAGATCGGCACGCAACGCAAGATCAGCGTGCATCGCGTCGACGTCGGCGAGCCCACCGAGATCGCGCAATTCGCGCGCGAGTCGGTCGCGGCGCATCCCGCGCTCAACATCCTCGTCAACAATGCCGGCGTGGCGCTGATGGGGACATTCGAGGAGATCGACCAGGCGCAGATGGACTGGCTGTTCGACATCAATTTCTGGGGCGTGGTGCACGGCACGCGCGCCTTCCTGCCGCACCTGAAGACGCGGAGCGAGGCGCATATCGTCAACCTCTCCTCGATCTTCGGCATCATCGCGCCGCCGGGACAATCGGCCTATGCGGCGGCCAAGTTCGCGGTGCGCGGCTTTTCCGAGAGCGTGCGCCACGAGCTCGCGGCCGCGGGCAGCCCGGTCAAGCTGTCGGTGGTGCATCCCGGCGGCGTCGCCACCAGCATCGCGCGCGCCTCGCGCACCGGCGTTGGCGTCACCGACAATGCGCGCCGCGCGCAGATGATCGACCGGTTCGAGGCTGCGGCGAAGACCACGCCGAAAGAGGCCGCGCTGCGCATCATCAGGGGCATTGAGAAAAACGAGCCGCGCATCCTGATCGGCAACGACGCAAGGTTCATGGACATCCTGCAGCGCTTCCGCCCGGGGACGTATTGGGCGCCGTTGCAGCGGCGGATCGAGAAGATGGCGAAGGGGACGTGAGAAGCGCGAGAGCTGCGCCTCACATTCCGCTGTCATTCCCCGCGAAAAGCGGGGAATCCAGTACGCCGCGGCTCCTCGGTTCTAGCCACGCCGCCTCTGGAATACTGGATCGCCCGCCTTCGCGGGCGATGACACCGAGTATGGGGCGACCTACTGCCCCACCAGCCGGTCCCCAAAATAGCCGATGGTCTTGCGGTAGATCACCGCCCTGTTCCATTCGCGCATTGCTTCGAAATTGGCTGAGCCTTCGCCATAGGGCTGGCCCATCTTGAAACCGTTCGAGTGCAACAG
The DNA here is from genome assembly GCF_004114975.1 of Bradyrhizobium guangdongense. Taxonomy (NCBI): domain Bacteria; kingdom Pseudomonadati; phylum Pseudomonadota; class Alphaproteobacteria; order Hyphomicrobiales; family Nitrobacteraceae; genus Bradyrhizobium; species Bradyrhizobium guangdongense. Next base: position 6,481,852 of record NZ_CP030051.1, read on the forward strand.
GTTCGCGGTCGAGGCGAGCACGTCGGGGACGCTGTGGCGGAGGTCGACATGGCCGTCGCCGTCGAAGTCGACACCGTACTTGATGTAGGACGACGGCAGGAACTGGGTCTGGCCGATCTCGCCGGCATAGGCGCCGATCAGGTCGCGCAGCGGCAGGTCGCCGCGCTGCACGATCTTGAGCGCGGCGAGCAGCTCGCCCTGGAACAGCTCGGTGCGGCGGCAGTCATGCGCGAGCGTCGCCAGCGTGCGGATCACCGGCAGCTTGCCCATGTCGCCCTTGCCGAAATCGCTCTCCAGGCCCCAGATCGCGACCAGGATCTGCCGGGGCACGCCGTACTGCTGCTCGATGCGCGAGAGCAGCGCGGCATGACGCTGCAGCAGCGCGCGCCCGCCATTGATGCGCCCGGCGCCGACGCGGGTCGAGACGTACTGCTCGAACGTCTTGTTGAAGGTGTAGCGCTGGCGTCGGTCGAAGGCGAGCACGGCCCCGTCAGGGGTGATGCCGCTGAACGCCGCGCTGGTCACGGCGGCCGAGACGCCCGCGGCCTGCGCTTCCGCCGTCATGGAGGCGATGAAGCCGTTGAAGTCGCCGCCGCAACGGGCGGCCTCGGCCGACCCGCCGGCCAGCGTGATGATGACGGCGGCGGCGAACAGCGATCTCAACATTCGAAAGCATCCTGATGACATGGGCACGAAGCGGAAGGCGATCATGCCCGGGAACGGGATTCGCGTCAAAGCGACACAGAGCTGATCCTGTCCGCTCCTTCCGACGACCTGGGCCAAACCAAAAATCGCAAAACAACCCCATGCACAGTAGCCGCACGGCGATGGCCGATTTTGCTTTTCCGAATTTTTCTTGACCCGTCGGGCAAAACAGGCCTAGGGTGCCAGCATCGCAGACTCCGGACCTCGGCACCCGCCCGCAACGCGCCCGTCGAAAGCGACCAGCGTCAAAGCTGGCAGGTTTGATCCGCATCAACGTGGCTCGCGGCCTCGTTCATAGACTGGGATCAACAGCAGCGCCCGCCCACGTCCGCGCAGGAGACCCACCCATGACCGGAATTACCCTCACCACCGAGCAGATCCGCAACGCGCCCGCACCGGTGCGGCAATGGATCGAGCAGGAGGTGATCACGTCGCTCGGGCTTGCGCCGCGCCCGCCTGTGGCCGCACCTGTTCAGACCGCCCATCTCGTCGCGTGCAGCGTCGACGACGTGGCCGGCGTGCTCGAGCACATCCGCGGCACGTTCCCGGCGGTCAACGTTCTCTTTGAATTCGGCCGGCCCGGCATCAGCTACGGCCAGCCGGCGGTGATGACGTTCCGCCTGATGGATATCCTGCATCACACCCGGCTGCATGAGATCGGCCAGGTGATGACGTGCCTGGAGATGATCAACCAGGCGCTGACCGTCGTGAGGAAAGACCCGTCCGCGCGGTTCTGCGGTTACGACAATGAGGGCCACTGCCTGATCGCGCCGCAGACGCAGGCCAGCATCGCGACGCTCTGGCAGGACATGATGGCGCGCCAGCAGGCGCAGCAGCCCAACGCGAACGACCGCATCGCGCCGGCGGCGTGAGCCGCGGAACGGACGACCGACCACCAAGAGCAGGTTTGCGGAGAAGGGCATGGTGCCGAACACCAGAAGACGGACCGGGCCGCGCTCCTTTCGCCTGCTGCGGGTGCCGCTTTTCCGCCTGCTCGTCATCAACCTCGCGATCGGCGCCTGCGCCGCCACGCTCCTCGTCGGCGGGCTGCTCTGGCTCGACCCCGGACATCTGCGTGAATTGATCTTCGCCGATCGCGCACCTGGCATCGGGCTTGCGTTGCTGCTCGCCTCGTTCGTCATCACCTTCGGCTCCGCCGCGATGGGCAGCGCGATCATGGCGCAGGGCCGCAAGGAGGAAGATGATCGAGACGGCGGCGGCCACACATCGCAAATGGCCGTGCAGGAAGTCCCGCGCCGCGCGCGTCCAACGTGAGGCGTGCAACGCACGAGTGATCCCGATGCTGATACGCCCGAGGTGATCCGGCGCACGCAGCGGGGAAGAGATGCAGGTTCACGCAGCTCCGCAGCAATTGCGCGCGCTCGTTGCGTCGCCAGCGCCGACAAGATGAACAAAGTATTTCGGATATCCAAGCATTTGCTTTTCAAAATCGCGGGAACTTAGATCGATGTTCGCCGCATATCTGATGCGCTCGCTGCGACATCAGCGCCACGATGATTCACCTTGCCATCACGGAGCGCAGGCGATAGCCTTCTATCTCAGGTTGTCGCCCCGCCAGCCCCGGGCGATGCTGTTGACCCAAGATAAACGGCGGGCTCCACCCAGCCCGCCGTTTATCGAGGGAAGGTCATCGCAGACGCCTTCGCGCCGCAGCCAAGCCATACCCGATACACCAGCTCAACCAGACAGTTCCACGCCCAGCTGCGCCGGCCCACTGGTCGGAACGCTGATCTTCATGAGCCGCGCGAAGTCATTTGACTGCGGCGCCCTGATCGACGACAAGCCGCCATGGCCAAAAAACCCGGTACCAATCCGAAGGGCGAATTCGCCTTTTTCAACGTCGTCTACGAAGACGGCTCCCAACGCTCCAACCGCCGCGTACCCACCGAGCTGCTCGGCGGCCTCGACGGCGACGAACCCGCGCGCAACTTCATCATGGAGCAGGACCGCGAGATCGCGGAAAAGAGCGGGAGGCCGGCGTTGGAGATCGAACGGATTGAAAGGGTGGGGGCGAAGAAGAAGTAAGCTTCGGCTTCCTCCACGCAGCGAAGCAACCGGAGATGCGTCCGCCGATATGGGCCCGTACCCAGAAATCAGCGACGTCGGATCTTGGGCAAGGCCGAACAATTTCGCCGGTTGAGAACATTGCCGATTTTCACCCAGGGCCGCCATGGCGGCTTCCGAGGAACTCTGCCAATTTCGATGCGTCTCCTCTGAGGAGGTGACCCATGTCCTACACGCGCTTTTTCGCAATGATTGCGGTCTCGACCGTCGTGATGTTCGTGTTGATGTACTTCAACACCTACGCCCTGGAACACGTGCGCTTCAGTGAGACCCGGGTCTATATGGCCCTGCTCATGGGAGCGGCGATGGCGATAATCATGCTCAGCTTCATGCTCGGCATGTACAAAAGCCGCGGGCTGAATGCCGCAATTCTCGCTGTCGCTCTCCTTGTATTCGGGGCTTCGCTGTGGCTCGTGCGCAGCCAGCAAACGATTGGCGACGTCGCCTATATGGAAGCCATGATCCCCCACCACTCGATAGCGATCATGACGAGCGAGCGGGCGCACATCAAAGACCCGGAAGTGCGGAAACTTGCCGACGGGATCATAGATGCCCAGGTGCGCGAGATCGTCGAAATGAAGCGCGACATTTCCCGACTGGAAGCCAACCCACCATCAGCAAATGCGTCGGATTTGCCATCTTACCGTGAGCGCGGCGAGAAACCTCCTCCCGCGGAGACCGATGAGACCGCCGGGATCGACACGACCAAAGTCCCACGCTGATGTTCGCCTTATGTACGCGGATCGAAGAGAGCGAAGAAGGCTGTTGGTCGATGACGTCCGCAAGGAGGAAACGAAGGATGACGAAGGCGCAAGTAATGGCGGAGACTTTCACGGCCCATTCTGGGCCGACGCAAAGGACCACGTCGCTGGCCTCTCAGACCTACGTATGCAGACCAAGCTTCGAATTGAAAGTAACAAAGCGCGGTCTCGTCTCTACCCTCTGCTCACGGAAAGCTTTCTTAGTTTGTGGAACGAGAAAGTTCGGTGGCGCAACGAGAAGTTCGAAGCTTATCCGACGAGCGTAAAAGCTCAATTCACCGTCGAAGAGTTAAACGCCACGATAAAGATCGAGAACTTGGTTGCGGTGAGAATCCCTGACGGATCTAGCCGGGTGATCTATCCTTATTTCAGCGAGACACCCATTCTCCCCGACGAAGGCGCCAGGCTTGGATTTTGGGCGCTACAACAAGCACTTCCCGATTTTCGCTATGAGGACTTTAGGATTATTGATTTGTTGCGCCGCGCATATTTTAGGCCAGCTGAAGTTGGCAGAGCTGGTGACGAACCGGATCTTTTCATCGCGAAGTACCGCCAAATACTCGATGAGTGGGCAAGAATCCGCGGGGAGCGTTAGGCTGGACTGGCCACCAAAAATAAACGGCGGGCTTTCGGCCCGCCGTTTTCGATTGGATGGATACCCGAGTCGGGCCCGGGCATGACGATCCGAACTAGTTATCCAAGAAGCTCCGCAGCTTCCGCGACCGTGACGGATGCTTCAGCTTCCGCAGCGCCTTGGCTTCGATCTGGCGAATACGCTCTCTCGTCACCGAGAACTGCTGCCCCACCTCTTCCAGCGTGTGGTCGGTGTTCATGCCGATGCCGAAGCGCATGCGCAGGACGCGCTCTTCGCGCGGGGTGAGCGAGGCGAGCACGCGCGTGGTGGTTTCGCGCAGGTTGGACTGGATCGCGGCGTCGATCGGGAGGATCGCGTTCTTGTCCTCGATGAAATCGCCGAGATGCGAATCCTCTTCGTCGCCGACCGGCGTTTCCAGCGAGAGCGGCTCCTTGGCGATCTTGAGGACCTTGCGGACCTTCTCGAGCGGCATGCCGAGCTTCTCGGCGAGCTCTTCCGGGGTCGGCTCGCGGCCGATCTCGTTGAGCATCTGCCTGGACGTGCGCACGATCTTGTTGATCGTCTCGATCATGTGCACGGGGATGCGGATGGTGCGGGCCTGGTCGGCGATCGAGCGGGTGATCGCCTGCCGGATCCACCACGTGGCGTAGGTCGAGAACTTGTAGCCGCGGCGGTATTCGAACTTATCGACCGCCTTCATCAGGCCGATATTGCCTTCCTGGATCAGGTCGAGGAATTGGAGGCCGCGGTTGGTGTATTTCTTGGCGATCGAGATCACGAGGCGAAGGTTGGCTTCCACCATCTCCTTCTTGGCCTGACGTGCCTCGCGCTCGCCCTTCTGCACGGAGTGCACGATCTTGCGGAACTCGACGATCTCGAGGCCGGTCAGCGCGGCGAGCTGATGCACCTCGTGACGGAGGTCCTTGATGCGGTCCTTCTCGTGGTGGACGAAGTTCTTCCAGCCCTTGGCGGAGAGTTTCGACACACGGTTGAGCCAGCGCGGATCCAATTCAGAACCGGTGTAGTTGCGCAGAAAATCCTCGCGCGCGACGCCGTGGCTGTCGGCGAGACGCATCAGGCGGCCCTCATGCGAGACGAGGCGCTTGTTGATGTCGTAGAGCTGCTCGACGAGTGAATCGATACGCGCCTGGTTCAGGCGCAGCGACTTCACCTCGACGATGATCTCGTCCTTGAGCTTGCGGTACTTGCGCTCCTGGTGCGGCGAGAGCGAGGGACCATGCGAGGTGCTCTCGAGCTGGTTCTGGATGTCCTGCTCCTGAAGCTTGCGCAGCTTCTTGTAGCTCTCGGCGATCTTGTCGAAGATCTCGACGACCTTCGGCTTGAGCTCGGCCTCGATCGCCGCGAGCGACATCTGGTTCTCGAACTCGTCGTCCTCGTCCATGTCGGCTTCGGCGGCGGCCTCGCCCGGATCCTTGTCCTCGCCACCGGCGGCGGCGGGCTGCGCCGCGCGGAACGGGGTCGGCGACGGCGGAGCTGCGGGCGGGGCGACATGCGCGGGCGCAGCCGCTGCGGCCGGCTGGCTGCCATCGGCCGCGGCCTCACCGTTTTCGCCGGCAGGACCTGCGATCATCGCAGTGTTCATGCCGCCCTTGGCCTCGGGGCCGGCATAGGTGGCTTCGAGATCGATGATGTCGCGGAGGAAGATCTTGCCTTCGTTGAGCTCGTCGCGCCAGATGATGATGGCCTGGAAGGTCAGCGGGCTTTCGCAGAGGCCCGCGATCATCGCCTCGCGGCCGGCCTCGATGCGCTTGGCGATGGCGATTTCGCCTTCGCGGGACAGCAGCTCGACCGTGCCCATCTCGCGCAGATACATGCGCACGGGATCGTCGGTGCGCTCGCCCGGCTCGCTCTTCTTGACCTCGGTGACGGCCTTCTGGGTGACCTCGACGAGCTCGTTATCGGTCTCGTCGTCACCCTCGTCCTTCTCTTCCTCGCCTTCAGAATCGTCGGCTTCGGTGACGTTGATGCCCATGTCCGAGAGCATGGACATGATGTCCTCGATCTGCTCCGGGGAGGTCTGGTCGGACGGCAAAACTTCGTTGAGCTGATCGAAGGTCACGAAGCCGCGCTTCTTGGCCTGCTTGATCATCTTCTTCACTGCCGCGTCGGACAGATCGAGCAAGGGAGACGGCGCGTCCTGGGAGTCCTTCTCCGGGGCGTCCGCTGCCTTGTCGTCTTTTTCCTTGTCCTTCGCCTGCAGCGTCTTTGCCTTGGTGGCCATCCATTGCTCCTAAACGCGCTTCATGCGGGAGGCGCAGCGGCCTGCCAGCGTGAATCCACTTGAACCTGTTGTTCGACGCTCTCGCTTCGTCAGATCTCGACACGGAAAGGGCGGCGCGCACAATATCTCGCCACCCCGACCTTTCTCTCGCCGGATTTGCCTAACGCTTCGTGAGCCTCTTTGTCGCGGCGGATGCAGGTGAAGTGCCAACAGCTGTTGCGCGGATTCATTCCTGACGCGTCTGTTCTGCCTGCGGCCGCGGGGGCCAAAGTGCTACAAGACCGTTAAGCCTCGATTAACCCTGTTTTTGCCGCCAAACCTTGGATTTGGCGAGTCTTTTAGCGGTTCCGGCCACCGCCGTCCGCATGATTCTTTCATCACACGCTCTTCTGGAACCGGCCGGACAGCTCGCCAAAACCCTCGATCAGGGCCTCGGTGCCGTCGACCTCTCCTATCCGAGCCTTGACGTCACGCAGCCACGCCAAATTGGCCTCGCTGGGGTCCTCCCCCAAGGCCAGCTCGGCGTCTTTCAGCTCTCTAAGTAGTGAATGCCATTGCCGATGCAAGGCAACGAGCTGGTGCCAGGTGGCAAGAACGTCGTCCCGCGCCGCGCCCTCGCGGGCGCCCCACACCGCCGCGGTGGTGATGGCGCTCTCAACCCTTTGAAGAACCTGCGAAAACCCGCCCTTTTCGAGGTCGCCGCGCATCTTCTCCGCCTGCTCCTCGGGGTCCGGGGAGTGGTAATGGTCGTTGACGAAAGCGCTGATAATGGCAGCCCGGAGCTTGTGGGCCTCGGGATGAGCCAGCTCCAGGGCGGCGACCTCCTCGAGGTGGTCATGCAGCAGCCAGGGGTGGTTGATCAGGCATTGCAGGATCAGGGCCTCGCGGCGGGAAATGGCGCTCCGCTGCCCACGCATGATCGGGCTCGCCGCCAGCTGCGGGCTCGCCGCCTGGTAGGGGCCTGAAGGTAGCGGGGTGGGGCCGGGCGGGCCGCCGCGGCGGCCTCCGCCGAACCCTTGGCCGAAGCCCTGGCCGAATCGATTCGCCTGAAAGCCGCGGGGCTGGAACGAGCGGCCGCCGCCGCCTCCCTGGCCTTGGCGGAAATTGCCCCTATTAGCAAAGCCGCCGCGCCCGCCGTCGGGCGAGAAGGTGCGTTGCAGCCGCTCGACGAAATCGTCGCGATAATAGCGACGCACGACTTCGTCACGGATGCCGTTCGTGAGCTCCTTGATGCGCGCTTCCAGTGCGGCGCGCCGCTCAGGCGTTGCGAAATTGCCGCCTTCGAGCTCGCGCGACCAGATCATGTCGGCGAGCGGGCGCGCCGCCGCGATCACCTCCTCGATCGCAGCGCGGCCACCGGAGCGCGCGAGATCGTCGGGGTCCTGCCCTTCCGGCAGCAGCGCAATGCGCAGGCTCTTGCCGGGGCTAAGAAATGGCAGCGCGAGATCCGCCGCGCGATAGGCGGCCTTCTGTCCGGCGCGGTCGCCGTCGAAGCAGAGGATCGGCTCGTCCGCCATCTTCCAGAGCAGCGCGAGCTGGTTTTCGGTGAGCGCGGTGCCGAGCGGCGCCACGGCGCCGGGAAAACCCGCGGTGACCATGGCGATGACGTCGACATAGCCTTCGACCACGATCAGCGCGCTGCCGTCATGGGTGGCTTTGCGCGCGGCCTGGTGATTGTAGAGATTGTCGCCCTTGTGGAAGAGCGGCGTCTCCGGCGAGTTCAGATATTTGGCCGGAACGTCCTTCTCCAGCGCGCGTCCGCCGAAGGCGATGACGCGGCCGCGCAGATCCGTGATCGGAAACATCACGCGATCGCGGAAACGATCGTAGGGCACCGGGATGTCGTTGCCGGCGACCAGAAGACCGGTCTCGATCATGTCCTCGACGGAGACGCCGAGCTTGCCGAGATGCTCCTTCAGCGCGAAGCGCTCGGGCGGCGGCGGCGCATAGCCGAGACGGAACTGCAACTGCGTCGCAGGCGAGATGGCGCGATCGGCAAGATAGCCGCGCGCCTTCGCGCCGACGCGCGAGGCCAGCGTCTCCGAGAAAAACTTGGCCGCGAGCTCCATGACGTCGTGCAGGGTGCGGCGGCGCTGCTCGTGCCGCGCCGCATCCGGCGTCACCACCGGCAGCGGCAGCCCCGCCATGCCGGCGAGCCGCTCGACCGCTTCGGCGAACGGCAGGCCGTCGGTCTCCATCACGAAGGTGATGATGTCGCCGTGCTTGCCGGAGGAGAAGTCGTGGTAAAAGCCCTTCTGGTCGTTGACGTAGAAGGACGGCGTCTTCTCCTGCTGGAACGGCGACAGCCCCTTCCACTCCCGCCCCGCCTTCTTCAGCTTGACGCGCTTGCCCACGACCTCGGAAACCGAAAGCCGGGCACGAAGCTCGTCGAGGAATTGGGGCGTGAAGCGCATGGCGTGGGTGTAGCGCAATCCGGGGTGAGTCGGGCGAAGGATCAGGGATATAGGTGCGGCGGGGCCAGAAGTCAGGTTTGGGCGGGTTATCCTGACTATTCGACCTATGCACAGGGCGTTCTGTCATTCCGGGGCGCGCCAAAGGGGCGAGCCCGGAATTCATCGAGCCGCCGGTATGCTGGGAGAAATGGATTCCGGGCTCGCGCTTCGCGCGCCCCGGAATGACAGAGAGCTTGCCCCCCGCCCGGTTCCACGCTTCGATAGGCCATGTTCAGGACCTTTCGGGGCGGCCAGAGCGGGGGCTGGCGCGTGACCTCGCTATCGCCTGTGACGGGCGAGCCCCTGCCCTTCATGCCGGCGCTGTCGGTGACCGACGGCGAGGCCGTCGCGCTGCCGCTGATCCCCTCGCGCAACGCCTGGCGGCTGGTCGGCGTGCCCAGCCATTTGCGCTACACCGAGCGGGGCGAGAAGCAGCAGCTCGAGAGCGTGCAGGCCGGCCTCGGCCGGCTGGAAGCGACCAGCGCGGCGCTGATCCCGATCCGCAAGTCGCAGGCCTGGTGGGACCTGACGCAGGAGGAGCGGCGCAAGATCTTCGAGGACAAGTCGCACCACATCGCGAGCAGCCTGCGTTTCCTGCCCGCCATCGCGCGCCAGCTCTATCACTGCCGCGACCTCGGCGAGCCCTTCGATTTCCTGACCTGGTTCGAGTTCGCCCCCGCGCACACCCCGCTATTCGAGGAGCTGGTCGGCATGCTGCGGCGGACCGAGGAATGGAGCTATGTCGAGCGCGAGGTCGATTTGCGCGTGGTGAAGGAAGTGCTGTCGGCTTAAAGCGCGATGAGATCGCGCTTTAAGCTCTTATTTGAGCATGATCTTGTCGGAAAACCGCTGCGCACTTTTCCGGATCAGGCTTAATGCTCGAGAAACCTGCCGGACTCGATGTGCGGCAGATCAGTCACCGGCCAATTGTAGACATAGGTCCAGGCCGGCGACGTCGTGCCATCAGCGCCTGTCACGTCGATCAGCCGGCGCAGATATTCGGTCGGCTCCGGAAAGCCCTCGCCGCAGGCCTCGTACATGTCGAGCTCGCGCAGCAGCTCATCGCCTGCCCGCAAGCGGAACAGCTCGCCATGAACGAGGTCAGAGGCCGCGTCCGACAGCAGCAATCCCGGATAATGCTTCACGAGGACGAGCCGGCCACGGCACGTCGCTTCGCCGAGGAAATCCGCATGCTGCGCCAAGAGCCGCGCCATCGGATGGTCGAAGCCGCGCATCAGGGTGCCGTAGACGAAGAGACGATCGAAGCTCATGTTGTCCTGACGTTGCGGCGCCGGTGCAATGGGGTTACTCCGATTAGACAGATTATCGTTTGATAGGCAATCAGGATGGACCTGCACACGGCCGAGACGACCGATCACCTGCTTGGCGAGGGCGATATTCCGCCAGTGCATGAAGTGAATGCGGAGGGCACATCGCCCTTCCTGCTCACGTCGGACCATTACGGCCGCGTCCTGCCGCGCGCGCTCGGTGATCTCGGCATTCCCGAGAGCGAGCTGTCGCGGCACATCGGCTGGGACATCGGCATCGCCGGCGTCGCCGAGCGGATGGCGCAGATGCTGAACGCCCATCTGATCGCGCAGCGCTATTCGCGGCTCGTGATCGACTGCAACCGCCCACCCGGCGTCGCGAGCTCGATCCCCGTCATCTCGGAGGCGACGAGGATCCCGTGCAACGAGGGCATTTCGGACGGCGAGCGCACGCTAAGGCGGCGCGAGATCTTCGAGCCCTATCATCACCGCATCGATGCCGCGATCGACAGCCGCCTTCGCGCGAAGCGGCCGACGGTGCTGGTGGCGCTGCACAGCTTCACGCCGGTCTATGCCGGCGTCGCGCGACCCTGGCACATCGGCGCGCTCTACAACCGCGACACCGTGCTGCCGAAGCTGCTGCTGAAACATCTGCGCAGCGAGAGCGATCTCGTCGTCGGCGACAACGAGCCCTATGCGGCGAGCGATCTCACCGACTACACCATCCCCGTGCACGGCGAGGCGCGCGGCCTCATCAATACCGGCATCGAGATCCGGCAGGACCTGATCGCCGATCAGTCCGGCCAGCAGCAATGGGCCGAGCGGCTGGCGCGGATTTTTGCGGAGATCGAGATCGAGCTGCGGGCGCAGCGGCTCGTCGACTAGCTGCGCCGCAGATCAGGGTTGAACCGGGAGCTCATTTCGCCCGGGTCAGCGCCAGCCAGATGCCGCCGCCGATCATGAAGCCGCCGGAGATGCGCGACATCAGGCGGGTGCGGCGAGCCGAGAAGAATTTTCGGGCGCGGCCGGCGGCGATCGCGTAGAGCGCGTCCGTCATCACGGCGGTGACCATGAAGGTGACGCCCAGCAGCGCCACTTGCGGAACGTGCGGCTGGTTCATGTCCATGAACTGCGGAATGAAGGCGCCGAAGAACACCAGCACCTTGGGGTTGGACAGCAGAACCAGGAAACCCTGGAGAAAGAATCCGCCGCGCGGCGGGGCCGGCGGCTCGTCGACCTTGACGCCTTCGATCGGTGCCCGGATCAGCTTGATGCCGAGCCACACCAGGTAGGCCGCGCCGGCAAAGCGGACCCAGTCGAACCAGTAGCCCATGGTCGACATCAGCGAGGTCAGGCCGATCGCGACGATGCCGATGACGATGGCAAGGCCCGCTTGCGCGCCGGCGACGTTGGTCAGCGCCGCGCGCGTGCCGTGGCGAAGGCCGTTGGCGATGACGAGCGTGACGATGGGCCCCGGCAGCAGCGCGAGCGCAATGCAGGCGGCGACGAAGGCGAAATAGGCTTGCATGGACATCATGGCGAGGACTCGAAGCTCGAAGCGGTTTGCGGCCATTAATGCATGGCACTCACTTGCCGTCCAGCGCGGCCATCGCCCACGATTTGATCTCCGGCGTCTCCAGAAACACGAGCGCCGCCTGCTGCATCGCGCCGGCGTCGCCGCGCCCTTGCGCGGCCGCGACAAAGAGATCGCAGCGCCGGGACACGGCAATGCCGACAGCGGCGTGACCGGCGCCATCATATGTCGCGAGATCATAGGCCCGCGCGCGACCGTGCATCTCACCGACATGCACCAGCTCGCCCGGCGCAGTCGGCCTGAAGCGCGGGGTGATCAGGTCGATATCGGCGACGCGATCGACCTCGTCGTCATCGGCGACGCCGCTGTCGCAATTGCAGAAGCCACGCTTGGCGCGGAGATAGAGCGCGGCGCCGTCGCAGGCCCCGCCCTCACAGCGAAACGCGCGGCCCGCAGGCCAGCCGTCGCGCGGAAACGGCCAGGCGATCTCGCGCCAATGCTCTGAAACTGTCGCTGGCTGCCCCGCGAGCTGATATGCGCCGACACCGGAGGCGCCGAGCATGATCACCGCCACCGCCCTTGTCGCCGCGCGCCGCATCGTCAATTCTTCGGAAGGCCGGCCACGGCGCGCGCGGCCCCGGTCAGTTCGAGAATGTGCAAGCCGGTGTTGGCGCGATCGACGATGTAGATATAGCCGCGGTCGTCGGTCTCGACATTGTTGGTCTGGATCGCGACCTTGCAGCGCTCGCCTCCCTCGACCGGAATGCAGCGCTTGTCGGTCGCCGGCGTGATGGCGGGAATGAAATAGCCGACCTCCTTGGGATGATAGGGGTCGCGGATGTCGAGCGCGCGCACGCCGGCATTGAAGAAGGCGATGAAGGCCATCTTCCTGTAATAGACCGGCGCCATGCTCTCGTTCGAGGAATGCGAACCGAACCGGCCGCCGCGCTGGCAGAACTGCCCGCTTGCCTCGGGCACCGTGTAGCTCGAAATGATCATCGGCCGCGTCTCGGTGGTGACGTCCGCGAACCACACCATCTGCCGCGCCTCGCCGCATTCGTTCAGGATGGCCTCGTCGACGATCATGACGATGTCGCGCGTCTTGCCCTCCTTGTCCTCGGCGAACTCCGCCACGGGCATGTCGAGCATCGGAAAGGTGGTGTGCGCGCCGTTGAACGCCGACATCGGCAGCCGCGAGATTTCGGGATAGCGCAGATTGTCCGGTGTCGGTTCCTTCGGCCCGTGCAGGAGCTTGTCGCGATCGACGATCTGCAGGATGCCGCCCTTGTTGGTGCCGTAGCCGAAATAGACGCGATTGCCATTGGGCCCCGTCGAGATCGGCCCGTGCAGCTCGGTCGGTACCGCGCCGGTCGATCCCGGCTCCTGCCCGGGCAGGCCGAAGTCGCGGATCTTCTGCGGATGCGCGGGATCGGACAGATCATAGACCTGCGTCATGCGGCGCGTGCGCCACTCCGGCGCGCCCGAGACGAGATAGGCGATGCCGGTGTCGCATTCCCACCAGCTCTTGTGCGTGTCCTTCAAGCCGCCGAGGCGCGTGAGCAGCACGGGGTTTGCGGGATCGGCGACGTTCCAGATCTCGTGCGCCTCGCTGCCGAAGGTGCGCAGCATGTAGACCGCGTTGGGATCGCCCTTCGGCACGGTCTTGCCGTCGCAGACCCGCACCATCTGCGCGCCGCCGGATTCGTATTTGCCCTCCTGCCCCGGCAGATGCTTGAGATATTTTGGATGCGCGGGATCGGTGACGTCGACGATCGAGGTCCCGCTCGGCTCCGCTTGCCCCGTCATCGGATTGACGGGAGCAGGCACCTCATCGGTGCCGCCGTGATGGCCGATATAGGCGATCCAGCGGTTGCCCTGATGGTGGATGGTCGGCTGATAGGCACTGCGCGCCTGCAGATCGTTGCTGCCCACCAGCTTCATGTTGGACGCCTCGGGCGGCGCGCCGATCGTTTGCTTCTGGGCGTGAACGGAAGTGCTGCCGGCAAAAAGAACGAGGGCGGCAGCAGTCAGGACGCAACGGAACATCAAAGTCCTCCCGGAACCAATCTGCGTTGGCTGAGCTTCAAGGCTAGCACAGCCACTCCCACGCGCCCAAGACACCATCTTGACATGCAACCATTTGGTTGCCTATTATCGCTTTCATGGATGAGGTCTTCAAAGCGCTTGCCGATGCCTCGCGACGGTCGCTGCTGGACAGGCTTCACGCCAGGAACGGCCAAACACTCAACGAACTCTGCGAAGGCCTCGCGATGACGCGGCAGGCGGTGACCAAGCATCTGGTCATCCTGGAGGAGGCCAATCTGGTCACGACCATCAAGCATGGTCGCGAGAAGCTGCACTATCTCAACCCGGTGCCGATCCATCAGATCGGCGAGCGCTGGATCAGGAAATTCGAGCGCGGCAAGCTCGCCGCACTGAGCGAATTGAAACGACAGCTGGAGAAGCGTGATGAGTAAACCGCAATTCGTCTATGTCACCTACATCGAGACCACGCCGGAAAAGCTGTGGCAGGCGTTGACGTCGAGCGAATTCACCAGGCAATACTGGTTCGGCGCCGAGGTCCGCTCCGACTGGAAGGTCGGCTCGCCCTTCGCGCTCGCACTCGACGGGGAAGTGACCGACTCAGGCGAGATCCTGGAGGCTGATCCGCCGCGGCGCCTGTCCTACAGCTTCAAGCATCACAAATACGAGGAGCTACGCGGCGAACCGATCTCGCGCGTGGTCTTCACCATCGAACCGTTCGGCTCGCTCGTGCGTTTGACCGTGTTGCACGACGGCTTTGTCGAGGGCGGCAAATATCTCGGCGCCGTCTCCAATGGCTGGCCGGCGATCCTGTCCGGACTCAAGAGCCTGTTGGAGCGCGGCCAGGTGCTCGCCATTCCGCGCACGGCGCTCAACAAGGGGTTCGACGCAAAATGAAGCTCGATCAGTTCAGGCCGCTCACGGTCTACACCATCTACATTGCCTCGACGCCGGAGAAGGTCTGGGAAGCGCTGACCTCGGCGGAGTTCAGCAGGCGATATTTCTTCGGCAATGCCGTCGAGGTCGAGCCCCGGCTGGGCGGCGCCTTCGCCGTTCGTACGCCCGACGGCGCATTGCACATCAGCGGAGAAGTGCTCGCCTACGATCCGCCGCGCAAGCTCGCGGTGACCTTCAACGTCAACTGGCCGGAATTGATCGAGAAGCTGGGCCCGACCCTCGTCACCTACGACATCGAGCCGGTCGGCGATGCTGTCAGGCTCACGATGAGCGAAGGCCACGACCGCGAGCTCAGCGACGATATCCTGTCCGGCGGGCGCTCGGGCTGGCCCGCGATCCTCTCGAGCCTCAAGAGCGTGCTGGAAACCGGCAAGCCACTCGCCGTCAGGCTCGGACCGCCGCAGCGCATGCTGGACGCGCTGAAGGCCATGGGCATCAAGACGCCGTAGGTGTTCGTCGTTCCGGCGAAACTATCGTAGGGTGGGCAAAGGCGCACATGCGCCGTGCGGCAACAGGCGCGTGGGCACGCTTCCGCCTTCGCTCTTCGAGCTACGGCGGACAAGTCGCTTTGCCCACCCTGCGGCACTACGGCAGCGGCACCACCAGCCGCCGGTAAAGATGCCACGTCGCGTGCCCGAGCACCGGTAGCGTCACGATCAGCCCGAGGAAATAGGGCAGCGCCGAGACGATCAGCAGCATCACGATCACCGCGGCCCAGCAGATCATCGGCAGCGGGCTGGTCACCACGGCGCGCACGCTCGTCACCATCGCCGTGACGAAATCGACCTCGCGGTCGAGCAGCAGCGGAAACGACACTACGGTCAGCGAGAACAAGATCAGCGACAACACGGCGCCAACCGCGTTGCCGATGGCGAGGAACATCAGCCCCTCATTGGTCGTCAGCACCACCGTGATGAATTCCTGCAGGCTCGAGAACGAGGCGTGCAGGCCGAGCAGCAGGGCGATCAACAGCCGCACCTGATACATCCAGATCACGAAGACGAACAGCGTGACGAAGGCCATCCAGCCGATCTCGCTGCGGGAGCGTATCGCAGACCAGATCGCGGCAAAGGACACCGGCTCGCCGCGCTCGCGGCGGCGGCTCACCTCATAAAGGCCGATCGCCACGAATGGCCCGATCAGCGCGAAGCCGGCTGCCAGCGGATAGACGAGATAAACCATGCCGAAGGCGGTGAGACAGAGCATGATCGTGATACCGCCGGCGGCGTAGAGCGCACCGAAAGCAATGCCATACAGCGGCAGCGCCTGGAAGTCGCGCAGGCCCTCGACCAGCGCTTCGGCGATGTCGGTCGCCGCAACGGGACGGATTACAGGATCGACCTTGCCCGAGATGGACATCAGCTTCCTCCCCATATCGGCGCGATCTCTCGTCGCGCGCAGACTGAGATATTAGCGCCGCCGCGCCCACGTGCAACTTTCCAGCATCGGAAAGATTGTAGCGGGGCTGCAATGCACGCGAGCGCGGAATCTTTGACCTTTGCTGCAATTTGCGCGCGTTGCCTATGGACTGCGCAGACGATCGTGCCGCAAATTGTACCTTCGATCAGACACGCGCGAACAGCGGACCGCCCCAACGATGAGCCTGCGTACCCGGTTACTGATCCTCGTCATCGCGGCGATGCTGGTGCCGGCGTGCCTCGTCGGCTTGCGATTCGTGCAGAACCGGATCAGCGAGATCAACGCGGCGCGGGCTGATCTGACTGCGTCCGCCGACGACATCGCGAGCGATCTGAGCGAGAAGATCCAAGGCACAGCCCAGCTCCACTATGGTCTGGCCCGCGCCCGCGACCTCGACACCCGCGACAAGGCGGCGTGCTCGGCATTTCTGTCTGACGTGCGGGAGGAATATCCGCAGTTCACGGGAATCCTGACCATCGATCCCGACGGCCGCCTGTTCTGCGACTCGCTTCGGACCAATCGCACGCTCGATCTGAATGATCGCGCCTACTTCAAGCAGGCAAAGGTCTCGCAGGGCGCCGTCGCTGTTGAGCCGGTGTTCGGCCGCCTCACCGGAATGTCGGTGCTCCAGATCGCCTATCCCGTGCGATCGGACGCCGGCGCGCTGAAATTCGTGCTGCTCGCCTCGTTCAACCTGAACAAATTCGCGGAATTTCACGACAAGCGCTTGCTTGCCGAGAAGGAGATTCTGCTGACCGACAGCAAGGGGACTGTTCTCGTCGCACCCAAGACGGGCAGCTGGAGTGAGCCCGTTGGTGCCTCGATCGCGGGCTCCGACCTGTTCCGCTTCGCCGTGGCGCCCGATGGCGAGGCGTCGCGCGAGGTGACCGATCGCAGCGGCCGCACCCAGGTCTGGGGCGTCGCCCGCTCGCCTTCGATTCGCGATGCCGGCCTCATCATCCTGGTCGGCCGGTCCAAGGACGGGCTGGTCGCGGCGGCGAACCGCCGGCTCTACGAGGACATGGCGATCCTCGCGGTCGCTTCGCTGCTGCTGCTCGCCGGCATCTGGCTTCTTGCAACCGTCAGCGTCGGGCGCCAGGTGGGACGGCTGGCCACAATGGCGAAGCGGCTCGAACTCGGCGACCTCAGCGCGCGCATTCCGCCGCCGCATCCGAGCGGCGAGCTTGGCGGACTGATGGCCCTGCTCAATGGCACCGCGGAGTCGCTCGAGCAGCAGCGCGCCGCCATCGCGGACCTCAGCCACAAGCTCAGCCAGTCCCAGAAGATGGAGGCCATGGGCCAGCTCACCGGCGGCGTGGCGCACGATTTCAACAATCTCCTCACCGTCATCCTCGGCAATTCGGAGCATCTTGCCGACCGGCTGGCGGGCAACAAGGAATTGAGCAAAATCGCCGGCGACATCGCGACGGCAGCCGAGCGCGGCTCCGATCTGACGCGCAGCCTGCTCGCTTTCGCGCGCAAGCAGCCCTTGAGGCCACGCGAGATCGACATCGCCAAGCAGGTCCTCGGCATGGAGCAATTGTTGCGCCGATCGCTCGGCGAGCACATCGAATGCAGTTTCGCGTTCGGCGCGGATTTGTGGCCCGCCAGCGTCGATCCCGGCCAGCTGGCGACTGCCCTGCTCAACCTCGTGCTCAACGCGCGCGATGCGATGCCGGACGGCGGCAAACTGACTGTCGAAGTCTGCAACAGCTCGCTCGGCGTTTCCGACCTCGACGTCAACGGCGAGCCGCGGCCAGGCGACTACGTCATGGTGGCCGTGACGGATACCGGATGCGGCATGGCGGCCGACGTTGCGGACCGCGCATTCGAGCCGTTCTTCACCACCAAGGAGGTCGGCAAAGGCACGGGACTCGGCCTGAGCATGGTTTACGGGTTCGCGCAACAGTCCGGCGGTCTCGTGCAGATGCAGTCCGCGCAGGGGCAAGGCAGCGTCGTCAGGCTGTTCTTCCCCCGTATCGCCGCGACGCCGAACGAGGATCCGGGCTCGGCGGAACGGAGCACTGCGCCAGACGGAAGCGAGACCATCCTGGTCGTCGAGGACGACGACATGGTCCGAGCCTATGTCGAGAGCGAGTTGAGAACGCTCGGCTACCGCGTGATCGCGACTTCGAACGGGCCTGCGGCGCTGGAAGTCTTGCGCGAGCCCGGCGACGTCCATTTGCTGTTCACCGACGTGGTCATGCCCGGCGGCATGTTCGGGCCGGAACTCGCGCTGCAGGCAACGGCCATACGGCCCGGTCTCAAGGTGCTCTTCACCTCGGGCTATAGCCAAGATCCGGTCAAGATGCCCGACGGGGGCGATGCCCGGGTTCTGACCAAACCGTTCAAGCGGCAGGATCTCGCGGCGACGCTGCGATCCGCTCTGTCGACGTCTAGCGATGTGCGGTGAAGCCTCGCGCTTGAGACGTCGTTGGCATGGTCCGAAGCTAACCTCGCTCCCGCAGCTCGCGCCGGAGCACCTTGCCTGTCGCGGTCATCGGCAGGGTCTCGGCGAATTCGACCAGGCGCGGATATTCGTGCGCCGCGAGCTGCACCTTCACGAACTCCTGGATCTCGCGGGCGAGCGCATCGCTCGCCGCAAACCCCGGACGCAAGACGATCCAGGCCTTGATCGATTCGGTACGGATCGGATCGGGAATGCCGACCACGGCCGCCATCGCCACCGACGGATGCTTCATCAGCGTATGCTCGATCTCGGACGGGCCGACGCGATAGCCCGCGGTGGTGATGACGTCGTCCTCGCGGCTGACGTACCAGAAATAGCCGTCCTCATCCTGCACGCCGAGATCGCCGGTGAGCAGGAATTCGCCGGCGTATTTTTTTGCCGTTGCCTCGGGATTGCGCCAATATTCGAGCATGGTGACGGGGCATGGCTGGCGCACGCCGATGATGCCGCGCTGCCCCCGTGGCTGCTCCTCGCCCTTGTCGTTGACGATGCGGACATCAAATCCCGGCGTCGCCTTGCCCATCGAACCCGGCCGGATCGGAAACAGATTGGAGTTGCTGCCGATCACGAGATTGCACTCGGTCTGGCCGAACACCTCATGCGCGTCGATGCCGAAGGTCTCACGCACCCAGCCGAGCAATTCGCCGCCGAGCGATTCACCGCCGGTGAAGATACTGCGCAGCTTGACGCCGGGATGTTTCACGCCCGCCTGCCGCATCAGCTTGAGCGCGGTCGGCGGCAGGAACACGTTGCGCACGCCGAGATCGGCCATCATCTGCATCGCGGCCTGCGGCTCGAATTTTCGCGCGCGATGACCCACCAGCGGAATGCAGTGATACCAGAACGCAAGCAGGCCGTTGATGAGGCCGCCGATCCAGGCCCAGTCGGCCGGCGTCCACATCAAATCGCCGGGCCGGGGCAAGAAGTTGTGGCACATCTCGACGTTGGGAAGATGGCCGAGCACGACGCGATGCGCATGCAGCGCGCCCTTGGGATTGCCCGTGGTGCCGGAGGTGTAGATGATCAGCGCGGGATCGTCTGCGGAGGTGTCGACATGGGTGAAGTCAGGCGACGCGCTCCTGACCGCGTCCCAGAACGATGCCGTGCCCACGGGCGCACGCTCGCCGACGATGTAGACCTTCTTCAGGTCCGGCAGCCGGTCCCGGATCTTGGCTAGCTTCTCCCAGCCGGCTTGGTCGGTGACAACGGCCTTGGCTTCTGAATTCGACAGCCGAAACTCGAGCGCGTCCTCACCGAACAGCGCAAACAATGGAATCGAGATCATGCCGGAACGAAACGCCGCCATATGCGCAACCGGCAATTCCAGCGACTGCGACAGGAACACCGCGACGCGATCGCCCCGAACTAGTCCGTCCGCCTTCAGCACGTTGGCGAAGCGGCGCGATGCGTCGGCGACCTCATCGAAGGAGGTGCGTGTGATGGCGCCGTTCTCGTCGACATAGACAAGTGCGAGCCGGCCAGCGCCGTCAGCGTGGCGGTCGCAGCAGGCCTCCGCGATGTTGAAGCGCGCGGGGATATCCCAGCGGAAGTTGCGATAGAGCTCGTCGTAGGTTGCAGCTTCGGTCAGCATGGCCTTGGTCGTCTTCCCGGTGTCTTGTTGTTATGGCGCAGTCTAGAGCCGGGAATACGCGGAACAAGCCCCGCGGGGTCATTCCGGGGCGCCCGCAGGGCGAGCCCGGAATGACGGCGGAGCTACCGCACCGTCGCAAAGAATTTCCTGACGTCGCGCACGAACAGCTCCGGCTGCTCGAACGCCGCGAAGTGTCCGCCCTTCTCCATCTCGCTCCAGTGGGTGATCTGGGAGAAGTTGGGCGCCATCCAGCGCCGCACCGGCGTGATGATCTCCTTCGGAAACACCGCCACGCCGGTCGGCACCGCTACCTTTGGCGTCGTCCGGCGCTTGCCGAAGCTTTCCCAATAGAGCCGCGCGGACGACGTCGCCGTCTTCGTGGCCCAGTACAGCATCACGTTGTCGAGCAGTTCGTCTTTGCTGAAGATGTTTTCGGGGTGACCGTTGCAATCGGTCCAGGCCCAGAACTTTTCCAGGATCCAGGCCGCCTGCCCGCTCGGCGAGTCCGTAAGCCCGTAGCCGAGCGTCTGCGGCCGCGTCGACTGCTGTTTCGAATAGCCGGAGTCGAAATCGACGTAGTGCTTGAGGCCGGCGAGTGCGCGCTTTTCTTCCAGCGTCGGCTCGCCCTCGACTTTCGGCGCCGAATTGAAGGCGAGCGTGATGTGGATGCCGGCGCAGTGCTCCGCATCCTGCGCGCCCAGCGAGGTCGTCACCGCCGAGCCCCAGTCGCCGCCTTGCGCGCCGTATCTTGTATAGCCGAGCCGGTCCATCAGCTTGGCCCAGGCCGCGGCGATACGGTCGACGCCCCAGCCGGGAGTCCTGGGTTTGGCGGAGAAGCCGAAGCCCGGCAGCGATGGGCAGATCACATGAAATGCATCCGCAGGATTGCCGCCATGGGCGACGGGATCGGTGAGCGGCGCGATCACCTTCTGGAATTCGACGATCGAGCCGGGCCAGCCATGGGTGATGATCAGAGGCAGCGCGTTCGTTTCCTTCGAACCGACATGCAGGAAGTGAATGTCGAGCCCGTCGATCTCGGTGGTGAACTGGTCGAAGCGGTTGAGCTTTGCCTCGCGCGCGCGCCAGTCGTAGTCATTCGCCCAGTAGGTGCAGATCTGCTGGATCCATTTCAGCGGCGCGCCCTGGCTCCAGTCGTCGACCAGCTCGGCGTCCGGCCAGCGCGTGCGCGCGAGGCGCGACTTGAGGTCGGCGAGAATGTCGTCGCTGATGGCGATGCGAAACGGCTTGATGGCTGTCATCGGCGGCGTCCCGATTTACTTATCGGGAGAGAGTAGACCGGATCGTAGCCGTGACAAGATGCACCTTCTCCTCTTGTGGAAGAAGGTGGCGCGAAGCGCCGGATGAGGGGTATCCATCCGCGAAATCGCTAGCGTTGAATGTGCGAGAGAGACCCCTCACCCGTCCCGCCGCTACGCGGCGAGCCACCCTCTCCCGCAAAGGGCGAGGGTAAGCACCTAGCCCGTCAGCGCAGCCTTCACGAGGCCGCTGGCCTTGCCGAAATCCATCTGTCCCGCGTACTTTCCGCGCAGCACCGCGATCACCTTGCCCATGTCCTTCATGCCGGCAGCGCCGGTCTCGCCGATCGCATCTGCGATCGCCTTCTTGACCTCCTCGTCCGACATCTGCTTCGGCAGGTAGGCCGAGATGACCGCGATCTCCTCGCGCTCCTGCGCGGCAAGCTCGGCGCGGCCGCCCTTGTCGTAGAGCTCGACCGCTTCCTGGCGCTGCTTGATCATCTTCTGCAGCACGGCGAGCAGGTCGGCATCCGACAGCGGCGGCTTGCCGTTGCCGCGGGCGTCGATGTCGGCGTTCTTGATGGTCGAGTTGACCATGCGCAGCGTGGACAGCTTGCGCTCGTCCTTGGCCTTCATGGCCTCCTTGACCGCATTGTTGATGTCGTCGCGCAGCATGGCCGGGGTCCTCTGGTTCGATCTGGCCTGATCTAAGCCGTTCGCCGGAAAGAGGCCATACCGGACCTTCCCCTCGGCGCATTGTTTCCCCATCGGGGTCCCAAACGGCTCAAAATTGCCGGTTCCGGCTCAAGGGCCGGTCAGGCGCCTTGGCCGGCCGTCAAATATGCAAAAACGCATGTGAATCGGTCCTTCTCTGCTTTGACGGGCGCGCGCGGGGGGACTATGAAACGCGCTCATGACACAACATGACAACGATCCCGCCTGGCCGGACCACAAACCGACCGCGCTCTTGGTGCTTGCCGATGGCACGGTGCTGGAAGGCTTCGGTCTCGGCGCCGAGGGCCACGCCGTCGGCGAGGTCTGCTTCAACACCGCGATGACCGGCTATGAGGAGATCCTCACCGATCCCTCCTATGCCGGCCAGCTCATCACCTTCACCTTCCCGCATATCGGCAATGTCGGTACCAACGAGGAAGACATCGAGACGGTGAACATGGCCGCGACGCCGGGTGCGCGCGGGGTGATCCTGCGCACCGCCATCACCGATCCCTCGAACTACCGCGCCACCAAGCATCTCGACGCCTGGCTCAAGGCGCGCGGTATCATCGGTCTCTCCGGCATCGACACGCGCGCGCTGACCGCGCTGATCCGCAGCAAGGGCATGCCCAATGCCGTGATCGCACACGCCAAGGACGGCGAGTTCGACCTGCATGGCCTGAAGGAAGAAGCGCGCGAATGGCCCGGCCTCGAAGGCATGGACCTCGTGCCGATGGTCACCTCCGGCCAGCGCTTCACCTGGGACGAGACGCCCTGGCTGTGGGACAAGGGATTTGGCCGCCAGGACAAGCCCGAGTTCAACGTCGTCGCCATCGACTACGGCATCAAGCGCAACATCCTGCGACTGCTCGCCGGCGTCGGCTGCAAGGTGACGGTGGTGCCGGCGACGACCTCGTCGGAAGACATCCTGGCGATGAAGCCGGACGGCGTCTTCCTGTCGAACGGTCCGGGCGATCCGGCCGCAACAGGCAAATACGCGGTGCCTGTCATCCAGGACGTCATCAAGTCGGGCACGCCGACCTTCGGCATCTGCCTCGGCCATCAGATGCTGGGCCTTGCGGTCGGCGCCAAGACCAAGAAGATGCATCAGGGCCATCACGGCGCCAATCATCCCGTCAAGGACGAGACCACGGGCAAGGTCGAGATCACCTCCATGAACCACGGTTTTGCCGTGGACGAGGCGACGCTGCCAAAGGGCGCAACGCAGACCCACATTTCCTTGTTTGATGGGTCCAACTGCGGCATCCAGCTCGATGGCAAGCCGGTGTTCTCGGTGCAGTACCACCCCGAGGCCTCGCCGGGCCCGCGGGACTCGCACTATCTCTTCCAGCGCTTCGCCGATCTGATGCGGCAGAAGAAGAGCGCGTAGGAGCCAAGGACGCCGGCGGACATGGCCGCCGGCGATTACCCCGTCACGGACGCATGAACATGAAGTCCGTGTCGGGATCGCAGTTCTCGGCGATGAAGCGCAGCTCGGCCTGGATGTCGGCCACGGACCTCGTCTCCAGATATTTCGAGATCACGAGATTGAGCAAGGCGCGGCACACGGCTTCGTGCCCAAGGCCGCTCGTCTCGGCCTCATCGATCGCCGCTGAAAAATGGCGCTGCGCAACATCGGAAGCATACATGGCGTTCCATTCCCTTTCCCGTTGACTTGCTGCCTCCGGCTGCCGGTCTGCGCCTTGATCTCCGTCAAGTCGCGTGCGGGCTCAGGAACAAGGGCGCGCGCGCCGTTTTGATTCCCTGAATTGTTTTCTGCCGGAGTCTCCCATGTCCGTCGTGCGCGACCATGCCGAACCGCTCGCCATCGTCTTCGAGGATGACGGGCTCGTGCCGAACAACATTCTCCCCTTCCTGGTCTACCAGGGGGCGCTGACGCTCGATCCAAAGCAGCCCGAACAGACCATCGAAAACCTGTTCGAAACGAACGATTGGGGCGGCACGTGGCGCAACGGCATTTTCGATTATCTGCACTACCATGCGACCGTGCATGAGGTGCTCGGCGCCGCGCGCGGTCATGCCCGCGTTCGCTTCGGCGGCGATCGCGGTCAGGAGCTGGAGATCAAGGCGGGCGATGTCGCGATCCTCCCCGCAGGCACCGGGCATCAGTGCATCAAGGCGAGTGAGGATTTCTGCGTGATCGGCGCGTATCCGCCGGGCGCGAAGATGGAGATCACGCGGCCGACGCCGGAGAACCACGCCGAGGCGTTGGAGACCATTCCGAAAGTCGCGCGGCCACCCGCCGATCCGGTCACGGGCAAGCACGGCGCATTGATGCGGTTGTGGCGGTAAGCGACAGCCACGGGTGCCGTATGGTGGGCAAAGGCTTGCGCGCCGTGCCCACCACATCTATCGATCGCGAAAAATGCGTGGGCACGCTGCGCTTTGCCCAACGGCAGTGTGCCCCTACGCCTCGTTGCCGCCTTCCTGTCGCGTCGCTTCGAACAGGAACCAGGTCCGACGCTCGGTCTCGTCGATGAAATTCTCCAGGATGCTGGCGCTGGCGACGTCACCGGCGTCGTCACAGACCTCGTGGGCCTTGCGCATGGCCGCCGCCACGTGCTTGTTGTCCTGCATCAGCTCGCGCAACATCTCGCGCGGCGGAACGTAGTCCTCGTTGTTGTCCTTGATGGTCTGGAGCTTGGCGACCTGGCCGATCGACTTCAGCGTGGTGCCGCCGATCTTGCGCACGCGCTCGGCGAGCTGATCGGTGGTGGCGAAGATCTGCTCGGAATGCTCGTCGAGCAGCAGATGATAATCCCGG
The DNA here is from genome assembly GCF_004114975.1 of Bradyrhizobium guangdongense. NCBI lineage: Bacteria > Pseudomonadati > Pseudomonadota > Alphaproteobacteria > Hyphomicrobiales > Nitrobacteraceae > Bradyrhizobium > Bradyrhizobium guangdongense. The sequence goes on from NZ_CP030051.1 coordinate 6,506,730, forward strand.
AAATGCCGGCCGCTGATGTGCCAGTGGAAATTCTTGGTCTTGAGGTACAGCGCGAAGGCATCGGCCAGAAGCACGTTAAGCGCCTCGGAAACCTTGCTGACCGCCTGGGGCTGCAGATCGGTGGGGGTGTCGAGATCGGGCGAGACCTTGCTGGGGGCTTTGCTCACGGGAAACCTTCCTGTTAGGACGCGGACATTGACGGCGCGCCGTCGCAGCCCTAACGCAAGGCGGGCAATGCAGTTCCGTGATCGGAACCGCCGGGCGGGAACACCATGGACGATTGGATCGACTATTACGACTCGACGCATACGATCTATGTCAGCAAGCTGCATCGCGATCTGCACTTCCAGATCATCGCGCGAGACATCATCGGCTACATCACCTCGCCCGACGCGACGGTGCTCGACTATGCCTGCGGCGAAGCGCTGTCGGCGAGCCAGGTGGCGTCCGCCTGCGGCCAGCTGATCCTGGCCGAACCCGCGCCCGGTGTGCGCGGCCGGCTGATCGCGCGGTTTGCGCCCAATACCAAGATCCGCGTCCGCTCCCTCGACGACGTCCGCAAGATGCAGGATCAGTCCATCGACCTCGTCGTGATGAACTCGGTCGCGCAATATATGTCGGCGGAAGAGCTCGATGCCGCGCTGCTCAATATCAGGCGGATCTTGAAGCCATCAGGCAAGCTGGTGCTCGGCGATATCCTCCAGCCGCATGTCGGCATGTTCAGGGACGTGGCGGCACTGCTCTCCTTCGGACTGCGCAACGGCTTCTTCAAGGACGCGCTGATCGGCTTGATCAGCACCGCGCTGTCGGATTACCGCCATCTGCGCACGCGCATCGGGCTCCAGCGCTACAGCGAGGAGGAGATGACGGCCAAACTGAAGGCGGCGGGGTTCGCCAGCCAGCGCGCCGCCACCAATATCGGCCACAATCGCTGGCGCATGACCTTCATCGCCCGGCCGCCGCTGGTGCGTTAAGCATAAGGACCGCCTGTGGTGGCTTGTCGCATTCCGATCGGACATGATCGCTGCGGCCCGGTGGCGGAAGCGTCTACGCGGGAGCGGTGCATCGCTCTTCATCCTGGTTCAAATCCAGGCCGGGCCTCCAGCCTTCGCTGGCTCCGCCAGCTTCGGCTCGGCAAGCCGCATCGTAGCGAAGGCTGCCGCGGCGAAGCCCGAAGGGCGAAGCCGGGCGTGGCGCAGACAGATTAGCCCACCTCAACCACGTCGCACGCCGGCAGCAGCTGCAATCGCTCTGCATCCTTAGCCGCTGACTTCAGCACCGCATCGAGCAGACCTGGAAAGCGCGCCTCGAGATCCTCGCGGCGCAGCCGCATGAAGCGGTTGGTGCCCGCGACGCGCGTCAGCATCAGACCGCATTCACGCAGTTTGGCGAAGTGATAGGCGAGGTTCGACTTGCCGGCGAGCCCATTGAAGTCGCCGCAGCACAGCTCGCTGCTGACACGTTCCTGCTGAGCGAGCTGATACACGATTGCCAACCGGATCGGATCGCTCAGGCAATCCAGAACGAGGGGCAGCTCGATCTGCTCACGCGTGGGGTGGGGAGGCGTGCGGCTCATGATCCGGACATCATAACCGTCCGCTCGAAATGTTCAATAGTTCTTGAACCAATTGACTTCTAAATCGCCACCTTCGATAGTTCAATAAACATTGAACATAAGGATTCCGTCCCATGAGCGTGTTCTGGCTGGCCCTTGGGGCCTTCGCGATCGGCACTGAAAGCTTTGTCATTGCTGGGCTTTTGCCGGAAATCGCCAATGACCTCTCGATTTCGGTCTCGGCCGCCGGTCAGTTGGTCACCGCCTATGCCCTCACCTATGCCGTGGGCTCGCCGATCCTGGCCGTGGCGCTCAACAACATCGACCGTCGCACCGTTCTGGCGCTGGCACTGTCGACCTTCATTGCCGGAAACCTCGCGGCGATGATCGCGTCCAACTACGCCCTGCTGCTGGCCTCGCGCATGCTGATGGCGCTGGGCTCCGGCCTTTGCATGCCGACGGCGCTCGCAGTCTCCGTGGCAGTCGCCTCTCCGGAGCGGCGCGGCCGCGCGGTGGCGCTGGTCACTTCGGGCCTCACGGTCGCGACGGTCGTCGGCGTTCCCTTCGGCAATCTCGTCGGCAGCCTGCTCGGCTGGCGTGCGACCTTCGCCATGGTCGCAATGCTCGGCGCTGTCGCCCTCGCCGGTCTGCTGCTTGGCCTGCCCCGCGGCCTGCCGCGCAATACGGCCTCGCTCGGCGAAAGGCTGGCTGTCGCGCGCCACCACAATGTCCTGGTCGCGCTTGTGATCACCATCTTATGGGCGCTGGGTGGCTTCACCGTGTTCACGTATTTCGCAGTCCCGCTGCGCGGTCTCGGCTTCGACGCCTCGCGGATCAGTCTTGCGCTGCTGGTGTTCGGCGCCGCGGCCGCGATCGGGAACATGCTCGGCGGCATCCTGGCGGACCGGCTCGGCACGGTCGCGACCGCAGCCCTGGGCCTCGCCGGCATGGCAAGCGCCTTGATCCTCCATTCGCTGGTTCTGAAGCTGATGCCGAGCCAGGCGCATTATGCGGTGCTCGGCGCGATCTTCCTCTGGGGCCTCTCGGGCTGGGCGTTCTATCCGGCTCAGATCGCCAGCATCATCAGGGTCGAGCCGCAGGCCTCGATGATCGCGCTCTCGCTCAATGCCTCCGCGATGTACCTGGGCTTCGCCATCGGTGGCGCCTTGGGCGGGGCGGTACTGGCCGCGCTGTCGCCAGACGACCTCGGCTGGATCGGCGGAACGAGTGTTGCAGCCTCACTTCTGGTGCACCTCGCCCGTGGCTGGCAGGCGCGGCCGAAACCGGTCAAAATTGCCGGTTGATGGGCGTTTTTCGGGGTTTCGCCGCCCCGAAAACTGGTCTAAGACCCACCCGCGCGCGAGGGAAGACCCCGCGCTCTCGCACAAGGGGACGCGCGGCAAGCGCGCCCTTTTTTTGTGCCCAGATTCCAGCCCGCGAGCGGTGATGCCTAAACGAACCGACATCTCGACCATCCTTATCATCGGCGCCGGTCCCATCGTGATCGGCCAGGCCTGCGAGTTCGACTATTCGGGCACGCAGGCGGTGAAGACGCTGAAGGAAGAGGGCTATCGCATCGTCCTCGTCAATTCCAACCCGGCCACGATCATGACCGACCCGGAATTGGCCGATGCGACCTATATCGAGCCGATCACGCCCGAGATCGTCGCCAAGATCATCGAGAAGGAACGTCACGTCGTGCCCGGCGGCTTCGCGCTGCTGCCGACCATGGGCGGCCAGACCGCGCTGAACTGCGCGCTGTCGCTGCGCCGGCAGGGCACGCTCGAGAAGTTCGACGTCGAGATGATCGGCGCGACGGCCGACGCCATCGACAAGGCCGAGGATCGCCAGCTGTTCCGCGAGGCCATGACCAAGATCGGGCTCGAGACACCGAAGTCGCGCCTCGCCAATGCCTCCGAGCTGAAGAAGTCCTTCCGCGACAAGTACCACGCCGAACGCGAGAAGCTGTCGGGCGCTGCGCTCGAAGAGCTCGACCGGCAATGGGCGCTCGGCGAGAGCGACCGCCGCAAGCGCTACCAGGAATACGCCTTCGGCCAGGCCATGATGGCGCTGTCCGAGATCGGCCTGCCCGCGATCATCCGCCCCTCCTTCACCATGGGCGGCACCGGCGGCGGCATCGCCTACAACAAGGAAGAGTTCCTGGACATCATCGAGCGCGGCCTTGACGCGTCTCCCACCAACGAAGTGCTGATCGAAGAATCCGTGCTCGGCTGGAAGGAGTACGAGATGGAGGTGGTGCGCGACAAGAACGACAATTGCATCATCGTCTGCTCGATCGAGAACCTCGATCCGATGGGCGTGCACACCGGTGATTCCATCACGGTGGCGCCGGCGCTGACGCTGACTGACAAGGAATATCAGATCATGCGCGACGCCTCACTGGCGGTGCTGCGCGAGATCGGCGTGGAGACCGGCGGCTCCAACGTGCAGTTCGGCGTCAACCCCGAGGACGGCCGCATGGTCGTCATCGAGATGAACCCACGCGTGTCGCGTTCGTCGGCATTGGCCTCGAAAGCCACCGGCTTCCCGATCGCGAAGGTCGCCGCAAAACTCGCGATCGGCTATACGCTCGACGAGATCGCCAACGACATCACCGGCGGGGCGACCCCGGCCTCGTTCGAGCCGACGATCGATTACGTGGTGACCAAGATCCCGCGTTTCGCCTTCGAGAAATTCCCCGGCGCCTCTTCCACACTGACGACCTCGATGAAGTCGGTCGGCGAGGTCATGGCGATCGGCCGCACCTTCCAGGAAAGCCTGCAGAAGGCGCTACGCGGGCTCGAGACCGGGCTGACCGGCCTCGACGAGATCGAGATCGAGGGTCTCGGCCGCGACGACGACAAGAACGCGATCCGCGCTGCGCTCGGAACGCCGACCCCGAACCGCATTCTTCAGGTCGCGCAAGCCATGCGTCTCGGCTGGTCGAACGAGGACATCTTCAACTCCTGCAAGATCGATCCGTGGTTCCTCGGCGAGATGCGCTGCATCGTCGACATGGAAGAGAAGGTCCGGAAGCACGGCCTGCCCGGCAATGCGTTCGGAATGCGCACGCTCAAGACCATGGGCTTCTCGGACGCGCGGCTGGCCGTGCTGGCCGAGACGACGGAAGCCGAGGTCACCGCCAAGCGTCACGCGCTCGGCGTCCGCCCGGTCTACAAGCGCATCGACACCTGCGCGGCCGAATTCGCCTCACCCACCGCCTACATGTACTCGACCTACGAGTCCCCGTTTGCGGGCAGCGCCGCCGACGAGAGCACGCCGTCGGACAAGAAGAAGGTGATCATCCTCGGCGGCGGCCCGAACCGCATCGGCCAGGGCATCGAGTTCGACTATTGCTGCTGCCACGCTTGCTTCGCGCTGCACGACGCCGGCTATGAATCCATCATGGTCAACTGCAATCCGGAAACGGTGTCGACCGACTACGACACCGCCGACCGGCTCTATTTCGAGCCGCTCACCGCCGAAGACGTGCTGGAGATCATCGCGAAGGAGCGCAGCAACGGCACGCTGCATGGCGTGATCGTGCAGTTCGGCGGCCAGACCCCGCTCAAGCTTGCCCGCGCGCTCGAAGCCGCCGAAGTGCCGATCCTCGGCACCTCGCCCGACGCGATCGATCTTGCCGAGGACCGCGACCGCTTCAAGCGCGTGCTCGACAAGCTTCGCCTGAAGCAGCCGAAGAACGGCATCGCCTATTCCGTCGAGCAGGCGAGGCTCGTCTCCGCCGATCTCGGCCTGCCGCTGGTGGTACGCCCGTCCTACGTGCTCGGCGGCCGTGCGATGCAGATCATCCGTGAGGAGAACCAGCTCAACGATTATCTGCTCGGCACGCTGCCCGAGTTGGTGCCGGCCGACGTCAAGGCGCGCTACCCGAACGACAAGACCGGGCAGATCAACACCGTGCTCGGCAAGAACCCGCTGCTGTTCGACCGCTATCTATCCGACGCGACCGAGATCGACGTCGACTGCCTGTGCGACGGCAAGGACACCTTCATCGTCGGCATCATGGAGCACATCGAGGAAGCCGGCATCCATTCCGGCGACAGCGCCTGCTCGTTGCCGCCGCACTCGCTGGACGCCAAAATGATCGAGGAGCTGGAGCGACAGACGCGCGAGCTCGCGCTCGGCCTCGACGTCGTCGGCCTGATGAACGTGCAATATGCGATCAAGGACGGCGAGATCTACGTGCTCGAAGTCAATCCGCGCGCCTCGCGCACGGTGCCGTTCGTCGCCAAGGTGATCGGCACGCCGGTCGCCAAGATCGCCGCGCGCATCATGGCCGGCGAGAAGCTCGCCGACTTCAAATTGAAGAAGGGCGACTTCAAACATGTCGGCGTGAAGGAATCGGTATTCCCGTTCGCCCGCTTCCCCGGCGTCGACACGGTGCTTGGTCCGGAGATGCGCTCGACCGGCGAGGTCATGGGCATCGACCGCTCCTTCGCGGTGGCATTCGCCAAGAGCCAGCTCGGAGGCGGCACGCGAGTACCGCGCAAGGGCACGGTGTTCGTCTCGGTGCGCGAGAGCGACAAGGTCCGCATCGCCGAAGCCGTGCGTCAGCTGCATTCGCTTGGCTTCAAGGTGCTGGCGACCTCGGGTACGGCGCGCTTCCTGACCGATCAGGGCATCCCGGCTGAGAAGGTAAACAAGGTGTTGGAGGGACGGCCCCATATCGTCGACGCCATCACCAATGGGGACGTCCAGCTCGTTCTCAACACCACCGAAGGCCCGCAGGCGCTCGCCGACAGCCGATCGCTGCGGCGCGCGGCCCTCTTGCATAAAGTACCGTATTACACCACTCTTTCCGGGGCCGTGGCGGCCGCGCAGGGCATCCGCGCCTATCTGGGTGGGGACCTTGAGGTTCGGACCCTGCAGAGCTACTTTTCGGGAACCTGATCGCGCGCGGGAGGCCAGCCCCTGAGGGTCAAGCCTTGCGCTAAGTGATTGGCAATGAAGCCACAATGGCCGGAGGAACTGTCCGGCCATGTGGTTGTTCTGTTCCGGCGCCAGACCCACATAACGCCGGCGGCGGCGTTTTCAGCCCCGGACTTACTGACGAATCAAGGTCGCCGCGCCCTTCTGTCGGGACGCGGGGTCCGAAGGACGAGAGAAGAGATGGAAAAGGTTCCGATGACTGCGAGCGGCTTTGCCGCACTCGGGGAAGAATTGAAGAAGCGCCAGTCCGAGGACCGTCCGCGCATTATCGAGCATATCGCCGAGGCGCGCTCGCACGGAGACTTGTCGGAAAACGCGGAATACCACGCCGCGAAGGAAGAGCAGTCCCACAATGAGGGCCGCATCGCCGAGCTCGAGGACAAGCTGGCGCGCGCCGACATCATCGATATCTCCAAGCTTTCCGGCGACACCATCAAGTTCGGCGCCACCGTGACGCTGGTCGACGAGGATACCGAGAAGAAGACGGTGTGGCAGATCGTCGGCGAGGTCGAGGCCGACGCCAAGAAGGGCCGCATCTCGATCACCTCGCCGCTGGCGCGCGCGCTGATCGGCAAGAAGAAGGGCTCGACCGTCGAGGTCAACGCCCCCGGCGGCGCCAAGGCGTACGAGATCACCAAGGTGGAGTGGCGGTAACACGCCGCTCACGAATAAGCGATCGGGGCCGCGCCTTGCGCGGCCTTTTTCGTGTCGCCCGCGCGAGGACCTTCAGCCGCCATTCACCACGGAACCGCCAGGGTGCGGGCGTGATCCGCGCGATGCGCGGCTGGAATTGGAATTGCGCCGATGCGGCGAGCAAGTCCACATACGGTGACGGGTTCTTCGGGGCACGCATCAAGATCGCCGACATCAAGGGTCTCAACAACGCCGTCTGGCTCACGACTGCCGACAATTTCGAGATCGACATCGCCGAAGCCCGTTATCCGAGCTACGTCCATCTCGGTCTGCAGTACTGGCCACCCGCAAACGCGGGTCAGCACGCCGGGATGGGCTGGGGTGCAACCTTCAAGGAAAATCTCGCAGCCGGTTTTCATGACGTCGGGCTGCTGCGGACGCCGGCCGATTTGGTTTACGAGATCGATGGTGCGCCGATCGCCGCCGTCCGCACCCTGGCGCCGTGAACGGAGCCGCAACCATCCGCCTCTCCACCGCACTCGGCGACTGGGCGGGCGGGACAGTGCCGGATCATCCCGAAACCCACGACATGCTGGTGCAGTCGCTCCGCGTGGTCGCGCCGTGAAAACCAACTGCGAATGCACGCGATGAACAGAATGCGCGTTCCCCACGTCGCTCTTTTCGCGGCCCTGGGCCTATTCCTGAGTACCGACATCCAGGCGGCCGCCGCTCAGGCGCGCGACGTGCTCCGCGGCGTCGATTTCGTCCGTCCGATCCAGTTCAGCGTGGAGGAGCAGAACGCGAAGCTGAGCGAGCTGCAGTCTGCCGGCGTACAAATCATCCGCTTCGGCATGTATGCGCAGGATGAGGACAAGAACCTCGACTTCATCAAGCGCGCCCAGGCTCATCGGATCTCAGCGGTTCTCATCCTCCACGGCCTCTACACGCCCGGCGCGCCCGAGCGGCCGTTTCGGCCGAAGGAGTTTCCGGGCATGTGGCCGGGGCCGCCATTGTCCGCGCTCGATCCCGAGCGTTCGGCCCAGTACTTCCAGGACTTGCTGGGCAAGCTGGACGCGAGCGGCCTAACACTCGCCGGCCTGGAACTGGAGAACGAGATCAACATGGCCGGCAATGATCCGGATTTCCGCCTGCCCGGCGGAGGTCGCGTGCTTGGGCTCGCCGATCTGTCGAGCGATCCCGAAGGGCAGCAGGTCGCCAAAGGCTATCTGCAATATCTGAAGGTGCTCGAGGCGCTGAAGCAGGCGCGGGATCGCTCACGCCTGAACAAGCGAACGCCTCTCCTGCCGACGAGCCTCGTCGACATCGAACAGGAAGGCCCCTGGCCAACGCCGAAGCCCTATGACGGCGTCAGTATCGGAGCGATCATGGCCTTCTTGCGTGCGCATGGTCTCGACCGGCTTGTCGACGCCTACAATCTGCACACCTATCCCTGGGGTGATCATCCCGGCGACAAGGCTTCTGCCGTCCATCGCATGCGCGCTCTGCGGGCACTGGTCGATCCGATCTGCTCCGCCAGCGGCAAACCTTGTTGGATCACGGAATGGGGCTTTGCCTATGCGAGCAGGGCCTGCCCCACTCCCGAGGAGAAAGATCACGCCCTCCTCGTGCAGGAGATGATGGGCGATTTCGCCCAGCTTGCGCGGGAGGGACGTCTGACCGGGTTGATCTACTATTCCTGGACCGGCGATCCGCAATTCGACCTCACCCGCTGCGGCAGCGTGAGCGAGGCCGGCAGGCGGGTGCTGGCACCTTTTTGAGGAGTTTCTCGTGATCGGCTCAAGACGGTTCCGGTTAGGCGCAATCGCAACCAGCTTCGTCTTTGGCATCACGTTGGGACATACGTCGCTAGCCGCCACGCTGCAGAAGCTGACCTGGGGCAATCCCGACCAGCCATGGGGAACGCGACGTCCCGTGACGGAGGCCGACCGAAAGGCGATCGCGCAATTCCGAGAAGGACGCGTCAAGCCTGTCGTCGCGACCGACTTCACAGATCCAGGGGCACTCAATTCCGACTGGCTGCGGCAATCGGACGATTACCTGAAGTCCTGCCGGCGTCCGGACAATGTCGTTGCCACTGCGGCCGGCCTGTTGCTCCGGACCAACGCGAGCACCGGCTGCCATGCGCAATGGTCGACCGGCTTCATGATCAGTCGTCAGCATTTCGGCTACGGCTACTACGAGGCAAGCATCAAGGCGGCCGACATCGACGGACTCAACAACGCCTTCTGGCTGGTCACAGAGGATCATTTCGAGATCGACATCTGCGAGGTGCATTTTCCCAACATCGACCGGATGACCCTGCACAACAACAACAGGATCGACGGCAAATTTCCGATCGCGGTCGGTTTCGACAGCCGTTTCGCCGAGAGCTTCCCCGACGCGTTCCACGACTTCGGCGTGCTGTGGACAGCGAGCGACGTCGTGTTCGCGGTCGACGGCGAGCCGGTCGCCGCGATCCACACCGACGGCTCTATCAAGGGCCGGACCGACATCCGCTTTTCCACGGCGTTGATGGACTATGCCGGCAAGATCCCGGCCGATCCCGCCGGCCATGGCATGGCCGTACGACGACTGCGGGTCTATGCGATGCCGTGACCGTGCGGCAGCCCTACCGTCTTCCCTTCACGTCCAGTGGCACCGCCGCCTCATACTTTGAATTGTGCAGCACCAGCGATGTCCTGACGTTGCGCACGTGAGGCGCGGCGGTCAGATGCGTCACGAAATCCTGGAAGGTCGCCATGTCGGGGGCGACGCATTTCAGAATGAAATCGACCTCGCCCGACAGCATCCAGCATTCCCGCACCAGGGGCTCGGCGCGGACGAACTCCTCGAAGGCGCGCAAATCGGCCTCGGCCTGACTGGAGAGATGCACGGCGGCGAACACCGTGACGTCGAAGCCGAGCTTTCGCGCATCCAAGAGTCCGCGGTAGCCATGGATGTAGCCCTCCTCCTCCAGCGCCCGGACCCGGCGCAGGCACGGCGGGGGCGAAATACCGACCCGTTTGGCGAGCTCCACATTGGTGATTCGGCCGTCGGCCTGGATCTCGGCGAGAATTTTGAGGTCGATCTCGTCTAGGTTCCGCGACACGTGATTGGAACTCCTGGCCTTCATGGCGGTATCGGGTTGGTCTGATGCAATCCTCATAACCAGTCCCGCCCGTCTGCGCAATTTTATTGCGTGTTCAGCCCGACCGACTTTTGTTCCTTGTTGGAAAAATCCGCCGATTGGGAATGCAATTCTTGCATGGCTCACCAGAAGGCTTAGATTAGCTCTGATATTTCAGCGCCTCCGCGAGGCCTCCCGGCACGTTCCGCGCCCGCGCTGCAAATCCCCCGTGAAAGGCGTCCATCGAAATGTCCGCTCCTGTTCATGCAAAGGTCGTCATCATTGGCTCCGGCCCAGCCGGCTACACCGCCGCGATCTACGCCGCGCGCGCGATGCTCGAGCCGATCCTGATCCAGGGCATGCAGGCGGGCGGCCAGCTCACCATCACCACCGACGTCGAGAACTACCCCGGCTTCGCCGACGTGATCCAGGGTCCCTGGCTGATGGAACAGATGGAGAAGCAGGCGGTCCATGTCGGCACCAGGATCGTCACCGACCTTGTCACCAAGCTGGAGACCTCGCAGCGGCCGTTCCGCCTCACCTGTGACTCGGGCGATGTCTATCTCGCCGACACCGTGATCCTCGCAACCGGTGCGCAGGCGCGCTGGCTCGGATTGCCATCGGAAGTGAAATTCCAGGGCGGCGGCGTCTCGGCCTGCGCCACCTGCGACGGCTTCTTCTACCGCAACAAGGAGGTCGTGGTGGTCGGCGGCGGCAATACGGCGGTCGAGGAAGCCCTGTACCTGACCAATCATGCCTCTGAGGTCACCATCGTGCATCGCCGCGACCACTTCCGCGCCGAGCGCATCCTGCAGGAGCGCCTGTTCAAGCACCCGAAGATCAAGGTGGTCTGGGACTCCGCCGTGGACGAGATCTGCGGCACCGAGAACCCGAACAAGGTCACCCATGTCAGGCTGAAGAACGTCAAGACCGGCGCGCTGACGGACCTGAAGACCGACGGCGTCTTCATCGCGATCGGCCATGCGCCGGCGACTGAGCTCGTGAAGGACCAGATCAAGCTGAAACCCTCGGGCTATGTCGAGGTCGCTCCGAACTCGACCGCGACCTCCGTGCCCGGGCTGTTCGCCGCCGGCGACGTCGCTGACGAAACCTACCGCCAGGCCGTGACGGCCGCAGGCCTCGGCTGCATGGCCGCCCTCGAGGCCGAACGATTCTTGGCCCTGCGCGCCAGCGAGCGCGCGGCAGCGGAATAACGATCATGCCTCGAACACGCGACGGATTTACGGACATGGACTGGGACAAGCTGAAGGTGTTTCACGCGGCGGCGGAAGCGGGCAGCTTCACGCATGCGGGAGAGCAGCTCGGCCTGTCGCAATCGGCGGTGTCGCGCCAGGTTTCGGCGCTGGAGCAGGAGCTTTCGGTTTCGCTGTTCCACCGCCACGCCCGCGGCCTGATCCTCACCGAGCAGGGCGACCTGTTGTTCCGCACCGCGCATGACGTGTTCATGCAGCTGCAGGCAGCGCGCGCCAAGCTGACCGACAGCCGCGAGCGCCCGAGCGGCGATCTCAAGATCACCACCACGCCCGGCGTCGGCATCAACTGGCTGATCCCGCGCCTCGGCGAATTCACCGCGCTCTATCCGGAGATCCGGATCTCGCTGATCGTCACCGACGAGGAGCTGGATCTGTCGATGCGCGAGGCCGACGTCGCCATCCGCACCCGCAAGCCGACGCAGCCGGATCTCATCCAGCGCAAGCTGTTCGCGATGGGCTTTCACGCCTATTGCTCGCCGGAGTACATCAAGCGCTTCGGGACGCCCCGCACGCTGGAAGAGCTCGATGCCCACCGCATCATCTCGCTCTCGGACGGCAACTTTGCGCCGCATTTGCAGAACCGCAACTGGCTGGTCGAAGCAGGCCGCAACGGCTCGGGCCCGCGCGAGGCTTACTTCAAGGTCAACAACATTCTCGGTCTCGTGCGCGCCTGTCAGCAGGGCCTCGGGATCGCGGCGCTGCCCGATTATCTGGTCGAGGAGCAGAGCAAGCTCGTGCAACTGTTCGGTGAATCGGATTCGATCCAGCTCGACACGTACTTTGTCTATCCCGAGGAGCTGAAGACGGTCGCGCGCGTGCAAGTGTTCCGCGACTTCGTGGTGAGCAAGGCGCAGCGCTGGCCGTCCTGATTTCCGCATGTCTGACATGCGGCCTCGGCTGTTGCTGCATGGCGCTCGTCAAGCTCATACTGTTTGCACGCTGAGCCTTCGCGTTGCGCATTTGTCCCCCTCCTCCAGTGGCGCGGGAGTTCAGTAATCCCTCTTGGAAGGTGATTGTGTCGGCCTCACGTGGCCAATACCTAAGCCGGGCCCTTCGGGTCCGGCTTTTTTTCTGTCCAATCAGGCTTTCGCCCTCCGCGTGTATTGACAGTTTCGGGTGTACCCCGCATCATTTCCAAATGATCACGAAGTCGTGCGCACTCGTCTCGAAAAAAGGCCCCCATCCGGGGACCACGGATGCTTGCGCGCTGAGCTGACTTCGTCATCGCGAGCCAATCCCGAAAACCCCGCCACCTGGACGGGGTTTTTTCATGTGCCCTCCGTCTCAGGTTCATCTTGAGAAGGAGAAGGAACATGACTGATTTGCGAACCCATCTGCACGGGCTCTGGCTGCCGCTGGTGACGCCGTTTCGCGATGGCCGCCTCGACGAAGTGTCGCTGCGGCGGCTGTCGCGGCACTACTGCACGCAGGCGATCGACGGCTTCATTCTGGGGGCGACCTCCGGCGAAGGCATGACGCTGCGCGATGCCGAGCTCGAGCGCCTCGTCGCCATCGTCCGCGACGAGATCGCGGCCGTCCGCCGCAACGTTCCGATCGGGCTCGGACTCTCGGGAGCGGACACCTCGCGGCTGAAGGACCGTCTCGACGAGACCGCGGACTGGCCGATCGACTTCTATCTGATCGCGAGCCCCTATTACGTGCGACCCTCGCAGCGCGGCATATCAGCCCATTTCGAGGCGCTGGCCGATCATGCCGCCTGGCCGCTCGCGCTCTACAACATTCCCTATCGCTGCGCGGTCGGCATCACCAACCAGACCATGCTGCGGCTCGCGGAGCATCCCAACATCGTCGGCTTGAAGGATTGCGGCGCGAGCCGCGAGCAGTCGATCGCGCTGCTGCGTGACCGGCCGCAGGGCTTCGCCGTGCTCACCGGCGAGGATGCCAATTATTTCGAGGCGCTCAGTGATGGCGCCGATGGCGGCATCTTGCTTTCCGCGCATCTCAAGACCGCGACCTTCGCGGCCGTTCATGCCGAGCTGAAGCGCGGCAACGCCGCAGCGGCAGAGGCGCGCTGGCAGGAGGTCGCGGAGCTGACGCGCCTGCTGTTCACCGAGCCGAGCCCGGCACCGGCGAAGTACTGGTTGTGGCGGTCAGGCCTGATCGACAGCCCCGAGGTGCGCCTGCCCATGGTGGAGGTGAGCAGCGAACTCGCCGCGATGCTCGACCGCGAGATCGAGCGGCGTGTGAAGGTCGCGGCGTAACGCTCGGCCTCACCTCTCTCCGTAACAACGGGGAGAGGCGGTGAGAGCGTCGCCTTGGTTAACCGGTCGCGAACGGGCTTCGCATCCGCCGCATGACGCATCCACGTCTCGTTTACGCAATGGCGCCTATCGTTCCCCCTCGATGTCGATCAAAAGGGGGAATGACCATGGGGCAACGCGTTCGCCCGACCGCGGCGGAAACCTTCGCGCCTTCCGATCTTTGGCAGGGAATCCTGCTGGTGTCGTCGTTCGGCTTCTGGGCCGTGATGCTCGGCCTGATGCCGGCGCTGCTGTTTCGGGTCTGGCTCGCCGGCTGAGCGGATAGTTAAGCCGGCGTCACAAATGCGCTCAAAATGCGAGCGGCGCTGCAAGCCGGAATCTTAAAATATCCTGCGTATCGTTCGTCCCCATAAGCGAAGAAATCGCGGGGGCGATCATGAATAATCAGAATGATATGGCGTCGCATTACGGCGCCACGCAGTACGGCCTTGACGACACCGAGCGGCAGGGCTTCTCCACCGAAGACATCATCTGGGCCGTCGGCATCTGGTCGGTGATCCTGACGCTGTCGCCGGTGATCGTGTTCTACATGCTGATGGTGGCGTAACTCACCGTCAGTCCCTGAAAACGCAAAACGCGCGGGATGCCGCGCGTTTGTCGTCCGGGGAATGATTGAATGAAATTATGCCGCCTGCTTGTGCATTGCGCCGGAAGCCGACGCCGTGCCGCGAATTGCTTTCACTGAACGCTCGATCGCCGCCCACAGTCTTGCAATTTCCTGGGCCGCACGGCTTTCGGCCTGATATTCACGCGCGCCTTCGCCATGGCTGAGTGCCATCAACAAATCCGAACGATTGGTGATCTGACCGCCCCACACCGGAGCGCGGAACTTGGCCAGCGCCTCGCGGGCGATGGTGACGATCGGGCTCTCGGCTTCGTCGCGCTTGGCCGGCGCACCGTTGAGCACCACCGCGTAGGGCTTGCGCGCCGCGCGGCACATCTGGATGGTTTCCTGCACCGCGTTGACGTCGAACACCCCGGGACGTGCGGGGATCACCACCATGGTGGCGTTCTTGATCGCGTCGTCGACGACGGCCGACAGATTCGGCGGCGTGTCGATCAACACCCATTCATAACCGTCGCGCTTGGCCGCGGAGACGATGCCGCTGACCGAGTTCACGGCCGCCTTGATCGGCGGTTCGTTGGTGCCGCGCAGCTTGTGCCACAGCGTGAGCGAGCCCTGCGGATCCGCATCCACCAGCATCACCTGCTTGCTCGCCTTGATCTGCGCGGCGAGATGTGCAGCCAGGGTACTCTTGCCCGAGCCGCCCTTACGCGATGCAAAAACAATAACGTTCATACCTCTGGCCTCCAGATTGACCCCAGGCCGCGAAAATGAATCACCGCGCTGATTCGGGAAAGAAAAATTTGCCGGCGGGTTCCTCGCCCTCACGAAATAACAGGACATGGCGCATTTGAGTCACACTGCTTCGCGCGACGACGGACCTGAACAGTCATCAATCGCTGTGCACGCGGGCAATCTGTAATGTTTTCGATGCAATCGCGCGGAAAAGTCAGGGCTACAACCTCGCCGCGCAAATCCTTACGGCCGCCTTTTTCATCGCAGACGCGCCATCGCTGCGCGCCGCGCGCTAGCGGCGCGAACAAAACGAGTCCGGTGGCTGTCCTGTGGCTGGTGTGCCCCTCTGTCATTTTGACGCAAGGGGCGCGCGGAGGTTTCAGGCAGGGAACGCGGCGCTAGCCGTCGTCGGTCTTTTTCTTCTTGGACTTCGGCTTCGTCTTCTTGGCGGCGACCGGCTTGATATTGGTCGGCCGGCCGGCGCGGACCTCGCCCGGCTCCGGCCCGTGGCGGAAGAACACCGCGCATTGCGGCGACAGCTGCGCCTTCTTCTGGATCATGCAGGCGGTGATGGCATCGACGTTGGGAACGAAGTCGCCGCACAGCCGCATCGCATCAGGCGTGCAGGCCTGCTGCTCCTCGGGCGTGTAGGCAGAAGCCGTCCCCGGCAGGACCAGAGCGGCGAGCGCGAGCGAGAGGCCGGCGGCGGCCAAGGACGTCGTGACGCGAGATACCGGCATCGATCCCCCCAAATGACGAGTCGGAGGCGAGTGTGGGTGAATGGGCGTGCGTTGGCAACGAGGGCGGAGGCGAAAGGTCGGACCTGTGCGGTCTCGGCAACAGGGAGGGGAGCCGCAGGTCCGGCCCAAATCCGCAAAACAACCCCATGCACAGTAGCCAAGCCGCGACGTCAGCCCGGCAATCGGAAAAATTAGGATTTGTCGAATTCGAATTGACTCGTCGGGCAAAACAGGGGCATCATGTCAGCATCAACGACGCGTGGGCGGTCGGCTCGTCTGCTGCGCCGGGTCAAGAAAAATCAGCTGGAGTGGAGGCGATCGCATGGAGGGGAATGGGGCGGAGCTGCCGCTGTCGGGAGTGACGGTGGTCTCGCTGGAGCAAGCGATCGCGGCGCCGCTCGCCAGCCGGCACCTTGCGGACTGGGGAGCCCGGGTCATCAAGATCGAGCGGCCGGGCCCCGGTGATTTCTGCCGCGACTACGACCATGTCATGAACGGCATGTCGAGCCAGTTCGTCTGGACCAACCGGTCGAAGGAGAGTCTGGCCATCGACATCAAGAGCGAGGCGGGCCGCAAGGTGCTCGACGCTCTTTTGCCGCAGGCCGACGTGTTCATCCAGAATTTGGCGCCCGGCGCGGCGGAGCGGCTCGGCCTCGATGCCGCCGCGCTGCTGCGCAAATATCCTGGCATCATCGCCTGCGACGTGTCGGGCTATGGGAGCGGCGGCCCTTACAGCGACAAGAAGGCCTACGACCTGCTGGTGCAATGCGAGGCCGGCGTGCTTGCCGTGAACGGCACCGAGGCCGAGCCCGCCAAGGTCGGGCTTTCCGTGGTCGATATCGCCACCGGCATGTACATCCTCAACGGCGTGCTGATGGCGCTGTATCGCCGCGAGCGGACCGGCAAGGGCACCGCCTTCCAGGCCTCGCTGTTCGACTCCATCACCGACTGGATGAGTTATCCCGCCTTCTACACGCGCAGCACCGGACGGCCGCTGCCGCGAACCGGAGCAAGGCACGCCACCATCGCGCCCTATGGCCCGTTCCAAGTCGGCGACGGCTCTACGATCTTCTTCGGCATCCAGAACGACCGGGAATGGCGCGCGCTGTGCCGCATCGTTCTCGGCGACGAGGGCCTCGCCGACGATCCGAGTTTCCGCACGAATCCGCTGCGCATGCAGAACCGCGACGCGCTGCAGGTCCATATCGAACAGCGCTTTGCTTCCCTGACGGGCGACGAGGTGCTGCGGCTGCTCGATGCGGCCTCGATCGCCAACGCGCATCTGAATTCGGTCGAGGCTTTCCTCGCGCACGAACAGCTCCACGCCCGATCGCGCGTGCAGACGGTCGGCTCGCCCTGCGGGCCGGTGATGAGCTTCCTGCCCGCCCTCACCATTCCGGGGCTCGCCCCAAGGATGGATCCTGTCCCTGATGTCGGAGAGCACAATGACGCCATCCTCGCCGAACTCGGCCTGACGAAAGGAAGCTAGAAATGGTCCGTGCTCGGCCGACGCGGGCTTACCTGGCCGTTCCCGCCCACCGCGCCCGCCTGGTCGAGAAGGCCGCCGCTTCGGCGGCCGACGCGGTGTTCATGGATCTCGAGGATGCCGTGCCGCCGTCCGAGAAGGCCGCCGCACTGGACGAAGCGGTGCGGTCGCTCTCCACGCTCGATTGGGGCACCAAGACCGTCGCCGTCAGGCTCAATGCGATCGACAGCGCCTTCATCGATCAAGAAATCCGCGCGCTCGCGTCGCTGGCGAGGCTGGATGCGGTGATCGTGCCGAAGGCGGAGCGTGCGAGTGATGTCTGCGCGATCGCCGATCGGCTGCGGGCCGCGGGCGCGGATCGGCCCGCGCCGGTCGCGCTGGAATTGCTGATCGAGACGGCGCTGGGGCTCGTCAATGTCGACGCGCTGGCCGCATCGCACGAGAGCGTCCGAGCCTTACATCTCGGCGTCGGCGATTTCGCCGCCTCGATCGGCGCACGCTGCTCCGACGTCGGCATCTCGCCGGATGGCTACCGCCAGACCGGAACGGCGCAAACCGGCTACGCCTCCGCGCCGCTCGACCTGTTCGCCTATCCGATGATGCGCGTGCTGGTGGCGGCGCGCGCGTTTGGCCTCCGCGCCATCGACGGTCCGTGCGGCGCGTTCCGCGATGCCAGATTGACCGAGAGCACCGCGCAGAAGGCCGCCGCGATGGGTTTTGACGGCAAGCAGGTCATCCACCCTGATCAGATCGAACCGACCTTGCATGCATTCATGCCGTCCGACGCCGAACTGGCCCAGGCCCGGCGCATCCTCGAGGCCATGGCGCAGGCCGAAGCGCAGGGACAGGGCGCCGTGACGCTGGACGGCAAGATGATCGACTATGCCAATGTGCGCATGGCGCGCAGGATCATCGAGCTGGGGTCCTAGCGCGCATGGCCACCCTGTTGATCGTCGCGCCGGTGTTTGCGCTGATCGCGGCCGGCTATGCCTCGGTGCTGTTTCGCTTCGTCTCCGAAGGCGCGCACAAGGGCATCTCCGAATTCGCCTTCAGCATCGCGATCCCCGCGCTGCTGTTTCGCACCATCGTCGTGTCGGAATTCCCCGACGTCAGCCCCTACAGGATGTGGGGCGCCTATTACGGCGCGCTGGCGCTGACCTGGATCGCGGCGCTGCTGATTTCGGCAATCCTGCGCGAGGAGCGCGAGGACGGTGTCGTGTTCGCGTGTCGTTCGGCCTGCAATATTGACCCCCTAAGCCGGGGGATCGGCGTCCAAAATTGACCCCCTACAGATTGGTCTGTTGCGTTGCCTGCTTTGGAACGAAGCAGGTGGTGGGGGATGCTGATCGTGGAGACGATTGCCCGGATCCGGCGCGAGCACTTCATCAAGGGCAAGACGATCAAGGAGATCGCCCGTGACCTGAAGGTATCGCGGAACACGGTTCGGAAGGTGCTGAGGTCGGGAGAGACCTCCTTCGAGTACGAGCGGCAGGTGCAGCCGCGGCCAAAGCTGGGACGATGGGCAGCAGAGCTTGATGGATTGCTGGCGGCGAACGCGGCTAAATCGGCTCGCGAACAGCTGACGTTGATCCGGATCTTCGAAGAGCTGCGCGGCCGCGGCTATGACGGCGGTTACGATGCGGTGCGGCGTTACGCCAGGCGGTGGAGCAAAGAACGCGGGCAATCGACCGCGGCCGCTTATGTCCCGCTGAGCTTTGCCCCAGGCGAAGCCTACCAGTTCGACTGGAGCCACGAGGTGGTCTTGCTGAGCGGCACCACGGTGATGGTGAAGGCCGCCCATGTCCGGCTCTGTCACAGCCGCATGCTGTTCGTGCGGGCCTATCCGCGGGAGACGCAGGAGATGGTGTTCGACGCCCACGACCGGGCGTTCGCCCTGTTCAAAGGCACCTGCACCCGCGGCATCTATGACAACATGAAGACCGCCGTGGAGACGATCTTCGTCGGTAAAGGGCGTCTCTACAATCGCCGCTTCCTGCAGATGTGCAGTCACTATCTGGTCGATCCGGTCGCCTGCACGCCAGCGTCGGGCTGGGAGAAGGGGCAGGTCGAGAACCAGGTCGGGCTGGTGCGAGAACGCTTCTTCACGCCGCGGCTGCGGTTCAAAAACCTCGACGAGTTAAACGCCTGGCTGCTCGACAAATGCATCGCCTACGCCAAGGCTCATCGCCATCCGGAGCTGGTCGATCAGACGATCTGGGACGTGTTCGAAGCCGAACGCCCCAATCTCGTTCCCTATGCCGGCCGCTTCGACGGCTTCCATGCGGTGACGGCATCGGTCTCGAAGACCTGCCTGGTGCGCTTCGACAACAACAAGTACTCGGTCGCAGCCAGCGCAGTCGGACGCCCCGTCGAGGTTCAAGCCTATGCCGATCGCATCGTGATCCGTCAGGATGGACGCATCGTTGCCGAGCACCCGCGATCCTTTGGCCGCGGCGATACCGTCTACGACCCCTGGCATTATGTGCCGGTGCTCGCCCGCAAACCCGGCGCCTTGCGTAATGGTGCTCCCTTCAAAGACTGGGTGCTGCCGGCCGCGATCGAGCGGATCCGGCGCAAGCTTGCCAGCACCGACGATGGCAATCGGCAGATGGTCGACATCCTCAACGCGGTGCTGACTGACGGTCTGCCCGCGGTGGAAGCGGCCTGTGCCGAAGCGCTCAGTCACAGCGTCCATTCCGCCGATGTCGTGCTCAATATCCTGGCCCGTCAACGCGAACCCGCCCCACCGGCCAACATCATGACGCCGGCCGCACTGACGCTCCGTCATGCACCGATCGCCGATTGTGCTCGCTACGACAACCTCCGGAGGACCATCTGATGGAACGAACCCAAATCTTCGACCTCATGGGCGAACTCAAGCTCTACGGCATGAAGGCTGCCTTCGACGAGATCATGGCGACTGCCGTCAAGCGCCAGCACGAACCTCAGCGCATTGTCGGCGACCTGCTCAACGCCGAGATCAACGAGAAGCAAGCCAGGTCGATCAAATACCAGCTCACCATTGCCAAGCTGCCGCTCGCCAAGGACATCGCCGACTTCCAGTTCGACGGCACGCCGATCAATCAGACTCTCGTCAATGATGTCGCTGGCGGCGGCTTCATCGCCCAACAACGCAACGTCGTGCTGGTTGGCGGCACTGGCACAGGCAAAACCCACCTGGCCATCGCCATCGCCAGAAGCTGCATCCGATCCGGTGCCCGCGGCCGCTTCTTCAACGTAGTCGACCTCGTCAATCGCCTCGAGACCGAGACCCGCAACGGACGGCAAGGACGGCTCGCCGAGCATCTGACCCGGATGGACTTCATCGTGCTGGATGAACTCGGCTATTTGCCCTTCGCGCAGTCCGGTGGCCAGCTTCTCTTCCACCTCGTCAGCCGGCTCTATGAGCGCGCCTCCGTCATCGTGACCACCAATCTCGCCTTCGGCGAATGGCCGAGCGTGTTCGGCGACGCCAAAATGACCACCGCGCTGCTCGACCGATTGACCCATCACTGCGACATCGTCGAGACCGGCAACGATAGCTGGCGGTTCAAGAGTCGAGACGACGATCACGCCACCCGCGCTCGTCTCGCCTCCGCTATCCCGGCCAGCTCCGACGAGACGAGCGCTACCAGCAAAACCCGCCGCACGAAGGGGTCAAAATTGGACGCCGATGAGGGGTCAAATTTGCAGGCCGATTGACAATCAGCCTCAACAGACACCACCGAGCATTCCTTCCTTTCCTTCGAACACGTCACAACCTGCGTATTGTTTGGATAGGCAACGCCTGCACCCGTCAGCGTACCGGACACCTCTATTAGCTCGGGGCCATCAGAGAACATCTTCGGCGCGAACTTGATCAATCCTTCGGCCGCCTGTGCTGGAAAGGAAAACCCGACAATCAACCCGACGAAAAATATCCGCATTGAAGCCTCACGTTTAAGTCCGCGCGAGCGTACATCCTGACAGCCCGCGACATCTATCCCTAATACATGAACGGAGATGGGACGCTTATCCCTATAAGCATAGTTAGCCCAATAGTGGTCCAGCGAGCAGCTGCTTCGTGGAGTTAACCCCAGCCCTCACGTGAGAGAACGGCCGCACCAAAGGTTTCCGTCAGGACCCCTCGGGTGCGGCCTTCTCTTCCTGAAACGCAGCACATTGTCCGCTTAGAGGTGAACAGCGGTCTACGCGCGGACCCGCTGGAATGATCGCGATGGGCCAGCAGCAGACTCTGGCGCCAAAATGGGACAGTACACTAGTTCATCTTGGATTTTAGCTTTTCAACGAGCTCGCGCTGCTCCTCTATGTCCGCACGGATCATTTCACGCATCTCCTCTTGCGGAGAGAGCTTGTTGTTGTCGGCAATCGGCTTCTTTGGCGGCCGCTTTTCGATCATGGAAAACCCTTTAGGCTTACTTCGCCTTTACGTTCCGAGCCAAGTCGTCCTGGCCTTCCGCTAGCTTGTCATAAGCGTCTGCCATCCGGCTGTATTGAGCACTCGTCTCCGGGTCTTTCATCAGATCGCTCTTGGCTCGGAATTCTTCGGCTTGGTCGCGGTACCGCTTTGCGTTCGCTAAATAGTCCATTTAATCGCGATCTTCCCGGTACGCTTTGATTTCCGTCCGATACATCGCGTTCTCCATCACGCTGAGGCGAAGTGCCTCGCGACGATGCAGCTGTTCGGCCTGCAAGGCGAGCTTTGTCTTTTGAAGAGCTTGGCTCTCCTCGATGGCCAGCTGAGCACGATCAAGCAGCGGATCATTCATCCTGCGATGATGCCTGCGGCAAACTTCCGTTGCTATGTCCTATGTTATCTTCCTTATTTTGTCTCGGAAAAGGCTTGTAGGTCTCACGGCCGAGGAAGGTATCGGGCGTCGACTGCCTCAACACCTCCATAGCCTCGCGAACGGCCTCTCGCGCCATTTCGATGTGCGCGGCATCGCTTTGCAATGGGTAATGAACTCGACGGATCGGCATGGCGTGCTCCCTGTCTTGCAGGCGGGAGCACAGAAGCGTCTCTCAGCCATCGACGCCTACGGGCAGAGCCACGGCCGATGATGGGGAACAATTATCACAGCGGTCTAAAGGTTCCACGGAATCTCTATCCGGCACGGCGGCATCACGGCGTATTCCGCTTGGGGTCACAAGTAGACCTGCCGATCTTCTCAGGTCACGTCCGCTTCTCGCACATCAGCCGACATGGGTTAGATCCTGCCCCTCATGGATTTCCCTTGGGCCCATGCGAGCGCCTCACAGGACCGATGTTCTCACGCGCGACGCTATCCAGCAAACCCCATCAATCGAGCTTGTACCGAGGAAACTTCTTTAGCGCCTCGGCCATAGCGGCCGCGGTAGGCGCACCGTACTTTCTGCCTTCCGTGGCTTGAGTGTGCCCGGTTATCGCATCGTTCATCTTCTCAGGCATTCCAATCTCGTCAGCGCGGCGTTTGAAAGTATGTCGCCACGCATGGTTCGGACTGAGTTCAGGGTCATTGACGCCCAAGCCACGGACCCATTCCCCGAGGTGGGCTCGGGCGGTGTCGGCGCGCGACCGCGAAGGCTTCAACGGATTATCGCTCACTCGCTGCGGTGTCTTGTCGTTGTAGAACAGCGCGCCCTTCCCAACTTGCTTCACCATCTCAATGAAGCCTTGCCTGACGAGGTGCTCGTGAATAGGGACCGTGCGAGCCTTCGCTGTCTTGATCGTGCCTGCATCTGGCGTGAGCTTCATCACGAACAAGCCCTTGCGGTCCTCCACGTCGACGCCCCGCAGCTGCGTGATTTCTCCAGGCCGCGCTCCCGAGTATGCACACAGCCACGGCACCCAGCGGCGCGCCCGCTCAGTAGGCGTGGCTGGCTTCTGAATGGACAGGCTCGCTTTGAGGATAGTGCTTGCCTCTGAATCGGTGAAGCTGCGGCCCTCCTCGCGGGTCTGCACCCTTCGCGGAACATCCACCCGCACCTCCTTGAAGGGATTCTGCGCAATGCGCTTGTGTTCACGAGCCCAGCCAAAGACGCGCCGAGAGGACGACAGCCACACCTCGCGTACCGTGATTGCCTGACGCTCCTCAGTAATCAGGCCGTGCACCCATTTGCGCGCGGCGTCCTCCGTGATCCCATTTGCCCCCACGTCGGCAAACTCTCGCTGCATCTCAAGGAAAACCGCGCGCCATCGAGACACCGTTTTGGGTGCAGGCTTCGTTGCGAGCACAAAGGCCTCGAAAAGCTCCCAGCAACTCACTCCTGATGAGCCAAGCCGGGATCCATCTGTGAACGGCGGGAAGGCGTCTGGGGTGTTATCGCGCGAGTAATCACCTTCCGCCCGTCTCTCAAGGAGCGACAGGGCGGGTAACAGGTTGTCGCTAACGGCGTCCACGAAGAGCGCGTACGCGGTAGCATTCAAAGCCCTACCCTCGCTGGCAAGGAAACTTGCTGTGCGCGCCAGCTCAGCCACATGCGGCCGCACCGCCTCACGAACCTCGGGCGCCTTCTCCCAGTCGCAGTGCGGGTCTGAGCCGGGGTCTTCCTCATAACTTTGAGGGGCCTCATCCCGCAGCACATCCCACACGAAGTAGTTGGCCGTTTCTCGCCAACGGCTCGCCGGCCCGGGATCATCCTCGTACTGCTTCACGAACCAGTTGTACCATCGTCCGGCAAGCGCGATTGCGTTGAGTTTGGTGAGAGGCTGGCCCTTGCCATTGCGCTGGGCTCGGAGTGTGGCAATGCGCGTCTCTACCTCCGCTTCCCACTCGGCCTTGCGCATCTTTGCCTCGTGCCAAGGAGTGTCCGCAGGAAGCTTGAGGTGAGCTTCACGTTTGACGCCGTAGAGGCGGTGGTACTCGACACGAACATCCTAGGGGATGCCTTTGCGGGCAAACCATCGCCCATCCGAAGCACGACTTAACGCAGCCATTCGCAATGCCATTTGTGACGCCTTTTGTATTTTAGGCGGCGCAAATACATCAGGTCTATCAGTAAGATGCCGGGATTGCAGGGCAATTCAACTGTGCTGGTACAGTTGGGTGGGCTCGAACCACCGACCTCCTGTTCCACAGACAGGCGCTCTAACCAACTGAGCTACAACTGCATCCTTGCGAGCCGCGCCTTGGGGCGCCCTTGAAAAGGGGCTGATGCCGAGGGGGCTGGACGGGGCGGAAACTAGGTGCAACGGGGGTTTTTGGCAAGGCCGCAAAGGGCGTTATTTGCCTCCAAAAGCGCGATGAAAATCGCGGGATTCGAGCGGCTGGCGGTGGTTTACCTCGTGGGACCTGAACCCCTCACCCGGATCCCGCCGGACGATGCTTCGCATCACCGGGCGGACGATGCTTCGCATCGCCGGGGCCGTGCCGACCTCTCCCTTTGGGAGGGGTGAAGAAAGAAAAACCCGGGCTGGTGGGCCCGGGTTTCCTGATTGGGTCGATCCGCCGGGTTGATCAGGCGGCGGGATTGTAGAGCTTGGAGGCGCCGGCCTTGATCGGCTCGGCGGTCTCGGCGGCGACGCGCTGGGTCAGCTCGACGAGCTCCTTGGCCTGGGCCTGGAAGGTCTCGAGCTGGGTCTTGGCGTGGCCGGTCCAGAGCTGGAAGGCGTCGGTCGGCGATTTGGTGCCGAGCAGCTCCTGGGCGAAATCGAGATGGGCCGTGGTGTTGGCCTTGGCGAATTCCATCAGCTTGGCGGTGTACTCGCTCACGCCCTTGCTCGCCGAGGCGAACACGGCTTCGACGGTGCCGTTGTGGGTTTCGGCGGCGTCCTTGAACTTGGCGTAGGTCTCGCGGGCCTGCGACACGCCCTTTTCGGCGAACGCACGCATCTGCTCGGGAACCTCGAACGGGATGATCGAGGCAGAAAACGGATCAGTCGCACCTGTCATGGTTGGTCCCTCTCGATAATGAAAAAATGGAGTGAGCCTTCTGGCGCGCCCGCCGGCCCAACCGGGGGCCATTTCTTGTTACGAGGTGGCGGGTACGAAAGACTGGATACGCAAAACAAACGAGATGTCTCGTCCAGCGCCCAGCAATATGGCTGCCTAACATGTCAACATTGTGCAGCGCAATGCGTGCGCGGGGTGCGTTGCGATAATTTAATCTCAAGGCGAGGTTCCTGCGGTGAGGAACCGGGGGTTGCGGATTTCGCCTGCGGGCCCGGACTCCATTGAGCGGCAGCGTTCTCTCGGTTGACCTGCTGCGTTCTATCCATCGACCACGGATACCGATTGCTGGGCCACCCCTCTCCCTAGCCCTCCCCCACAAGGGGGAGGGAACGCACTTTTCTCCGGGTGGCCATTGCGCCCTGGAATGACGGCCAGCGCGTAGGAGAGCCCCGCGGATTCCTGCGGATGCAGCGGTCGCGCGGCTTGCGGGTTCAGCCGCATTAAGGTTATCGCGGCATTAGGACACCCCTCATAGGCTGCGGCCGTGGACCTGCCCGCGCCCACGGGCGATACTAACTCTTTCTTAAGGCTGCCATTCCGGTCAGCCCGGCGTGACGCGTGACAGCGAGACCTGAAGCCTTCCCGATGACCAATTCGGATTTCCAGTTGCGAGGCGTCGGCGATCCCAGGCTGTCCGTGCATGCGACCTCACCCCTGCCGGCCTGGCTGTGGTCGCCCGACGGCACGCGGGTGCTGTGGGCCAATCCGGTCGGCGCGACATTCTTCGGCGCGGCCAATGCGGCTGCGCTTGCGCAAAAGACCTTCGGCCCCGCCGACGTCCATCGCCGCCAGGTCGCCCGGCTCGGTCGCCTTCTGTCCGCGAGCGGCGCCGCCAGGCTGGAGCGGCTGCGCGGCTTCGGTGCGAAGCTTGGTGCGCTGATGACCTGCGCCTGCGCACGGCTCTCCTTTGCCGACGGGAGCGAAGGCGTGCTGGTCACCGCGATGGATGCAGCCGCGCGCAGCATGCCGCTGGTCGAGCGGCTGCATCGCCTGGTCGACGGTGCTGACGTGCCGATGGCGGCGTTCGCGCCAGATGGCATGTTCGCCGGCGCCAGCGAGGCGGCACGCGCCCTGCTCGGCTTTCGCGATCTCGGCGACGCCGGGCTCGAGCAGGCGCGCAGCGACGCACTGAGCAAAGGCCGCGTCGAGATGCCGATCGGCATCGGCAAGATGGTGCTGCAACGGGTCGGCGCCGGCGCCGATGTCGGTCTGGTCGCGCTGATCGAGCCCGCGGTGGCGCAGGCTGCTGAGAGCGTGCCCGAGGCTGCGCCCGATGCGCCGCCCGAGCCGGCGCAACAGGAGATTCCAGCGGCGGACGCGCATGATTCCGGGATCGCGCTGTTCGACCCGTTTGCCGAGCCGGCCGAGACGCCCGCGCCCGCCGAGACGCCGGTCCCCACAGAGACGCCGCCCGAACCGGCAGTCGAAACGGTAGCGGAAACGCCGGTTGAAAACCCGCCTGAAGCCATCGTGCCGCCGCAAGCTGCGCCGATCACCTCACCCATGGTCGAGCCGCAGCCCCGAGCGGAGACACCGCGCCAGCATCCGCTGCGTTTCCTCTGGCAGATGGATGCGGAGGGGCGCTTTATGCTGGCTCCGGGCGAATTCATCCGCCTGATCGGTGCGCATACCGCGGCCCGCTTCGGCCGGCCCTGGCGCGAGATATCGGAGGATTTTTCGCTCGACCCCGACGGGCGCGTCGCGCAGGCGCTGGCGAGCCACGACACCTGGGCTGGCATCACCGTGAACTGGCCGGCCGACGGCGGCGAACATCTGGCGGTCGAGCTGGCCGGCCTGCCGGTCTATGATGTCGAGCGCAACTTTGCCGGCTTCAAGGGTTTTGGCGTCTGCCGCGATCTCGATGCGCTCAACCGGCTCGATGCGCTCCGGCGGTTTGAGCTGCTCGCCGCTGAGCACGGCCCTGCCGCCGATGTGGCCGAGCCTGAAACCGAAGCACCTGCGGTCGAGGCATCGCCGCCGCCGGAGCCTGAACCGCCGACTGCAATTGAGCCCGAACCGCCCGCACTTTTCACCGAAGCGAATTCACACCCAACCGAGCCGGAAACATCAGTGGAAACGCCTCCAAATGTCGTGCCGTTCCGCGCACCCGGTGATCTCAAGTCACAAACCGACCAGAGACCGCCGACGCTGACGCCGGTCGAGAACAGCGCGTTCAACGAGCTGGCGCGGCAATTGTCCGAGCGGCTCGAACGCGAGCGCGAGCAGATGGCCTCCGTTGCGGCCGAGCCGCCGGCGGACGAGATCGCGCCTGAAGCGGTGATGCCGCATGATGCGGTCATCACGGAGCCCGCGATCTCGGAGCTCGCCGCGCCGCCCGCCGCCGCGGCCGAATGGCTGACCGAGCCGGCGCCGCCCGCGCGCGGCGACAGCGCCCGCGACCGGACGCTGCTCGATCTGATGCCGACGGGCATCCTGATCTACCGGCTCGATCGCCTGCTCTACGCCAACCCCGCCTTCCTCGCGCGCATGGGCTATGCCGACCTCGCCGCGCTGGAAGAGGCCGGCGGGCTCGATGCGCTCTATGTCGAGCCGGGTGTTTCCGCGGCCAGCAGCACGTCGCAATCGGGCACGCCGGTGACGATCAGCGCGACTGTCGCTGACGGCGAAGCGCCGCTGGCGACCACGGATGCGCATCTGCACACGATCGACTGGAACGGCGAAAGCGCGCACGCGCTGATCTGCGCGCTGCCGCAAGTAGCGCCCGTCGTCGTGGCGCCGGTGGCTGCGCCGCCCGTCGCCGCCGAGACCGAGGTCGACGAGCCCGTCATCTTCGCGCCCGAGCCGGAGGCGGGCGAAGCCGAGGCGGAAGATCTCGCCGCGATCCTCGACACCACGGCCGAGGGCATCGTGATGTTCGATGCCGAAGGCAACATCCACGCCTGCAACCGCAGCGCCGAGGCGCTGTTCGGCTATGACGGCGAGGCGCTGCTGCAGCAGAATTTACTGACGCTGTTCGCGCCCGAGAGCCAGCAGGTCGTGATGGATTATCTCAACAGCATCAGGAGCCAGGACATCGCGAGCCTGCTCGACCACGGCCGCGAGGTGCTGGGCCGCGAAAAGAAGGGCGGCGTGCTGCCGCTCGCCATGATCATGGGCCGCACGCGGCCCGACGGCCCGAACTTCTTCGCCGTGTTCCGCGACCTGTCACACGCGAAGAAGGGCGAGAGCGAGCTGACGCAGGCGCGACGCCTGGTCGACGGCGCGGCGAATGCCAAGGCCGACATGCTGGCGCGGATCAGCCACGAGATCCGCACGCCGCTCAACGCCATCATCGGCTTTGCCGAGGTGATGATCTCCGAACGCTTCGGCGCGCTCGGCAACGAGCGCTACGGCGAATACATGAAGGACATCCGCGCCTCCGGCGAACGGGTGATCACCATCATCGACGATCTGCTCGAGCTGTCGCGGATCGAGACCGGCAAGCTCGATCTGAATTTTGCCAATGTGAATCTCAACGACCTGGTCGAAGCCTGCGTCACCGTGATGCAGCCGCAGGCCAATCGCGAGCGCATCATCATCCGCACCTCGCTCGCGCATGCGCTGCCGCAGGTGACGGCGGATGCGCGCGCGCTGCGTCAGGTGACGATGAATCTGATCTCCAACTCCATCAAACTGGCGAGTGCCGGCGGCCAGGTCATCGTCTCCACCGCGCTCAACGACCGCGGCGAGATCGCGCTTCGCATCCGCGACACCGGCCACGGCCTCAGCGAGACGGAAGTCGCCGCCGCCATGGAGCCGTTCCGCACCCCGCCGCCGGGGGACGCCGCCGACAGTTCCGCGCTCAGCCTGTCGTTGACCAAGGCGCTGGTCGAAGCCAACCGCGCCCAGTTCAACATCAAGAACGCCGGCCAGGGCACGCTGATCGAGGTGACGTTCGCGCCGGTGACGGCAAGGGCGTAGCAAGAACCTAGCGCTTCGCCGGCGGGCCGCTCTTGTTGCCGGGCAGGCCCTTGATGTTCGACGGGTCCTGCTCCTGCACGGTGGGATTCTGCGTGGCCGCGCCGACGGTTCCCGACTTCGCGGGCGGACCGTTCTTGTTGCCGGGCGCTCCCGCGATTCCGGCGCCTGAATTCTGCGCGCTGGGCGATGTGGCAGCACCACTGGTCTTGTCAGCGCTGCGGTCTCCCGGCATGGACGTCGCCGCACCCGGCTTGTCCTGGTCTCCGACATAGCCCGAGGCGCCGGAATTCTGCGTCTTGATGCCCTTGTCGGCCTCGTTCTGCACGTTCTGGTTCTGCGCCATCGCCGGCCCGGCCAGCAGCGGAGCCGTCAGAAGGATAGCTGCCATTATCGTCCGCATGAGCGTTCTCCTCGACCTCGCCCCGTCGCGCTTAACGCCCGGCGACGCAAAGATTTCCGAGCCGACGCGAATAAGCTTGGCGCCTATGCCGCGCGCACCGTCTCGAGGAACTTGCCGACCTCGAACTTGAGGCGGTTGCTGTCGCCGGACAGGGATTTCGCCGCCGACAGCACCTGCGTCGACGCCGAGCCGGTCTCGACCGCGCCCTGCCTGACATTGCTGATATTGGCGCTGACCTGCGTGGTGCCGGCCGCCGCGCTCTGGACGTTGCGCGAGATCTCGCTGGTCGCGGCGCCCTGCTGTTCGACGGCGGATGCGATGGTGGACGAGATCTCGGACAGGCGCTCGATCGTGCCGCCGATCGTCCTGATCGCACCGACGGACTCGTTGGTGGCGCCCTGGATGCTCGCGATCTGCTGACCGATCTCGCCGGTCGCCTTCGCGGTCTGCTCGGCCAGCGCCTTGACCTCGGACGCGACCACGGCGAAGCCGCGCCCCGCCTCGCCGGCGCGCGCGGCCTCGATGGTGGCGTTGAGCGCCAGAAGGTTGGTCTGGCCGGCGATGGCGTTGATGAGCTCGACCACGTCGCCGATCCGCGCGGCCGCCCTCGACAATTCGCCGACGCGATCGTTGGTCTGGCCCGCCTGGCTGACGGCCTCGCCGGCGATGCGCGCGGACGCCTGCACCTGGCGGCTGATCTCGTTGACGGAAGCGGTCAGCTCTTCCGCCGCCGATGCCACCGACTGCACGTTGGTGGCGGCCTCTTCCGAGGCGGCCTCGACCAGCGTGGCAAGCTCGGTCGACCGGCCCGCGGTCGAGGTCAGCGAGGTCGCCGACGCCTCGAGCTCGGTGGCAGCGGAGGACACAGTCTCGACGATCTCGCCGATTGCGCCCTCGAAATCATCGGCCATCCTGATCATGTCGGCGCGGCGGCGCTCGGCGGCGAGCCTGTCCTGCCTGATCTTCTCTTCGGCTTCCGCGCGTGCCTTCCGCTCGGCGTTGATCTTGAACGTCTCGACGGCCTGCGCGATCTCGCCGATCTCGTCAGGGCGGCCGAGGCCGGGCAGCACGATGGCGAAATTGCCCTTGGCCAGCTCGATCATCGCCGCCCGCATCAAAGCGAGCGGTTGCGAGACCGAGCGGCCGATGAAGACACCGAGACCCAGCACGGCACAGGCAATGAGCGCGATCGCCACCGCGATCCAGAACTGGATGCTGGCGCGCTCGGTCTCGTTGAGCCGGTCGGCCTCGACGCGCATGCCTTCGACCGATTGCGAGACCTGCTCGATGACGGGCTCGACCGCCGCGAACGCTTCCGACATCGCCTTCAATTCCGTCGCGAGCTTGAGCGCCGTCTCCATCCAGGCGGAGAAGTCGCGTTGATAGTCCGACAGCTTCGCGCGCAGCTCGGCCTTGGCGGCCTCGGGAACGGCGGCGGCGTCGACGGTACTTGCGAATTCCGAGGCGCGCTTCTTCATCTCGCCGCCGTATTTGGCATCGCGACGCAGCATGAAATCCTTCTCGTGCCGGCGCATCATCAGCATGATCACCTTGAGCGGCGCATCATGCAGCTGATCCACCTTGCTCTCGATGTCGTGGACGGAAGCGCGCAGGCGCCCCTCGAGGCCTGAATTCTCGTCGAGACCGAGACGCTGCCGCTGCTCCACCACCGCGTCGAAGCGGGCTTGATAGGTCTTCAGCGACGACTTCATCGCGTCGATCTTCTGCACCAGCTCGACGTTGCCGAGGGCCGCAATCCTGTCGCGAAGCTTCTCGATGTCGAGGGCAACCTGCTTGCCGATCTCGATCTGGCGCTGGACCTTGCCTGCATCGTTGCGCAGCAGGAAATCCTTTTCGGCGCGGCGGCCTTCGAGCAGCTCAACCGCGATCCGGCCGTTCAGCTCGGAGATCCCGCGCGCATTCTCGGCGACGGCGCGCGACAGGCCCATCGCCCGCTCGCCGTAGAGATGAATACCGCCGATGAGGAGGACACCGACGAGGCCGATGACGCCGATCGCCGTGATCTTGTGGGTGAGACGAAGAGAGAGGAGCCGCATCTTGGTCGCCAAGCCGGTTGGGATGGATGCGGTCGATGAGACGCTAACCCGTAAAAGCTTCCGTTAATTTGCGGACACGTACTAATACGTGCATTCCGCCACAAATACTCCCTTTATGCACGGCGGCGTGCACAAGAGTGGTCGCAAAAACACGGCGCTCATGGCGCCGTGTTCCCATCTTGAAAGGTCCGGTGAGGCAATCGCCTCAGCTGTAGATCTCGAACAGGCCGGCGCCGCCCTGGCCGCCGCCGATGCACATGGTCACGACGCCCCACTTCGCCTTGCGGCGCGCGCCTTCCTGGAGGAGGTGGCCGGTGAGGCGGGCACCGGTCATGCCGAACGGATGGCCGATCGCGATCGAGCCGCCGTTGACGTTGTACTTGGCCGGATCGATGCCGAGCTTGTCGCGTGAGTAGAGGCACTGGCTGGCGAAGGCTTCGTTGAGCTCCCAGAGGTCGATGTCGTCGATCTTCAGGCCGTGACGCTTGAGCAGCTTCGGCACCGCGAAGATCGGACCGATGCCCATCTCGTCCGGCTCGCAGCCCGCCGCCGCCCAGGCGACGAAGCGGCCCATCGGCTTGAGGCCGCGCTTCTCCGCGTCCTTGGCCTCCATCAGCACCACCGCGGCGGCGCCGTCGGAGAGCTGGCTGGCATTGCCGGCGGTGACGAACTTGCCCGGTCCCTTCACCGGCTCGAGCTTTGCCAAGCCTTCCAGCGTGGTCTCGGGGCGGTTGCATTCGTCGCGATCGACGACATAGTCGACGATGCTCTCGGCCTTGGTCGCCTTGTCGACGACCTTCATCTTGGTCTTCATCGGGACGATTTCGTCCTTGAACTTGCCGGCCTGCTGCGCGGCCGCCATGCGCCGCTGCGATTCCAGCGAATATTCATCCTGGTATTCGCGGCTGAGCTTGTAGCGCTCGGCGACGATGTCGGCGGTGTCGATCATCGCCATGAAGATGTCGGGCGCGGTCTTGAGCAGGTCCGGATCGACAGCTTCCTTGGGCAGAGGCCCGCCCGGAATCGAGATGCTCTCGACGCCGCCGGCAACGATGCAATCGGCGCCGTCGGAACGGATCGAGTTCGCGGCCATCGCGATGGTCTGCAGGCCCGAGGAGCAGAAGCGGTTCACCGAGACGCCACCGGTCGACTTCGGCAGGCCCGCGAGCAGCGCCGCCTGGCGGCCAATGTTCGGCGCGCCATGGGCGCAATTGCCGAGATAGCAGTCCTCGACATAATCCTTCTCGACGCCGGCGCGGT
Organism: Bradyrhizobium guangdongense; assembly: GCF_004114975.1. Lineage (NCBI taxonomy): Bacteria > Pseudomonadati > Pseudomonadota > Alphaproteobacteria > Hyphomicrobiales > Nitrobacteraceae > Bradyrhizobium > Bradyrhizobium guangdongense. The sequence goes on from NZ_CP030051.1 coordinate 6,539,646, forward strand.
CCACCGCATGATGAATGGCGTGCGCCGCGAGCGACATCGGCGGCGTGATGTTGAACCCGCCGCGGCCGGATTTCGCCAGGCCCGTGCGCGCATAGGAAACGATGACAGCTTCACGCATTGTTTTCTCCCTTGTCGAATGTCTTGAACGGAGCGTTCTGGCGCCATTGGTACACTGAGATAGCCGGCTGCGGAAAACAAAAACGCCGCCTCCGATGAAGGAGACGGCGTTGTTCCGCGGGTCGGAATATATCGGCGACAGGCAATATGGAATCCCGCTCTGCCGGCTCGCTGTGTCACCTCTCCCTTCGGGAGAGGTGAAGGATCAGAACGTCAGCGCCTTGACCTGCTTGACCTGCGGCAGGGTCGCCACCTTGGCGAGCAGGTCGGCCGGCACCGCGCCGTCGACCTCGACCAGGGCAATGGCATCGCTGCCGGGCGCGACGCGGCCGAGATGGAAGGTCGCGATGTTGAGCTTGGCGTCGCCCAAGAGGCTCGCGAACTTTCCGATGAAGCCCGGCTTGTCCTCGTTGGTGACATAGATCATCGACTTGCCGAACTCTGCGTCGACGCGGATGCCCTTGACGTCGACCAGCCGCGGCTTGCCGTCGTGATAGACGGTGCCGGAGACCGAGCGCTCCTGGCGTTCGGTCGCGACCGTGACGGTGATCAGGCTCTCATAGTCACTCTGCGCGGCGCGCGTCACCTCGTCCACCACCATGCCGCGCTCCTTGGCGACGACGGGCGCGGACACGACGTTGACCTCACCCAGCATCGGCCGCAACAGACCGGACAGCACCGCGGAAGTCAGCGCCTTGATCTTCATTTCGGCGACGTGACCCTCATAGGTGATCGTGACCTTCGAGATGCCGGTGTCGGTAAGCTGGCCGGCGAACGAGCCGAGCTTCTCGGCGAGCGTGATGAACGGTTTCAGCTTCGGCGCTTCTTCCGCGGTGATGGACGGGAAGTTGATCGCGTTGGAGATCGCGCCGGAGATGAGATAGTCCGACATCTGCTCGGCGACCTGCAGCGCGACGTTCTCCTGCGCTTCCGTGGTGGAAGCGCCGAGATGCGGCGTGCAGATCACGTTGGGGTGGCCGAACAGCACGTTCGATGTCGCGGGCTCCTCGACGAAGACATCGAAGGCGGCGCCGGCGATGTGCTTGGCGTTGAGCGCATCGACCACGGCCTGCTCGTCGACGAGACCGCCGCGGGCGCAGTTGATCAGGCGCACGCCCTTCTTCATCTTCGCGATCGCGGCCGCATCGATGATGTTCTTGGTCTTCTCGGTCAGCGGGGTGTGCAGCGTGATGAAATCGGCGCGCTTGAGCAGGTCATCGAGCTCGACCTTCTCGACGCCGATGTCCTTGGCGCGCTCCGGCGACAGGAACGGATCGAACGCGATCACCTTCATGCGCAGGCCGAGCGCGCGGTCGGCGACGATCGAGCCGATATTGCCGCAACCGACCACCCCTAACACCTTGCCGGTGATCTCGACGCCCATGAAGCGGTTCTTCTCCCACTTGCCGGCCTGGGTCGAGGCGTCGGCCTGCGGGATCTCGCGGGCGAGCGCCAGCATCAGCGTAATCGCGTGCTCGGCAGTCGTGATCGAATTGCCGAACGGCGTGTTCATCACGATGATGCCCTTGGCCGTGGCAGCCGGGATCTCGACATTGTCGACGCCGATGCCGGCGCGGCCGATCACCTTGAGGTTGGTGGCCTTCTCCAGGATCTTGGCGGTCGCCTTGGTCGCGGAGCGGATCGCAAGGCCGTCGTAATTGCCGATGATTTCGGCGAGCTTGTCCTTGTCCTTGCCGAGGTTGGGCTGGAAGTCGACCTCGATGCCGCGATCCTTGAAGATCTGCACGGCAGCGGGCGAGAGCGCGTCGGAAATGAGAACTTTGGGTTTGGTCATGGGGATGTGTCCTTCACCGTCCCTAGGGGAGGATCGGCCCCAGGGGGAAAACATGAGTGACTTGGAAGCTTGTTGCTCTCCCTCTCCCCGTTGTTACGGGGAGAGGGTTGGGGTGGGGGCAGCCACAGGCGAACTGCTCGTGGAGAGAGCCCCTCACCCGGATCGCTGCGCGACCCGGCCTCTCCCCGTAAGAACGGGGAGAGGCGAAGAACGAAAACTTACGCCGCCTTGGCGAGCTGCGCCTTGGTCTCGGCAAAGGCCCAGTCGATCCACTGCGTCAGCAGCTCGACGTCCTTGGCTTCGACCGTGGCGCCGCACCAGATGCGCAGGCCTGCCGGCGCATCCCGGTAATAGGCGAAGTCGTAGCCGGCGCCTTCCTTCTCGACGAGGGCGACCAGCTTCTTGGAGAACTCGGCCTGCGCGTCGTCCGACAGCGAGGTGATCGCCGGATCGGTGAATTTCAGGCACACCGAGGTGTTGGAGCGGATCGCGGCATCCTTGGCCAGGAAGTCGATCCAGGGCGTCTTCGCCTTCCAGTCGGCCAGCACCTTGGTGTTGGCATCGGCGCGGGCGATCAGCGCCTTGAGGCCGCCGATCGACTTGGCCCAGTTCAACGCGTCGAGATAGTCCTCGACGCAGAGCATCGACGGCGTGTTGATGGTCTCGCCGACGAAGATGCCCTCGTTGAGCTTGCCACCCTTGGTCATGCGGAAGATCTTCGGCAGCGGCCAGGCCGGCTTGTAGGTCTCGAGCCGCTCCACCGCACGGGGCGACAGGATCAGCATACCATGCGCGGCTTCGCCGCCGAGCGCCTTCTGCCAGGAGAAGGTGACCACGTCGAGCTTGGCCCAGTCGAGCGGTTGCGCGAACGCGGCGGAGGTCGCGTCGCAGATGGTCAGGCCTTCGCGGCTCGCGCTGATCCAGTCAGCATTCGGCACGCGCACGCCTGACGTGGTGCCGTTCCAGGTGAAGACCACGTCGCTCTTGGGATCGACCTTGGAGAGATCAGGAATTTCACCGTAGCCGGCGTTCAGCTTGGTGACGTCCTTGAGCTTCAATTCCTTGACGATGTCGCTGACCCAGCCTTCGCCGAAGGATTCCCAGGCGAGTGTGGTGACGGGCCGTGCGCCGAGCAGCGACCACAGCGCCATCTCGACCGCGCCGGTATCGGAGGCCGGTACAATGCCGATGCGATAATCGGCGGGCACTTCAAGCACTTCGCGCGTCAGATCGATCGCGAGCTTGAGCTTGGTCTTGCCGACCTTCGCGCGATGCGAACGGCCGAGCGCTGCGTCTTTGAGATTTTGGGCGTTCCAGCCGGGGCGCTTGGCGCAGGGGCCGGAAGAAAAATGCGGCACGGTCGGCCGCGAAGCGGGCTTCGCTACAGTCATGATCTACCCTTCCAGATAGTAAGCCTCCCGTTGGGGGGAGGTGTCCCGCCGCGGCTGATACGGGAATCGGGTAGACCAGTCAAGAAACTTCCGGCGGCTCACGACGGAGTGAAGGTAATTCCGGCGCGATGTCAGGGCTTTCCACGGCAGCGAGCGCGTTCAGCAAGTCCGTGGCTTCGCTGATCAATTGCGCGGCGCGGCGGCGGCTGCCGACTTTCAAAATGCATTTGTCATTGGCCTGCACAACGTAATCGTTGCCGACCTTGATCATGGAATAGCTTGTCATCGAAATCCCCGAACCGCCCGAGCCGGGTGTCTGACGCTGCGTAGCACCGTTCGTTCCTGGTTCCACATGAAGGTCGAACGGGTAGTTTATCAGCTGTTAAGATGAACGAATGCGCGATCCGAATTCGCTGATGGCGCAACGGCCGCGGCGCACTGCCTCAAAAGCGGACAGTCATGCCGACATGACTCGCTGTGAATCCGAGCCGCTTGTAAAAACGCTGCGCATCCGTTCTCGTCTGATGCGTCAGCAGTTCGACGAGGTTGCAGCCGCGAGCCTTTGCTTCCGCCACCGCCCACCGCACCAGATGTTCGCCGATGCCGCGGCTGCGACAATCGGCGGCAACGCGGACATCCTCGAGCAGACCGCGAAGGCCGCCTTGCGAGCTGATGCCTGCGAGCACCGCGAGTTGCAGGCAGCCGACCACCCTGCCCTCGCTCTCGGCAACCACGAGCGTAAGATTGGGATCGCGCTCGACCCGCTCGAACGCCTGATCATAGACGGCGGGAAGCGGATCCTCGAGGCGCTCGCGCCCGCGCCCGAGGTGATCGTCGGCGAGCATCGCCACGATCGCGGGGACATCCCCGCGGCGCGCGGGGCGGATGGTGACGGACTTATCGTTCATCAGACAACTCCAATGCTCGGCACGAAAGGCTCGGCGCGAAAAGCTCGACGCGAAGGGCTCAGCGCGCCGGCGGCAGGCCGAGAAAGGCCTCGGCTTCGCCGATCCAGCGGCGAACGGCCGGATAGCGGCCGAGATCGAAGCCGCCTTCATGCGCAACGCGGGTATAGGCGAGTAGCGAGACGTCGGCGAGCGAAACCGTCTCGCCAGTGAAGAAACGGCTCGACGCCAGATGCTGCTCCATACGATCGAGCGCCGCATAGCCGCGCTTGACCTTGTCGGGATCGAGTTCGGAGGCATCCTTGCCGAGATAGACCATCTGGAAACGGCATACCGCGATGTAGGGCTCGTGGCTGTACTGCTCCCAGAACAGCCACTCGTCCATCTTGGCGGCGGCAAAGGCGTCGTGCGGGATCAGCGCGCTGTCACGGGCGAGATAGCGGATGATGGCATTGGACTGCGCCAGCGTGCGGCCGTCGTCGAAAGCAATTGTCGGCACCTGGCCGGCGCCGTTCATCTTCAGAAATTGCGGCGTGCGCGTCTCGCCTTTGCGCGTGTCGATCTCGATCCAGCGATAGGGCAATGCGAGATGATCGCAGACCCACTTCACCTTCAGACAATTGCCCGAATTGCTGTCGCCGAAAACCTGCATCGCCGCCGCCCCGCTTTGGGCGCCAGAGCATCAGGACGAAGGGAAGCTGTCAACAGGCAGGGGACGGCTCAGAACTTGTAACCGGCGCCGAGGCGAAAATTGTTCAGTCCGACTTTGATGTTCTTCACGTCCGAGAAGCCGACATGCTCCCATTCACCGCGAAGCAGGAAGTTGCCGCAGATCGCGTATTCGAGACCGATACCGGCGGTCCAACCGTACATGAAGGCGTTCGTGCGCTGCTCGACGCTCGACCAGGCGCCTGTATCGATCGTGTCCTGATGATGGGTCGTTGTGGCGATGCCGCCAACCGAAACCGTAGTGTCGTAGTCGTCGTGCTTGACGTAGGACACGGTCGCGAAACGCGACACTTCGGCGCGCCCAATGGCCAGGCCGCCGAAGGCATAAGGCATGAAGTCGCCGCCATCCCAACCGATCCGACCGCGGAACGTGGCGTAGTCCTTGAGCTTGAGCGAAGCACCGCCGCCGAGCGTGGTGACGTAGGTATAGGTATGGCCCGTCGGGCCCGCTTCGCCGGGGAGGATCCGCGTCATGGAGTCGCTGGCCGTACTAGAGACATCCTGTAAATAGGTGTAATTGGCTTCGACGCCCATCACGGCGTCGTAGAACTGCCAGTTCTTGCCTACAAAGGCGCCGAATCCGGTCGACTGCACGTGGTTCTTCGGCAGCAGCGACCAGCCGCCCACCGGAGCCTGCAGGATGCTATTGCGAAGCATGAAGTCGGTCATCGACTTCGGGGCGCGGCTGAAATCAATGTCGGTCGTGGCGAAGCCGAACTGGCCGCCGACATAGAAGCCGTCCCAATTTTGGGTTGTCTTGGACAGGCCGTCGGTGAAGCCGCCGCGCAGGACGGGCAGATCCGGCATGTCGGCCGCGTGTGCGGCGGACACAGATCCGAACACCACCGCCACCAACCAAAGCCTACGCATTGCAACGCTCCATCGAAACTCGAACTGTCGCGATGATCATGGCTCGTTAACCTTAACCAATGGTTGCGTCCGGCGTTTTCGTCGCCGCTCGCCATGAAAAATATGCAAAGCAAAACGGCGCGGGATGATCCCGCGCCGTTAAGAGAGGTTAAGCGATCAGGCTGCCGATCAGCCCTTGGTGACGAGCGGCGGCGGCGGCGCGTAAACCGGCGGGTTGTCGAGATTCCAGCGCACGCCGAGCTTCAGGTCGTGCGAGGTGATGTCCTTGAACTTGAAGACGTTGCCGGTGGTCCCACCGGTGTAGTCCGACAGAACGCCGGTCTGTCCCGGACCCAGGTCGACGTAGCTGTAGGCGAGTTCGAGGACGAGGTTCTGATTGACCTTGTAGGCAAGACCGGCGTGGGCCGCCCAGGCGAAATTCCACTTCGAGCCGGTGGGTGCGCTCGCGAAGCTCGTGTTTCCAACCGCCAGGTTGTTGATGCCCGTGTCGGTGAAGTTCGCGATCGAAACGCGCGCGCCGCCGACGCCCGCGCCGATGAACGGGGTGATGCACCACCAGGTCCCGAGGTCGACATACGCGTTGGCCAGGACCAGCCATTCGGATTTGCTGGCGCTGTAATTGTCGATGCCGCTGTAAGGCACCCCGCCTGCGGTTCCGGTGAAACGATCCGTTCCCTTGAAATTCGCATTGCCGCGGTATTGCCCGGTCACGTCGGCACGGAACCAGTTGTTGAAACGGTAGCCGGCGCCGACGCCATAGATGCCGCCGGTGTCGAACGACGTTTCCTGGTTGAACGAGGTGAGCTGCGAATAAGCCGACTCGCGGCCGTAGCGCAGTTCGCTCGTCTTCTGATTGCTGAAGCCGATATCGCCGCGCAGATACCAGCCGCCGAAGTCAGCCGGCGGAGCCGGCGGCGCGTACATGGGAGGGGGAGCGGCGATCGGCATATCGGCGGCGAACGCCATCGACGAGATCAGTGATGCCGCACCCGCGGCAAGGAGAGACTTAACGCTACGCATTGGCTTCGTCCTTATGGCCGGTGAGGCAAAATACGGGCGCCTCACGTTCTGGAAACTCACGAGCCGGACGATGGCAGCAAATGCTTAAGCGCCACTTAACCCTAATTTTTAAGGTTGATTTTTTCTCACTCCACACGCGGATGCGGCGCGAGCGTTGCAAAGATGCAGCAGCTGCGCGCCGCAATTCCTAACGATTGATGAAGCCGCAATGCAGCGAAACGGGATTTGTTAACGCGCGTGGCGGGGCAGCTTGGGCAGGAACACCGCCAGCAGCCCGATCGCGGGAAGGTAGGCGCAGACCTGGTAGACGAACTCGATCGAGGTGTGGTCGGCAAGCTTGCCAAGGACCGCGGCACCAAGGCCGCCGATGCCGAACGCGACGCCGAAGAACACGCCGGAGATCATGCCGAAGCGATGCGGCACCAGCTCCTGCGCGAACACGATGATCGACGAGGTTGTCGAGGAAATGATGAGACCGATGATCACCGACAGCACAGCGCTGGCATAGAGTCCGGCAAAGGGCAGCGCCAGCGTGAACGGCAGCGCGCCGAGGATCGAGATCCAGATCACGATCTTGCGGCCGAAGCGATCCCCTAACGGCCCGCCGAAGAACGCGCCGACCGCATTCGCGGCGAGGAAGATGAAGAGATAGATCTGCGCGGTCTGCGTCGACACGCCGAAGCGGTCGATCAGGTAGAAGATGTAATAGCTCGACAGGCTCGAGACGTAGAGCTGCTTCGAGAACAACAGCGCCACCAGCACGAGCAGCGCGATCGCGACGCGGCGCGAGTTCGGCGCATCGGGGTGGACCTCGACGGAGGCGGTCTTCTTCGCCTTGATCTGCGGCGCGTACCAGCGGCCGATGCGCCAGAGGATGACGATCGCAAGGCCCGCGATCGAGGAGAACCAGGCGATGCTGCCCTGCCCGAACGGCACGACGATTAGCGCGGCAAGCACCGGGCCCATCGAGGTGCCGAAACTGCCGCCGAGCTGGAACACCGATTGCGCAAAGCCGTAACGGCCGCCGGAGGCGAGCCGCGCGATGCGCGCCGATTCGGGGTGGAACACCGCCGAGCCGAGACCGACCAGCGCGGCGGCAATCAGGATGACCAGATATTGCTGCGCGATGCTGAGCAGCAACAGGCCGAAGAAGGTCGAGGCCATGCCGATCGCCAGCGAATAAGGCTGCGCCTTCTTGTCGGTGTAGTGCCCGACCAGCGGCTGGAGCAGCGAGGCCGTGAACTGGAAGGCCAGCGTGATCATGCCGATCTGCGCGAAGTCGAGCGCGTAGGTGTCCTTCAGGATCGGATACACCGAGGCGATCAGCGACTGCATGGTGTCGTTGAGAAAGTGCGAGAAGCTGATGCCGGCGAGCACGATATAGGCCGGTCCCGCGATCGTCTTGGCGGTGGCGGGCGCGACGTCGCTGACGACAACGGGCTCGGTCAGCGTTTCCTCTGAGACGACGACTGGCTTGTTCAATGCAGCGATCCCGGCGCGGCAGATTGCCGCGACCCCACAGCTACGATGGGAGCGGCCGCCAAACCAGCGTCAATCGCAAATGGCTGGGATGCACGGGTCTTTCACCTCTCCCCGCTGGGGAGAGGTGAAGGACCGCGTCTGCGGAAGCAGTCTCGGCTTACGCCGCGGCCTGGCCCAGCGCCGAGACGATGGTGTCGACGACGTCCTCGACCAGGATGCGGTCCTCGCCCTCGCCCATGACGCGGATCACGGGCTCGGTGCCGGAGGAGCGGATCAGGAGGCGGCCGTGGCCGTTGAGGCGCTTCTCGCCGTCGGAGATCGCCGACTTGACGTCGGAATCGTCGAGCGGCTTGCCACCCTTGTGGCGGACGTTCTTGAGAATCTGCGGCAGCGGATCGAAGCGATGGCAGACCTCGGAGACCGGGCGGCGCAGCTTCTGCACCACGGCGAGCACCTGCAGCGCGGCGACGAAGCCGTCCCCGGTGGTGGCGTAGTCGGACAGGATGATGTGGCCCGACTGCTCGCCGCCGAGATTGTAGCCGCCGTTCAGCATCTGCTCGAGCACGTAGCGATCGCCGACCGGCGTGCGCACGAGATCGAGTCCCTGCCCCTTCAGGAAGCGCTCGAGCCCGAGATTGGACATCACGGTCGCGACGATGCCCGGACGCGACAGCCGACCGTCGTCCTTCCAGCTCTGCGCGATCACCGCGAGCAGCTGGTCGCCGTCGACCACGTGACCGCGCTCGTCGACCAGGATGACGCGATCGGCATCGCCGTCCAGCGCAATGCCGATGTCGGCGCGCATCTCTCGTACCTTCTTCGACAGTGCTTCCGGCGAGGTCGAGCCGCAATCCTTGTTGATGTTGAAGCCGTCGGGCTCGACGCCGATCGGCACCACGTCGGCGCCCAATTCCCACAGCGCTTCCGGCACCACCTTGTAGGCGGCGCCGTTGGCGCAATCGATCACGACGCGAAGTCCGTCGAGCGAGAGATCGCGCGGCAGCGTGCGCTTGGCGAATTCGATGTAGCGGTCATGCACGCCGTCGATACGGCGGGCGCGGCCGAGGCTCGCGCTCTGTGCGAGCCGCTTCTCGATGGGCTCGTCGAGCAGCTGCTCGATCTGCTTCTCGACGTCGTCGGAGAGCTTGAAGCCCTGCGGGCCGAACAGCTTGATGCCGTTGTCCTCGAACAGATTGTGCGAGGCCGAGATCATGACGCCGAGATCGGCGCGCATCGACTTGGTCAGCATCGCCACCGCCGGCGTCGGCATCGGGCCGACCAGCAGCACGTCCATGCCGACCGAGGTGAAGCCCGCGACCATGGCGTATTCGATCATGTAGCCTGACAGCCGCGTGTCCTTGCCGATCACCACCCGGTGGCGGTGCTCACCGCGCTGGAACGCAAGGCCCGCGGCCTGGCCGACCTTGAGCGCGAGCTCCGGCGTGATCAGTCCGTTGGCGCGGCCCCGGATCCCGTCCGTCCCGAAATATTTGCGGCTCATATCGTCCCCCAGGCAACAACCAGGGATCCCCAACACAACCTGCGGGTGCCTTAGCGGGCCCCGCATCCCCTGATTTGCTAAGGCTCTTATAAAGCCATTGCGGATAAGTTGGCTTCAAAAAATATGATGAATCATTACGGAACCGAGCTGGAGGCCGGCACGGTAAGATATTGTTAATACTATGCTTCCAGCGCGAACCCGGGAAGCCGGGGGAACCGCTGCTAATCCGAGCGCTTCACATGGCTGTCGCCGCGGGTCGGCGCCGGCTGGGTGACGTTGACGGGATCCGAGCCCGGGAACGTCTCTTCCAGGCCCTCCTCCAGCGCGTCCTCGAGGGCCTGCTTCTCCTTGATCTCATCAGGCGAAGGTCCGGCGTGCGGCTTGGTCATGGCGTGCCTCCCGCAAACGATTTGGCTGCGCATCCAACCATGCTAGATGACCCTTCAATCTTCCGATGCAAGACTTCCGATCTGAGACGGGCCGGGGAAAACGTTCATGAAACACATCACCTGTATCGACGATCTTCGCGCGCTGCATAAACGCCGCGTGCCGAAGGCGTTCTTCGATTATTGCGACCGCGGCTCCTATGCCGAGGAAACGCTGCGCGCCAACCGCGAGGACATGCAGGCGATCAAGTTCCGCCAGCGCATCCTGGTGGACGTTTCGAAGCGCGACACCTCGACCACGATTCTCGGCGAGCCATCGACGATGCCGCTGATCCTGGCCCCGGTGGGCCTGCTCGGCATGCAGCACGGCGACGGCGAAATTCACGCCTGCCGCGCGGCCCAGGCTGCCGGCATCCCGTTCACGCAGTCGACCATGTCGATCTGCTCGATCGAGGATATCGCCGCCGCCGTCGACAAGCCGTTCTGGTTCCAGCTCTACGTGATGAAGGACCGCGGCTTCATCAAGGACCTGATCCAGCGCGCCATCGCCGCCAAGTGCAGTGCACTGGTGCTGACGGTCGATTTGCAGGTGATCGGCCAGCGCCATGCCGACATCAAGAACGGCATGACCGTGCCGCCGGAATGGTCGCTGTCGAAGCTGCTGGATTTCGCCAGCAAGCCCGCCTGGGTGTCCGGCGTGCTGCAAGGCAAGCGCCGCACCTTCGGCAACATCGCCGGGCACGTGAAGAACACCGAGGATCTCAACCGCCTCGCCGAATGGACCGCCTCGCAGTTCGACACCTCACTGAACTGGAAGGACGTCGAGTGGGTCCGCAGCATCTGGCCGGGCAAGCTCGTCATCAAGGGCATTCTGGACGTCGAGGACGCCGAAGAAGCGGCCAAGACCGGCGCGCAGGCGCTGGTCGTCTCCAACCATGGCGGCCGTCAGCTCGACGGCGCGCCGTCCTCGATCGAGGTGCTCCCTGAGATCGCCGACGCGGTCGGCGACAGGATGGAGATCATGTTCGACGGCGGCATCCGCTCCGGCCAGGACGTGATGCGCGCGCTCGCACTCGGGGCAAAATCCTGCATGATCGGGCGCGCTTACGCGTACGGACTAGGTGCCGGCGGCCAGGCCGGCGTCGCCAAGGCGATCGACATCATCCAGAAAGAGCTGTTGACGACCATGGGCCTGTGCGGCGTCAACCGGATCGACGAGATCGACGATCATATCATTGCGGAGGCGCCGTAACGACGGCGCCTCACATCGGCGGTGTCAGGCCGTCGCGGCCGACGCTGATGCGATTGGTCTCGAACGATCCGTCCGGCAGTTGCTTCATGAAGGCGATGACCTTGGCGCCGGCCTTCAATTCCGAGATGTCGCCGGGAACGAAAGTCACGACCGGTGTCATATCGGAGACGAACACCTTCTTCTCGCCGTCCTTGTACTTCACCAGCAGCGTATGGCCGTCATTGCCGACCACGCTCTCCGACACCGTGGCATTGGTCATGCTGGAATTGGGCTTGAGATCGTAGGGCCGCGAGCCTTCTCCGGTGCCGCGCATGCTCTCCGGAAACACGTGCACCTCGACGGCGTTGTTGCCGCCATCGGGCCCCGGCACCGTGGTCGCGCCGACGAAGGAGCCGACCTTGATGTCGGCCAGTGCGATCTTGGTGACACCGACGACGCGCGCATCGGAGGCGATATGGAGCTTGACGTCCTCGCCGCTGCGCGACTTGACCTGCATGGTGTCACCATCGACGCTCTCGATCGTGCCGCGCACGCGCGTCGGCACCGGAGCTCTTTGCGCGAGGGCTGCAAAGGTGGACGCAGCCACCATCGCAACAGCGATGAGCGGGCGCGTGAAATTGGCACGTTGGATCGTCATGGATGTCTCCGATTGTCCCCACGAGGGTAGAACGCCGGAGACCGCGCACTATTCTCTCAAGACTTTGTGAGATCGGCCTCGACCAGCGCGCGCAGCTCGGCGGTCACCTCGGGCCGCTGCCCGAACCACAGCTCGAAGCCGCGCACCGCCTGATGCAACAGCATGCCGAGCCCGTCGGCGGTCTTCAGCCCGCGATCCCCGGCCGCCGCGAGCAGCGGCGTCACGAGAGGGACATAGACGAGGTCGGTAACGACGGCGCCTATCGGCAGCCGCGCCACGTCGACATCGAGCGCTCCCTGGCCGTGCATGCCGAGCGAGGTCGTGTTCACGAGAAGTTTTGCCCGCGGCAAAATCCCGTCGATCGCATCCCAAGGCAGCGGGTGCACGTTCGGCCCGAACTGCGCCGCCAGCGCCTCGGCCCGCGCCAAGGTGCGGTTGGCAAGATGGATGCGCTTGACGCCGCGATCGAGCAGGCCGAACACGACCGCGCGCGAGGCGCCGCCGGCTCCCAGCACCAGCGCCTCCTCGGCCTCGTCCCATCCAGGCGTGCTGGCATCGAGATTGCCGAGAAAGCCCTCGACATCGGTGTTGGTCGAGCGCAGCTCACCATCGGCGAACCACAGCGTGTTGCCAGCGCCGACCGCCTTGGCGCGCGTATCGGGCGTCGACAGCGCCAGCACGGCTTCCTTGTGCGGGATCGTGACATTGGCGCCGACGAAGCCGCGCAGCGACAGCCGCAGCACGAAATCGCGCAGGTCCTCGGGCGGAACCGCCTCGATGACATAGCCGCCTTCGATGCCGAGCGTGCGCAGCCAGTAATGATGGATCAGCGGCGAGCGCGAATGCGCGGCCGGCCATCCGATCAAGCAGGCTGCGGGAGTTCTCGGCGCGCTCATCTGTCCCTCGGTGCGTTTCGAGGGCGATCCATTTCGCGTCCTGCCGCTCCTGTCAAGCAGGCCGGCTACAACGCGGATTCGGCTGCGCCCGGGCCTGCCTTGACGTCGGCGACCGCACGCTCGATGGTCTGGCGATAGCGCGCGCGTCGCGGGCTTACGCCATGCGTCAGCAGCGCGCGGCGCACCGCCGGCGAGGCGCCGGTGATGAACAGCCGGATGCCCTGGCGCTGGGCCTTGGCGGCGACGCGCCCCAGTACGTTCGCCGCGGTGGAATCCAGGAACGGCACGGCCGCGAAATCGACCACAAGCGCCTTGCGCTTGTCGTCGACGCCGTCCAGCACGCCGCCGATGACCGAGGCGGCACCAAAGAAGAACGCGCCGGTGATGCGATAGACCAGCACGTCGCGATCGACCGCAAGGGTGGAATCGTAAGGAACGCGCTCGCCATTGGCGTCGTCGGCACGATCGGCGGCGACCAGGGGCGTGCGTTCCTCGATGCCCGTCATCTCCGCCATGCGATGGATGAAAAGCACCGCACCAAGCGCGAAGCCGACCAGGATGCCTTCGGTCAGGTCGCGGAAGATGGTGAGCAGGAAGGTCGCGAGCAGCACGACGGCATCGCCCCAGGACGAGCGCAGGAGCGTTGCGAATTCGTGCTTCTCCGCCATGGTCCAGGACACCACGACCAGCACGGCAGCGAGCGCGGCGAGCGGGATGTAGCTTGCGAGCGGTGCTGCCACCAGCATGAACAGCAGCAGGAAGACGGAGTGCAGCATGCCCGCCAGCGGCCCGCGGGCGCCGGCGCGGATGTTGGTCGCGGTGCGCGCGATCAGGCCGGTGACGCAGATGCCGCCGAACAGCGCCGAGCCGAGATTGGCCGCGCCTTGCGCCACCAGCTCGCAATTGGAGCGGTGACGGCGTCCGGTCATGCCGTCGGCCACCACCGCCGACAGCAGCGATTCGATCGCCGCGAGCAGCGCAAAGGAGATCGCATCCGGCAGCACCGCCTTGGCCTTCTCGAACGAAAACGCCGGCAGCACCGGCGACGGCAGTTCGCGCGGGATGCCGCCGAAGCGGCTGCCCACGGTCTCGATCGGCAGCGACAGCACGGCGGTGGCGACCGCCGCGAGCACGACTGCGATCAGGATGCCGGGCCAGGACGGCCGCCACATCCGTAACGCTGCGATGATCGCGATGCTGACCAGCGCGACCGCGACGGCGGAGGGATTGATGGTATCGAGGCCGCCGGCGAGCGCCACGAGCTTCGGCACGAACTCGCTCGGCTCCTTCCCCGCCAGCGTGATGCCCGAGAGATCGCGAAGCTGGCTCGCAAAGATGATCACCGCGATGCCGGCGGTGAAGCCGACGGTCACCGGATAGGGAATGAACTTGATGTAGGTGCCGACACGCAGCAGGCCCGCGGCGATCAGCATCAGGCCTGCCATCAGGGTGGCGAGAATGACGCCGTCGGCGCCGTGCCGCTCCGCCGTCACTGCGACCAGGACGATGAAGGCACCTGCGGGCCCGCCGATCTGGAAACGACTGCCGCCGAGCAGCGAGGCGATGAAGCCGCCGACCACCGCGGTGTAGAGGCCGCGATCCGGCGTCACGCCGGACGCGATCGCGATCGCCATCGACAGCGGCAGCGCGACGATGGCAACCGTGAGGCCCGCGAAGACATCGGCGCGGAAATCCGCAAGGCCATAGCCCTCGCGCCAGACGGTGACGAGTTTTGGCAGATACAATTCGGCAAAGCTCGGCCGACGCAGCTGGTGCAGCCCGCTTGCTTGATCGCTCGTGATGCTCATTGTCCCACAATGCTCCGGCGCACCGTGCAGCGCGCGCGTGCGACGGTGCGTTAGTTCAGATTGTTCTCGCCCGGGATCACGCTTCCACCCGACGCGGCGGCCCCGGCTCCTTCAGGCGGACACCGCGTCCGCCGCTGTCGCTGCGGACCTGTTCGCCGATCAGCTCGACGCCGGCCCGATCGAACGCCTCGACCACCCTCGTCAGGGTCTCGACCACGCCGCGCACATTGCCGGTCGAGGCCTCCATCCGCTGGATGGTCGGCAACGACACCCCGGCGAGCTCGGCCAGCGTTTTCTGGTCAATGCCAAGCAGCGCGCGGGCCGCCCGCATCTGGTACGACGTGATCACCTCGACCTCATATACGAAGAGTTATAAATGATATTCAGCACGTATACAATTATGTAAAATACATCATATGGAGATGAGTGCAAGAGGGCCCCTGCTGCCTCCTCGGTCATTGCAAGCGCAGCGAAGCGATTCAGAATCCTCCTCGGAAAGACTCTGGATTGCTTCGCTACGCTCGCAATGACGCGTGGAGAGAGCGCGGGCCGCGTACAGCGCCGCAGTCGTGGATGTAGCCCACCCCCTCCCCGTGAAGAAGGGGAGGGCGTGACAGAAGTGCGCGCCTTCTTTGCCGCCGTCCTAGCCGATCACGCCGCGTGCTGATGCGCGGCGATGATCTGGTCGGCGGCGCGGCCCGTGACTTCGGCCATGTGGTCGAACTGGCGCGTGAAGCTGCCGGCGCCGGCCGTGGCGGAACGGAGCTCGACGATCAGTTCGCCGATCTCGGCTTCCGGCATCATCGCCCGCACGCAGTCCCAGCCGCTCCAGCCGTCGCGGGTATCGAAGCCGAGAATCTGGCCGCGCCGCGCCGACAGGATCGCATTGATCTTGGCGGTCGCGTCGGTCGGACAGACGATCTCGACCATGTGGATCGGCTCCAGCAGCACTGATTGGCATTGCGGCAGGCCTTCGTTGAGTCCGATCCGCGCCGCCGTGCGGAAGGCGAGGTCCGAGGAGTCGACGCTGTGATAGGAGCCGTCGGTCAGCGTCACCTCCACGTCGGTGACGGGAAAGCCGAGCGGACCACGGGCGAGCCCGTCGACCACGCCCTCTTCCACCGCGCCGATATAGTTGCGCGGCACCGCGCCGCCGACGACCTTTTCGGCGAATCTGAAACCTTCGCCGCGCGGTAGCGGCTTGATGTCGAGCACGACGTCGCCGAACTGGCCGTGACCGCCGGATTGCTTCTTGTGGCGGCCGCGCTGGACGATCGACTTGCGGATGGTCTCCTGGTAGCCGATCGCCGGCGGATGCGAGGTGATCTTGACGCCGAAGCGATCGCGCAGCCGCTCGCTGGCGACGCGCAGATGCATTTCGCCCTGCCCCCACAGCACGGTGTCGTGGGTCTGGGCGTTCTGCACGACCACCAGCGAGGGGTCCTCCTCGTGCAGCCGCATCAAGGCCTGGCCGAGCTTGACGTCGTCCTTGCGGTCGGTGGCCGCAACCGAAATGGCGAGCACCGGCGGCGTCGGCTCGATGCTAGCGAGTGCGGCGGGCGGGGTCTTGCCGCTGGAGACGGTGTCGCCGGTCTTGACCGGATCGAGCTTGGCAAGCGCGACGGTATCACCGGCTTCGGCCGAGGCACGCTTGCTGTCATAGGCACCGTTGACGGCAAGGATGCCGGAGATGCGGCTGGTTCCGCCGGAGGAGGATTGCAACGTGGCGCCGTCGTCGAGATGGCCGGCGAGCAGCCGGGTCAGCGACAGCTTGCCGCCGTGCTGCGAATGCAGCGTCTTGAAGACGAAACCGAGCGCATCCTTCGTGGAGGGCGCACCGAGACGTTTTGCGGTCTCGGCGATACCAGGCGCCTCGTGGCGCAGCGCCTTCATCAGACGCAGCACGCCGTTTTCGCGCGCGGCAGAGCCCAGCAGCACCGGGCAGATCAGCCCTTCGCGCAATTCGCGGGCGAGGTCGTCGAACACGGCATCGCGCGGCGGCTGGATGTCCTCGAGCAATTGCTCCATCAGCGCATCGTCGTGATCGGCAAGCTTCTCGAGCATCGAGAAGCGAGCCTCCTTTTCACGATCGAGATCGCCGCCTTCGAGCCCGATCACTTCGGAGGCCTTGTGCTCGCGATAGACGAAGGCGCGCTCGAGCGCGAGATCGACGAAGCCCTCGATCAGCTCGCCCTTCCAGATCGGGATCTGGCGCAGCACCAGCGGCACACGCGAGGCGGGCTGGAGCATCGCGAGCGTCTCGCGGATGCGCTTGTTGGCGCGGTCGATCTTGTTGAGGAACAGGAAACGCGGAATCTTCAGCTCCTCCAGCTCGCGCAGGATGATCTGAAGCTGCGGCAGCTTCTTCTCGTCGGCCTCGCAGACCACGATCGCAGCGTCGACGGCGGGAAGCGCGGCGCGCATATCGTGGGCAAATTCGACGGAACCGGGACAATCGAGGAAGGTGTAGCTGTCGCCCATGAAGCTCGCGGTGGCGGCGGTGAGGCCAACGGTCATCTTGTGATGACGGGCCTCGGGCGTGGCGTCGCCGACGGAAGTTCCGGCATCGACACTGCCGGCGCGCGGAATTGCGCCCGTCCGCGCCAAGATCGCTTCGAGAAGTGTAGTTTTACCTGATTGGAAAGGGCCCACCAGCGCGATGCACCGTGGACCTCGGGGACTTCTGACGTCTTGTCCCATTTCGCCGCCTCCTTGGTTGGAGCTCGGCCCATGATTGGGTCGGCAAACGCAGATGCTCTGCCCGTCCCCGAGATTTGGCAAGCATCAAACGTCGCTGCGGTGCGTCGTCAATTAGATCAAGTCTTATAATGCCTGATACGATCAGGTCGCCATCCGCGAGCTGTTCCACCTCTCCCCGACGGGGAGAGGTCGGATTGCCGAGGCGCGCAATTGCGCGCCTGAGCAGTCCGCGTGAGGGTCCGTAGCATACGGTAAGACCTAAACCCCTCACCCGGATCGCATCTTTGGTGCGATCCGACCTCTCCCTTCGGGAGAGGTAAAGCAACGCCTCCACTGGAGCGACTCAACGGCCGGGACGGAGTTCCAGGCTTTCGAGACCGGCGGCGACGTTGAGGCCGACCTGGCCCTGCACGCTGAGCGGCTGGAGCGCGATCGAATTGTTGGAGCCGCCCACCAGCACGTTGCCGCCGAGACCGACGCCGACCGATGCGCTCCCTTGCGCGCCTGCATAGTTGCCGGAGAGATCGCCGGGGCCGAGCCGGTCGACCGGCGCGAACACGCCCCAGGCGAGCGTGGTTTCCTGGGTGATGCCGATATCGAGCCCCATTTTGCGGATCGTCGCGACGTAGCGGTCTTCCGGCAGGCCATCGGCGCGCAGCACGCAGCCGAGATTGGTTACCGACCCCACGATGAATCCGACGCTGGCGCCGCCGCGGCATTCGAGCACGCCGACCCGGACCATCCGCTGCTGCTGTGCGCCGCTGCTTGCGACGGAGGCCACGAGGCTGACGGCGGCGAGCCCGGCAAGGATGAACGAACGGCGCATGAATGTCTCCGGCGATGAATGTGATGCGAGCAGGGAAGGACGCAGCTACCAAGTGGTCCGCGATGGTTTATGCCACAAGAGACGTGGTGGTGCCAGATCGGACGCGACTGCAATCGAACCCGCGGAGAGAGGCCCCTCACCCCACCCTCTCCCCGTAAGAACGGGGCGAGGGAGTGAGAGAGCGGCGCGTCCCTCACGATGCGGGCCTGCTCAACCTCCCCGCTCTTTGCGGGGAGAGGTCGGATTGCGAAGCAATCCGGGTGAGGGGCATGGCACGACATCGGCCCGAGCAATAGTCCATCCGACTCCACTATCGAAGCACGCACAAAAAGGCCCGCGCGAAGCGGGCCTTTTCGATTTGCACTGTCGCGATCAGCTCAGCGCAGATTGCCACAGAAGCGCTGGATGCGCTTGCAGGCGTCTTCGAGGTCCGAGGTCTTGGTCGCGTAGGAGATGCGGAATGCCGGGCCGAGGCCGAAGGCCGAACCCTGCACGACGGCAACGCCTTCGGTCTCGAGCAGCTCGGTGACGAACTGCTCGTCGTTGGAGATCACATTGCCCGACGGCGCCTTCTTGCCGATCGTGCCGGCACAGGACGGATAGACGTAGAATGCGCCTTCGGGACGCGGACACTCGATGCCGTTGGCCTGGTTGAGCATGGAGACGACGAGATCGCGCCGCTCCTTGAACACCTTGTTGTTGGCCGGGATGAAGTCCTGCGGACCGTTCAGCGCCTCCACCGACGCCCATTGCGCAATCGAGCACGGGTTCGAGGTCGACTGCGACTGGATGGTCGACATCGCCTTGATCAGCTGCGCCGGGCCGCCCGCGTAGCCGATGCGCCAGCCGGTCATGCAATAGGCCTTCGACACGCCGTTCACGGTGAGCGTGCGGTCGTAGAGGCTCGGCTCGACCTGCGCGACCGTGGTGAACTGGAAGTCGTCGTAGACGAGATGCTCGTACATGTCGTCGGTCATCACCCAGACATGCGGGTGCTTGACGAGGACGTCGGTGAGCGCCTTCAGCTCGGCCTTGGTGTAGGCGGCGCCCGTCGGGTTCGACGGCGAGCACAGGATGACCCATTTGGTCTTCGGCGTGATCGCGCGCTCGAGCGCCTCGGGCTGCAGCTTGAAACCGTGAGCTGCGGTGCAGACCACCGACACCGGCTCACCGCCGGCCAGCGCCACCATTTCAGGATAGCTGACCCAGTACGGCGCGGGAATGATCACCTCGTCGCCCGGATTGATGGTCGCCATGAGTGCGTTGTAGAGCACCTGCTTGCCGCCGGTGCCAACGATGATCTGGTTCGGCTTGTAAACGACGCCGTTCTCGCGCTGAAACTTCGCGATGATGGCGTCCTTCAACTCGGGGATGCCGTCGACCGCGGTGTACTTGGTCTTGCCGGCCTCGATGGCGCGGATCGCCGCCAGTTTGATGTTGGCGGGCGTGTCGAAGTCGGGCTCGCCGGCGCCGAGGCCGATGACGTTGCGGCCCGCCGCTTTCAGCGCGCGTGCTTTGTCCGTGACCGCGATGGTCGCGGACGGCTTCACACGGTCGAGCGCAGCGGCAAGGAAGGACATCGTCATCTCCTGACAAGCGTCGTGAACCCTTTGGCCACGACTCTGATTGTGGGAATGGAGCCACCCTAAAACGTGTGCCGCTGCACCGCAAGAAACTTCGGCCCGGTCTCGCAAAAGTTTGCGGATTTAGTGCAGCTCGAGGTTCGATTTTCCGCAACTTTGCCCCGCAATCCGCTCATATCCGGCAAGGCTTGTCCTCGGAGCAATCTGAGGCCGCTCAAACGCCGCAGAACCGACGGCCGGCTGAGGTGCGGCCCACCACCGCGCATCAGCCCGTGGCGAGATCACCCAGTCGGCGCTTCGCACACGATCGCGCGACGCGATGCGTCGTGCATGCTGACGCAAGCGTGATCTGATTTGCAGCCTCGCCGCGAACATGATCTTCCCTGGCGCTGCAGTGCAGTAGGGTTTTCGAGTTTTTCTATTGGCCGGACCTTGCGGCGGATTCGCATCGGCATCATTGTTTAGCCGCGGTCCGGGGCAACAAGCATCGCACCTTCCCAATCCTTTCGGAATCGAACTCCCAGAATGTACAAGCTCTATTCGATGCAACGCTCGGGCAACAGCTACAAGGTCCGCCTTGCGCTGGCGCTGTTGAACCAGCCTTACGAAGCGGTCGAGGTGGACATTCTGCGCGGCGAGAGCCGCACGCCCGATTTCCTGACCAAGAACCCGTCGGGCCAGGTGCCGCTGCTCGAGGTCGGCGACAACCGCTATCTCGCGGAGTCCAACGCCATCCTCTGGTATGTCGCCGTCGGCACGCCGCTCGCGCCGGAGAACCGCATCGATCGCGCCGAGGCGCTGCAATGGATGTTCTTCGAGCAGCACGCGCTCGAGCCCAACATCGGCGCCGCCTATTTCTGGCTCTCGCTGGTCAAAGGCGGCCGCGACCTGCAGACCCACGCGCTCGAGGATTGGATGGAGCGCGGCTATGGCGCGCTCCAGGTGATGGAGAACCACCTCAAGACCAATGCCTACTTCGCCGCCCGCCAGCTCACGGTGGCCGACATCGCTCTGTACGGCTACACCCACCTGGCCGATCGCTGCGATTTCGACATCGAACCTTTCCCGGCGATCCGGGACTGGCTGAAACGCGTCGAGGCCGCGCCCGGCTTCGTGGCGATGGACTGGCGCCCCGCCGATATCGAGGATCCCGCCAGCATCGCCGCTGGGGCCTGAAACCGGTGCAGCGTTAAGAAATAGCGGGCATAGCGTTAACCTTTGCCGCAATCCCGCCATTTTCAGCTGATCGCCGCCGCAATATTGCCGGTTGGGATTGTGAAGTTGTTCGACGTCGCGGGTGATTCGCTCGCACGTTGAAGGATTTAGACCATGACTCGGGCGTCCGGCACGGTCGGCTTTCAGGGCCAAACCGATACCGTCTCGTCTTCCCGGCTAACCAACGCGGTCGCGACCTCGCTCGCCGTCGCGGCGCTCTCGCTATGCCTGATCGTCACCCTCACGGTGCTGTCGACCAAGGCGACGATGGCGATGGGCCTGCCGATCTGATCCCCGTTTCATCCCTGACAGCCTTCAAGGTGCCGCGCGGTCCCGCGCCTGACAGTATCGCGACGGGACATCGATGAAATCGCCTGTGGTCATCGTTGCAATCACCCTGACTGCGGCCATCCTGGTCGCGGCATCGCTGTTGATTTTGGTCGGCACCCGCAAGGGACCGGGAACGTCGACGCTGAATGCGCCCGCACCCCAACAGCGCATGATGCTTACACATTTGGTCTAAAATCATCCGAAAGCTTTCAGCGCGCAGGCAAGCGCCGCTTAATCGCGCCGCACGAAACGGCATTGCACTTGTGCAACTATGGGTCAGTCTGGCGGCCTTATCTCGTTCAGGAAGGAACGAGGCCAGGCCCATGCGGTTCGGATGGCGTGCCATCTCCGGTCCCGTACTGACGGCAGCGATCGCATTGCTGGCGATCCTGCTCGACCGTCACGCTCCCGCGCTCTCGCTGGCGCCGCTGTTCGTCTGCGCCGTGGCGCTGGCCGGCTCGATCTCTGGCTTTGCATCCGCACTTGGCAGCACGGCCATCGCCATGATCGGCGCGACGCTGCTCACGCTCGGTCATCGCACCGCGCCCGGCATTGCGGGGGCCGATCTCGCACAGCTCGGCCTGCTCGCGCTGACGACCGTCGGCGCCGCCGCCATCACGGGCCTGATGCGCGAGCGTCTGCTCCACGCTTTCGCAGCCGAGCGGCGCAATCACGCCACGGCCGCCCGCCTGTCCCTCGCGCTCGACCAGGTCGACATCGGCATCGTGCTGCTCGACGCCGAGACCCGCGCCGAATTCATCAACCGCGCCTTCCGCGACTATTTCGCGCTGCCGGACGAAGTGGCCGACAGCAAACCGCCCTTCGTCGCGCTGATGTATCATGGACGCGACACCGGCGCGTTCGAGCTGCCGGAGGACGAACTCGGTGTCTTCATCGCGCAACGCATGGAGATGGTGCGGACCGGCGATGCGACGCCGATCAACATCGCCATGCGTGACGGCGAGGTGTTGCGGTTCGTCTGCACCGCGCTGCCCGACGGCGGCCGCATGCTGAGCTATACGCCGGTGACCGACCTCGTGCGCCACACCGATGCGCCTGAACGCGCCGACCATTATCGCTCGCTGCGCGATTCCGCCGGGCGGAAGCTGATCCGGTATTTGCGCGTCGCGGAGTGATGCGCGACGGCGCGATTGATCCACACCGCACTCATCCCGTATGAAGGACGCTTCATCGTCTCTTCGAACGCGGATTCCCAGATGTCGCTCACCGTTCGCTCCGTCATACGACAGGACTACGATCAATGGCTGACGCTGTGGGACGGCTACAACGCCTTCTACGGCCGCTCCGGTGCGACCGCGCTGGCACCCGAGATCACCAAGATGACCTGGCAGCGCTTCTTCGATGCCTATGAGCCGGTGCATGCGCTGGTGGCCGAAAGCGGCGGCAAGCTGCTCGGGCTCACGCATTACCTGTTCCATCGCAGCACCACGGCGATCGAGCCGTCGTGCTATCTGCAGGACCTGTTCACGAACGAGGCCGCGCGGGGCAAGGGGGTCGGCTCGGCGCTGATCTACGGCGTGTATGAGCGCGCCAGGCTCGCAGGCGCGCCGCGGGTCTACTGGCAGACGCACGAGACCAACACCGTTGCGCAGAGCCTGTACGACAAGGTCGCGGAGCGCTCCGGCTTCATCGTCTATCGCAAGATATTCTAATTCCTCGAGCCAGAGCCCTGTGGATAAGTCCTGATGTCACCGGCGCGTTACACACCTGGACTATGTTGCAGGTGCGTCTGATCAGGCCCCCCGTCACCGATCAAGCGCCCCAAGCGGTCCCCGTCAGTCGCCGCGTCTGACAGGGGCCGCATTTTTTTGTTCGTCTCACCTATCCGCATGGCAGCAGCGCGGCCAGAAGCTTGCCGGTGCAATGCAGCGCCGTCACAATGGACGCTGCTTTGTTGTGACGGGATCTCCCAATGGAAATTCGTAATCTCGGCGGCTCCGGCCTGCGCGTGTCCGCGGTCGGGCTCGGCTGCAACAATTTCGGCCAGCGCATCGACCTCGAGGCCTCGCGCAAGGTGATCCACCGCGCGCTCGATCTCGGCATCACGCTGTTCGACACCGCCGACATCTATTCGAACAAAGGCGGCTCGGAAGATGTGCTCGGCGCCGTGCTGGGCGGCCGCCGCAAGGACATCGTGCTGGCGACGAAATACGCCAAGCCGATGGCCGAAGACGGCACCAAGCAAGGCGCCTCGCGCCGCTACATCATGGAAGCGGTGGAAGCGAGCCTGAAGCGGCTGAAGACCGATTACATCGATCTCTACCAGCAGCACGATTACGACCCGCTGACGCCGATCGAGGAGAGCCTGCGCGCGCTGGACGATCTCGTCCGCCAGGGCAAGGTGCGCTACATCGGCAACTCGAATTTTCCGGCCTGGCGCATCGCGGAAGCGGAATACGTCGCACGCGCGATGAATGTCTCCAGGTTCGTGTCCTGCCAGGACGAATACTCCCTGGTCGTACGCGACATCGAGAAGGACCTGCTGCCCGCGGCAACGGAGTACAAGCTCGGCTTGCTGCCGTTCTTCCCGCTCGCCAGCGGCCTTTTGACCGGCAAGTACAAGAGGGGCGAGGCCGCGCCCGACAACACCCGCTTCGGCCAGACGCCGCGGCTGCGCGACCGCTACGTCACGCCGCGCAACGAGGACATCGTCGAGAAGCTGCAGGCCTTCGCAAAGGCACGCGGCCATTCGATGCTGGAGCTCGCCTTCTCCTGGCTCGCCTCGCGGCCGCAGGTGTCGAGCGTGATCGCGGGCGCCACCCGCGTCGAGCAGGTCGAGCAGAACGTCAAGGCGATCGCCTGGCAGCTTACGGCCGAGGATCTCGTCGAGATCGACAAGATCACGCTGGAATGATCCTGGCGCGCTATTTGGCGCCGCGCCCCACCGTCTGCACCACCTCGAAGCCTTCGAACTGGGGATGGCCGAGATAGAGCGGCTTGTTGTCGCCGGCCTTGTGATGCGCCGCGCGAAACGCCTCCGACTTGGTCCAGGCTTCGAAGGCGGCGTGATTGGCCCACACCGTGTGCGAGGCAAACAGCGTATGGTCCTCGAGCTCGGGCCCGCGCAGCAGATGGAATTCGACGAAGCCCGGCACCTTGTCCAGATGGGTGTCGCGCGACAGCCAGACCTGCTCGAAGGCAGCTTCCGAGCCCTTGGCGACACGGAAGCGGTTCATGGCGATGTACATGGGTGATGGTCTCCTGATTTGAGGGCAATGTCGCTCTCCCCCTCCCTCGCCCCGTTCTTACGGGGAGAGGGTGGGGTGAGGGGCTGCTTCCGCGAGCTCGGTCTCGATTGCACTAAGAACGCCATCGATGTTCCCGAGCACATCATTATTCCAGAAACGAAGCACCTTGTATCCCTTCTCTCTCAGGCGCCCATCACGAACAGCATCCGCCGCCGACTCATTATGTTGCCCGCCATCAACTTCGACGACGAGCCGCTTCTCTCTACAAACGAAATCGCAGATGTACCCGATGATCGGCTCTTGCCTAACGAACTTGTGCCCGTCGATTCGTCGATTGCGGATGCGATTCCAGAGGACCGTCTCCGCGTCTGTTTGATCGGCACGTAGTCGCCGTGCGAGTCGGATGGATTTTTCGTCTTGGCCACGCATTTGCCTTGCCCCTCACCCGGATCGCTGCGCGATCCGACCTCTCCCCGCAAAGAGCGGGGAGAGGTTAAGCCACCAGCCCCTTCATCGGCCTTGCGGCGGCGCTATCCGGGAACACGGTCTGGGCCAATACCTGATCCGAGAGGCCGAACTGCCCCTGCAGCACGCCCTTGATCACGGAGCGCAGGTCGGTGGTCGGCTTGAGGTCGCGCCCCTCGTAGAGATTGGCGGGCTTGAGTCCGGGCCAGTCGGAAATGACGCGGCCGCCCTTCACGGCGCCGCCGGCGAGCAGCGCGATCGTGCCGGTGCCGTGGTCGGTGCCGTCGGTGCCGTTGATGCGCGCGGTGCGGCCGAACTCGGTGGCGACGACGACGGCGGTGTCGCGCCAGCGCTCGCCCAAACCGCTTTCGAATTCGGCGAGCGCGCCGTCGAGACCGCCGAGCAGGAAAGCGAGACGTCCGACCGGGCCGCCTTCATTGGCATGGGTGTCCCAGCCGTCGAAGGCGAGCGCGGCGATGCGTGGACCATCATCGGCCGCCATCAATTTTGCCGCGCCGCGCGCGACCTGCCGCATCTGCGCGACCGCGTTGCCCGGCTTCGGCTTCATGTCGTCGCCGCTCGCGGCCTTCTCGAGCTGGAGGCCTTGCGTCAGCGCCGCGGCCAGCGCGGGATCGCGATGACGATAGAGATCGACCAGCCGCATCGCGGTGTCGTCGTCGGCCTGCGGCAGCGCGACCGGAGCCCAGCCGACGGTCGGCGCGTTGCCGCGCAGCACCAGCGGCGTGGTGGGGCCGACCGCAAGTCCGCTCGACACCCGCTCGCCGCGCGGCAGCGCTTCCAGCGCGCGGTTGAGCCAGCCGGACTGCACGCGGCCGGGACCGGCATAGCCGCTCTCGAGCACGTCCTGGCCGTCGAAATGCGAGCGATCGCGATACGGCGTCGCGACGGCATGGATCACCGCGGCATGCTGGTCGCGGTACATGCGCGCGAATTCCGGCATCGCCGGATGCAGCGCGAAGAAGCCGTCGAGCCTGGTCGCGGGATGCGCGCCATCCGTCGCGAGCGCGATCGAACCGTGCAGGCCGGCATAATCGGGGTCGCCGACCGGCGCGACGGTCGCGAGCCCATCGAGCGCGCCGCGCAGGATCACCACGACGAGGCGCGGGTCGCGCCCATCGGCGGCGCGTGCGAATTTCGGCAAATAGGCCCAGGCCGCGAACGAAGCGCCGCCGAGCAGCAGGCCGCGGCGCGAGGTGAGGAGCCGGTTTTCGACGCAGTCGATCATCTTCATCTCCTCTGTATCTCAGGCGACATCAGCAGCAGCGCCAGCGCCTGCTGGCGCGATTCCGCACGCTCGATGGTCCGCCGTGTTTCGGGCGAGGCCGCATCGCCGGCAGCGAATTCCAGGAGGTCGAGCGGATCGATGTTGGGCCCGAGCCGCGCCCCCATCTGCGAGGCGATGTCGAGCCGGAGCTTCATGCCTTCGGGCGCAGCCCAGGCCGCGGCCGTATCGGGGAAACCGTTCGGCCCGGCCGGCGTCCACAAGGGCTGGCCGAGCAGGTTCAGACTGTTGAGATAGAAGCCGGGATCTTCCGGCACGCGCGCCAGCAGCCGGCCGCTCGCGACCAGGAAATCGTAAGGACTGCGCATCTTGGTCAGCGGCGCCTTCCAGGCTTCGTCGGAATCGACCAAAGCCGTGGCGAGCGCCTTGAGATCGCCGTCGGTCTTGACGAAGACGTCGCGCATCCGCGCCACCAGCGCCGGCGGCGGATCGTCGGCGACGAAATGCCGGACGAATTTGGTCGCGACGAAATTCGCCGTCGACGGATGCCGCGCGATGTCGGCGAGCGCGGCTTCGCCCTGCGCGAGGCCATTCGCCTCATAGGTCTTGCCGAGCAGCACCTGCGGTCCGGGCTGATGCGCATTGGCGTTGAAGGCGAAGGAGCCGGGCAGCCCGATCTGGCCTTTGCGGCCGGCGAAGGTCCAGCCGGTGATGATGCGCGCCAACGAGGTGACGTCCTCCTGCGTATAGCCGCCACCGACGCCGAGCGTATGCAGCTCCATGATCTCGCGCGCGAGATTCTCGTTCAGCCCGCGCTTGCGGTTCTGGCCCGCGCGCGAGTCGGGTCCGAGCGATTGCTGGTTGTCGAGGAAGAACAGCATCGCCGGATGCTGCTCGACCGCCTTCAGCATGTCGGCGAAACGCCCGAGCACGTGCGGACGAATCGCCTCGCGCTCGAACGCGCCGGCCCACATCCGCGCCAGCTCGCCCTTGCTCGCGGAGATACAGAAATGGTTGGACCAGAACGCGACCAGGCGCTCGGTGAAACCGCAATCGACCATCATCGCCCGCTGCAATCGCGCCAGCGCCTCGGTGCGAAAGGTCTTCTGGATGACGTTGAGCGGCTGCGCCGGCTTTGCGGCCGCCGGCGGCGCAGCGCCCGGTTGCATGCCGTCAGGCTTCATCGCGCCGTCGGTCGGCTTCGCCTCGGCCATCGGGCCGGCGATCTCGGCGGTCACGGTGTTCAGCGAGAGGTTACGGCGCAATTTGGTGTCGGGCTTCTGGTCGGCCGGCGCCTGAGGCGGCGCCTCCGTCGGGGCGCCGGCCTTCGCCGCCTCGCGCGCCTGCTTGACCTGATCCTGATAGGCGAACGCGGCCTGCCCGAGCTGCGGCGTCGATTGCAGGCCAGGCGCCTCCAGCAGCACGCCGTAGGGACGGGCCAGCTCCGCCTTCACGAAGCCGCGCGGATCGGAGGCCGCATTGACGAGATCGCCGGACGCACCGCCGCGGGCACCGAGGCCGAAGCGGTTGAGCGCAACGAGGGCGGCTTGCGAGTCGCGAGCCATCGATTTGTTCTCCGCGTGGAACCAGCCGCTTTTCGAGCGTGTCAACGAGGCCTAATATACCGAGGCGGGAGATGAACCCGGCATGAAAATCACGGCGAAGCCTTAGCGCATATCATGACAATTTCGAAAGAATTCGCGTTGCAGGAACCGCCGGCCCGCCGCCTCACCTGCTCCCGCTGCGGCACCGAGTTCGGCTGCGATCTCTCGGGCAATTGCTGGTGCGCGGAGGAGACGGCGCGACTGCCGATGCCGGTCAAGGGCGAGGATTGCCTGTGCCGCGAGTGTTTGCGGAAGGCGGCGAACACTGCTCGTTAAGCGCGAGGCGACGGCCACATCCTCAGTATTGTAGGGTGGGCAAGGGCGCAGTTGCGCCGTGCCCACCGTCCCCATCCAACACGATCAGGTCGTGGCACGCTTCGCTTTGCCCAGCCTACGAAGTCTAAACTGGATGCCCCGGCGATTTCCGCGCCATGCCGTCGAACGCATCGAGCAGCCTGCCGCGCCAGGCATAGACCGGATCGTCAGCCTCGAGCAGCTTGAACGGGCTCACCACGCGCGCCCATTGGAAGCCGCCGAACACGATGTAGTCGGCATAATCAGGCGCGCGGCCGCCGATGAAGGGCTGCGTCTTGAAGGTCTGGCGCAACACCTCCAGCGATTTGCGGAATGCCACCACGCCGCTGTCGCGGTTCGCCATGATCTCTTCCAGCGGCTTGCCGAAGCGCGCTTCCCGCGACTGACGGAAATAGGTGGCGTCGGGCTCGCCGAGGTTGTTCGGAATGTCGGCGATGATGAGCGGAAAGATGCCGCCGACGATGGCGATGTCGCCCCAGGCGTTGATCATGCGCGCCATGGCGCGGCCGCCCTCGCCGCCGAACAGCGAGGGCCGATCCGGAAATTCGTCTTCGAGGTAATTCGCGATCGTCCAGGAATCGACCACCGGCTTGTCGTGATGCAGCAGCACAGGGACCTTCTCCGAGCCGTGCGGCGCGATCGTGCTCTTCTCGGTGAAACGCCAGGGCAACGATTCCGCCGAGAGCCCCTTGTGCGCCAGCGCCATCCGCGTGCGCCAGCAGAACGGGCTGAACGGGCGCGAGGCATCGGTGCCGACGAGTTCGTAGAGTTTGAGCGACATGGTGTTGTTCCGTCATTGCGAGCGCCAGCGAAGCAACCCAGACTGCCTCCGCAGTCACATTCTGGATTGCTTCGCTGGCGCTCGCAATGACGATGTCGAGGCAGAAGCGCCCTGCGTCTACCGCCCGTTGGTGCGCAGCAGCTTCTCGCCCGCTTCCGTCACCGCGATGACGAGGCCGATGCCGGGCAGCGTCTCGCGGGCGACGAAGCCGCGGTCGGCGGCGTCTTCCCAGATGGTGAGGCGCGGGCACGAGGTTTTCCAGGTCGCGATCACCTCGGCATAGGCGCGCGGCTCGCGCGCGACCCATTCGACGAAGTCCAGCACCAGCGGGTCGGCCTGACTGCTCATTGCAAACCTCCCTTGTCGATGGCGGCGAGCACCGGCGTGCGAACCAAGAGCCAGCCGCCATAGGCGATGTAGTAACAGGCGATGGTGGTGATCAGCTTGTACGACCAGGTGACGAATTGCTGGTCGGTCATGGCTTCGAGCAGGCGCCGCGCCAGCGTGGTGCCGAGCATCGAGGCGAGGATCGCGACGCCGGCGAGCACGGGATCGAGGCTCGCCGCCTGGTCGATGATGCCGCCGAAATAGATCAGCTTGGTGAAATGGCTGACGACCTGGCACATCGACTTCGTCGCCACCTTCTCGCGCCGGCCGAAATTGCCGCCGAGGAAGAACGTGTCGAGCAGCGGACCGGAGACGCCGGTCATCAGCATCAAGCCCATGCAGATCGTGCCGTAGACGGTGCCCTGCCAAAGGCTGTCAGGGTCGGGCTTGATGTTGGTCGGCAGCAGCCGGGCCATGAACGGCGTGGCGCCCAGCATCAACAGCGCGATCGGCTTGTCAGGCACGTAGCGGGTGACCGACCAGGCCGCGAGCGCGATCGCCGCGCCGACCAGATAGTTCGCCACCGCCCGCCAGCGGATATGCTGGCGCCAGAGCAAGGCACGCCAGCCATTCGAGGCCATCTGCGTGATCGCATGCAGCACCATCGCGGTCGGCAGCGGCATCAGCGCCAGCAGCACGCCGATCAGGATCAGCCCGCCCGCCATGCCGAACAGCCCCGACAGGAACGCGGTGGCCACCATCAGCAATCCGAGGGCAGCGATCATGATGGGCGTCAAGGGACGGTTCTCCTGTTCGGCAGCTAGGGACGCTTGATTCCCTCGTCTCCGCAAGCGGGGAGAGGCGAAGGAGAAGGTGCCTCGCTTGCGCCTGCTTCGCAAACTGAGTTATCTTGCCCTGGCATCAGCTTTCCTGAGGGTAGACTTTGCGCCGCCTGCTCTTTCTCAACGGCATCAAGGCATTCGAGGCGGCGGCGCGGACCGGCAGCTTTGCTGGGGCCGGCGTCGAGCTGAGCGTGTCGGCGGCCGCCGTCAGCCGCATGGTGCATCTCCTGGAGGAGCGGCTCGGCGTCGCGCTGTTCGAGCGCAAGGCCAACAGGCTGGTGCTGACACAGGCGGGCCGCGCCTATCAGAGCGGCCTGACGCCGATCTTCGATGCGCTCGCCAGCCTCACCGCGCAGGTGACGGCGCCCGCGAGCGTGCGCGTGCTCACCATCGGCGTCGGACATACGTTTGCGATGCGCTGGCTGATCCCGCGCCTGTCGGAGTTTCGCAGCGAGGAGCCCGACATCGAGGTGCGCTTCACCACCGGCGGCGCGTCGGTGCCGTTCGGCGAGGACTGGAGCTGCGGCATCAAGCTCGGCACCGGCGACTGGCCGGGGCTCGTCGCCGAACCCCTGTTCGCCGGTGATTTGACGCCGGTCTGCGTGCCCCGCCTCGCCACGTCATTGAAGCGCCCGGCCGACCTCAAAGGTCCCAGCCTGATCCGCGTGGAACATTCGCCGGAGGACTGGCCGCTCTGGCTGAGGGCCGCGAACCTGCCCCGCATCAATCCGCGCGGGCCGGAGTTCCAGTTCTACGGCCAGGCACTCCAGGCCGCCGTCGACGGGCTCGGCATCGCCATGGGCATCCGGCCCTATATCGACGACGATCTCGCCGCCGGCCGGCTCGTCGCACCGTTCGACCTTTCCGTTCCCAAGGGGATGCGCTGGTACCTGCTCTACCGCAGCTTCCAGACCGAACAGCGCGACTTCGCCGCGTTCCGCCGCTGGATCATGCGGGCGGCCGCGGAACCCGCGGCCCGTCCGCGCCGATCCGGACGCAGCACTGTGCGGAACTGATCTCAACCGTTCGGCTGAAAAAGCCGGGCGCTTGTGAACCGCTTCACAGTCCCAAACCCGCAACCGTGCTCCTCTAACCCTCCGACACGAGCGCATTTGGGGACTACCAATGACGACCCTTTACGATGGCTTTGACATCGAATCCTTCGAAGCTGGCAAGGGACTGTGGCACGCCCGGATCAGGCGCGCCGATTTGAGCCCGGTCGCCATCGACGGCGTGCTGTTTCCGACCATGGAAGTCGGCTTCGCCTGGCCCGATCCGGACGCGGCGATCGCCGACGCCAAGCATCACATCGACCGGTTCCGCCGGCACGCGGACGACAGCGACGACGAATAGACTCCGCGAGAGAGGACTGAGCGACAGCGCGGCATAACAGGGGGGACACCTGACCATGTCGGTCATCAACTACGAAGACGCTGCGCAGCCGAGAATCTATTCCCGCGAGGTGCTGGCAATATGCCCGGAATGCGACGGCGATCTCACGGTGCTCCGTGTGATCGGCGGCCGCGCCGGGTGCGAGTACTGGACCATGCGCTGCACCGATTGCGGCGGGATTCATCTCGACATCCTCGAGCCGCGCCTGACAGTCGTGGACGGCGACGGACCGCTGCCGGCGGCGTGACCGCGGGGCCTGCTGCCAACCTGCTGTCAGCAGCCTGCGCGGAGACGGCTATTCGCCCTTTTCTGAGGGGCGGACTCGTCCCATATTCGCCTCATGGCGAAGAAAGCTGCTCCCCCAAAATCCCCCAAAACCAAGGCACCGAATTCAAAGGCACATCGGCCTGATGTGCAGCCGATCGGGCCGGCGCTGGCCGAACTGCTGAATCCCGCGATCAACCGCGGCGATGCCGGGCTGGGATCGGGCACCGGGCTGCAGCCGCCGCCGGACAATTCGCGCGACCGCCGCGCAGGAGGCGAAGCTGCCGCGCACCGGGCGCGCGCCTCGACGCCGAAGGAGTTTCCGCAGGATGCGACACGGCCGATGCCGCTGCGGCCCAATCCGCAGCCGGTGGGGGCACGGGCTTCGACCGAGGGCTTCGAGGAGGCCCCTCAGGCCAATTACGGCACGGCTGCCACGATCCCGACGCTCGATCCGGAACTGGCGCGGCAGCTCGGCCTTCCCACCGAGGAGGACGATGCCGAGGCGCTGGCGCGCCCGCCGCGCAGCAAGATGGAGGCGCTCGGCGTCAAAGCGACGGCCGACGCACTGGAATCCCTGATCCGCGAGGGCCGCCCCGAGTTCCGCAAGGGCGACGGCTCGATGAAGGTGTGGACGCCGCACCGGCCGCCGCGCCCGGAAAAGTCCGAAGGCGGCGTGCGCTTCGAGATCAAGTCCGAATACCAGCCGCGCGGCGACCAGCCGACCGCGATCAAGGAGCTGGTCGAGGGCATCGAGCGCAACGACCGTTCGCAGGTGCTGCTCGGCGTCACCGGCTCCGGCAAGACCTACACCATGGCCAAGGTGATCGAGGCGACGCAGCGCCCGGCGCTGATCCTCGCGCCGAACAAGACGCTGGCCGCCCAGCTCTATGGCGAGTTCAAGAACTTCTTCCCCGACAACGCCGTCGAGTACTTCGTCAGCTATTACGACTATTACCAGCCGGAAGCCTACGTTCCGCGCACCGACACCTACATCGAGAAGGATTCGTCGATCAACGAGCAAATCGACCGCATGCGCCACTCGGCGACGCGCGCGCTGCTCGAACGCGACGACGTCATCATCGTCGCCTCGGTATCCTGCATCTACGGTATCGGCTCGGTCGAGACCTATACCGCGATGACCTTCGCGCTGAAGAAGGGCGAGCGCATCGACCAGCGCCAGCTCATCGCCGATCTCGTCGCGCTGCAGTACAAGCGCACCCAGGCCGATTTCACCCGCGGCACCTTCCGCGTCCGCGGCGACGTCATCGACATCTTCCCGGCGCACTATGAAGACCGCGCCTGGCGCGTGAATTTGTTCGGCGACACCATCGAGAACATCGAGGAGTTCGATCCGCTCACCGGCCACAAGCAGGACGAGCTCGAATTCATCAAGATGTACGCCAACTCGCACTACGTGACGCCGCGGCCGACGCTGGTGCAGGCGATCAAGTCGATCAAATCGGAATTGAAGCTGCGGCTCGACCAGCTCAACAACCAGGGGCGCCTGCTGGAGGCACAGCGGCTGGAGCAGCGAACCACCTTCGACCTCGAGATGATGGAGGCGACGGGCAGCTGCGCCGGCATCGAGAACTATTCGCGCTATCTCACCGGGCGCCGCCCCGGCGAGCCGCCGCCGACGCTGTTCGAATACGTCCCCGACAATGCGCTGATCTTCGCCGACGAAAGCCACGTCACCATTCCGCAGATCGGCGCCATGTTCCGCGGCGACTTCCGCCGCAAGGCAACGCTGGCCGAATACGGCTTCCGCCTGCCCTCCTGCATGGACAACCGCCCCTTGCGTTTCGAGGAGTGGGACATGATGCGGCCGCAGACGATCGCGGTGTCGGCGACGCCGGGTGGATGGGAGCTCAACGAGAGCGGCGGCGTGTTCGTCGAGCAGGTCATTCGCCCCACAGGCCTGATCGATCCGCCCGTCGACATCCGCCCGGCCCGCACCCAGGTCGACGATCTCGTCGGCGAGGTGCGCGCCACGGCGCAGGCCGGCTATCGCTCGCTGATCACGGTGCTCACCAAGCGCATGGCGGAGGATCTCACCGAATACCTGCATGAGCAGGGGATTCGCGTCCGCTACATGCACTCTGATATCGACACGATCGAGCGCATCGAGATCATCCGGGATCTTCGGCTCGGCGCGTTCGACGCGCTGGTCGGCATCAACCTGCTGCGCGAAGGCCTCGACATTCCCGAATGCGCCCTCGTCGCGATCCTCGACGCCGACAAGGAAGGTTTTCTGCGCAGCGAGACTTCGCTGATCCAGACCATCGGCCGCGCCGCGCGCAACGTCGACGGCAAGGTGATCCTCTATGCCGACCAGATGACCGGCTCGATGGAGCGCGCCATCGCCGAGACAAACCGCCGCCGCGAGAAGCAGGTCGAGTACAACACCGCCAACGGCATCACGCCTGAGAGCGTGAAGAAGCATATCGGCGACATCCTCAACTCCGTCTACGAGCGCGACCACGTGCTGGTCGAGGTCGGCGGCCACGACATGACCGACGACGTCATCTCGATCGGCCACAATTTCGAAGCGGTGCTGGCCGATCTCGAAACGCGGATGCGCGAGGCCGCGGCCGACCTGAACTTCGAGGAAGCCGCCCGCCTCCGCGACGAGGTCAAGCGCCTGCGCGCCACCGAGCTCGCGGTGGTGGACGATCCCACCGCAAAGCAGCGCACGGTCACGACCAAGGCCGGCGCCTATGCCGGCACGAGGAAATACGGCGACGCCGCGAACCTGCCGGTCAGCGCGATGAAGAACAAGAGCGCCGCGACCGCGCTCAAGGCCGGCGGGGCCAAGGGCTCACGCGTGCACAAGCCGCATCTCGACGAGATGCACGGTCCGGAATCGCTGCCCTATCGCACCAGCCCGACATTGCCGTCGAAGCCGTTCGGCGGAAACAGCCGGATCATCCAGCCGACGGACTCGCGGCAGTCAGGGCCGGAGTTCGGGCCCGCGCCGAAGTCGACGGGCGGGGCACCGGGGCGACGCGGTCGGTGGAAGAAGAGGTAGGTTATTGGCGAAGAGAGCCGGCGATGCTGCACGATAGATCCCGGTCTCGCGAGGTCACACGAGACCGGGATATCGCGTTCGCCAATCACCGCCGGCAGAACACCGCTACTCCCTGAAAGTAATAGCCGCGGTTGGAGCCGTCATAACTGCCTGAGCTCATGCAGCAGGCCTTGAAACCTGCGTCCGGAGCCGCATGGGCAGAGGTCGTTGCGGCCGAGCTTTTCGCTCAGCTCGACGTCGCCGTGAACGACGCGCGCGCCGCGTTTGACGTGGGTTTCCGAGGGGAAAGACTTCCGCCGCTTACGCGTGACGCTGAAAGCCAGGGAGGTTTTCGAGATCGCGGGACTTGCGCATGACGCCCTCCATCGGTTCGGGAAGCGCGGCCGATTGCCGCCGCGCTTCACTATCACGATGTCGGGTGCACGGGAAGACGCAGCGCCTGCGGGCCTACAGCTTGCCCTGCCCGGTCGTCTGGGTCTGTTGCTGCTGCTTCTCCTGCTCCTTGGCATGGTGGCGGCCGTAGAGGCAGCCGGCGGCGGCGCCTAACATGCCGTGATGGCCGGCATAATGGCCGGCGACGCCGCCGACGACGGCGCCCTTGATGCAGCCCTTGGCGTCGGCGGCGGAGGTGGCGCCGAGCATGAGAAGCGCGGCAGCGGCGGCGAGAAGCGGGGATTTCATGATCGATGTCTCCTGCGGGTGTCCGCGTCTCAACGAACACGGGCGGGCTGGGGTTCCACCGCGCGCTGCATGGCGTGAACCACCATGCATGGAAGCGCGACCCATCGCTGGATATCCCTGTGTTTTTGCGGATTGATGAAGCCGGGGGCCGCGCGATAGCGTTTGCAATCCACGGCCGGTGCGGGCGGGACAGCCTATGACGATCGAATCGTTGAACAAGCAACGCGTGCTGCATCTGCTCGACGCTCTTGCGCGCGGCGATCTCGATGACGCGCTGTCGTGCTGCACCGACGACGTCGACTTCCTCACTCACGCCCCGATCGACGTGCTGCCGCATATGGGCCCCCGCCACGGCAAGGCCGAGCTACGCGAGCTCTGGCGAACGGTCTGGTTGCGTTACTCCGAGATTCGTTACAAGGCGCCGCAGATCCTGGCTGATGGCGACGAGGTGGCGACCTACCTGCAGGCCCATTTCAAGAAGCGCAGCAACGGCCGGATCGTCCAGTTCGACATGGCGGTATTCTACAGCTTCCGGAACGGCCAGATCGCACAGATCCGCGAAATCATCGATTCCTACGATCTGGTGCAGCAGGTGCTGGAGAGGGAGATCGGCCCCATGATCGTGGCGGCGGAGGCGGACGGGCTGTAGCCCGACGGGCCGCCCCCCGGGAGATTACGGGGTTCTATTGTAAATCTCACAAAACGCCATCAATTGTGCATTGCAAAAACGTGAATTGCGTTTTGGCCGAAACCGCGTATTTTGTTCGCATACAAATGAGTTGAGCGACCCCGGGGCGCCTTTACGGCGCATGGGGTTGTTTTCCGTTTTTCTTTGCAAGCCAGCTTCAGGACTGCCCAAAATGACAGAGCACAGCCTCTGGCGTTTCTCGCGTGCATTGCATCGCGCGATCAACGACCGGCATTTCGAGGATATCGAGGCCCTGATCGACGAGGACGTCGACTGGGCGGTCTACGGCCCGATCGACATGTTTCCGTTCCTGGGCGCGCGCCAGGGCAAGGCGGCGGTGCTCCAGGTGATCCGCCAGCTCGCCGACAATTTCCACGTCCGCCGTTTCGAGCGGGAGAGCATCATGCTGGGCGTCGATTCCGCCTCGTCGATGCTGCGCTATTCGCTCACCGCCTTGGATTCGGACAAGCCGATCAGCCTGCGCGTCGCGCAATTCGCCCAGTTCAGGGCTGGCAGGCTCATCAACATGCGCGTGCTGATCGACACCTTCGATCTGGTCGAGCAGGCACTCGGCCGCGCGATTCATCTGCCCAAGATGACCCGCGTCGGCTGAGGGGGACACCAACGGGCTCCGCATTCCGGGACCGATCGACTGATGCTCCGGCGACCCGTCCCGGCCTCCAGCCCCGCCGGACGCGCAATCGTGGAGAGGCTCGTCATCGGGCGCGCGCGACTTGCGCGCGGCCCGTTGGTTCGTCATCCCAGGTGCCACAATTTCGCAACGATGGTTCCGCATCTTCCGCGCGAACTGGGCTCGCGGGCAAGGGCAATGGAATTCACGACAGGTTTTGGCTGGATCCGGCTGCCGCTGGCGGCCGCCTTCATTTTCGGCTCGGTTCTGACGGCCCAGGCGCAGATCATTCCGCCCTTCTCCCCGCCTCCCGCCGCCACCGCGCCTGACGACGAGGCGGACGAGGTCGCCGAGACGGCCCCCGACGTCAACGATACCGACGTGCTCAAAGGCATCGACGTCGACAAGCTCGACTGGAGCCAGCTCGCCATCGACGCCGGCACGCTCAACGACATCATCGCCGCCAAGAAGCGCGCGAAGGCTGCCGCCAATGACGGCATGAACTGGTCGTCCAACGCCAATGCCAACGGCTCCTCGGCCGTGACGGTGAAGCAGTCGGTGTCCCCGTTCTGGGATACCCGCATCGGCGCCGACATGACGGTGGCGAAAGAGCCGACCACGATGTCGGAGCTGCTGGCGGAGAAGGCCGCCAACGGCGGCAACCTGCCGCAATCCTCCGGCAGCGCCTGGGCCGCCGCGACCGCGCCGGGCGCGGGCGTGATCTGGGACAAGACCGCCGTTGAAGCCCGCGTCGATCCCGGCTCTGAGCAGAGCAAGCTCGGGGCGTCGCTGACCAAATCGATGCCGCTGTCGAGCGATACTTCGCTGACGCTGCAGAACGGCTACAGCGTCAACCAGCAGGGCACCACGGCGCTGCCCGGCGTCGGCGGCCACGTCATCCGCAATTACGAGACCGACCAGTCCGCCAAGGTTTCCATCGCCGACACCGGCACCAGCATCAGTGCCGGCCGAACGCTGTCGACCACCGACGACAAGTGGCTGGGCAAGGTCGGCGCCGAACAGAAGCTGTTCGACAACGTCACCGTGTCGGGCTCGGTCGGCGAGACCTCGCAAGGGGTGATCAACAAGAGCGTGACGGCCGGCTTCAAGAAGAGCTGGTGAGGCTCCTTCAGACTCTCCTAACCATACGCCACGGCAAAGCCCCCGAATCGTCCGCCCTTGCCGTATCTCGGCCCCGTTGCGGTCAAAATCCGACGCCCTAGTCGGATCACCGACGCCGTCGTGCGGGGGACACTCGCGCTGCGCTCAACGCGAACAGGGGAACCTTGATGAACGCCATTCGTCCGGAAAAGATCGAAGCCACCGAGACCGAGACGGTCGACAGCAACCTTGCCGCCGTGACCGAAGTCGAGGCCGGCATCCGCGATTTCGTCCGCAACGACATCGCATATCTGCGCCGGCCTGCCACTGCCACCACCGACGCGCCGCCGCTCGATCCGAGCGCGGAAGCCACCGTCACCAACGTCAACTCGCTGATCCAGCGCGTCGCCGGCACCTCGCTCGCCGAGATCGAGAACCTGATCTCCGAGCTCGAGAGCCTGCGCGACCTGCTTCATGCCGAAGGCCAGCGCGTCCAGCGCGAGATCTCGGGCTACGCCCAGCTCAGCCAGGCCGCGATGAAGTCGACGCGCATGATCGCCGACAACGTCGCCCAGTGGAAGCGCGCCGCCGACGGTCTGCGCAACAGCTGATCGGGCTATCCAAGCATCACGAACCGTCGCGTTCCGAGAAGGGGCGCGGCGGTTTTGATTCTGGGGGATGGGCTCACGCTGTTTCTCCAGGATAGGTGTCATCGCCCGATTCAATCGGGCGATCCAGTATTCCAGAGACGATAGTGATTGGACCGAGACGCCGCGGCGTACTGGATGCCCCGCTCAAGCCGGGGCATGACAGCGGTAGATATGGCTACGCGCGCGGCATGACAGGACGTGGATTGAACCCACCGCCCTATCCCCGCGACCAAAGCCTAGCGCCCGTGCCACTGACGGCCGGGACTCGGGGGCATTTCAGATGGAAAGCATTCGGCCCGACACCACGGACCCGATCCCGTTGCGGCCGGCGCCGAACCAGTTCGGCACTATCATGCTGCGCTTTGTCGGGCTGCTGGCGGTTGCGATCGCGATTTTGGCGTTCGTCTATAGCCGCTGAGGGCGGAGGCCACGACGCGGCCCCGCGCGGAGGCCAATTCGTGGCCCCGCGGAGTTAACGAGCGCTTAACGGCTCGCGTCGACGGTCGAGGCTTCCAGGGTGTAGGCGCCGTCGGCGTAACCCTTCACCACCATGCCGGCGACGAGCATCACGGCCAGCGTCGCAGTCGCAAAGATGAATCCGACCAACTTGAGTGCGCCGCGGTCTGCCATAGTCCTCGTCCCCTGTACTCTGCCAATTCGTTTCAAATAGACAGCGACAGGTTCATAATTGGTTAGCAACTCGATGGTTCCGGCAGCTGCGTCGTGAGCGGCCAGCCAACTCGCGAGGCTTATGGCAGCCGCCTGGAATCGCGTCCATAGCGCGCGGGCAACACTCGCGCGCTGTTTTGGGCGTTCATCCTGGAACTGGTCTAACCGCCCTTCCGCATCGGCACGAACGCGCTGGCGGTGATGGAATAGACGTCCTCGCCGCGCTGATTGGTCCCAGTGGTGCGGGCCGTCAGGATGCCCCAGCCGGGACGCGAGCCGGAGGCACGCTTGTCGATGACTTCGTTGACGTAAGAGATGGTGTCACCCGCAAGCACCGGCTTGATCCAGCGCAGGTCGCGAAAGCCCGGTGACGGGCCCCACACCGCGACCTCCTCGCCGCGGCTTGCTGCTTCGCGCGCCAGGCGCTGGCCATCGGCGACAAGCAGGCTCATGCAGGCCGAGCCGACATGCCAGCCGGAGGCAGCGAGCCCGCCGAACAGCGAATTCTTGCCCTCCTCCTCGTCGAGGTGGAAGCGCTGCGGATCGAACTTGGCGGCGAATGTCTTGATGGCCTCTGCCGTGAACGTATAGCTGCCAATCTCGCGGCGTTGGCCGATCTCGATATCGTCGAAGAACCGCATCAGACCGCTCCCTCGCGCCGCTCGATCAGGATCGGCGAGGTCATCTCGGCGAGCGCTTCGCCCCTGGCGTTGCGCACGGTGCATTTGAACTTGACGATGCCGAGGTTCGGCCGGCTCTTCGAGGTGCGTGCCTCGACGACATCGACGTCGAGCGTCAGATCGTCTCCCGGCCTGAGCGGCGAGAGCCAGCGCACCTCGTCGACGCCGGGAGATCCCAGCGAAGCGGCGCGGGCAATAAATCCGTCGGCCATCATCCGCATCATCAGCGAGCAGAGATGCCAGCCAGAGCCGGACAGGCCGCGCAGCATGCTCCGGCTAGCTGCCTCCTCGTCCAGATGCATCGGCTGCGGATCGAACTCGGCGGCGAAGGCCAGGATCTCGTCGCGGGTGACATGGCGCGGGCCGAACGTTCCGTAGCGGCCGGTCGGGAAATCTTCGAAGGTCAGGGTCATCTGGGAAAAGCTTTGCGGGAGGACAGATTGTGGCCGCACTTTGCGGCAATCTCAACCCGCCGGCTCGCATGGCTCGTGCTACATTCGGCGAGTCGGGCCAAACCTGCCTCATTGTCCGGATGATACGGTCGGCGGCACGATCTGCCCGGGGGAGAGAAATGTTTTCATTCAGCGATCTGTTTCAATGGGACCGCTTCATTACGCCGACGATCATCAAGACCTTCTACTGGCTGGTGATCGGCGTGATCTGCCTGTTCGGCCTCTCCGGAATCTTTGCCGGTCTCACCGCGATGGCGATCAGCCCGTTCGCCGGTTTCCTGATCGTGCTGGAATCGATCGCGGGCGTCGTCGTCGGGATCGTGTTCTCGCGCATCGCCGCGGAACTGATCCTGATCGTATTCCGCATCAACGAGCATCTCGGCGCGATCAGGGATCAGGGCGGCGGGATGCGGTGAGGCTCCGTCGTTCCGGGGCGCCTCGAAGAGGCGAGCCCGGAATGACAAGACTTACGTATGGAACCTAAAATGCATCACGTCGCCGTCGGCGACGACGTATTCCTTGCCTTCGAGGCGCAGCTTGCCGGCATCGCGAGCGCCGGCTTCGCCGTTGAACGCGACGTAGTCGTCAAAAGCGATCGTCTCGGCGCGAATGAAGCCCTTCTCGAAATCGGTGTGGATCACACCGGCCGCGCCCGGCGCCTTGGTGCCGCGATGGATGGTCCAGGCGCGCGCTTCCTTCGGTCCCACCGTGAAATAGGTGATGAGGTCGAGCAGCTTGTAGCCGGCGCGGATCAGGCGGTCGAGGCCGGCCTCTTCCAGGCCCAGCGTCTCCAGGAAGTCGGCGCGCTCCTCGCGCGAGAGGGTGGCGATCTCGGATTCGATCTTGGCCGAGATGACGACGGCGACGGCGCCCTCCTTGGCCGCCTGCTCCTGCACGGCCTTCGAGAACGCGTTGCCTGTGGCGGCGGAGCCTTCCTCGACGTTGCAGACATACAGTACGGGCTTGGACGACAACAGGCCGAGCATGCCGAAGGCGCGCTCCTCCTCCGGCTTGCGCTCGACGAGGCGCGCGGGCTTGCCGTCGCGCAGCAGCACCAAGGTGCGGTTGACGAGGTCGAGCTGCTCCTTGGCGTCCTTGTCGTTGCCCTTGGCCTTTTTGGTCAGGTTGTCGACGCGCTTCTCGAGGCTGTCGAGGTCCGCGAGCATCAGCTCGGTCTCGATGGTCTCGATGTCGGCGAGCGGGGCGATCTTGCCCTCGACATGGGTGATGTCGGAATCTTCAAAGCAGCGCACCACATGCGCGATGGCGTCGACCTCGCGGATGTTGGCGAGGAACTGGTTGCCGAGACCTTCACCCTTGGAGGCGCCGCGCACGAGACCGGCGATGTCGACGAAGGTCAGCCGGGTCGGAATGATCTGGCCCGATTTGGCGATCGCCGCCAGCTTGTCGAGCCTGGGATCAGGCACGGCGACCTCGCCGACATTCGGCTCGATGGTGCAGAACGGATAGTTGGCCGCCTGCGCCGCGGCGGTCTCGGTCAGGGCGTTGAACAAGGTCGACTTGCCGACATTGGGCAATCCGACGATTCCGCATTTGAATCCCACGAGCCTATTCCTTGCCGTTCTCGTCCTTGGTCAAAAATCCCTTCGCCTGCATCGCAAGATGCACCCTGTTGGCGAAGGTCGCGTCCGTGCCCGTGGCGATCAGGGCGGCGTGCTCGGCGACCGCGTCACACAGCGTCGTCACCCACTCATTGTCGGCCTTGGCGAAGTCCGACAGGACATGGCCGTGCACCAACTCCTTGACGCCGGGATGACCGATGCCGAGCCTGACACGGCGATAGTCGTTGCCGATATGCGCCGAGATCGAGCGCAGGCCGTTATGGCCGGCGATGCCGCCGCCGATCTTCAACCGCACCTTGCCCGGCGGAAGCTCGAGCTCGTCGTGAAACACCGTGGTGTCGCCTGGCGCGATCTTGAAGAAGCCTGCTGCTTCCTGAACGCTGCGGCCGGACTCGTTCATATAGGTCGTCGGCTTGAGCAGGATTACGCGCTCAGGTCCGAGCGTGCCTTCCGAAGTCTCGCCCTGAAACCTGCGGCGCCATGGTGCGAAACCATGACGCCGCGCGATCTCGTCGACGGCCATGAAGCCGATATTGTGCCGGTTACGTGCGTATTTCGCGCCGGGATTGCCGAGCCCAACAAAGAGTCGCATGACGCGGCGCGCCCCTCAGCCAGCGCGCGATCGGGGATCACGCGCCGGCTCTTTCGAGAGATTACTTCTTCTTGTCGCCGCCGGCCGGAGCCTTGGCCGCTGCCGGAGCCGCAGCACCCGCAGCCGGAGCCGCAGCACCTGCCGCCGGAGCAGCCGCGCCAGCCGCCGGAGCCGCGCCACCAGCAGCAGCCGCAGCCGCAGCCTTCTGCTCTTCAGCGTAGCCGGACGGCGGCACGATGGTGACGAGGGTCGCGTCCTCGCGGGTCAGCGCCTTGACGCCGGCGGGAAGCTTGACGTCCGACAGATGCAGCGAGTGACCGATTTCCAGCGCGCCGACGTCGGCTTCGATGTACTGCGGAATGCTCTCGACGCCGCATTCGAGCTCGATGGCATGGGCGACGATGTTGACCGTGCCGCCGCGCTTCACGC
Source organism: Bradyrhizobium guangdongense (assembly GCF_004114975.1). Lineage (NCBI taxonomy): Bacteria > Pseudomonadati > Pseudomonadota > Alphaproteobacteria > Hyphomicrobiales > Nitrobacteraceae > Bradyrhizobium > Bradyrhizobium guangdongense. The sequence continues at coordinate 6,582,718 of NZ_CP030051.1, forward strand.
CCGGAGACGTTTCCGCCTTCACGACATGCAGGGGAACGCTGATGCGGATGGTGGCGCCTTCGCCGAGACGCATGAAGTCGACGTGGATCGGGAAGTCCTTGACCGGATCGAGGTGGTAGTCGCGCGGAATCACGCGGTGCTTCTTGCCCTCGAGGTCGATGTCCACCAGCGTGGTCAGGAACCGGCCGGCAAGGATGCGCTGGCGCAGTTCACGATCTTCGATCGAGATCGTCAGCGGGGGCTGGTTGTTACCATAGATCACTCCGGGCACTCTGCCGGCGCGACGCTCAGCCCGGGCGGCCCCCTTGCCGCTCTTCGGACGTGCGGTCGCCTTCAATTCCTTGACGGTCGTCGCCATAGTCTAAGTCCTTGTTTTTGCAAAAGTTAATGGGCCGCAAGGCGGCCCATGGCGTACGCCGCAGCAAGCCTCCAGGGGTGCGGGGGCCGCGGACGTGGCGGGCTTTTACCCGGAAGATGCGGAAATGACAAGGAGAATGGGCTGCCCGAGAAGACCGGGTCCTTACCCTCCCTCGGAGGGGGAGGGTAAGATAAAGGGCGCCTACCCGCCGAGCTTGGCCTCGAGCGCGGCGATGCGCGCCTTGAGGGCCTCGTTCTCCTCACGCGCCAGACGGGCCATGTCCTTGACCGCCTCGAATTCCTCGCGCTTGACCAGATCCATGTCGCGCAGGAATTTCTCAGCCTGGTTGCGCATGACGGTGTCGAACTCGCGCTTGACGCCCTGGGCCGCACCGGCGGCATCGTTCATCATGCGGCCGATCTCGTCGAAAAACCGGTTGGTGGTCTGGGTCATGTCGGTCTCCTGATCGGTCTTTTGGCGGCTCAATAAACTTTGCGCGAACGCGCAAAAAGACAATGGCAATCCGCGGTGACAGGTTCAAGGGCCGCGCGGCGGTATCCTTGTCACGCCCCGGTTTCCTTGCAATCGTATTCAACGTCCCTGCATAACAAGAATCACAAGCCGGAAACGCACGACATGATCGAGCAGCAGATCGCAATTCCCACCAAGGACGGCCACACCGCGACCTTCATCGTCCATCCCGAGCGGGGCGGACCGTTCCCGGTCATCCTGTTCTACATGGACGCACCGGCAATTCGCGAGGAGCTGCGCGACATGGCGCGCCGGCTCGCGACGTCAGGCTATTACGTGATGCTGCCGAACCTCTATTACCGCTCCGGCGTGATGGAGCTCGGCGCGCTGCCGGCCGACCCGAACGCGCCGGAGCGCAAGCGCATGTTCGCGCTGATGGGCTCGCTCACGATTCCGATGATCATGGACGACACGCGTGCGCTGCTCACCTATGCCGAGGGCCAGGCTGCCGCGAACACTGAAATCGTCGGCACGGTCGGCTATTGCATGAGCGGCCGCTACGCCATCAACGCCGCTGCGCATTTCCCTGACAGCGTCAAGGCCGCCGCCTCGATCTACGGTGTGCAACTGGCGACCGACCAGGCCGACAGCCCGCATCTCGCGGCAGGCAAGACCAAAGCCGAGCTCTATTTCGCCTGCGCCGAGACCGATGTCTACGCGCCGCCTGAAATCATCGAGAAAGTCAAGGAAGGCATCAAAGGCGCAAAGGCCGAGGTCGAGATCTATCCCGGCACCCATCACGGCTTCGCATTTCCCAAGCGGCCGGTCTATGACCGCGACGCCGCCGAGCGGCATTGGGAGCGACTGCTGGCGCTCTATCGCCGCAATCTCGTCCAGCAATAGCAGGCGCAATGCCCTTACTGCTCATCGACTTCCCGTCCTTCAACCCCATCGCGGTCGCGATCGGGCCGTTCGCGATCCGCTGGTACGCGCTGGCCTATATCGGCGGCATCGTCATCGGCTGGCTTTATGCGCGCTCCCTCCTGAAGAACGAGCGTCTGTGGGGCGGGCCCGCGCCGATGTCGCTGGTGCAGATCGACGATTTCATCCTCTGGGTCACGCTTGGCATCATCCTCGGCGGCCGCACCGGTTACGTGCTGTTCTACAATCTGCCCTTCTTCATCAGTAATCCGGCTGCGATCTTCAAATTATGGGAGGGCGGCATGTCCTTCCACGGCGGCTTTCTCGGTTGCGTCGTCGCGGTGATGTGGTTTGCCTACCGCAACGGCATCTCGATCCTGTCGCTGGGGGACATCACCACCGCGGTCGCTCCGATCGGGCTGCTGCTTGGGCGCATCGCCAATTTCATCAACGGCGAATTGTGGGGCCGCGCCACCGATGCGAGCCTGCCATGGGCCATGATCTTTCCCCACGACCCGTCGCATTTGCCCCGTCATCCAAGCCAGCTCTATGAAGCCGGCATGGAGGGCATCCTGCTGTTCACGGCGCTCGCGGTGATGGTCCGCTTCGGAGCGCTGAAACGGCCGGGCATGATCCTCGGAGCCTTCATTCTGCTCTACGGGCTGACGCGGATCGCCGGCGAGCATTTCCGCGAACCGGACGAGCAGCTCGGATTCCTCTGGGGCGGATTAACCATGGGCATGCTGCTATCGATCCCCATGCTTATTGTCGGCGGTATACTTATTGTATGGGCTGTCAGGCGCGGCTCGCCAAAGCCCACCGAGGCCATTCGTTAATTCACTTCGAGAATACAGCTCGTGACCGAACAGCCATTGCTCAACGAGATCAAGGCCCTGATCAAGTCCTCAGGCCCAATGCCGGTCTGGCGGTACATGGAACTGTGCCTGATGCACCCGCGCTACGGTTATTACGTCTCACGCGATCCGCTCGGGCGTGAAGGCGACTTCACCACCGCGCCCGAAGTCAGCCAGATGTTCGGCGAGCTCTTGGGCCTGTGGACCGCCTCGGTGTGGAAACAGATGGGCTCGCCGCCAATCTTGCGGCTGATCGAGCTCGGGCCCGGCCGCGGCACCATGATGGCTGATGCATTGCGTGCGCTACGCGTATTGCCGCCGCTCTATCAGGCGCTTCAAATCCACATGGTCGAGGTCAATCCCGTCCTGCGCGAGCGGCAGAGTGCGACATTGTCGGGCGTGCGCAACAACATCGCCTGGCACGACAGCATCGACGACGTGCCGGAGGGACCCAGCGTCATCCTCGCCAACGAATATTTCGACGTGCTGCCGATCCACCAGATGGTGAAGCGCGAGGATGGCTGGCACGAGCGGGTGATCGAGATCGATCCCAACGGCAAGCTCCAGTTCGGCGCGGCGGCCGAGCCGACGCCGCGCTTCGACGTGTTGCTGCCGCCCCTGGTGCGCGCGGCGCCTGTCGGCGCAGTGTTCGAGTGGCGGCCCGACACGGAGATCATGAAGCTCGCCACGCGCGTACGCGACCAGGACGGCGCCGCGCTGATCATCGACTACGGCCATTTGCGCAGCGATGCCGGAGATACTTTCCAGGCCATCGCGCGCCACAGCTTCACCGATCCCTTGAAGGCGCCGGGCCAGGCCGACGTCACCGCCCATGTCGACTTCCAGGCGCTCGCGCGTGCAGCCGAGGATGTCGGCGCGCGCGTGCACGGTCCGGTGACGCAAGGCGACTTCCTCAAGCGCGTCGGCATCGACACCCGCGCCGCCGCCTTGATGCAGAAAGCAACGCCTGAGGTCGCCACCGACATTTCCGTGGCGCTGAAGCGGCTGACCGATACGGGACGCAGCGGCATGGGCGCGATGTTCAAGGTGCTCGGCATCTCCGAGCCACGGCTGACGGGCATTGCGGGCCTCAGCGATCTCGAACAGGCCGGAGGCTATTGATGACGCTCACTTCGTCATTGCTGTCGGCGGTACCCGGGCTGCGCCATGCCTTCTTCACCCGCGAGGGGGGCGTCTCCGGCGGCATCTATGCCGCGCTGAACGGCGGGCTCGGCTCCAACGACGATCAGACCCTCGTCGCGGAGAACCGCCGCCGCATGGCCGAGCATGTCGGCGTCGCAGCCGACCGCTTCCTCAGCCTGCATCAGATCCACTCGCCCGACGTGCTCGTCGCCGCAGAGCCATGGCCGAGCGGCCCGCGGCCGAAAGGCGATGCGCTGGTGACCAAGACACCCGGTATCGCGCTCGGCGTCTCCACCGCCGATTGCGGCCCGGTGCTGTTCGTCGACCCCAACGCGCGCGTGATCGGCGGCGCGCATGCCGGCTGGAAGGGCGCGCTGACGGGCGTGCTGGAATCCACCATTGCGGCAATGGAGAAACTCGGCGCCACACGCGATGGCATCATCGCCGCGATCGGCCCCTTGATCCGGCAGGACAGCTACGAGGTCGGCAACGAGTTCGTGGCGCGCTTCATCGACGCCGATGCGGACAACGCGGTGTTCTTCATCCCGTCGGTGCGCGAGGGTCACGCGATGTTCGATCTCGCCGGCTTCATCCGCAAGCGGCTGGAAGCCGCCGGCATCCTGATGATCGACGATCTTGGTCTCGACACCTACGCCGACGAGCGCTTCTTCAGCTATCGCCGCTCGGTGCATCGCAAGGAGCCGGATTACGGTAGGCACGTTCACGCGATTGCGCTGGAAGCGTGAACACAACAGAAACCCCGTGTCATTCCAGGGCGATGCGAAGCATCGAGCCCGGAATCCATCGTGCAACAATGGATGCGGAGAAATGGATTCCGGGCTCGCGCCAAGAGGCGCGCCCCGGAATGACAGTGGCTGTGTCGCCTCTGCCCTAGACCTTAATCGATTTTAACGATATCGCTGCCCCTCAATGAGGGAAGCGTCATCATTTCTGCGCCGCGCGGGCTCCCGTGTGATGGCGGTCGTGCTGCTGGCGGCAGCGACCGTGCTGGCCGGCTGCGCCGGCGGCAACGCGCCCGCCAACTCCTACGCCATGGCAGCGCCGAGCGGCGGCTCCGGCGCGACGGTCGCTTTCGAATCCATCGACGGGCCGCCGCCGCAGGTGTTCGACCGCATGGTCGGCGTGCTCGACAGCGAGTCCAAGCTGCGTAGCCTCTCGATCGTCTCCCGCGAGGGGACGGCTGCCTACCGCGTGCGCAGCTACCTCTCCGCCCAGGTGGTGCGCGGCAAGACCGTGATCGCCTGGGTCTGGGACGTCTACGACGCCAACCAGCAGCGGGCGCTGCGGCTCTCCGGCGAGGAACCGACGGCGGCCAAGGGCGGCCGCGATGCCTGGCAAGCCGCCGACGACCTCGTGCTGCGGAAGATCGCCCAGGCCGGATTCAGCGGGCTTTCCAATATGATCAACGGCACGCCTGATGCGCCGAACGCCGCTCCTGGCCTCCGCGGACCGGCCGTGGCAAGTGCGACGCCGGAGGCTCCGGCGGCCGAGATGCCGGCTTCGGCGCTCGGCTACGCCCAGCAATAACCACCGCTAAACCACGGGCCCAGTTTGCGGCCAAGCCGTTGGCCCGACTCAGGATTTTCAAAGGGAAAACGTAGCATCCCGGGTTGCCAGCGCAGCCCCCGGCCTGATATTTCCTCGCCCGTCGTAACCGTGCTGCCAGTGGGTATCTTGAGATGTTGAACGTCGTATCCAGCAAAGCGCGGGAGGAAGCGTCCATGTCGGCCAAGAACGGCTCCATCAAGCTCGTCGCCGGCAACTCCAATCCGGCTCTCGCGCAGGCCATCGCGCAGGGCTTGGACCTGCCGCTGACCAAAGCGGTCGTCCGGCGCTTCGCCGACATGGAGATCTTCGTCGAGATCCAGGAGAACGTCCGCGGCTCGGATGCCTTCATCATCCAGTCGACCTCGTTTCCCGCGAACGACCATCTGATGGAATTGCTGATCATCACCGACGCGCTGCGCCGCTCCTCGGCGCGCCGCATCACCGCAGTCATCCCCTATTTCGGCTACGCTCGCCAGGATCGCAAATCAGGCTCGCGCACGCCGATCTCCGCCAAGCTCGTCGCCAATCTCATCACCCATGCCGGCGTCGACCGCGTCATGACGCTCGACCTGCATGCGACCCAGATCCAGGGCTTCTTCGATATCCCGACCGACAATCTGTTCGCCGCGCCCCTGATGGTGCGCGACATCCGCGAGCGTTTCGACCTCGGCAAGGTGATGGTGGTCTCGCCCGACGTCGGCGGCGTCGCCCGCGCCCGCGGTCTGGCCAAGCGCATCAACACCCCGCTCGCGATCGTCGACAAGCGCCGCGAGCGTCCGGGCGAATCCGAGGTCATGAACGTGATCGGCGACGTTTCCGGCTATAGCTGCATCCTGGTCGACGACATCGTCGATTCCGGCGGCACGCTGGTGAACGCTGCCGATGCGCTGATCGCCAAGGGTGCCAAGGACGTCTACGCCTATATCACCCACGGCGTGCTCTCCGGCGGCGCGGCCGCCCGCATCAGCGGCTCAAGGCTGAAGGAGCTGGTCATCACCGACTCGATCCTGCCGACCGAGGCGGTGACCAAGGCGCCGAACATCCGCACCCTGCCGATCGCCAGCCTGATCTCGGATGCGATCGCGCGTACCGCGGCTGAAGAGTCGGTCTCGAGCCTGTTCGATTGATTTGCTTTCGCCTCGCCCCGCTTGCGGGGAGAGGCCGGAATCCGTGCGAAGCACGGATTCCGGGTGAGGGGGACTCTCCGCGATTCCAACTCTCACCGTCCGCGCGGAGATTCCCCCTCACCCCAACCCTCTCCCCGCAAGCGGGCAGAGCGAGAGAGCCTACCCCACAATCCCCGCCGCGACCTGGCCCCGCAGGCGCTCGAGACCCAGCAGCGTCTCCGCACAGGCGGCCGCGACCTCGACGCCCTTGATCGCAAAGTGCCTGCGGAAGAAATCGTAGTGCACCTCGGTCTCGTGGAACTGCTGCGGCGTCAGCACGGCCGAGAACACCGGCACTTCGGTGCGCAGCTGCACATCCATCAGCGCCTTGATCACGGTGTCGGCGACGAACTCGTGGCGATAGATGCCGCCATCGACGACGAGGCCGGCCGCGACGATGGCGGTGTAGCGCCGCGTCTTGGCGAGGACCTGCGCATGCAGCGGGATCTCGAACGAGCCCGGCACCTCGAACACATCCACATGATTGAGATGGCGCGCCTCGGCCTCCTTCAGAAAGGCGATGCGGGCCTCCTCGACCACGTCGCGGTGCCAGCAGGCCTGCACGAAGGCCACCCGCTGCGGCTTGGCGAAGCGCGGGTGCTCCTTCATTGGATCCGATGGAACCGGCGGCTTGGTTTCGGAAGTTTGGAGTGGGGGATCTTGCAACATCTGATTCATGGCTTTCCTCTTCGGGACCAGAATCAGGGCATACGGAACGACAAACAGCCGCATCTTGCGATGCGTCTGCCACCGACCGTTCTCTTTCATCCGGACTTTAACCGTCGGCTTCGGAGTTGCACCGAATCTGCTGACCCCTCCCGTCGGAATAAACCCTGGGGAAGGCGCTCGCGGGCTTGGGCCTTTCGACCCTTACCGCCGGTGGGGACTTTCACCCCGCCCTGAGAACATCGGCCGCCCGGGATTGAGCGACCTGACTGGAAATATCCGCCGGTCCGGAGCAGCAAGCAAGCGTGTTCCGCAGGCCAAAACCGCATGGTCCCATGCCGCAGGGGCGGTGCGGCCCCCGCGCGGCGGAATTCACGATCGGCGGCTTTCGGGAATCCGATTCCGATTTGTTCTCGTTCGTTAACGATTGTGGCCGAGATGAGCTGTGGACGAACGAGTCCTGGCTTGTGGACGGACTCGGGACCCGGTTGCGCAGATTCCGCAAATCACATCACTTGATCCGCGACAGGCCGCGCCGGTCGGAAGGAGATCGCGAAAGCGAATCCCGAGATCGACGACGTTAGGGAGCGCGCGCCGGACCCAACCGCGTGCGTATCAAAGACAACAAGAAGGCAAGAGGTCGAGACGGCATGTCCCTGCTCGAAGGCAATATCGATTCCCGAAATCACCCGCTCGCGGTGGTGGAGGATATCGCTGCCAGCAATAACTGGCCGTTCGAACGTTCCGGCGAGGACGAGCTGACCATCGTCTCGAAGGGACAATGGACCGACTACCAGATCTCGTTCACCTGGATGGGCGAGATCGAAGCGCTGCATCTGGCCTGCGCCTTCGACATGAAGATTCCCGTCGCGCGCCGCGGCGAAGTGCAGCGGCTCGTCGCCGCGGTCAACGAGCAATTGTGGATCGGCCATTTCGATCTCTGGACCAACACCGGCATGATCATGCATCGCCAGGCGCTGGTGCTGCCGGGCGGCCTCACCGCCTCCACCGCGCAATGCGAAGCCATGCTCGCCGGCGCCATCCACGCCTGCGAGCGCTACTTCCCGGCGTTCCAGTTCGTGGTGTGGGCCGGCAAGACCACCGCGCAGGCGATGGACGCCGCCATGTTCGATACGGTGGGCGAGGCGTAGCCGCGCCTCACCCACAACTTCATCCCGGACGAGCGCAGCGAAGATCCGGATCCATACCGCGCGATGCCGCTTGTGGCACAACGCTTGTTGCTCTGCCATCCATCCACTAGAACCAGCTGTGGTTATGGGTCCCCGCCCCCCGTGCGCAATTGCGCACTAGGCGGGGACCACAGCGAACGTGTGGCAGCAGCGATGACAACCAATCCCCTCCAAGACATCACCGGCACTATCCTGCTCGCCGGCGCCGGCAAGATGGGCGGCGCGATGCTGAGCGGGTGGCTGGCAGGCGGGCTCGACCCGCGCCGCGTCGCCGTGGTCGAGCCGCATCTGTCACCCGAGATCAGCGCGCTGGCAGCCAAGGGCGTCGCGCTCAATCCGGATGTGACGGCGGCGGGCACCGTCGAGACGATGATCGTCGCGGTGAAGCCGCAGATGTTCCGCGAGGCCGGCGCTAAGCTGAAATCGTTCGTCTCGGAGACGACGTCCGTGGTCTCGATCATGGCGGGAACCACGATTGCTTCGCTCCAAGAGGTCTGCGGCGGCGCCGTGGTGCGGGCGATGCCGAACACGCCGGCGGCGATCGGCCGCGGCATCACGGTGGCCGTCGCCGCGAACAACGTCAGCGCGCGCCAACGTGCGGTGGCCGACGCGCTGCTGCGCGCCACCGGCTCGGTCGAATGGGTCGAGGACGAAGGCCTGATGGACGCGGTGACCGCCGTGTCGGGCTCGGGGCCGGCCTATGTGTTCCTGCTGGCCGAGGAGCTGGCACGCGCCGGCGTGGAAGCGGGATTGCCGGAAGCACTGGCGACCAAGCTCGCGCGCGAGACGGTCGCGGGCTCCGGCGAGCTGCTGCACCAGTCGGATCTTCCCTCGGCGACCCTGCGCCAGAACGTCACCTCGCCGGGCGGCACCACCGCCGCGGCGCTCGCCGTGCTGATGGGCGAGCCGGGCCTGCGCGACCTGATGATCCGCGCGATCGCAGCGGCGACCAAGCGGTCGAAGGAATTGGCCAAGTAGCGGCTATGCACCGAGCCGCTTGTTGAACATCTCGACATTGACGAGCCCGCGCGCATGGCGGCCTTCGCCGAGCTTGCGCGTGCCTTCGTATGCCTCGACCTCGAACCGGATGACCCGCCGCTCGACCGCGATCACTTTCGCAGTGGTCCGCACCGTTGCGCCGACGAGCGCGGCGGCGAGATGGCGGATGTCGACCTCGGTGCCCACAGTGACCCAGCCCGACTGAAGTGCTGGCCGGATGGCATCGCCCGACGTCATCTCCATCTCCAGGATCATCATCGGCGTCGCATAGACCATCGGCATGCCGGGCACGAAGTGCCCGACCGTGCGCTCGGCCGGCACCACCAGCGTGCGCTCGGCGCTCATGCCGATCTTGATGAAATCACGTGCGTCCATGGTACTTGCTCGTCATTCCGGGGCGCGCGAAGCGCGAACCCGGAATCCAGAGATTGTCGATCGAGATTCCCCGATGCGCAGTTGCGCATCGTGGTTCAGCCCTGACGGGCTGCCCCGGAATGACGCTAACGCGTCACTTCTTCGCCGCCGCAGCGCGCTCCACGAAGGTCTTGCCGCCCTTCATCTTGTGGCGAAGCGGGGCTTCGTTGATCTGGATGACGACGGCATCGGCGTCGACGCCGAGATTCTTCACCAGTGCCTGCGTGATGTCGCGCATCATGCCGGCCTTCTGCTCGTCGGTGCGGCCTTCGGCCATGCTGATGGTGATCTCAGGCATTTGTTCCTCCCTCTTCGCTCTCCGTCATGGCCGGGCTCGTCCCGGCCATCCACGTTCTTCGCCATCAAACAAGACGTGGATGCCCGGGACAAGCCCGGGCGTGAGGACGCCAGTGAATGGCTAGCCCCACTTTACGTCATGGCGCGCCAACACCTCGCGCACCTTCGCGACGAGATCGGCTTCGCTGCAGGAAAACTGCGCGGGGCGCGTCTCGCGCCATTCCTGGTTGGAGGCGATCGCAGCGGCGGCCTTGGCGCCCTCGATCAGATCCTTGACCTGCACCTCGCCGCGCGCCTTTTCGTCCGAACCCTGGATGATCACGCAAGGCGAGTTGCGGCGGTCGGCGTATTTGAGCTGGTTGCCCATGTTCTTGGGATTGCCGAGATAGAGCTCGGCGCGGATGCCGGCGCTGCGCAAGCTGGCTACCATCTTCTGATAGTCCGCAACGCGATCGCGATCGAACACAGTGACGACCACTGGGCCGAACTCGGGCTTGGTATTGAGCTTGCCGAGCAGCGTCAGCGCAGCCTGGAGCCGCGACACGCCGATCGAGAAGCCGGTTGCCGGCACCGGCTCGCCGCGGAAACGCGAGACGAGACCGTCGTAGCGCCCACCGCCGCCGACCGAGCCGAACCGCACGGGGCGGCCCTTTTCGTCCTTGGTGTCGAGCAGCAGTTCCACTTCGTAGACGGGGCCGGTGTAATATTCGAGACCGCGCACCACCGACGGATCGATCTTGATGCGGTCCGCGCCGTAACCCGATGCTGTGACCAGCTTGGCAATCTCCTCCAGCTCGCTCACGCCGGCCTGACCAACCTCGCTTCTAGCGAGGTAGGTCTCAGCGGCGGCGATCGCCTCTTTCCAGTCCTCGCGCGGCTTGGTGATGGCGAGAACGACATCGGCCTCCGCCGCACTTAGATTGGCGCCCTTGGTGAAGTCGCCCTTGCCTTCTTCGCCACCGTCCCATCGTCCGGGGCCAAGAAGCTTGCGCACTTCGTCGGCGGAAAACTTGTCGAGCTTGTCGATCGCGCGCAGCACGGTCAGCCTGCGGCCCGCGTTCTCCTCGCCCGCAAGCCCGATGGCTTCGAGAACGCCGTCGAGCACCTTGCGATTGTTCACCTTCACCACATACTGGCCGCGCGCAACACCGAGCGCTTCCATCGTGTCGGCCGCCATCATGCAGATTTCCGCATCCGCCGCCGCCGTCGCCGAGCCGACGGTGTCGGCGTCGAACTGCATGAACTGGCGGAAGCGGCCGGGGCCGGGCTTCTCGTTGCGGAAGACATAGCCGACCCGGTAGCTGCGGTAGGGCAGGACCAAACCATCGGTGCCGTAGCGCTCGCCGACATAGCGCGCGAGCGGCGCGGTCAGGTCGTAGCGCAGGCTGATCCACTGCTCGTCGTCGTCCTGGAACGAGAACACGCCTTCGTTCGGACGGTCCTGGTCGGGCAGGAATTTGCCGAGCGCGTCGGTATATTCCATCGCCGGCGTCTCCACCGGCTCGAACCCGTAGAGCTCGTAGACGGCGCGGATCTTCTCGACCATCTCGCGCGTCGCCCGGATCGCCGCGGGATCGCGATCCTCGAGTCCACGCGGCAGCCGCGCCTTCAGTTTCTGGGGTTTTTTGGGTTTTTCGGCCATGCGGGCGTTTACCAGCCGGGGCACGCGGCGGCAACCATTGCGGCCGTCATTCCGGGGCGATGCGAGGCATCGAACCCGGAATCTCGAGATTCCGGGCCTGGTCCTGCGGACCATCCCGGGATGACTGCATCAGCCTCAAAACACCTTGCGGATCCAGTTGTGCGGATCGTTGGTGCGGCCGTACTGGATGTCGACGAGCTGCTTGCGCAGGCCCATGGCCACGGGACCGGCGGCGCCGCCCGAAATCTCGAAATCACCACTCACCGAGCGCACCTTGCCGATCGGCGAGATCACGGCCGCGGTGCCGCAGGCGAAGGCTTCCTTCAGCCTGCCGGAGGCCGCGTCCTTGCGCCACTGGTCGAGCGAGTACGGCTCCTCGCGCACGGTCTTTCCGGCATCGCGGGCGAGCGCGATGATGGAGTCGCGGGTGATGCCGGGCAGAATCGTGCCGAGCGGCGGCGTCGAGAGCGAGCCGTCGTCGAACACGAAGAAGATGTTCATCCCGCCAAGCTCCTCGATGTAGCGGCGCTCGACGGCATCGAGGAACACGACCTGATCGCAGCCGTGCTGGATGGCTTCGGCCTGGGCGCGCAGGCTCGCTGCGTAATTGCCGCCGCATTTCACGGCGCCGGTGCCGCCGACTGCCGCGCGCGTGTAGTTCTCGGAGACCCAGATCGAGACGGGGGCGGGGCCGCCCTTGAAGTAGGAGCCGACGGGTGAAGCGATCACCGCGAAGATGTATTCCGACGACGGCTTGACGCCGAGGAAGGTCTCGCTCGCGATCATGAAAGGCCGCAGATAAAGGCTGCCCTCGCCGCCCGGCATCCAGGCGCGATCGATGCGCACCAGCTGCTCGACCGCCTCGATGAAGACGTCCTCGGGCAATTGCGCCATCGCCATGCGATCGGCGGAGTCCTTGAAGCGACGTGCGTTGGCATCGGGGCGGAACAGGTTCACGCCGCCGTCGTCACGCTTGTAGGCCTTGAGACCTTCGAAAATTTCCTGGGCGTAGTGCAGGACGGCGCCGGCCGGATCCATCTGGAAGTTGGCCCGCGCCTCGATCTTCGCCTCGTACCAGCCGCCCCTGGCTTGGTTGTAGCGGACCACAGCCATATGATCGGTGAAGACCCGCCCGAAGCCGGGATCCACCAGCTTGGCGACGCGGTCCTTCTCGGGTGTCGGATTGGATGCGGGCTGGATGTCGAATTTCATGCTCATGTCCTTGCCTCCCGCTGCCGATGGCGGCGCCGTTCTGGCGCCCCCTGCCCGTTTTCGGGCCCGGCTGGCTCGATGTGGTTTCTGGCTGGACCGCCGCCAGCCTTGTTACGGCCGGTTTCCGTGGCCAGCATGTCGCCTGAGGACATGCTTTTGCGGAAGGCGGAAGTCCAGTATGTTTTGTCGAAATGCCGCTCGACAATCGCACGGTAGATCTGATCCGGCCGTCGCCGCCTGTCCGGCACCTTCCGGCCGCTCTTGGAAATGCACCCGCCATGAAACGACCTAAAATTTCGTGCGGGTCGATCGTTTTGTAACATTGAACCCAAGATACGTCAATATGCCTGACATAAATTTCGCGACTTCCTCTCAGGACGCTGCCGCGTCACGGCCGGCAGCAGGCGATGGAGGCAATTTGCGCTGGGATATCATCGAGCTGCTGTTCTTCGCCTATCGCGATTTCGTCGGCGATCCCGACCAGGAGCTGGAAGCTTTTGGCTTCGGCCGGGCCCATCATCGGGTCATGCACTTCGTCTATCGCTACCCCGGCCTGAAGGTCGCCGACCTGCTCGATGTCCTGCGCATCACGAAACAGTCGCTCGGCCGGGTGCTCAAGCAGCTCCTGGACGAGGGCTATATCGTGCAGAAGACCGGCGACAACGATCGCCGCCAGCGGCTGCTCTACGCGACGCCGAAGGGCGAAGCGCTGGTGCAGAAGCTCGCCGGTCTCCAGACCACGCGGATCACCAAGGCGCTCGCCGAGATGGCGCCTGGTGACGCCGAGACCGTCAAGCGTTTCCTGCGCGCGATGATCGACCGCGACGATCCCGACAAGGTGCTCGAGACGATCTTCGCCTCCGTCAATGAAGACAAGGAGTGACCGTGCCGCTCGCTGCCACGCTCGCCCGCACGCCGGCGCAACCGGCCGACGACGCCCCGCATCTCTTGCTCGTCGACGACGATCGACGTATCCGCGATCTGCTGTCGCGCTTTCTCGCCGCTGAAGGCTATCGCGTCACCACGGCCGCCAGCGCCGGCGATGCCCGCGCGAAACTGCTCGGGCTGCATTTCGACTTGCTGATTCTCGACGTCATGATGCCCGGCGAGACCGGCTTCGATCTCGCCCGGTTCATCCGCACATCCTCCTCGGTGCCGATCGTGATGCTGACGGCGCGGCACGAAGCGGAGGCCCGCATCGAGGGCCTGCAGATCGGCGCCGACGATTACGTCGCAAAGCCGTTCGAGCCCCGCGAGCTGGCGCTGCGCATCAACAACATCCTCAAGCGCGCCGCGCCGCCGGTCCAGACGGTGGCGGTGGAGAAGATCGCGTTCGGCCCGTACGTCTATCATCTCGATCGCGGCGAATTGCGCCAGGGCGAGGAGGTCATCCACCTCACTGACCGCGAGCGCGAGATGCTGCGCATTCTCTCGGAAACGCCGGGCGAGACCGTGCCGCGTAGCGCGCTCACAGGTAACGGCAGCGTCAACGAGCGCGCCGTCGACGTGCAGATCAATCGCCTCAGGCGCAAGATCGAGACCGATCCAGCCAATCCGCTGTTCCTGCAGGCGGTGCGCGGCATCGGATACCGGCTCGTGGCCTTGCCATAGATCAAGTGAAGCGCGCTAGATGAGCACGATCGATACCGGCCTGACGCTGCTCAAGAGCGCCGCCGGCCGCGTGTCCGCCGCGAATGGCTGGATGGGCAATGCGTTCAAGGGCTGGATGCCGACCGGCCTCTATGCCCGCGCGCTCCTCATCATGATCGTGCCGATGGTGATCCTGCAGTCGGTCGTTGCCTTCGTGTTCATGGAGCGGCACTGGAACACGGTGACACGCCGACTGTCGGCCGCTGTCGTGCAGGACATCGCCGCGCTGATCGACGTCTACAAGGGTTATCCGCAGGACAAGGACCGCGACCAGATCCGCCGCATCGCCCAGCAGCGCCTCGGTCTCGTGGTCGATTTCCTGCCTCCCGGCGACATGCCGCCGCCGGGGCCCAAGCCGTTCTTCTCGCTGCTCGACCAGACCCTGTCGGTGCAGCTCGGTCGCCAGATCGGGCGCTCGTTCTGGATCGACACGGTGGGTCGCTCGAACCTCGTCGAGATCCGCATCCAGCTCGACGATGCCGTAATGCGCGTGTTCGCGCAGCGCAGCGCCGCCTATGCCTCCAACTCGGAGATTTTCCTGTTCTGGATGGTCGGCACGTCCTCGATCCTCCTGATCGTCGCCGTGCTGTTCCTGCGCAACCAGATCAAGCCGATCCTGCGGCTTGCCGACGCCGCCGAAAGCTTCGGCAAGGGTCGCGAGGCACCGAACTTCAGGCCCAGGGGCGCGCGCGAGGTGCGGCGCGCCGCGGTCGCCTTCCTCGAGATGAAGTCGCGCATCGAGCGCACCATGGAGCAGCGCACCGCGATGCTCGCCGGCGTCAGCCACGACCTCCGCACTATCCTCACCCGCTTCAAGCTCGAACTGGCGCTGATCGGCGATAGTCCCGAGCTCGAGGGCATGCGCAAGGACGTCGACGAGATGTCGATGATGCTGGAAGACTATCTCGCCTTCGCGCGCGGCGATTCCGGCGAGCAATCGCAGCCCACCGACATGGCGCAGGCGCTCGAGGAATTGCGCAGCGACGCCGAGCGCCATGGCCATACCGCGACGGTGACATTCACCGGCCTGCCGGTGGTGACGGTCAAGCCGGCCTCGTTCAAGCGCTGCCTCGCCAACCTCGTCACCAACGCCGCGCGCTACGGCAAGGCGATCGCCATCTCCGGCCAGCGCGACCATCGTTATCTGACCGTGACAGTGGACGACGACGGCCCCGGCATCCCCGCGCATTTGCGCGAGGAAGTGTTCAAGCCGTTCCTGCGGCTGGACAACGCCCGCAACCAGGACGAAGGCGGCACGGGCCTTGGCCTTGCCATCGCCCGCGATATCGCCCGCTCCCACGGCGGCGACATCACGCTGAGCGACAGCCCGATGGGGGGCTTGAGGGCGAGCGTGAGGATACCGGTATAAGCGGCGACGGGCGTCAGCCGACCTGCAGCCGGTCAGCGAGCTCAATGAAGCTGGTCGCATAGATGTCGAACCAGCTTTCCGGCGACACATCCGGCGTGGCGTCAGGCCCGAACTCCAATGGGCGCGGCACGAAAGCCGTCTTCATGCCGAATGCGCGCGCAGCTTTCAGATCGTATTTGTGGCAGGCGACCATGAGGATCTGATCCGGCCGATAGCCGAGATAATCGACTGCGAGCTGATAGACCGCCGACGAAGGCTTGTAACTTCTCGCAAGCTCCGCCGTCAGGATCGCATCGAACGGCAGACCGGCGTTCTTCACCAGTGCGATCACGCTGGCCATGCCCGCATTGGAGAGCGTCGCCGTGCAAAATCGCCGGCGCAGTCGGGCCAGGCCCTCGACGGCATCCGGCCAGGGATCGAGCTTGGTCCAGACGTCGTTGAGCTCGTCACGCTCGGCCGTCTTGAAGCGATCAGACAGGCCGCGTATCTCGATGAGCCTGTCCAGCGCTTCCCGATAAATGCGATCGACCCGCAACCAATCGCGACGGCCGGCGATCACGGCGTCCATCGATGCGCGATAGAGCTCGCGCCACTCCGTGGACAGGGCCGCCCAATCGATCTCGAGACCCTTGGCCGCGTTGATCGCGGCGCCCGCGCGCATCACGGGCTGATAGAAATCGACACAGGTGCCCTGGACATCGAAGGCGATGGCCCTGATCTCGGCCGCTCGATCGGAACTCACTGTCGCACCACCTATTTCGGCAGCAACGCCTTCAGCTTGTCGACGTCGCGCACGTTCATCTTGAAGCCGCCGGGCATCACGATGTCGCCGGGTTTCTGCTCCGGCTTGCAGGCGCCGAGCCATTTCGCCTCCAGCGTCATGGTGGTGTCGCGCCCCGCGGCCCCTGCCGCGCCGCCTTGCGCGTGCGAGGAGGTCTTCACCGTATAGGCCGAGTTGAAATCGCCCGTGATCTCGGCGTGCGAGGTGGTGTTGATGCCGGCGACGCTGCACTCGGAATCGCTGACATAGCCAGTCGCCGTCTTCTTGACCTCCTGCTTGGCACAGACCTGCTTGGCCATCGGCGAGATGTTGTTGCTCATTTCCTTGTCGACGCTCTCGTCGGTGCAATGCTGCATGGTCATCTCCGGCATCGCCGAGCCTGATCTGACCATCTTCATTTCCCACAGACCGGCCTTGCGCACCGGCAGATCGTCCGCGAGAGCGCTGCCGACGGACAACACGAGGCAAACGACTGATCCGAGCACAGCAAGCTTGCGCGTCATGGGAGAGCCTCCTGGCTGAGATGGAGCTGTCGTCCCGACAACGCCTCAGTACAGCGTGCGGATCGGCCGGTCGGCGGCGCCGTAGGGCACCCAGCGGCAGGCAAAGGAGATGTAGCCACCCTCATACGCCTGCACCGCGAGGAATTTCGCCACCTTCCCGTAGCGCGCACAATGATCGACGGCGACTTGCCGCGCATCGACCTGCGTCGCCATCGAATAGGCGATGATGCCGCCGGTGTCGTTGCCCTTGATGGGCGGCACCGGAAGGATGTCGGCGCGCGCCGGTTGGCTCGCCATCATCCCCGAAACAACCAGGCTGGCAAGAAGGCCCGCGGCCGCAATGATTCGCATTCCCGTCACTCCGTTGATGGCCGGCAGTTTACGGTGCCTGCGCGGCGGTGAAAAGAACGGAAGGCCGCTCGGCTGCGACGTTGTGATCAACTCCTGGCCAAGTGTTGCCGCGCTGCACTTGACCTCTCCCGACCTTCGCGGCACCGTCCTACCCTCGCAAGACCAGCTCTCCGGATTGCCCATGCGCGCCCCCTTCCTGAAATCGCTCCGCTTTGCCGCCGTTCTCGGCCTCATGTTTGGAGCGCTGTCGCTCGGCGAGGCCAAGGCGGCCAATCCGCTGGAGCTGAACTTCTGGCTGAGCGGACCGCGCTATGACGGCGCCGTTGCCGATTGCGACAAGGCGCTGCCGACGATCGCCACCCAGTTCTGGGAAAAGGAAAGCTCGTTCTGGAATTCGCCGTTGAAGATCACAGGCTTCGCCGCCGTTCACGAAGTCGCGTTCCGGCCCTGGGCATCCGACAACATTCCGCGCCGCTACTGCACCGCTGACGCCATGCTCACCGACGGTAAGGTGCGCAAGGTGCATTTCTCCCTCGTCGAGGACGGCGGCTTTGCCGGCTATGGCAATGGCGTCGAATGGTGTGTGGTCGGGCTCGACCGCAACTGGGCCTACAACCCGTCCTGCCGCGCCGCCAAGCCCTAAGCCGAAGAATTTGATTCGAGGCCGATCCAGCAGCAGATCGCCGATCCGCTCAAATTTTGTTCTTGAAATGTTCTTGTTGGCTGCTAGGCTGATTGCACAGTCTAGTTGAGAGGCGTTGCCATGGTTCATTTTAGATTGCGTTCGTTCTCCCGTCTCGTGACTCTCCCCCTGGTTCTTGCCGCCGGGCTGATCGCGCTGGCTGGCGGCGCGAAGGCGCAGGACAAGCGACAGAACGCGCCCGGCGAATTTGATTTCTACGTCCTGTCGTTGTCATGGTCGCCGTCCTTCTGCGAAGAAGCCGCCGAACGCGGTCGCGGCGGCGGGCGCTCGAACATCCAGTGCGAGGGACGCCCCTATTCCTTCGTGGTGCACGGGCTGTGGCCGCAATATGAGAACGGCTTTCCGGAGTATTGCCAGCGGCCCTCGCCGCGGCTCAACCGCAGCATCGTTTCCTCGATGCTCGATTTGATGCCGGCGCCGGGCCTGATCTTCAATGAATGGGACAAGCACGGCACCTGCTCCGGGCTTACCGATCGCAACTATTTCGAGACCATCCGCAAGGCGCGCGCGGCGATCAAGATCCCGGCCGAATATCTCGACCTGTCGGAGACCAAAACCGTGGCGCCGGGCGAGGTGGAGGAAGCCTTCATCAGGGCCAATCCCGGCCTGAGCAACGCAGCCGTCTCGGTCACCTGCAACCGGACCCGGCTCTCCGAGGTCCGCATCTGCCTCAGCAAGGACCTGCAATTCCGCGCCTGCGAGGAGCTCGAACGTCGCTCCTGCCGCCGCGACCAGGTGACGATGCCGCCGATCAGGGGTGGTTAGCTCCTGCTTCGTCATTGCGAGCGCAGCGAAGCAATCCAGACCGCCTCTGCAGCAAGATTCTGGATTGCTTCGCTGCGCTCGCAATGACAAGGGGATGGGATCGCGCAAGACAACGTGGTCCCCGATCATGAACTACCGCCACGCCTTTCACGCCGGCAATTTCGCCGATGTCATCAAGCACATCGTGCTGGCCCGCATCCTCACTTATCTGCAGGACAAGCCGGCCGCCTTCCGCGTCATCGACACCCATGCAGGCGCCGGCCTCTATGATCTCGACAGCGACGAGGCGCGCCGCGGCGGGGAGTGGCTCACCGGGATCGCCCGGCTGATGCAGGCGCGGCTCTCGAACGAGAGCGTCGCGCTGACCAGGCCGTACATGGATATCGTCCGCGCCTTCAATCCCAAGGGCGAGCTCAAGGCCTATCCGGGCTCGCCGCTGATTGCGCGCGGCCTGATGCGGCCGCAGGACCGGCTGGTCGCCTGCGAGCTCGAGCCGAAGGCGCGCAAGGCGTTGATCGACGTGCTGCGGCGCGACGAACAGGCCCGCGTCGTCGATCTCGACGGCTGGATGGCGCTGCCGGCGTTCGTGCCGCCGAAGGAGCGGCGCGGGCTGGTGCTGATCGATCCGCCTTTCGAAGCCAAGGACGAGTTCGAAAGGCTGGGCGAGGCCTTCTCCACCGCCTTTGCGAAATGGCCGACCGGTATCTATGTAATCTGGTACCCCGCCAAATCCAGGCGCGCCACCGACACGCTGGCGCAACTCGTGGCGCGCGCCGCAGCTGCAGCAAAGCCGCAGGGCAAATGCCTGCGTCTCGAATTCAGCGTGGCGCCGCAAGCCGACGGCGCGGCCCTCACCTCGGCCGGGCTCCTGATCGTCAATCCGCCCTACACGCTGCAAGGCGAGCTCAAGACCATCCTGCCGGAGCTGGAAATGCCGCTCGGCCAGGGAGGTGCTGCCAGATTCCGATTAGAGGTGCCCAAGCCTTAACGTGAGGCCGTAACACTCCGGCATTCTTGGGAAAAATATGCAGGGGCGGTAGTCAATCTGCAAAGAACCGTATTATGCTGTTTCCGTGACTGGCTTTACGTTCCGCTTCCGCGAATGGTTGCGGCGGAGTGAAGGCCTAAGAAAGATCCAGTCGGACCGATGAGGTCTGCCCAAGGATGGCCAGCTCCCGGGCTTCGTAATGCACGGTCATGTCGCGGCGCGCGTCTGCGTTGCGACGGAGGAGCAATGAGGGGGAGTTTCCCGATGGCCATGACGGGAACGGTCAAGTTCTTCAACGGCGAACGCGGCTACGGTTTTATCAAGCCTGACGACGGCGGTCGCGACGTCTTCGTTCACATCACCGCTGTAGAGCGAGCGGGACTGAAGGACCTTGCCGAAGGACAGCGTATCACATTCGAAGTCGAACCGGACAAGAAGGGGAAGGGCCCGAAAGCGGTCAATCTCGTGATCCTTTCCTAGCGGACCTGTCTCCAAACAATCGGCGCAAAAAAGTCCCGGCCGCGAGCGGCCGGGAGGTTGTAGTCCGGTACTTTCTTATTTGGCTATCAGAAGTGATAGTTCACGCCTGCACGCACAATGCTGGCGCTATAGCCGTTTGACACGCCTGTAATCGCGAACTGGCTCGTCGACAGATCGACGTAGAGATATTCGAGCTTGGCGCTCCAGTTCGGCGCAAGGCCGACTTCCGCGCCGACGCCGGCGGTCCAGCCGGCCGTGGTGTGCGACTCCGTCCAGCCGAAGGTCTGCGCGCGCAGCTCGCCGAAAGCGAGGCCCGCGGTGCCGTAGAACAGCACGTTGCTGAAGGCATAGCCGGCGCGGCCGCGCAGGGTGCCGAACCACGGATTGGAGAACTTCCAGGATGCGAACGTATCGTCGGCACCGGCGGCCTGGATATCGCCTTCGACGCCGAAGACCCACGGGCCGTTCTGGAAATTGTAGCCGGCCTGCACGCCGCCGACGAAGCCGGAGGGCCTCACGGACGTATTGCTCACCGAGCCCCATTCATAGCCGACGTTGCCGCCGAGATAGGGACCGGCCCAGCTATAGGCGTTGAGCGGCTGATTGACGGTATAGGGCGCACGCTGCCCGTAATTGAGATCGGCGGCCCCTGCCGAAGCTGTCCAGCCGGCTGCAACCAATGCGGCTGCGCCCACAACGAGCCTCTTCATCACATACTCCAACGCAACTCCCGCAACGCCCTGCGATGCCCGCGCCGCCGCGCCAGGACCGAACGCATGGTTACGGAACCACCATCTTTTCGCGTAGGATTTATCGAGAGTTTTAAGTTAAAGGCCTGTTAAGACCCGTTACCGCGCTGTTAACAGACTTAAGGAAGCGTTACCGGGAACTGCGCGCAGCGTCCTGTGCGCGCGGCACGGCCGGAACTTCAAATCGGTCCCCCCAGCGCCTAAATTCGCTCCATGGTTCACGATTCCTCCGACAATCCGGACGACGCGCGTACCGGCAAATCGCCGCACGCCGCGAAAGCCGATGCCGCCCTCGAAGGGCTGTCCCCGCCCGACCTCGATCCCGCCGCCGGCGGCGAGGAGGAAGACGAAGCGCGGCTGCCGGACATTCTGGAAGAGAGCGGCGCGATCGGTGCAGAGCCGCTGGCGAGCGGTCACGAGGCAATCGAGCGTGCGGTCCGGCTCGCGCCGACCTCGCCCGGCGTCTATCGCATGCTCAGTGCCAACGCCGACGTGCTCTATGTCGGCAAGGCCAAGAACGTCAAAAAGCGGCTGTCCAGCTACGCGCGCCAGAGTGCGCCCCTGCCCGCGCGCATCCTGCGCATGATCGCGGCCACGGTGACCGTGGAGATCGTCTCGACCACGACCGAGACCGAGGCGCTGCTGCTGGAAGCCAATCTCATCAAGCAGCTGCGGCCGCGCTTCAACGTGCAGCTGCGCGACGACAAATCGTTTCCCTACATCCTGATCACCGGCGACCATTGGGCACCGCAGATCCTCAAGCATCGCGGCGCGCAGACCCGCCCCGGTCGCTATTTCGGCCCGTTCGCCTCCGCCGGCGCGGTCAATCGCACCATCACCGCACTTCAGCGCGCGTTCCTGATCCGCTCCTGCACCGACTCCTTCTTCGAGAGTCGCACCCGGCCCTGCCTGCTCTACCAGATCCGCCGCTGCGCCGGCCCCTGCACCCGTGAGATCGACTTCGGCGGCTATACCACGCTGGTGCGCGAGGCCACCGACTTCCTGTCCGGCAAAAGCCATGCGGTGAAGCAGGAGCTTGCCGGCGAGATGGAGAAAGCTTCCGGCGAGCTCGAATTCGAGCGCGCCGCGCTCTACCGCGACCGCCTCGCCGCACTGTCGGCGATCCAGTCGCAGCAGGGCATCAATCCGCGCACGGTCGAGGAAGCCGACGTGTTCGCCATCCACCAGGAGGGCGGCTTCTCCTGCGTCGAAGTGTTCTTCTTCCGCACCGGGCAGAACTGGGGCAACCGCGCCTATTTCCCGCGCGCGGAGAAGAGCTTTACACCCGAGGAAGTGCTGGGGGCCTTCCTCGCCCAATTCTACGACGACAAGCCGCCGCCGAAGTCGATCCTGCTCTCGCACGAGATCGAGGAGATGGAGCTGCTCGCCAACGCACTCTCGATCAAGGCCGGCCACAAGGTGGAGGTCATCGCGCCCAAGCGCGGCGAGAAGAAGGAGCTCGTCACCCACGCGCTGACCAACGCGCGGGAAGCGCTCGGCCGCAAGCTCGCCGATACCGCAACCCAGAGCCGCCTGCTCGAGGCCATGGCCGCGACGCTGAACCTGCCGCATGCGCCCAAGCGCATCGAGGTCTATGACAACAGCCACATCCAGGGCACCAACGCGGTCGGCGCCATGATCGTCGCCGGCCCGGACGGCTTTGTGAAGAACCAGTACCGCAAGTTCAACATCAAGTCGGAAGGGATTACGCCGGGCGACGACTTTGCGATGATGCGCGAGGTGCTGGAGCGCCGCTTCAAGCGCCTGATCAACCCGCCCGAGGAGAGCGCGGCCAAGGCCAAGGACGACGATTTCCCGCAATGGCCCGACCTCGTGATCATCGACGGTGGGCGCGGCCAGCTCAACGCGGTCCGCGAGATCTTCGCCAATCTCGGATTGACCCAGGTGTCGCTGATGTCGGTTGCCAAGGGCCCGGATCGGGATGCCGGCCGCGAGACCCTGTTCATGCCGGAGCGCGAGGCGATCAAGCTGGAGCCACGCGACCCCGTGCTCTATTTCATCCAGCGCCTGCGCGACGAGGCCCACCGCTTCGTCATCGGCTCACACCGCAAGCTGCGCAAGAAGGACATCCGCGAGGCCGGTTTGCAGGAGATTCCGGGTATCGGCCCGTCACGCAAACGTGCCTTGCTGCATCATTTTGGAACCCTGAAGGAGATCGAACGCGCCTCGATCGCCGATCTCGGCAAGGTTCCTGGCGTGAGCGCCGAGAGCGCCCGCAGGATTTTCGACTATTTCCATCCCCAGCCGGGATGAACTAAAGGGGCTGTAGTCATATGGTCGTCGCATGCCGCACCTCAATTGAGGACGGACGGTTGACCTTCTGGCTTGAGCGGTATTGGTAGGACGGATGAACATCGCCACGACACGAGGGACGACCAGCCGCGCGATGTCCCTCCCGAACATCCTGACCTATGGCCGGATCGCGGCGATCCCCGTCGTGGTCGGATGCATCTACGCGCAGTCGATCCTGGATTACCCGTTGTGGCTGCGCTGGGTCGCGGTCGCGATCTTCATCGGCGCGGCGGTAACCGACTATCTCGACGGCTATTACGCCCGGATCTGGAATCAGCAATCGGCGTTCGGCCGGATGCTCGACCCGATCGCCGACAAGCTGCTGGTCGCCTCGTGCCTGCTGATGCTGGCTGCGGACGGCATCATCCATGGCTGGTCGCTGTGGGCCGCCATCGTGATCCTGTGTCGCGAGATCTTGGTCTCGGGCCTGCGCGAATACCTCGCCGCGCTGCGCGTCAGCGTGCCCGTCACCAAGCTCGCCAAATGGAAGACCACGGTGCAGCTCGTCGCCATCGGCTTCCTGCTCGCAGGTCCGGCCGGCGACGAGGTCATTCCCGTGGTTTCGCTGATCGGCCTCGTCCTGCTGTGGGCCTCGGCGATCCTGACCATGTACACCGGCTACGACTATTTCCGCGCCGGCATCCATCACCTCATCAAGGAGGACGAGGGATGAAGGTGAAGTATTTCGCCTGGGTGCGCGAGCGCGTCGGCAAGGCCGAGGAGACCATCGAGCCGCCCGCAAGCGTGCGCACCGTCGAGGAACTGATCGCCTGGTTGTCCGCCCAAGGGGAAGCCTATGCCTATGCCTTCGAGAAGCCGAAGGTGATCCGCACCGCGATCGACCACGCCCATGTCAAGGCGGACGCCGCCATCGCAGGCGCCCGCGAGATCGCGTTCTTCCCGCCGATGACCGGCGGCTAGGCCATGTCTTCCCCTGTCACCACCTGCCCCGTCGCCATCCGCATTCAGGAAGACGATTTCGACATTGCGCGCGAGATCGCGGTGCTGACCAGGAGCCGCACCGATATCGGCGCCGTCGTGAGCTTCTCCGGCATCTGCCGCGCCGATGACGACAGTTCGAAGATCGCGGCACTCACGCTCGAGCATTATCCCGGGATGGCCGAGGAAGAGATCAAGCGGCATGTCGACGAAGCCATGTCGCGCTGGCCGCTCAACGGGATCACCGTCATCCATCGCGTCGGGCGGTTCATGCCGGGGCAGAACATCGTGCTGGTGCTTACCGCCTCGCAACACCGCCGGGCGGCGTTCGAGGCCGCCGAATTCCTGATGGACTATCTCAAGACGAGCGCGCCGTTCTGGAAGAAGGAAGAGAGCGCCACGGGCACCGGCTGGGTCGAGGCCCAGGCCCGCGACGACGAGGCCGCCGCACGCTGGACCAAATCCTGATGGCAAAAGTTTCGAAAAAGACGACGCGCGGCCGCGCCGCACCCAAGCTCGCCAAAGTCGGGCGCGGCGAGCTGCTCACGCTGATCGATTACGTCCGTTATGCGGTCAGCCGGTTCGTCGAGGCAAAGCTTGCCTTCGCCCACGGCACGACCGATCCGGTCGCCGAAGCCGTCTTCCTGGTCTGCGAGGCCCTGCATCTGCATCCCGACCAGTTCGAGAGCTTTGCCCGGGCCCGCGTCACCGCGGCGGAAGGCAAGACGCTGCTCGACCTCATCCATCGGCGCGTGACGACGCGGAAACCCGCGGCCTATCTCGTCAACAAGATCTACATGCGCGGCCTGCCTTTCTATGTCGATGAGCGCGTCATCGTTCCGCGCTCCTTCATCGGCGAGCTGCTGGATTCGCATTTCGGCGGCGACGGCGAGCCGGGCTCGCTGATCGACGATCCCGCTTCCGTCGAGCGCGTACTCGATCTCTGTACGGGATCTGGATGCCTTGCGATCCTCGCCGCGTATCACTTCCCGAACGCGGCGATCGATGCCGTCGACGTCTCCAAGGATGCGCTCGCGGTCGCCGCGCGCAATGTCGGAGAGCATGGGCTGGACGAGCGGATCACGCTCTATCGCGGCGATCTGTTCGCTCCGCTGGGCGACAGCAAATATGATCTGATCATCACCAACCCGCCTTACGTCGACGCGGAAGGCATGGCGGCATTGCCGCCGGAATGCCGGGCCGAGCCCAAGCTCGCCTTCGACGGCGGCGCCGACGGCCTCGACTTGGTCCGCCGCATCCTGCGCGATGCGCCCGATCACCTGACGCCGGATGGCGGCTTGCTCTGCGAGATCGGCCGCGGCCGCGAACTGGTCGACGAGGCCTTCCCGGAACTGCCCCTGCTCTGGCTCGACACCGAGGAGTCCGAGGGCGAGGTGTTCTGGATCGCGGCCGCCGATCTCGGCTGATCGCGCGCGCCCGGCGGAACAAGTCAAATTCGGCCACGTTCATCCCCGGCGAATGTCTCGCTCTCGGAGGATGTCCTCATGCTCGCGCCATCGGGCGAATTGCTGCGCGCCGGCATGGCGCTGAAGCTCAACCACGTCAAACGCGCCGCTCAATCCTATTTGCGCGACCAGACCAGCAAGGCCACCGGCAAGGTGACATCTTACGCGGTAGCCGGCGGGCTATTCGCGGTCGCCGGGCTGTTCCTGATCGCCGCATTTTTCGTTGGACTGATCGCCCTCTACCGCTGGGTAGCGATCACTTACGGACAATTCTGGGGTTTTGGTGCCGTCGCGGCCGTGCTGCTGGTGCTCGCCGGCGCCTGCGCCGGCATCGCGATGGCGCAGATGAAGCGCAAGGCAAAGCCGGTCGTTCCG
The DNA here is from genome assembly GCF_004114975.1 of Bradyrhizobium guangdongense. Lineage (NCBI taxonomy): Bacteria > Pseudomonadati > Pseudomonadota > Alphaproteobacteria > Hyphomicrobiales > Nitrobacteraceae > Bradyrhizobium > Bradyrhizobium guangdongense. Next base: position 6,609,052 of record NZ_CP030051.1, read on the forward strand.
CTTGCGAGCCGTTTGCGCGTGGCGGTCGCGACGCCGCGGATCCCGCGTGGAACGGTCAAACAGGCTGTAAAAGAGGTCGCGACGACAATTCCCCTGGTGCCGCTTGCGCCGGGCGAACGCGGCCGCGGCAGAGCTTGGCCGGTCAGTGCCAACCGCCCCGTGCAGCTTGGCCTGATGCTCGCGGCAATTGGGCTGGCGGGGTTCACGGCGGCGCGACGAAGGCGTCACAGCCAAAGACTGGACGCCTGAATTGCGGCGCTCCGACCAAATCGACTCCCAAATCGACTCCTGGCTGCTGGTCGCCGCCACGGCTGTCTTCGTGCTGAGCGCCGAGCGCTACTTCCAGGAGGCCGGCTTGATTGCGTCGGGGCCTCCGCAAGACCACCGCAACCGCGAGGCAAATTCGCCTGAAACAAACCCGGCACGTGCGGCGACGCAGCCCGGCCATGGCCGGGCTGCGAAAAGCCCCTTCACGATTCCCTGGGCCGGCTGGAAGGATATTTTCTGGCGCACCTATCAACGCATCGGCGACGATCGCCTGCTCGCGACCGCCGGCGGCGTCGTGTTTTTCGGGCTGCTTGCGATCTTTCCTGCCGTGACGGCACTCGTCTCGTCCTACGGACTGTTCGCCAATCCTGCGACCATCAGCGACAACCTCCAGAAGCTGGCGATGATGCTTCCCGAAGGCACCTTCCAGATCGTCCAGGAGCAGGTCGGACGCGTCGTGTCGAAGGGCAATACGGCGCTCGGCGCCACCTTCCTGTTCGGCCTCGTCCTCGCGATCTGGAGCGCCAATGCGGGCGTCAAGGCGATCTTCGACGCTCTCAACGTCGCCTATGAGGAACGCGAGAAACGCAGCTTCATCAAGCTGAACATGGTGTCACTCGCCTTCACGGTCGGCGGCATCGTGGCACTCCTGTTGATGGTGGGAGCCGTCGTCGCTTTCCCGCTCGCACTGGATCACCTCGGCATGGCCCCCGAAAGCAAGCTGATCGTCGCGCTGGCACGATGGCCGCTGCTGTTCCTCATCCTGCTGGTGGCGCTCGCTATCCTCTACCGCTTTGCCCCGAGCCGTGATGCACCGCGCTGGCAGTGGCTGAGCCTCGGCGCGGTGACGGCCTCCATCCTCTGGATTGCGGGCTCGGCGCTGCTCTCCTGGTATCTCTCGTCCTTTGCCAACTACAACGCGACCTACGGCTCGCTCGGCGCCGCGATCGGCTTGATGATGTGGATGTGGATATCGGCGATCGTCATCATGTTCGGCGCCGAGCTGAATTCGGAGATCGAGCGGCAGACCCTGCGCGACACGACCACCGGACGGCCCAAGCCGCTCGGCAGTCGCGAGGCCGTCTCGGCCGACACGGTGGGCGCCGCTGCACCGTCCTGACCTCGCCGCTATCCCTCCGAATCAACAATGATGTTAAGCTCGCCTTGCTTAGGGGGGCATGAGGCGCGACGGGTGCGAATTGCGGCCCGTGTTTTCCCGGGTGAGGCAGTCAGCTCTTGAGGCATAACGCGCGGCATGATTCGCATTTCGACGATCTTCATCGCCATCTGCATGGTTCTGGTCGCGGCCTCGCTTGGGCTCGTGCTCTACGCGGTCGCCGGCATCAGTGGAACCGAATCCGCGATCGTGGCGCTGACCGCGCTGACCTTCCTGATCCTCTACAACGCGGTATCGATGCGGCTGCGCGACCGCAGCGACGTCGGCGGCCAGATCGCGGACCTGTCGCGCGGCACGGCCGACCTGGCCCGCCAGGTCGCCGAGTTCGGGCGCCGGTTGGCTTCGATCGAGGGCCGCATCGCCTCGTCCAATTCGGCCAATTCCGACCGTGTCCAGTCGGTGGTCGGCGAGATCAACGAGCTCGGCGGATTGGTCAGGCAGCTCGCCGCCACGGTGTCCACGCATGAGGACCTGCTGGCTGGTCATGCGCCGGCGCCCGCTCCGACCGAAAAGCCGGAGCCGGAAGTGCCGGTCGACCTGATTGCACCCTTCGAGGAGCGGCTGGCCGCTCCTCCTCCGCTTCCTGCACCGCCGCGGCCGACAGCGCCGGCGGCCAAGACCGCGAGCGCCGCTCAGACTGTCAACGGTCGTAACCCGACCCAGATGCTGGCGACGCTGCGCAACGCCATCGACGACAACCGCATCGACATCTTCCTCCAGCCCATGGTGACGCTGCCGCAGCGCAAGGTGCGGTTCTACGAGGCTGTGACGCGGGTGCGCGACGAGCGCGACCAGTTGATCGCCGCCGAGGAGTTCATCAGCATCGCCGAGGCGTCCGGACTGATCGGGCGCATCGACAACATGGTGCTGCTGCGCTGTGTCCAGGTGCTGCGCCGGCTGATGGTGCGCAACAAGGATGTCGGCGTCTTCTGTAACGTCGCGGCTTCAACGCTCGGCAATTCCACCAGCTTCGCGCAATGCCTCGACTTCCTCGAGGCCAACCGGGCGCTGGCGCCGTCGCTGGTGCTCGAGTTCAAGCAATCGACCTTCCGCAGTCTCGGCCCGGCCGAGACCGAGAATCTCGCGGCACTCGCGCAGCGCGGCTTCCGCTTCTCGATCGACCATGTCACCGACCTGCGGATCGAGCCGCGCGAACTCGCCGACCGTGGCGTTCGGTTCATCAAGGTTCCAGCCTCTCTCCTGCTCGACCCGAAGCAGGCATCGAGCTCGGACATTCACCCCTCGGATCTGTCTGATCTTTTGGGCCGCTTCGGCATCGACCTGATCGCCGAGCGGATCGAGGGCGAACGCGCGGTGGTCGACCTGCTCGACTATGACGTGCGGTTCGGCCAGGGCTTTCTGTTCGCCCCGCCCCGGCCATTGCGGCCCGAAGGGGCATCTGCTACCGGCGGGGCCGCGCCGCAACAGGCGCAGGACATTCAGGGATCCAATGGCCCCGGCATACCCAGCCAAGGCGCTACAACATCAGGCACGACGCCTGCCACCCCGTCATCACGCCTCACCGGCAACGCAGCGCTCGCGCGGCGCATCTGATCGGCCGCGCGCGTCATGACCACGCTGCATTTCGCACAGAGCCTGCGCGAACTCGTGGGCGGAGTCGAGGTCGTGCTCAGCGACATCTGGGGCGTGGTCCATAACGGTTTGGAATCGTTCCCCGAGGCTTGCGAGGCGCTGCACACCTATCGCAGCCATGGCGGTACGGTGATCCTGATTACCAACGCGCCGCGCCCTGCGGATTCCGTGCAGCGGCAGTTGCGCAAGCTGGGCGTCGCCGACGAAACTTACGACGCGATCGTCTCGTCGGGCGATTTGACGCGGCTCTATGTCGCCGAGCATCCCGGCCGCAAGATGTTCTGGCTCGGCCCCGAGCGCGACAACTCAATCTATCGCGGCCTCGATGCGACGACTGCTCCGCTGGAGGAGGCCGACTACATCGTCTGTACCGGCCTTTATGACGACGAGACCGAGACCGCGGAAGACTACCGCGGCATGATGCTGAAGGCACGCGAGCGCAAGCTCACACTGGTCTGCGCCAACCCCGACATCGTGGTCGAGCGCGGCGACCGGCTGATCTATTGCGCCGGCGCGATCGCGGAGCTCTACCGCGAGCTCGGTGGCGAGGTGATCTTCTACGGCAAGCCGCACCGGCCGATCTACGAACGCGCAATGGCGCTGGCCGGCGAGCGTCAGGGCCATCCGATCGACAGGAAGAAGGTGCTGGCGATCGGCGACTCCGTCCGCACCGACCTGACCGGCGCGCGCGAATTCGGCATCGACTGCCTGTTCGTCACCCGCGGCATCCACGCCGAGGAGTTCGAGGGCCTCGACCAGCTCGATCCCAAGTCGGTGCTGGAATTGTTCGGCCACCCGCCGAAAGCGCTGATGCGCGAATTGAAGTGGTGAACCCCGTCGTTCCAAACCGAACGACGCAGAAAGCAAAAAGCCCGGGACGAGCGCCCGGGCTTTCCAAATTCAGCTGATGGTTTGAAGCGCGCTTACGCGCTCGCCATGTCAGGGAACACAGCCTCGATCTTGGTCTTCAGCGTCGCCGCGTTGAACGGCTTGACGATGTAGTTGTTCACGCCGGCCTTCTTGGCCGCGATCACGTTTTCGGTCTTCGATTCCGCCGTGATCATGATGAAGGGCGTGGTGGCCAGATTGGGATCGGCCCGCACTTCGCGAAGCAGGTCGTACCCCGTCATCGGCTCCATGTTCCAGTCGGAAATCACGAGGCCGTACTTCTTGCCACGCATCTTGTTAAGCGCCGCCGAACCGTCGCTGGCATCATCGATATTATCGAAGCCAAGCTGCTTCAGCAGATTCCTGATGATACGGATCATGGTGCTGTAGTCGTCCACCACCAGAACCGGCATCGACAAATCAACCGCCATCTCGACTCCCCCAACGCATACCCAGGAATATTCAAAAACGGACCTGACAGGCCGGGGCCCCTCAGTTCCACCGTCCAAGCACTTAGCACCAAGGCGTTAAACAGCGCGTTAACTGGGGTACCCCGCGGCAGACCGAAATCCATGTTCCCTGCGGCCCTATCGGCCCGCTTGACTTCGACGGCCGGCTCAAGCCACGGTCCCGGCCGACCCCGCCGGCTCGAGAATTCCCCTGATGGCCCCGCAATTTACCGTTATCCGCGACAGCACGCCGGATTCTGCGATCCCCAAGGGCGCCGTGGTCGCCATGGGCAATTTCGACGGGGTCCATCTCGGCCACCGGGCCGTCATTGCCGCCGCCCTGGAGATGGGCCGGGCGAATGGCCGCCCTGCGCTGGCGCTGACCTTCGAGCCGCATCCACGCCGGTTTTTCAGCCCCAACACCCCGCAGTTTCGCCTGACGGACGAACGGGCAAAACTGCGGCTTCTGGCCGGGACCGGGCTAGCCGGTGCCGTGCTGATGACCTTCGACAAGGCCAGGGCCGGCACCAGCGCGCAAGATTTCATTCACCATGACCTGATCGAGCGCCTCGGCGTCAGCGGGATTGCGGTCGGCTACGACTTCCATTTCGGCAAGGGCCGGGTCGGCTCGCCGAGCCTCCTGGTCAACGAGGCGCCCCGGCTCGGCATCGAAGTCGACGTGCAGCCGCATGTCGATATCGACGAGCGGCCGGTGTCCTCCAGCGCGATCCGGATCGCGCTCGCCGAGGGGCAGCTCGACGAGGCCACGGCCATGCTGAGCGCGCCCTGGTTCATCACCGGCGAGGTCATCCATGGCGAGAAGCGCGGCCGCGACCTCGGCTATCCCACCGCCAACATCCGGCTCGACGCCAATTGCGGGCTCAAGCACGGCATCTATGCAGTGCGGGTCGGCCGCGGGTCCGAGCGTCTGAACGGGGTGGCGAGCTTCGGCCGTCGCCCGACCTTTGATAATGGCGCCCCGCTCCTCGAAATCTTCCTGTTCGACTTCAAGGGCGACCTTTACGGCCAGGTGCTGGACTGCGCCTTTATCGGCTTCATCCGCGAGGAGCTGAAATTCGACGACATCGAAGCCCTGATCCGCCAGATGGACGACGATTCCGCCCGTGCGCGCGCCATGCTGGCCGCCGCCCCGGATGCGTTTCCGCAGCTTGGGACCATCGATTGAGGGCCCAAGCCGGCCCGCCGGACCTTTGCGCTTCCCTTTTGCGCTTCTACCTTTTGCGCTTCCCTTGGCCCCCTGCTATGGAGAGCCATGTTTGCGCGGCGCATCATAGGGATTAGCGGCCCGGCTTCCGCCTGAGCCTAAAGGCTCGGCGCAAGACCGGGATTTGTCGTTCCACCCCGCGATTCCGCATCGCCATTCGTTCCCGCGCCATTCCGAGCCAGTCAGTCTCATGTCCGAAAAGCCGCAGAAGTCCGCAAACTCCGACGTCAAAGACTATTCGAAGACGCTGTTCCTCCCGCAGACCGAATTCCCGATGCGCGCCGGCCTGCCGCAGCGCGAGCCGGAGCTCCTGAAATACTGGAACGACATCGGCCTGTACGACAAGCTGCGCAAGGAAGCGGAGGGCCGCCCCAAATTCGTGCTGCACGATGGCCCGCCCTACGCCAACGGCAACATCCATATCGGGCACGCACTGAACAAGATCCTCAAGGACGTCGTGACCAAGAGCCAGCAGATGCTCGGCTTCGACTCCAACTACGTGCCCGGCTGGGACTGCCACGGGCTGCCGATCGAATGGAAGATCGAGGAGGAGAACTACCGCAAGAAGGGCAAGCAGAAGCCCGACTTCCGCGACTCCGCCGCGATGGTGGCGTTCCGGAAGGAATGCCGTGCCTATGCGACCCACTGGATCAACATCCAGCGCGAGGAGTTCAAGCGGCTCGGCATCATCGGTGATTGGGATCACCCCTATCAGACCATGAGCTATCCCGCCGAAGCCCAGATCGCCCGCGAACTGATGAGGTTCGCGGCCAACGGCACCCTCTATCGCGGCTCCAAGCCGGTGATGTGGAGCGTGGTCGAGAAGACCGCGCTGGCCGAGGCCGAGGTCGAATACGAGGACCATACCTCCGATACGGTCTGGGTGAAATTTCCGGTCACCTCGCCCGCGCACGGCGCACTCGCTTCCGCCAGCGTCGTGATCTGGACCACCACGCCTTGGACGCTGCCCGGCAACCGCGCGATCTCGTTCTCGCCCAAGATCGCCTACGGCCTCTACAAGGTGACGGACGCACCCGCGGACAATTGGGCGAAGACCGGCGATCTCCTGATCCTGGCCGATGCGCTCGCCGCGGACGTGTTCAAGCAGGCGCGCGTCACGGCCTATGAGAAGGTACGCGAGATTCCCGGCGACACGCTGGACGCCGTCGAATGCGCCCATCCGCTGCGCGGCCTCGATGGCGGTTACGAATTCATCGTGCCGTTGCTACCGGGCGATCACGTCACCGACGACACCGGCACTGGCTTCGTCCACACCGCGCCCGGCCATGGCCGCGAGGACTTCGATGTCTGGATGGTCAATGCGCGCGAGCTCGATGCGCGCGGCATTTCGACCGCAATCCCCTACACCGTCGATGAGAACAGCGCCTACACCGCACAGGCCCCCGGCTTCGTCGGCAAGCGCGTGCTCACCGACAAGGGCGAGAAGGGCGACGCCAACGAGGCCGTAATCAAGGCGCTGATCGACGGCGGCAAGCTGCTCGCGCGCGGCCGCCTCAAGCACCAATATCCGCATTCCTGGCGCTCGAAGAAGCCGGTGATCTTCCGCAACACGCCGCAATGGTTCATCGCGATGGACAAGGACATCAGCGAGGACGGCCAAGCGAGGAAGGGCGACACGCTGCGCGCCCGCGCGCTGCATGCGATCTCGGTCACCCAATGGGTGCCGCCGTCGGGCGAAAACCGCATCAACGGCATGATCGCCAATCGTCCGGACTGGGTGATCTCGCGCCAGCGCGCCTGGGGCGTGCCGATCGCCGTGTTCGTGCGCGAGAAGGCCGACGGTTCGGCCGAGATCCTGCAGGATGAGATCGTCAACCAGCGCATCGCCGAAGCCTTCATGGAAGAAGGCGCCGACGCCTGGTACGTGGACGGCGCGCGCGAACGCTTCCTCGGATCGCGTGCCGCCGAGGACTGGAAGAAGGTCGACGACATCTGCGACGTCTGGTTCGATTCCGGCTCCACGCACGCCTTCGTGCTCGAGGATCGCCAGAACTTCCCCCAGCTCGGCAACATCGTCCGCAAGGTCGACGGCGGCAACGACACCGTGATGTATCTGGAAGGCAGCGACCAGCATCGCGGCTGGTTCCACTCCTCCCTGCTGGAGAGCGCCGGCACGCGCGGCCGCGCGCCCTACGACATCGTGCTCACCCACGGCTTCACGCTGGACGAGAACGGCCGCAAGATGTCAAAGTCGCTCGGCAACACCGTCGAGCCGCAGAAGGTGATCAAGGATTCAGGCGCTGACATCCTGCGCCTGTGGGTCTGCGCCACCGACTATGCCGACGACCAGCGCATCGGCCCGGAGATCTTGAAGAACACCATCGAGACCTACCGCAAGCTGCGCAACTCGATCCGCTGGATGCTGGGAACGCTGCATCACTTCAAGGCGAGCGAGAGGGTGGCCCCTGCCGACATGCCCGAGCTCGAGCGGCTGATGCTGCACGAGCTGGCCGGCCATGCCGAAACGGTTCGCAAGGCCTATGCCACGTTCGACTACAAGACCGTGGTCGCAAGCCTTTCGGCCTTCATGAACTCGGAGCTGTCGGCGTTCTACTTCGACATCCGCAAGGACACGCTGTATTGCGATCCGCCGTCGTCGCAGGCGCGCAAGGCGGCGCTGACCACGATCGACATCCTGTGCGACGCGATCCTGAAATGGCTCGCTCCCATCCTGAGCTTCACGACCGACGAAGCCTGGCGGATGTTCCGGCCGGATGCCGCGCCTTCCATCCATTTGACCCTTTTCCCGGAGGGCCTCGAGCAGTTCCGCGACGACAAGCTCGCTGTGAAATGGGAGACGATCCGCAACGTTCGCCGTGTCGTCACCGGTGCGCTCGAGCTCGAACGCGCCGCCAAGAACATCGGCTCCTCGCTGGAGGCCTCGCCGGTGATCTATGTCGCCGAGCGTGACATGCTGGGGACGCTGTTCGACACTGATCTCGCCGAGATCTGCATCACCTCGAATTACGAGGTGCGCGAGGGCGAGGCGCCGGCCAATGCATTCCGTCTCGATGCCGTGCCCGGTGTCGCGGTTGTGGTCGAGAAAGCGGTCGGCACCAAATGCGCCCGCTCCTGGAAGATCTCGCCCTTGGTCGGCGAGGACGCCGAATATCCCGACGTCACCCCGCGCGACGCCCAGGCGCTACGCGAATGGAAGGCGCTCGGGGTAGCGGTCTGATAGGTAGCCATGACCCCGCTCCGCGCCGGCATCCTCGCGGCTGTGGCCACCCTCGTGGCGGACCAGGCCTCAAAACTCTGGCTGCTGAACGGCTTCGACCTCGCCCGTCGCGGCGTGGTGAAGGTGACGCCGTTCTTCGACCTGGTGCTGGCCTGGAACATCGGGATCAGCTTCGGCTGGCTCCAGAACGATAGTCAGGCCGCACAGCTGGCGCTGATGGCGGTGAAGATCGCCGCGGTGGTCGCGCTCGCAATCTGGATGGCGCGGTCTCAGACCCGGCTTGCCACCGTGGCGCTGGGGCTGATCATCGGCGGCGCCATCGGCAACGGTATCGACCGCCTCGCCTACGGCGCGGTGGTCGATTTCGCCCTGTTCCACGTCGAAATCGCCGGAAATACCTATAATTGGTACGTTTTCAACTTGGCGGACGTGGCCATCGTTGCTGGGGTGGCGGCCCTATTGTATGATTCCTTTCTGGGGATACCCGCCGCAAAAGCGCCCTGATCCCGGCTGATACGGGCCGGAGGCGGAACCTCGCTTAGCGAGGGTCGTCGCGCGAGACGCGACACGACTGCCACAATTTGGAACAGGTACAGGTATGCGCAGCTCCGAGACCAGCGGTTCGATGGATCGAAACCCCCGGCGGGGATTTTGGCTGGCGCTCAAATTGTCCGCCGTCGCACTCGGTGTCGGTCTCGTCATGTCGGCAGGCCCGGTCCGCGCCGGTGACGACGACGAAGAAGATGACGGGATGACCTTCGAAGAGAGGATCATCGACAATCTGATGTCCGGCATCGGCGCCAAGAGCATGGAGAAGAAGGGCATCGAATACCGCGAGCGCTCGCCGCTGGTGGTGCCGCCCAAGCTCGACCTGCCGCCGCCCGCCGGCACCGAAGCCAAGAACGCACCGAACTGGCCGAAGGATCCCGACGAGAAGCGCCGCAAGGAGGCCATCGCCGCTCGGAAGAAAGAATCCAAGGCGACGGAGAACTGGCAGGCGGCCCGGCCGCTGACTCCCGCCGAGTTGAACGCCGGCAGGACGGCCGCCCCCGAGCGGACCAGCAACGATCCGATCCAGCCGGGAACCAACAACAACCCGTCGCTGAGCCCGGCCCAGCTGGGATTCACCGGCGGTCTGTGGAACATGATGACGAACAACAAGGGCGAGGCGAAGCAATTCACCAGCGAACCGCCGCGTCAATCCCTGGTCGAGCCGCCGCCGGGCTATCAGACGCCTTCGCCGAACTATGCCTATGGCGCCGGCGAGGACAAGTCGCGGCGGATGTACTACGATATCATGTCCGGCAAGGAGAAGGAGCAATAGGCTCCTTGCCCGTCGCACGCAGGCGCGGACCCGCCGCAGACGTACGGCATAGGCCGGGCGCGGCAGATGACCTATTTTTAAGTACCAGTTGACCGCGTTCTCTGCTTCGTGACCCGAAGCTCATAGCCGCGCGGTGTAGCATGCCGCGCTTTTACGCCCGGACATCAGGGTCTGGGCTTTCACAAGGATCGTGATGCCCTCACCCCGATCGGTTGCCTGCCTTTTCGCCGCGCTGCTCTCGACATCTGGCTTAGACGTCGGTAGCGCATTCGCCCAGACGACGGTCACATCGGCGCCTCCCGCCAGCTTCACGCTCAGCAACGGCCTCCAGGTCGTGGTGATTCCGGACCATCGCACACCCGTGGTCACGGAGATGATCTGGTACAAGGTCGGCTCCGCCGACGAGACGCCGGGCAAGTCGGGTCTCGCCCACTTCCTCGAGCATCTGATGTTCAAGGGCACTTCGAAGCATCCGGTCGGCGAATTCTCCCAGACCGTGCTTCGCGTCGGCGGCAACGAGAACGCCTCGACCTCGGTCGATTACACCAACTATTACCAGCGCGTACCGAAAGAGCAGCTCCCGACCATGATGGAGTTCGAGGCCGATCGCATGACCGGCCTGATCCTCAAGGACGAGAACGTGCTGCCCGAGCGCGACGTCGTGCTCGAAGAGTACAACATGCGCGTCGCCAACAATCCGGATGCGCGGCTCAACGAGCAGATCATGGCCGCGCTCTATCTCAACCATCCCTATGGCCGGCCGGTCATCGGCTGGCACCAGGAGATCGAGAAGCTCGATCGCGAGGATGCGCTGGCCTTCTACCGCCGCTTCTATGCGCCCAACAACGCGATCCTGGTGATCGCAGGCGATGTCGAGGCCGCCGACGTGCGCCAGCTGGTCGAACGCAATTTCGGACCCATTCCGGCCCAGCCCGCGATCCCGGCGCGTCGCATCCGCCCGCAGGAGCCGGAACCGGCGGCGCCGCGCACCGTCACGCTGTCCGACCCGCGCGTCGAGCAGCCGGGCCTGCGCCGTTATTATTTGGTGCCTTCGGCGACAACGGCCGCTGCCGGCGAGAGCGCGGCGCTCGACGTGCTCGCGCAGTTGATGGGCAGCGGCAGCAACTCCTATCTCTACCGCGCGCTCGTGGTCGACAAGCCGCTCGCGGTCTCGGCCAGCGCCAGCTATTCCAGCATCTCGCTCGACCCGACCCAGTTCGCGATCTCGGCTTCGCCGAGGTCCGGTGTCAGCTTCGCTGACGTCGAACAAGTCATCGACGGCGTCATCACCGACGTCGCGCAGAACCCGATCCGCGCCGAGGATCTCGAACGGGTCAAGACCCAACTCATTGCCGAGGCGATCTACGCACAGGACAATCAGGCGGTGCTGGCGCGCTGGTACGGCGGCGCACTGACCACAGGCCTGTCGATCGAGGACATCAGGAGCTGGCCGGATCGCATCCGTGCGGTCACCGCCGAGCAGGTGCGCGCCGCCGCGCAGAAATGGCTCGAGAAGAAGCGCTCGGTGACGGGCTATCTGATCAAGGACACCAGTGCCGCCAAGCGCGAGGAGAAGCGTTCGTGAATAATCCCGTCCTTCGCGCTCGCCATTTCGCCTTGTCGTTCGTCACCGGCGCGACGCTCGCGCTCGCTTCGATCTCGCCGTCGCAAGCCGCAGCCAAGATCCAGCACCTGGTTTCGCCGGGCGGTATCGAGGCCTGGTTCGTTCAAGACGCGACCGTGCCGTTGATCGCCATGGAATATTCATTCGCCGGCGGCTCGGCGCAGGATCCCAAGGACAAGTCCGGCGTCGCCAATCTCGTCGGCGACCTGCTCGACGAGGGCTCTGGCGATCTCGATTCCAAGACATTCCATGAGCGACTCGATCGCCGTGCCATCGAGCTCTCCTTCAGCGCCAGCCGCGACACTTTCCGCGGCAGCCTGCGTATGCTGCGTGACAACAAGGATGAGGCCTTCGACCTGCTGCGCTCGGCACTGACCTCGCCGCATTTCGACACCGCCGATGTCGAACGCATCCGCTCGCAGGTCATTTCGGGCCTGCGCCGCGACACCACCAATCCGACCTCGCTCGCGAGCAAAAAATTCCTGGAGATGGCGTTCGGCGATCATCCCTATGGGCGGCAGACCAACGGCACGCTGGAGAGCGTGCCGACGATCACGGTTGCCGACATGAAGGATTATGTCAGCCGTGTGCTCGCCAAAGACACGCTGAAGATCGCGGTTGTCGGTGATGTCGATCCGGACACGCTCGGCAAGCTGCTCGATCACACCTTTGGGGCCTTGCCTGCCAAGGCCAATCTCGTGCCGGTCCCCGATGTCGAGGCCGCAAAGCCGCCGCAGCGCGCCTTCGTGCCGCTCGACGTGCCGCAGACCGTGATCACCTTCGGCGGCCCCGGCGTGATGCGCAGCGACCCGAATTTCATGGCCTATTACGTCGTCAATCACATCCTCGGCGGCGGCGGCCTGTCCTCGCGGCTCTACCATGAGGTGCGCGAGAAACGCGGCCTGGCCTATTCGGTGTTCGAATCGCTGCTCTGGATGGAGCATTCCGCAGTCTTCATCGGCAACACCGGCACCCGCGCCGACCGGGCCGGCGACACCATGGATGCGATCGAGAAGGAAGTACGCCGCATCGCCGACGAGGGGCCGACCCAGAAGGAGCTCGACGAGGCCAAGTCCTATCTCAAGGGCTCGCAGATGCTGGCGCTCGACACGTCCTCCAAGCTCGCGCAGGCGCTGCTGCAATATCAGCAGGACAAGCTGCCGATCGACTATATCGAAAAGCGCAACGCCATCGTCGATGCCGTGACGCTGGACGACGCCAAGGCCGCCGCCAAGCGGCTGTGGGGCCAAGGGCTCCTCACTGTCGTCGTAGGTCGCGCGCCACAGGCTGCGGCGCAGCCAGCCGCAGCACCGGTGACCAAGTCGAACTGAGATCTCTGACGCTTCCTGAAATGGCCGGGCTCGCCCGGCCATTTGCGCTTCCAGATGTACCATTGCCGAACATGGACGATCCGCGATATGTCGTGACATCGCAATTGGTGCCATCATGCTGCGGATATCCCGCGATCTCGTCATCGACGAGGACGACATCGAGATCGGCTTCGTCCGTGCCTCAGGTCCGGGCGGACAGAACGTCAATAAAGTCGCGACCTCGGCGCAACTGCGCTTTGATACCCGCAAGCTGACCTTGCCGGAGGACGCCGCGTTGCGCCTTGTCCGCCTCGCCGGCCAGCGCATGACCAAGGACGGCGTCATCGTGATCCAGGCGCAACGCTTCCGCACCCAGGAGCGTAACCGGCAGGATGCCATCGACCGCCTCACGGAGATGCTGCGCGAGGCCATGGTTCGCCCCACGCCACGGCGCGCAACGCGACCGACCTTCGCCTCCAAGCAGCGCCGGCTCGAGGGCAAGAAACGCCGCAGCGACGTCAAAGCCGGTCGCGGCGGCCGCTTCGACGACTAGGAGGGACCGACTCGGAACAAACTGAGCATGTGGGTAGCCGGGACTTGCCCCATGCAATTGCGTGTCAGCAGGACTAGATTGGGCGCTGAACGCGCCCTTTGAGTCTTTCCATGCCCGTCCGCCAATTACCAGAACAGGTCGTTAACCGCATCGCCGCCGGCGAGGTGGTCGAGCGGCCGGCGAGTGTGGTCAAGGAACTCGTCGAGAACGCGATCGATGCTGGCGCGAGCCGGATCGACGTCTTTACCGAGGGCGGCGGCCGGCGGCGGATCGGCATCACCGACGACGGCAGCGGCATGACCGCGAAGGATCTCGCGCTCGCGGTCGAGCGCCATGCCACCTCCAAGCTCGACGACGAGGATCTGCTTCAGATCCGCACGCTCGGGTTCCGCGGCGAGGCGCTGCCCTCGATCGGCTCGGTCGCGCGGCTTTCCATCACGACGCGCCATGCGAGCGAGCCGCACGCCTGGGCCCTCACTGTCGAGGGCGGCGAGAAGTCCGAGATCATGCCGGCGGCGCTGGCGCACGGCACCCGCGTCGAGGTCAACGATCTCTTCTACGCAACGCCGGCGCGGCTGAAATTCTTGAAGACCGATCGCACGGAAGCCGAAGCGATCCGCGAGGTGGTGCGGCGCCTCGCCATGGCGCGGCCCGACATCGCCTTCACGCTGGCGGGCGAGGAGCGCGCCCCCGTGACTTGGGCCGCGGCGCTGCCCGGCGCGGCCGGGCGACTGACGCGGCTCGGTGATATTCTGGGCGCGGAGTTCCGCAGCCATGCCTTCGAGGTTCATGCCGAGCGCGAAGGCGTCGTCGTCGCCGGCTATGCCGCGGCGCCGGCACTGACCAAAGCCAACGCGCTCGGCCAATATCTCTTCGTCAACGGCCGCCCGGTGCGCGACAAGCTGATCCTGGGTGCCGTGCGCGGCGCCTATGCCGATTATCTACCGCGCGACCGCCATCCGGTGCTCGCGCTGTTCGTCACGCTCGATCCGCGCGAGGTCGATGCTAATGTGCATCCAGCCAAGACCGAGGTACGCTTCCGCAACGCAGGCCTTGTCCGCGCGCTGATCGTGCACGGGCTGAAGGAAGGTCTTGCGCGCGAGGGCCGCCGCACTGCCGCCAATAGCGGCGAGAGCGCTTTGTCCTCGTTCCGCCCCGCTTTCGCGCCGCCGCGCCCCGCAAGCTGGGACTGGCGTGCTTCGCCAGCCGCCCCGGTTGCGCCGATGCCGTCATTCGAAGGCGCCGCCGCGCCTGCCTTCGCCGAGCGCGCGCAGGCCGCGTTCGATGTCGGCGCGCCGAGCGCCGACGTTCGGATCGAGACACTGCCGGTGGCCGACCTCGTCGACCGCCCACTCGGCGCAGCGCGTACGCAGATCCACGAGACTTACATCGTCTCGCAGACTCGCGACGGCCTCATCATCGTCGATCAGCACGCCGCGCATGAGCGCATCGTCTATGAACGGCTGAAGGCCTCGCTCGCCGAGAACGGCGTGCAGCGGCAGATCCTGTTGATCCCCGAGATCGTCGAGATGGACGAGGCGACGGTAGAGCGGCTGTTGGAGCGCAGCGAAGAACTTGCTTCCTTTGGCCTCGCCATCGAATCCTTCGGTCCCGGCGCGGTCGCGGTGCGCGAGACGCCGTCGCTGCTCGGCAAGACCAACGCGGGCGGCCTGCTGCGCGATCTCTCCGAGCACATGGCCGAATGGGACGAAGCGCTTCCTCTCGAGCGCCGCCTGATGCATGTCGCCGCCACCATGGCCTGCCACGGCTCGGTGCGTGCCGGCCGCAGGCTGCGTCCAGAGGAGATGAACGCGCTCCTTCGCGAGATGGAGGAGACGCCGAACTCCGGCCAGTGCAATCACGGGCGGCCGACTTACGTCGAGCTGAAGCTGTCAGATGTGGAGAAGCTGTTCGGGCGGAGATGAGCCGACAGTCTTGTAGGGTGGGCAAAGGCGCAACGCGCCGTGCCCACGATCTCTTCATGATTGCGAGAGAGGGTGGGCACGCTTCGCTTTGGCCACCCTACGGCGACTACGGCAGCTCGATTATGGCTTCCTCAAAAACACGAACTCCGTATCGTCATAAGCCCGCCGCTCCAGCTCCTCGTACCCCTCCGGCGTCGCGAACTGCGCGGCCTTCGCTTCTTCCACCACGAGCACCGCACCCGGCGTCAGCCAGCCGCCGTCGCGCAGGGACGCAAGCGCCTTCTCCGCAAGACCCTTGCCGTAGGGCGGATCGAGGAACACAAGCGAGAACGGCTCGACGGGATGCGCGGGCCCGAGATCGGTCGCGTCGCGGCGATAGACTTTTGTAACGCCACCCAAGCCCAGCGCCTCGACATTGTTGCGAAGCAGTGCGCGCGCCTCTGCGCCGTTGTCGACGAACAGCGTGAACTTCGCGCCGCGCGAGGATGCCTCGATGCCGAGCGCACCGGTGCCGGCGAAGAGATCGAGCACGCGCGCATCCTCGATCGGGTTGCCATAGGCGTGCACGAGGATGTTGAACACCGACTCGCGCAGGCGATCCGCGGTGGGACGGATGTCACGCGAAGACGGTGAGGCGAGGTTGCGCCCCTTCAAGCGACCGCCGACCACCCGCATGCTATTCGTCCCGCGGCGTCAGATCGCGCTTGCCGTGATAGCCGCGCTTGGGACGACGCGGCGGACCGTAGCCGTTGGCCTCTTCCTCGTTGCGCTCGCGCGCCTCGTCGCTGCCGGTGCGCTGCACCAGCACGCGGCGGCCCTTGCGGTCGGCGATCACCGCGCGCTTGGAGGTCTTCTCGCCCTCGCCAGACGATGACTTCTTCGGCACGTCGAACTGCGCGCCCGACTTCTCGATCACCTTGTCGCCGAGCTGCTCGCGCAGCACGCGCGCGCGGACCTCCTCGACCTGGCCCTCGGGAACCTCGCCGAGCTGGAACGGACCGTAGGAGACGCGGATCAGCCGGTTCACCTCGAGCCCGAGATGAGCGCAGACGTTGCGCACTTCGCGGTTCTTGCCTTCGCGGATCGCGAACACCAGCCAGACATTGGCGCCCTGGTCACGCTCCAGCGTCGCTTCGATCGGACCGTATTTCACGCCGTCGACTTCGATGCCGTTCTTGAGCTGGTCGAGCTGCGCCTGCGTGATGTCGCCATGGGCGCGAACGCGGTAGCGGCGCAGCCAGCCGGTGTCAGGCAGCTCGAGCGTGCGCGCGAGGCCGCCATCGTTGGTGAGCAGCAGGAGGCCTTCGGTGTTGAAGTCGAGCCGGCCGACGCTGATCAGGCGCGGCAGCCCCTCGGGCAGGTTGTCGAATACGGTCGGACGTCCCTCGGGATCGTCATGCGTCGTCATCAGCCCGCGCGGCTTGTGATAGAGGAACAGCCGTGTGCGCTCACGCTCCGGCAACGGCTTGCCGTCGACCAGAACGACGTCGTTCGTGGTGATGTCGAGCGCCGGCGAGTTGATAACGCGACCGTTGACGGTGACGCGGCCCTGCGTGACCATCTCCTCGGCGTCGCGGCGCGAGGCGAGACCTGCGCGCGCCAGAGCCTTGGCGATGCGCTCGCCGGCCTTCTTCGGCTTCGGCGCTTCCTCGCGGCGCGGCCGGCCCTCGAAATCGCGCTCGCGTTCGCGATATGCGCCGCGGCCACCGAAGGCGGGGCGCTTCTCGAAGATCCGGCTGTCGTCCTCGTTGTCGCGGCGGGGGCGGTCGCGGAAGCGGCCCTCGCTGCGCGGATGCTCCTGCCAGTCCATGCGGCCTTCCGGCCGCTCACGCGGCCGATCGAATTTCGGCCGGTCACGGAACGGACGATCGCCGGATGAGCGATCATCGCGGGAGCGCGAGAAACGCGGACGATCTTCACCGCGGCCCCCCTCGCGACGATCATCGCGCTGACGCCAGGGCTTCTCCTCGCTGCGATCGCGACCGCCGAAATCCTTGCCGAAGCTCTTGCGCGGCCGGTCGCTGCGCGGACGGTCCTCGCGCTTCTGCCACGGCTTGGAATCGCTCCGCTCGCCGCGGTCGCGCGAGAACTTCCGCTCGCCCTCGAACTTGCGCTCGGGACGGTCACCGCGCGGGCGCTTGTCGCCGAATTTCTTGTCGCCGAAGCGGCCGGCGGGACGGGCATCGTCGCGATCGCGGCTGCGCGATGGACGGTCGTCGCGGCCATAAGATGGACGATCCCCGCGTGGCTTGAACGAGCGCTTCTCGCCATCGCGCGATCCGCGATCGGAGAACGGACGGTCGCCGCGCGGCTTGAAGCTGCGCTCGCCGCGGCCCTCGCCGCCGCGCTCGTCGCGCTTGAAGCGGGGACGGTCGGAGAAATCGCGGCGCGGCGCATCGCCGTCCTCGCGGCGGCGGAAGGGGCGGCTGTCGCGGTCGCCCCTGCCCTCGCCCCTGGCTTCGAAGCCGCGCTTGGCGAATTTCTTCTCGGGGCCGCGGGGCTTGCCGCTGCGGCCGCCTTTGGGCGGGCCTCGCCTGCCGCGGGACTCGTTGTCTTTGTCGCTGTCGCGAGGCATGAATAATCTCACTTACGGGGGTGGCCGGAAAGCATTGTGCGCGCTCGTTCAGAGCCGCATGCTCAGGCAAAATCGGGTTAGCACTTCTGCTGAAGGCGCAGCTACTAGCAGGTTTCTTCGGATGATACGAGGCTTGAAAGCCCCCTCTTTCATGGATTTGGCGCTCAAAACGGCCGAAAATGCCGGAAAGGCGGGCGAAGTTCCGATCGGGTGCGTGATCGTCCGGAATTACGAGGTCATCGCCACCGCCGCCAACCGGACGCTGACGGATTACGACCCCACCGGCCATGCCGAGATCGTGGCGCTGCGCGA
Organism: Bradyrhizobium guangdongense; assembly: GCF_004114975.1. Lineage (NCBI taxonomy): Bacteria > Pseudomonadati > Pseudomonadota > Alphaproteobacteria > Hyphomicrobiales > Nitrobacteraceae > Bradyrhizobium > Bradyrhizobium guangdongense. Next base: position 6,627,473 of record NZ_CP030051.1, read on the forward strand.
GGCGGCGAAGAAGATCGGCAGCGAGCGCCTGATCGACTGCGACCTCTACGTGACGCTGGAGCCCTGCACGATGTGTGCGGGCGCGATCTCCTTTGCAAGGGTCCGCCGGCTCTATTACGGCGCCGCCGACCCCAAGGGCGGCGCGGTCGAATCCGGCGTGCGGTTCTTTGCATCCCCGACCTGCCACCACGCCCCCGACGTCTATTCCGGCGTCGGCGAGAGCGAGGCGGCGCGGCTGCTCAAGGAGTTCTTTCGCGAGCGGCGCTAGGGGCCGGCGAAGAACGACAGCAGCGCCCGGGCGGTCACCTCGGGGTTCTCCTCGGTGAGGAAGTGGCCGGAATCGACCGGCATGCCCTCGACATTGGTCGCCCACTGCCTCCAGACGTCGAGCGGCGTCGCGGCGGCCTGGGCGATGCCGGCGCCGCCCCACAGCGCCAGCATCGGCACGGTGATCTTCTTGGCCGAGTCGAAATCGGCCTTGTCGAGGTCGTAGTCGATATAGGCGCCGGCGCGGTAGTCCTCGCACATCGCATGAATGCGGGCGGGATCGCGGAACGGGGCGATGTAGTGCTGGAGCGCGCGGGGGTCGATCGCATCGAGCGTCCGCGACTTGGTCTGGCTCGCCATCTTGAAGCGCAGGAAGAACTCGCCCTGGCCTGCGATCAGCGTTTCCGGCAGCGGCGCGGGCTGGGCCAGGAACGTCCAGTGATAGATCTTCAGCGCATAGGCGCGGTTCATCCGCTCCCAGTAATTATAGGTCGGCAGGATATCGAGCACGGCGAGCTTCGACAGCCGGCCGGGATGATCGAGCGCGAGGCGATACGACACGCGGCCGCCGCGGTCGTGGCCGGCGAGCGCGAAGTGGACGTGACCGAGGCGCTCCATCATCTCAACCATGGCCTTGGCCATCGCGCGCTTGGAGTAGGGCATGTGCAGCGCATCGCTCTCGGGCATGTCGGACCAGCCATAGCCCGGCAGGTCGGCGATGATCAGCGTGAACTGCTCGGCCAGCTCGGGCGCGACGCGGTGCCACATCACATGCGTCTCGGAGAAGCCGTGCAGCAGCAGCAGCGGCGGCCCCTTGCCGCCGACGCGGGCGAAGATGCGGCCGAACGAGGTGTTGATCCATTCGGAGGCGAAGCCGGGATAGAGGTCGGCGAGGTCGGACATCTTGTTGCATCCTTGTCTTGGTCAGTCCCGGGCCTGCCCCCGACAAAAAGTCGAAAACAACCCCATGCACAGTAGCGGTATTATCAGCGGGGTGACTAACCCCAACAGCTGATTGCGCATTTCTGGAATGTCGAGATGGCGCCGTGATGACGCCCGCGCATCGCGGCTCCGGACCGGCGCATGCGCGCGCCGGCGGGCATGACGCCCTAGCCCCGCGCCTTCTCCGCCTCCACCGCCTGCCAGCCGATGTCGCGGCGGCAGAAGCCTTCCGGCCAGATGATGCGGTCGACGGCCTGATAGGCGCGCGCCTGCGCTTCCGTCACCGTCGCCCCCAGCGCGCAGACATTGAGCACGCGGCCGCCATTGGCGAGGATGGCGCCGTCCTTGGCGACCGTGCCCGCGTGAAAGATCTCGACGCCGTCGACCTTGGCCGCGTTGTCGAGCCCCTCGATCCGCGTGCCCTTCTGGTAGTCGCCGGGATAGCCCTTCGCGGCCATCACCACGGTCAGCGCAGACTCCGGATACCAGCGGAGGTCAAAATTCTTCAGCTGGCCGTCAACCGAGGCCAGGAACGCCGGCACGATGTCGCTCATCATGCGCAGCATCAGCACCTGGCATTCGGGGTCGCCGAAGCGGACGTTGAACTCGAACAGTTTTGGGCCCTGCGTCGTCAGCATGATGCCGGCATAGAGCACGCCGCGGAACGGCGTGCCGCGCTGCTTCATGCCCGCGACCGTCGGCAGGATGATCTTCGCCATGATGGCGTCGTGGACGGCAGGCGTCACCAGCGGCGTCGGCGAATAGGCGCCCATGCCGCCGGTGTTGGGGCCGACGTCGTGGTCGAACACGCGCTTGTGGTCCTGGGCGGAGGCGAGCGGAATGGCCGTCTCGCCGTCGCAGAGCGCGAAGAAGCTGATCTCGCGGCCGGGCAGAAACTCCTCGATCACGACCTCCGCGCCGGCCTCGCCGAAGGCGCCCTCGAACATCATGGCGATGGCGTCCTCCGCCTCGCGCACTGACTTCGCGACGACGACGCCCTTGCCGGCGGCAAGGCCATCGGCCTTGACCACGATCGGCGCGCCCTGGCTGTGCACGTAAGCGAGCGCGTCCTTCGCCTTGGTGAAGCGCTGGTAGGCGCCGGTCGGAATGCCGAACTCGGTGCACAGCGCCTTGGTGAAGCCCTTGGAGCTCTCGAGCTGCGCCGCCGCCCGGCTCGGCCCGAACGCCTTGATGCCTGCCGCGGTGAGATCATCGACGATGCCGGCCGCCAGCGGCGTCTCCGGGCCGACCACGACCAGCTCGACCTTGTTCTGCTTGCAGAAGGCGATCACCGCGTCATGGTCGGCGACATCGAGCGCCACGCATTCCGCCTCCCGCGCGATGCCGGCATTGCCGGGCGCGCACCAGAATTTGGTCACCAGGGGAGAGGCTGCGATCTTCCACGCCAGCGCATGTTCGCGGCCGCCGGAACCGAGGAGGAGAATGTGCATCGAACGCTCAGAAATGAGGGGTTTTGCTGGGGCCGGAGGTCGCACGAATCGGGGTGGGGCTCAAGGGGGGACGGGGGCGGGCTCCCCGGCATTCCGGACGCAGCCCGCATCGCAACGGCTCCGGCTCAGCGGCGGAGCCATCCAAGAGCGTTGGCGCGCAAGGAGAGCAGCCAATTCCAGAGGCGAGCGAACCACGGCAGCGTGAGCAGCTTCGGGCGGACAATCCTGAACAGTCTTTCGACCAGAAACAGGCTGGCCGCGTAGGCACAAACGATGACGGCGGTACCGGTGATCCAATGCCCTTCACCCGCAATCGCGACGGCACCGAGCTTCAAGGGCTCGACGATACTGGCCGGGATCAGAAGCAGCACCAGGGATTGGTAAGGGCCCAATCCCTCGATGTGGCGACGTAGCCGCGATGGCCGATGTGACGCGGGCTGCGACATCGGACTATCGCCCCAGCCTCTTCTCCACCTGCTTTCTGGTGTTGCCGACTCTTCTGACCGCCATCTGGACGGCGGAGGCCGACCGTCCTGACTTCCGGGCCTCGTACCGGACCTCGTCCTCTTGCCCGCCGGCGACGCGGCTGCGGTCCTGCTTGCGCCCGCGGATGGTCTGTTTCTTTGCCGTCTTGGCCATGACACGCCTCCTCATGGCGCAACGCAGGGATAAGTCGCCAAGTTCCGCGCGCCTTTCCCCGCTTTGATGACCGCGCGCTGCGAATCCGCCGCTCGCGGCGAGACGCTGATAGGAACGACCAGACAGCGGAGGGCTTGATGGCTCGAAGGAGTGCCATCATGAACATCTCCCGTTTTGCCCTCGTCATGGCCGTTGTCATTCCCTGCTCCGCATTCGCTCAAGGCGGCGGTGGCGGAGGAGGTGGCGGCGGAGCTGGTGGTGGAGGCGCAGGCGGAGCATCATCTTCAGCCGGCGGCGCGGCAGGCGCAGCCTCCTCGTCAGGGACGGCGGGTGCAGCCGCAACATCTCCATCCGGTTCAGTCGGGACCGGCGCTGCAGCGACTGGTGTTGCAGGGACTGGTGCAAATGCGAACACGACGACGGCACCCAACCTCAACAATGGATCGGCCACTGGAAACGTTGCGGGCGAGAACGCCAACAGCCCCGCGCCCGCCCAATCAGGTGCAAATCGTCCAACAGGGAACGGCAATGGCCTGACAACGGGAGCGGCGCCCGGCACCAACACGGCCGGCACGGCAGCCCCGTCGGGTTCGCCCGCGAACGCACAAGCTACGGCCCCTGCAGGCGGCATCGGCAGGCCGATGACACAGGACGAAAAAGGCAGCGACGACAAGATCGATCAAGAGAACAACCGCGCCGACAAGATCGTGGGGAAGATTTGCAAAAACTGCTGAATTGCACCCTGTGCATCGCTTTCGTCGCAGCGCTTGCGTTGAACGAGCCTGCCGAGGCCAGACGCCACAGGCAGCATCCGCATCCCGTCGCTGCAGCGACAGGCGAGCCCAACGCGAGGAAGCCTGATGTGGATTCGCCTCGCGATCCCGCCGACAAAGCCCTGGATAAGAAGCTCAAGAGCATCTGCCGCGGCTGCTAGGCGCAATGGCTTTGGCCGAATGAGCTGCCGCGAGCTTAGGGAATTGCCAAAACAGGTTTAGTGCAGTGTCAGCGTCATTTCACGACAGCTCGACCGCATTCTTTTTGCAGAAGTCCATCACGACCGCATGATCGGCAACATCGAGCGCCACGCATTCCGCCTCGTGCGATGCCGGCATTGCCGGGCGCGCACCAGAATTTGGTCACGAGGGGGGAGGCTGCGATCTTCCACGCCAGAGCATGTTCGCGGCCGCCGGAACCAAGCAGGAGAATGTGCATCGAAGGCTCAGGAATGAGGGGTTTTGCTGGCGCGGAGGTCGCACGAATCGGGGTGTGGCTCAAGGGGGAACGCCCCACGCTCCCCGTCATTCCGGGGCGCGGCGAAGCCGCGCGCCCGGAATCCATCGGGCCGCGCCATGCGCAGAGCGGCCGGCACGCTACTGAATCTAGCTCAGCTTTCGCCGGAATGACGAACAATGCCGAAGCTGAACGCTGCAACGACCGTTAGATCAATTTGTAACAGCAGCTAACTTCCCGCTCCACGCACGTTTTGGAATCCGAGCGATTCCGTTTTGCATGGCTCGGCCGGTGGATCGTCGCGACGGATGGGCATGGTAGAATTTCAAGGATTCGGCAGAAGAGAGGCAAACCCAAATGTCAACGCGAGAGAGGGTCAGACTTCACGGCGTGATCTCAGGCCAAGGTCACGAGGCCAAATGCACCGTGTTAGCGACCAAGGTAACGCTGGAACCTAGCGGCCCGGTCGCTTATGCGGCCTATTCCGTGGAACGTGCATCCCAGGCGCTTCCGGAGGGGGACTATCAGCTTTTCATCTCGAATGGCGAGCTCAGCGTTGGCGGCTCCAAGGCGGACACTGGCTGTCTCGCGAATTGAGCTAGGGGTTCGCTCCCTTTGCCTTATGGCGACTACCAATTTGTTCTGAACCACATATTGTCCGGCGTCCTTATCTCACGTGCCATTTAGAGAGTGCTGATGCGTGCAATGATTGGAATAATAATTGGGTTCGCCGATTAAGTGCAGTCGGCGCGCGCGCAGCGCGCGAGCCCGGAATCCATTGAGCCGCAGCGTCAGTAGATGAATGGATTCCGGGCTCGTCGCTTCGCGACGCCCCGGAATGACGGGGGAGAGATGGGTGCGCCCCGGAATGACGGGCAGAGATGGGTGCGCGGCGGCACGACGGCCCGCGGCTAAACCTGCTTCCCCGCAATGATCTCCTGCAACGTCGCCACATGCTGTGCGAATGCGCCACGGCCGGTCGCGGTGGCGGTGACTGTCGTCTGCGGCTTCTTGCCGACGAAGGCCTTGTCAACAGAGACGTAACCCGCCTTCGCCAGCGTCTCGATATGCGCCCCGAGATTGCCGTCGGTAGCGCCGGTGAGTTTCTTCAGGCGGGCGAATTCGAGGCCTGAGGCCGCCGGCAATGCATTCAGGGCCGCCATGATCTTCAGCCGCAGCGGCTGGTGGATGATGTCGTCGAGCTCGGCCATCAGATCCGCCGCATCCACAGGCCGCCGACGATCAGGCCGCCGCCGTTGACGAAGGCCATCCAGAGCGGGAACGGCTCGCCGATAAAGAAATAGCCGATCAGGGTTAGCGCGGTGATGACGAGGCCGATGGCGACGAAGGCCGTGCCGAACCAGAGACCGGCGAGCGTGTAGAACAGCATGAAATAGATCGGCCAGAACGCGCCGAGCTCGCGCGGGCCGAAATGGCCGAGCACGCTGGTGCAGAGATTGCCGAAGGCGAAGAACAGCACGAACACCAGCACGAGCCTGACGTCGAAGCTTGGCGCATGCGGCTGCGACGGCGTGAGCAACCGGATCGCGATCAGGCCGCCGACACCGAGGATGTCGACGGCGGGCCAGGCGTAGCGTGCGTAGAACGGCCACAGCCACGTGACGAGATTGCCGGCGAAGACCAGCACGCCCCACCAGATGGCAGCAAGGCTGGCGAGCTCATAGAGCTGCGATTGCCGCAGGCGCTGGACGATGTCGTCGATGTCGGCGAGGGCTTCGGCGGCCTGCTTGCTGTCGATCATGTCAGGGCTCGTGCTGAGAGGGTTGGGGAGAGGGTGTGTCCGCAACGGGACAATCCCCGGTTGGAAAGAACCCTCACCCGCCACGCGCGGGTCGATGCTGGCGCATCGCCCGCGGCGTGTCGGCCTCTCCCGCAAGCGGGAGAGGCGGAGCAAGCCGACGGACCACCCTCGTGAAAACCATATGCGATTGCCCCGCCGCCAGCGGGTCGCATCATGACTGGCCGCTCCCGCGCGTGGCGACGTCCTCGGCGATGGCGTTGACCGCCTTCGGATTGGTGACGATGCCCATGTGGTTGATGCCCTCGATCAGCTTGACGTCGATATCAGGTTTGATCGCCTGCACCGCCGCGGCATAGTTTTCGGAGATCATCATCTCGTCGTCGGTGCCGCCGAAGATGGTGATCGGGCGCGTCGTGGCCGCGAAATCGAGGCGATAGCCGCGCGTCGCGAAGTTGCGCATCAGACGGTCGGAATAAACCGGCGTCAGGATCGCTTCCGAATTCACGGGAACGGCGAAGGCGAGCGCCGGAAGCTGCGCGCAGCAATCGATGCCGAGCTTGCGCAGCGCCGCGAGGCCGATGAAGCGCGGGACATCGGCATTGGCCCAGCCGCCGGAATGCGGCCGGTTGGTCGGCGCGTCATAGCCGAGATAGGGCGCGAGCAGCACGGTGCGCACGAACAGGTCCTGCACGATCGGCGTCGCGGCGACGCGCAGCGAGAAGCCGGCGCCGGCGGAATGGCCGATCAGGGTCAGCGGCAGGTCCGGCGCGCTCTTGCGGACATGGGCGACGAAGTCGACCAGATCGTCCTCGAGCTGGCCGACATAACCGATGTCGCCGCGGGTGCCGGAGGCGCCATGGCCGCGCATGTCGAGCGCCCAGGTCTCGACGCCGTGCGCCGCCAGCTCCGCGGTCAGGACGAAATTGATGGTCCCGCTCGAGCCGGACGAGCCATGGATGAAGATGGCGCCGCGGCCGGTGGCGGGTCCCTTCGGCTGATAATGGCGGTAGCCGAGCCAGGTGCCGTCACGGGCCTGGAACTGCTCGAGCGCCACCTGGCGCGTGAAGTCGATGCCCTTGACGGAGTCGGAGACCGAACGCAGCTCCGGCGGCCGCTGCAGCGGCGTCGCGATCAGGGCGGTCAGGGCAAGGGCGAGCGCGCCCACCGCGCACAGACCCCATTTCAACAGGCTCAGCGTACCTCGCAGCAACTGGATCGCCATGACGCAAACTCCTCGGGATGTACACTCGATAGAGAACTCTATAGTACAGAGTACTCTTCCGGTCAATCGGCTAGATGGCGCTCCCGGGCGAAAATCCTTAACGTCCCAGGCGACTCCAACATGCCGAATCGTTTGCCGATGCCGCCCGCGGAACCTCTTCACAACGCGCCTGAATTCACCGTCTCCGAGCTCTCGCAGTCCCTGAAGCGGACGGTGGAGGACACCTATGGGCATGTCCGGGTGCGCGGCGAGATCTCCGGCTTCCGCGGCGCCCATTCCTCCGGCCATTGCTATTTCGCGCTGAAGGACGAGAGCGCCAAGATCGAGGCGGTGATCTGGAAGGGCGTGCACGGCCGCATGCGCTTCAAGCCCCAGGAGGGGCTCGAGGTGATCGCGACCGGCAAGCTCACGACCTATCCCGGCTCGTCGAAATACCAGATCGTGATCGAGGCGCTGGAGCCGGCCGGCATCGGCGCGCTGATGGCGCTGATGGAGGAGCGCAAGAAGAAGCTCGCCGCCGAGGGCCTGTTCGACGAGGCGCGCAAGCAGCTCCTGCCCTGGCTGCCCGAGGTGATCGGCGTCGTGACCTCGCCGACCGGCGCGGTGATCCGCGACATCCTGCATCGGCTCGAGGACCGCTTTCCCCGCCGCGTGCTGGTGTGGCCGGTGAAGGTGCAGGGCGAAGGCTCGGCCGAGCAGGTCGCGGCCGCGATCCGCGGCTTCAACGCGCTGCCGGAGGGCGGCAGGATTCCGCGGCCGGACGTCTTGATCGTCGCGCGCGGCGGCGGCTCGCTGGAGGATCTCTGGTCGTTCAACGAGGAGATCGTGGTGCGGGCCGCGGCCGAGAGCATGATCCCGCTGATCTCGGCGGTGGGGCACGAGACCGACATCACGCTGATCGATTTCGTCGCCGACAAGCGCGCGCCGACGCCGACCGCGGCGGCCGAAATGGCGGTGCCGGTGCGCAGCGATCTGTTCGTCGAGGTCGCCGACCTCGCGCGGCGCACGCGCGCCTGCTGGCAGCGCGGCCATGAAAACCGCCGCAACGAACTTCGCGCCGCGGCGCGTGCGCTGCCTGCCGCCGGCGATCTGCTCGCGATCCCCCGGCAGCGGCTGGATTCGGCAGGCAGCGCCCTGCCCCGCGGGCTCAAGGCGAGCACGCATGCGCATTTCCGCAGGTTTACGGCCGCGAGCGCCAAGCTGACGCTGCGGGTGCTGCACGGCCAGATCGCGCAGGCCGATCATCGGCTCACCGTATCAGGCGAACGGCTCGGCCTCTCCGCGCGGTCGCTGCTGCGGCGACGGCGCGATCGCTTCGCTGGATTGGAAGTTCGCTTGCGCGCCTCGAAGCTCTCCAACGCGCAGGCGCAGCGCAACGCGATTCTCCGCCAGCGCGAGCGAACCCATCGCCTCGCCGAGCGCGCCGGCCGCGCGCTGCTCACGCTGCTGCAGCGGCTGGATGCCCGCGTCGAGAACAGCGGCAAGCTGCTCTCCGCGCTGTCCTATCGCGGCGTGCTCGCCCGCGGCTTCGCGCTGGTGCGCGACGAGGCCGGGCACCCCGTGCATTCGGCGGACGCGGTGGGGCCCGGAGCACGTGTCGAGATCGAGTTCGCGGATGGACGCGTCGGCGCGACCACGGATGCGGATCGGCCGGCGCCTGTCGCCAAGCGCGCGCCGAAGGCTGCGCCGCAGGAGACGAAGCCCGCGCCGAAGCGCGTGGCCAAGCCGGTGGATCAGGGCAGCTTGTTCTGAGGTGCGACGGCGGCGCTCCGCTCTCGCTGTCATTCCCCGCGAAAGCGGCGCTAAGGCGGGGAATCCAGTACGCCCCGGCCCATCGGTGAATCACAGCCGTCTCGGCGTACTGGATCGCCCGGTCAAGCCGGGCGATGACACCGAATGTGTGGAGACGGCGGGAAGGCAGCCACGTCCCACCCCCTACCGGCAGGACAAGCCCGCATCGATGGTGGTCCAGAAGCCGCAATGATCGGGTGCGCGCAGGGGCGAGCCGGCGTGGGCTTCGAACAGGAACACCGCGACGGTGAAGACGGCCAGTGCGGAGGAGAAGATGACGATGCGACTACGCATGAAGGATGCGTTTAGCCGACATCATGGTCGAACTAAGGCGCCCGCCTTCGCTTTATAGAGCTACCGCGCCAGCCACTCCGCGACTTCCTTCTGCGACTCCGCGCGCGCTTCCGAATCGGTGCCGAGATGGCCGTGCTCGGGCGAGGCGGCATCGGGGCTGCCGCCGGCGGCGTGCAGCGGCGTGTTGGCGCGGTCGAAATCGTGATAGGCGCCGGGATAGACCACGATGCGCGCGAGCGCACTGCGGCCGTGGGCGCCCTCGACCATCTGGCGGCAGGCCGGCGGCGAGGAGACGTCGTCATTGGCGCCGATCAGGAGCAGCGTCGGCACGCGCGTGCTCCAGCCGAGACCGGCGGAGATCCGGCAATCCGGATAGAATGCGATCGCGGCGCGGTAATCCGGGCCGGCATCGCGCGCCGCGGCCTGCGGACGCACCGCCCAAAGCAGAGCGCTGGCGCCGTTGGCCCAGCCGATCAGGCTGACGCGGTCGCGCTCCACCCAGTTCTGCTTCATCAGCCAGGCGCGCGAGGCCGCGATGTCGGTGACACGCTCGCGCCGCGCCTTGACGTGCATCTCCTTGACGCGGCATTGCGGCCCGAGCTCGCGCGAGCCGTAGCTGTCCGGCAGCAGGACGGCGTTCCCCGCCTTGAGCAGGCGCTCGGCCCAATCGCGATAGCGCGGCAGGACGGAATCGGACCGGCTGCCGAGGCCGCCGCAGCCATGCAGCGCGATCACGGTCGGGAAGGGACCCGCCCCCTCCGGCTTGAACAGCTGCGCGTGCAAGACGCCCGAGGACAGCGGTATCTCCACCTGCGCAGGCGCAGGCGCCTGCGCGGCTTGCGCAGCCGAGATCAAAAGCGTCAGGAACAGGGAGGAAATGACGGGGCGCATCTGACTCTGTCGAAAGGGTGCCGCAGGGCTTCAAGCACTATCATGCGTAAACGGTTGCAAAACATCACAAACCGGTGGGTTTGACGGGCGGACAAGCCTTCCTATCTATGGTACATCCACAGCAACACATCGTGCCCCTCGCGGGCCCTCCACGGAGACTTTCGACCTTGCTGAACAAGTTCGGCCCCTCGGGCCATGGCGAAGCGCAGGTGCAATATCTCGACGGCGATTTCCGCGTGATCTCGCCGGGAACGTTCGTGCGCTGCGCCATCACCGACACGCGGATCCCGCTCGACGAGCTGAAATACTGGAGCGTGGATCTGCAGGAGGCCTACGCCACGCCGGCGGCGGTGCTGCAGCGGCATTTTCCGAACGCGCCGAAGCCGCAGAGTTGATGTTGCGGCGAGATCAGCGCGTGCTGAAACGCCGCTCGCGGGCCTTGTAGAGCTGCTCGCTGATCAGCTGCTTGAGCCTCGCCGGATCGTCGAACTCGAGCTGGACGGCGAACGGCACGATGGCGTCAGGCGCGCCGTCGCTGCCGGAGAGGCGCGCGAGGTCCTTCTCCGTCGTCACCATCGTGAGCTGCTCGCGCTGCGCATCCGCGGCGAGCGCGGCGAGCTCGGCTGACGAAAACACGTGATGGTCGGCGAAGGACCGCGTGCTGATCACCTCGATGCCGCAGGCACGAAGGGTGCGGAAGAAGCGTTCGGGATCGCCGATGCCGGCGAAGGCCAGCACGCGCTTGCCGAACAGTTGCGCGAGCGAGGCCGCATCCGGCTTTAGGCGCGCCCGCAGCACCGGCTTGCCACGCGCGGAGATCTCCGCCGCGACTTGGTCCGCGGCATGGCCGTCGCCGATCAGCACCAGCGCATCGGTGCGCGCGAGCTGCGGCTTAAGCGGCGCGCGCAGGGGACCGGCCGGAAACACCTTGCCATTGCCGAGGCCGCGTTCGCTGTCGATCACGATCAGCGAGGCATCCTTGAGCAGAAGCGGATTCTGGAAGCCGTCATCCATCAGGATCAATGTGGCGCCCTGCGACTTTGCCAGCGCGACGCCGTCGATGCGATCGCGCGCCACCGCAACCTTGACATCGCGCGCCATCATCAGCGGCTCGTCGCCGACATCGGACGCGGTGTGACGTTCGCGGTCGACCATGACCGGGCCGCGCAGGCGCCCGCCATAGCCGCGGCTGAGCACGATCGGGGTCTCGCCGAGCTCGCGCAGCAGCTTGGTCAGCGCCAGCACGGTCGGCGTCTTGCCGGCGCCGCCGACATGGTAATTGCCGACGCAGAGCACGGGGATGCCGGCGTCAAAGCCCTTGCGCGCCATGCGGCGCGCGGTGATGGCGCCATAGATCGCGCCCAGCGGACTGAGCAGGAGCGACGTCGGAGAGCGCGGCCGGTACCAGAAGGCCGGCTCACGCATTGGCGGCTCCCATCTCGATGCGAAGCTGCATCAGATACGGCTCGAGTGCCGCCATGGTGCGATCGAGCGCGCCGCCGAGCTCCTCGACCACGCCGGCGCCCGCGCGCTGCATCTTGTCGCGCACGACGGGATCGGCGAGCAGCAGACCGAGCTGCTTGACCAGCGTCTCCTGCGTGTCGGCCACGCGCGCCCCGCCGCTTTGATCGAGCGCCTGATAGACGTCGGAGAAGTTGAAGACGTTCGGACCATGGACGATGGCGGCCCCTAGCTTGATCGCCTCGATCGGATTCTGGCCGCCATGGCGGATCAGCGAGCCGCCCATGAACACGATGGGCGAGAGACGGTAGAACAGGCCGAGCTCGCCCATCGTGTCGGCGATATAGATGTCGGTCGTCGCCGCCGGCAGCTCGTCGCGCGAGCGCAAGGCCGGCTTCAGGCCGGACGCCGTAATCATCCCTGCGATCGCGGAGCCGCGATCCGGATGCCGCGGCACGATCACGGTCAGAAGCTGCGGGAAGATGCCGACGAGGCTGCGATGCGCCGCGACCAGCATCTCGTCCTCGCCCGGATGGGTCGAGGCCGCGACGATGATCGGCCGTCCCCGCGTCATCGTCATCAGCCGTTCGAGCTTGGCCGGATCGGCCGGCGGCGCCGGCACGTCGAGCTTGAGATTGCCCGTGGTGACGACATCGCGGCCGCCGAGCGTGGCGAAGCGTTCGGCGTCGGTCCTGGACTGCGCCAGACAAATGTCGAAGCGCGACAGCAGCGCCGAGATGGTGCCGTGCATCCGCCGCCAGCGCGGGAAGGAACGCGGCGACATCCGCCCGTTGATCAGCACCATCGGCACCCGGCGCGCCGCGCCCGCGAGAATCAGGTTCGGCCACAGATCGGATTCGATGAACAGCGCCAGCGACGGCTTCCAGTGATCGAGGAAGCGCGCGACGTAGCGCGGGGAATCATACGGCACGTATTGATGGATGACGTCGGGCGGAAAGCGTTTTGCGACCACGGCCGCCGAGGTGACCGTGCCCGAGGTGAGCAGGATGCGCAAATTGAGTTCGCGCAGGCGCTCGATCAGCGCCGCGGCCGCCAGCACCTCGCCGACGCTGGCGCCGTGGATCCAGACCAGCGGGCCGTGCGGCCGCACGTCCTGGGACAGGCCCCGCCGCTCGCCGACGCGGGCGGGGTCTTCCTTGCCCTGCTTGAGCCGCCGCTTAATCAGCGCCGGCGCGAGCGGCACGAGGCCTTTGGCGAGGCGCCGGTACATCCGCAGCGTCATTGGCAGGGACTTCGGCAGCGAATTGGGCAGCGAGCTAGCCATCGGCCGGCCCCGGACGTCCGAGCTGCGCATAGGCGCGGCGCGTGGCTTCGTTCAGCGTCTCTTCCAGCTCCAGCCGCAGCGTTTCCATCATGGCGGCATCGGCATCGGCGGGAACGTGGATTTCCTTGATGCCGACCAGGGCGCCCCGCCCGAACGGCAGGTTGATGGTGGTACGGTCCCAGTTCTTGAGCCTGATGAAGCGACTGGTCGCCATCGCGAAAGGCATGATCGGCCGCCCCGATTCCCGTGCCAGCATGATGATGCCGAGCCCGGCCACGCGCGCGCGCTTGGGGACATCGGCGGTCAACGCGACATTACAACCGTCCTGGAGCGTACGCACCATCTCCTTGAAGGCGCCGACGCCACCTTTGCGGTGGAAAGCGCCGCCATGGTCACCGGAACCTCTGATGGTGCCGATGCCAAGCCGCTCCACTGCGATCGCGTTGAACTCGCCGTCGCGATGGCGCGAGATCAGGACCTTGGCGCGGTAGGAGTCCTTGTTCTTGATGAACGGCGTGAGGAAATGCTGGCCGTGCCAGAAGGCGAAGATGGCGGGGATCTGCGGCTCGACGCGTTCATAGACGTCGGGCGGATCGAAGGTGAATTTGTTGGTCCGCCAGACCAGGCGCAGATATTCGGCCGCCAGAACCCCGACGGCACGCTGAAACCAGCTGCTTCGCAGCGTATTGCGAAGCAGTTTTTTCAACGCGCCGGTTCTTGATTCGGGTCGAGCAGCCGGTGGAGATGGACGATGAAATAGCGCATCTGCGCATTGTCGACCGTGCTCTGCGCCTTGGCGCGCCAGGCGGCGTGCGCCGTCGCATAATTCGGGTACAGGCCGACGATCTCGACGTCGTCGAGATTCTTGAAGACGTTTTGCTCGAGATCGACGAGCTCGCCGCCGATCACGAGATGAAGCAGTTGCTGCGGGGCACTATCTGGCATGAGTTCTGTTCCTAACGGGCTGCCCGGCAAAGCAGTGGTCGACAAGCACGCCGACAAGCGCTTCAGGGCAAGGGACGGTTTCGAAAATGCGCGACAATGCTCGCATGACGATCGCGTCCCGCTGCCACCAGCACCCCGTGCGTCACTTCCCGACGATTATAAAGGATGGGATCTCCGGAGAGGTCGCTCATCCTACCATCCGCTTCCTGCACGATCAAATCGGCCGCCGCAAGGTCCCAATCATGGCTGTTGCCCCCCGCAAAGGCCGCATCCAGCCCGCCATGGGCGACCCGGCACAGGCGGAGCGCCAGCGAGCCGATTCGCGGATGCAGCTTGATCTCGCCCAGCGACGGCTTCAGCCGCTCGACCAGCGGCTTGGGGCCGGCAACGCGCGAGAAATCGAGCGCGGCTCCTTGCGTCGCCTGGACCGGGACGTCGTTGAGCAGCGTGCCCCGACCGCGGACGGCGAAGAAGAACTCGTTGGTGACAGGCGCGAACACCGCGGCAAGCACGGGCGAGCCATCCTCGACCAGCGCCACGCTGACGCACCAATCGTCATGGCCACCGAGATAGTTGCGCGTGCCGTCGATGGGATCGACCACCCAGGTGAGCCGCCGCGACAACCGCGTGGAATCGTCGGCGCTCTCCTCCGACAGCCAGCCATAATCCGGCGTGGCACCGCGCAGGCGTGCCTCGAGGAGATCGTTGACGGCAATGTCGGCCTCGGAGACCGGCGAGGATGCGCCCTTGGTCCACTTCTTCAACTCGGTGCGGAACATCGACTGCGCCAATGCGCCCGCCTCCCGCACCGTGTCTTGCAGCAGCGCTGCGTCGCGCATCAGAACGTTTGCGTCGGAAAAGTCAGCGTCCGCCAAGCGTCAAACCCTCGATGCGCACCGTCGGCGCATTGATACCGTAGCGGAACTCCAGATTGTTGGCCGGCTGCATCGATTTGAAGATCTCGAACAGATGGCCGGCGATCGTCACCTCGCTGACGGGATAGGTGAGCTCGCCATTCTCGATCCAGAAGCCGGAGGCGCCGCGGCTGTAGTCGCCGGTGACGCCATTGACGCCCGAGCCGATCAAATCGGTGACGTAGAATCCCTGGCTGATGTCGGCGATCAGCTCGGCCGGGCTCGGCGTGCCGGGCTCGAGATGCAGATTATACGGCCCGGGCGACGGCGAGGACGAAACGCCGCGATGCGCGTGGCCGGTGGTGGTGAGACCGAGCTCGCGCGCGGTAGCGCAGTCGAGAAGCCAGGTCGTCAGCACGCCTTCATCGACCAGCGCGGTGCGTTTCACCGCAACGCCCTCGGCGTCGAAGGTCTGCGACCGCAGCCCGCGCTTGCGCAGGGGATCGTCGACGATGCGGATGTTCCTGGCGAACAGCTGCTGGCCGAGCCTGTCCTTGAGGAAGCTGGTCTTGCGCGCGATCGAGGCGCCGTTGATCGCGCCGACGAGATGGCCGACCAGCGAGCCCGCGACGCGCGGGTCGAACACGACAGGCACCTTGCAGGTCTCGACCTTGCGCGGATTGTAGCGCGCCACCGTGCGCTCGCCGGCGGATCGGCCGACCGCTTGTGGCGACAGCAGATCGGCGCCGTGCGGCGCCGAGGTGAAGTCGTAGTCGCGCTCCATGCTGGTGCCTTCGCCGGCGATTGCGGTCGCCGAGATGCCCTGGCTGGAGCGCAGGTACGAGCCATGGAAACCTGTCGAGGTGACGAGCACCATGCCGCCGATGCCTGATGAAGCCGAGGCACCGCCGGATTTGGATACGCCCTTCACCGCAAGCGCAGCAGCCTCGGCTTCCAGCGCGCGGCGCTCGAGCTCGGCCGTTGCGGGCACGTTGGGATCGAGAAGATCGAGATCGGGGAAATCGCGCGCGAGCAGCGCGGGATCGGCAAGGCCGACATATTTGTCGGATGGAGCGACGCGTGCCATTGCAACGGCGCGTTCGGCAAGCTTGGTCACGGCATCGCCGCTGACATCGTTGGTCGAGACCACGGCCTGACGCTGGCCGACCAAGACGCGCAGGCCGACGTCATCGCCCTCGGACCGTTCGGATTCCTCGACGCGGCCGTCGCGCACTTCGACACCTTGCGAGATGCCGCGCACCGCGACCGCATCGGCCGCATCCGCGCCCGCGCGCTTCGCCGCCTCGACCAGACGCTGAGCGAGATCCGAGAGCGCGGACTGATCGAACAGGTCGCGGTTGGCTTTGGACGAATCCTGGGGCGAAAGCGTCGAGCTTGGTGAAGGGTTCACAAACGAAATCCTGTTGGGACGCGGGAGGTCTCGGGGCGACCTTGGGCCCTGCACACCAGATGTGCCCAAATGGTGCGGACTTCAAGCGTTTTCAGCCCGCAAAAGGCTCAGATTCGCGAGACCGGCGCAACGTCTCGTCAATCATGCGCGCCAAGGTCTTGTCAATCATGCGGCCCGGTGACGCTGGGTTAACCAGCCTTTTTAAGCGGTTTCGGAAAGGTCTGCGCTAAGGTCCTCGCATCGACCGGGAACATAATCCTGGCGGGGAGAATGAAAGCCGTGAGGCGTCAAACATCAACATGCGGGGTCAACCCCGCCGGGTCGAGCCGCAGCCTGCGGCTCGACCCTCATTCCCTTCCGGTCCGCTTCGATGCGCATGATCCGCGCGCCGACGGCTACACGAGGCAAATCGAGCTTCATCGCGAACGCGTCGTGCTGCGCCGTGCCGTCCGCGGCATGCAGATGGCGATCAACGTGCGCGTCAGCGACTTCACCGGCGTCGCGCTGCGCGGCGCCGACGAGGCGCAGGCCCTCGTGCTGGTCCATCGCGATCCTTCCCTGTCCGTTCCGCTGCTGGTCGGTGCCGATGGCGACGAACTCACGCAAGCCTGGGCGATGTGGAGCGAGATCTTCGCGCTGCCGCAGCTCGACGAAGGCGCCCGCAAGCCCGCGGCCCGCCGCCGCCGCGCCAATGCGATCCGCGCCCGCCGTCCGAAATTCCTGATGCGCCGCCGCACCGCCATGACGCGCGAGCTGCCGGTCCATCGCGAAGAGCGCGAGATCATCGCAAGGAATTGAGCGGATTCCGTAGGGTGGGCAAAGCGAAGCGTGCCCACGTCTTTTATCAATCCTTGAGAGATGGTGGGCACGGCGCAAGAGCGCCTTTGCCAGCCTACGAGAGCTGCGAATTACGCCGCCCGCATCACCGCATCGGCCAGCAATCCCGCAAACAGCAGCGCACCGGCGTGCTTGTTCGAAAAGAACAGGCGTTTGCAAAGTTCGGGATCGTTGATCTTCAAGCGCAAGATCTGTGACGCCAAATGCGCGCCGAACGCGGCAAGGCCGATCCACGCCGGCCAGCGCGCATCGCCTGAGGCAAGCGCGACGCCGATCAGCATCACCGACAGCCCGTAGAACAGGATCAGCGCCTGGTGCGTGTGTGCGCCCAACAGGCGCGCGGTGGACTTGATGCCGATCAGCGCGTCATCATCGGCATCCTGATGCGCATAAATGGTGTCGTAGCCGATCACCCACGAAATCGCGCCGGCATAGAGCACGAGCGCGGTGACATCGATGCGTCCGAAAGTGACGGCAAAGCCCATCAGCGCGCCCCAGGAGAAGGCGAGCCCGAGCACGATCTGCGGCCACCAGGTGATGCGCTTCATGAAGGGATAGATCGCAACGATCAGAAGCGAGGCAATGCCGGTCAGGACCGCGAAGCGATTGAACTGGAGCAGCACAACGAGCCCGATCAGGGCCTGCGCAATCATGAAGGTCAGCGCCTGCTTCGTGGTCACCTGCCCCGACGGCAGCGGTCGCGAGCGGGTGCGCTCGACCTTGTCGTCGAGATCGCGATCGGTGATGTCGTTCCAGGTGCAGCCGGCACCGCGCATCACGAAGGCGCCGATGAAGAACAGCACGAGGGTGAGCGGCAGGCCGCGGACGTCATGTGCCATGCCGCTGGCGAGCGCGGCCGACCACCAGCACGGCATCAACAGCAGCCAGGAGCCGATCGGCCGGTCGAAGCGGGACAGGCGCAGATATGGCCGGGCCCATTGCGGCGCGAGCGTATCGACCCAGTTGCCGGTGGAGTCGGCAACACGGGCTGATGTGTCACTCATCGGGTGAGGACGTTGCCGTTGAGCGTGTCGAAGGTGCTGCCGCCCTTCTTGCCGGCATTGACTTCCGGCGCCGAGCCCGAACCCACCACTTCGCTGAGCGACGGACCGGCCGGACCGCGCGGCTGGTTCGCCATCTGCTGCGCGACGTTACAGACTTTCGTCTGCATGGCCTCGGTGTTCTTGTGACCGTCCTTCATCTGCGCGCCGATCTGCGGCGGGATTCCGCATTTGGCCGCGTTGGCCTCGACATACTTGATCATCTTGGACTCGGCCTGACCGAAGCTCCTGATCAGCTTGCAGGCTTCCTCAGGCGAGGCATGGCGGTCGCTCGCCGCCTTGATCAGCTTGCCGCGCTTCTCGGCCTCCTCGCGGAGCGGGATGAACGCCTTCATGCAATCCTCGCCGGGACCGGCTTGCGTCGGCGGAGCCGCGCTGAAAGCGCCGCCGCCTCCCCCAAGGGGCGCGGCGCCGTTGACCGGGAAGGAAGCCTGCGGCGCGACGCCGACGGAGGCAACCGGCGCCCGGCCGTTCACGGGCGGAAACGCAGAATCGGTTGCGGGCTGATTCGGCAGCGGTGCCGGGAACCCCTGGGCATGCGCACCCGCAGCACCCATGGCGACCATGGCGGCAGTAATCGGAACCATCAAACGACGGATTATCAAGATAATCTCTCCGGCAGGAGCTTACGGGGTTCGGCGTCTTCCAATTGGAGCGCAACCAGCGTGCGCGCGATTTTACGATTCCCGCCGAGCCTTAACAACCCGTTGAATAGGGCAAGAGCGCGGCGCGCCGAGGCAGCATTTCGGCAATATTTACCCCGAAATGGCTGCTTTCGGTTAAGAACGGCGGCAAATCGGACCTTTGACCAATGCCCTCCCACGATTTTCGCGCCGCCCGCCTGTTCGTCGATGCCCCCCTGGCCCAGGACGCCAGGATCGCCCTCGACCGCGACCAGAGCAATTATCTCGGCAATGTGCTGCGGCTTTCCGCGGGCGCCGAGGTGCTGGCCTTCAACGGCCGCGACGGCGAATGGCAGGCGGCCATTGAAGGCCGCAAGCGGCCGGATGGCCTCGTGATCTTGCAGCAGACCCGGCCCCAGGACCGCCTGCTCGACCTCGCCTATGTCTTCGCCCCGCTCAAGCATGCTCGGCTCGACTACATGGTCCAGAAGGCCATCGAGATGGGCGCTGCCAGCCTGCGGCCTGTCCTGACCCGGTTCACCCAGGCCTCCCGCGTCAACACCGAACGGATGCGCGCCAATGTGGTCGAGGCGGCCGAGCAATGCGGGATTCTAAGCATCGCCAGTGTCGCCGAACCGGTGCCGCTGGAGCGTTACCTCAGCCAGCGCCCTGCCGACCGCCTGCTGATCTTCTGCGATGAGGCGGCCGAGCTCGAAAACCCCGTCCAGAGCCTGCAAGCCGCGCGCGAGCCCGGACGAGGTATCGACGTCCTGATCGGACCCGAGGGCGGCTTTGCCGAGGAAGAACGGGCCCTGTTGCTGCGCCAACCGAAGATCCTGCGGCTGGCCCTCGGCCCCCGGATCATGCGGGCCGACACCGCCGCCGTGGCGGCGCTGGCGCTCGTGCAGGCCGTGCTGGGCGATTGGGGCGGGGCGTCGGCCTAGAGACAGATCGAGCTGGGTCAACCGATCGCGCCACGGTTTCCCAAACTCTCCCGCTTGCGGGGGAGGTCGGCGCGAAGCGCCGGGTGGGGGCTCTCTCTACTCGGGATTTCTTCCGTGGGCCTCTGGCGATCCCGACGCGGAGGCACCCCCACCCCAGCCCTCCCCCGCAAGCGGGAGAGGGAGCGCACCGGTTTCGCGGCCGCGCGCCGGCGCCCGGCATTGCCCCGCCGTTAAGCGATTGATCCTTTGGAGGTCGAAACCGGTTTCGGGCCATGCTAAGGGCTGCGCCAACTCGCTTCCCACCTACCCCTGCCCGGCCTGCCGGGACGATGGACCCGTTATGACCGCGACTGCCACCTCAAATGCTGCCGGCTCCACCGCCTGGGCGGATACGCTGCTGTTGTCGTTTGCGCAGGCCGGCTACGTCAGGGCCGAGCCGGCGATCCTGCAGCCGGCCGAGCCGTTCCTCGATCTGTCCGGCGAGGACATCCGCAAGAGCCTCTATCTCACGACCGACCTGTCCGGCGAGGAGCTCTGCCTGCGCCCCGACCTGACGATCCCGGTGGCACGCGACTACCTCGCTTCCGGCCGCGCCGGCCAGCCCGCCGGGTTCAGCTATTTGGGCCCCGTGTTTCGCTACCGCGGCGGGCAGCCGAGCGAATTCCTCCAGGCCGGCATCGAATCGTTCGGCCGGCAGGACCGCGCCGCCGCGGATGCCGAGATGCTGGCGCTGGCGCTGGAGGCGACGGCCGCCTTCGGCGTGCGCGACGTCGAGATCCGCACCGGCGATGTGGCGCTGTTCAATGCGCTGCTTGACGCCCTCAACCTCTACCCGGTCTGGCGCCGCCGCCTGGTCAAGGACTTCAACCGCAAGATCAGCCTGGAGCAGGATCTGGAGCGGCTGGCGGCTGCGACCACCGCGACCCGCAGCGAATACGAGGGCGTGCTGGCCGCGCTCGCCGGCTCGGACCGCAAGGCGGCGCTGGCCTTCGTCACCGATCTGATGTCGATCGCCGGGACCACCAATGTCGGCGGCCGGACCACGGCCGAGATCGCGGACCGCTTCCTCGAGCAGTCGACGCTGAAGGGCGGCGCGTTGCCGCGCGAAGCAATCGCGGTGCTGAAGCGCTTCCTGTCGATTACGGGCAATCCGGACGAGGCCGTCGCGGAGCTGCGTGCGCTCACCGCTGACGCCAAGCTCGATCTTGCCGGCGCGATCGACCAGTTCGAAAGCCGGGTCGGCTTCATGGCCGCGCGCGGCATCGAGGTGAAGACCACGCGCTTCTCGACCGCGTTCGGCCGCGGGCTCGACTACTACACCGGCTTCGAGTTCGAGCTGCATCACAGGGGCAATGGTGCCGAACCGCTGGTCGCCGGCGGCCGCTATGACGGGCTGATGACCCAGCTCGGATCGCCAACTCCGATTGCGGCCGTCGGCTTCTCGGTCTGGGTAGACGCGCTGACCAGGATCGGCCGAAAGGTGGGAGCTTAAGCCATGAGCGCGCCATTCGTTCTGGCCGTTCCCTCCAAGGGCCGCCTTCAGGAAAACGCCGAAGCCTTCTTCGCCCGCGCAGGACTCAAGCTGTCGAAGGCCGGCGGCGCTCGCGACTATCGCGGCACGATCGCGGGACTCGACAATGTCGAGGTCACCTATCTGTCGGCGAGCGAAATCGCCTCGCAACTGTCGCGTGGCTTCGCGCATCTCGGCGTCACCGGCGAAGACCTGGTGCGCGAGAACATCGCGGACGCCGACAAGCACGTCTCGCTGATCGACGGGCTCGGCTTCGGCTATGCCGACGTCGTGGTCGCGGTGCCGCAAGCCTGGATCGATGTCCGCACCATGGCTGACCTCGACGACGTCACCACCGGCTTCCGCGAGCAGCACCACATGCGGATGCGGGTCGCGACCAAGTTCGTCAACCTCACCCGCACCTTCTTCCAGACCCACGGCATCACCGATTACCGCATCGTCGAGAGCGCCGGTGCGACCGAGGGCGCGCCGGCGGCCGGCAGCGCCGAGCTGATCGTCGACATCACCACCACGGGCGCGACGCTCGCCGCCAACGGCTTGCGGGTGCTCGACGACGGCGTGATGCTGCGCAGCCAGGCCAATCTGGTGGCGTCAAAGCACGCCGACTGGTCGCCGCAGGCCCTCGAGACCGCGCGCGTCATCCTCGACCACATCGCGGCACGCGCGCGCGCCAACAAATACCGCGAGGTCCGGACCCGCTTCCGGCAATGCGACGCCGCCCTTCTCGGCGAGGCCCATAGCCGGTTCGGCGTCGAAGCTCCGTTCGGCGGGCCGACCTCATCGGGTATGCTGACGCTGCACTGCCCGCCAGGGCAGCTCTATGCGCTGGCGAGCTTCCTGCGCGAACATGGCGCCGAGACCGTCTCGGTGGTCTCGCTCGACTACGTGTTCGACCGGGAGAACCCGCTGTTCGCCAAGCTCGAGGCTTTCCTGCGGCGGTGAGTCTCATGTTCGTTCAGCGTAGCGACAGCAAGCGGCAGCTACCATATGCTGTTGGATGACCTTGAACGCCTCTGGAACCTTGATCGATGACGCTGGGCTCTGACGTTTCCGCCCTGACCACCACCGCAGCGAATGCCGCTGCGAAGGGGCTGTCGATTGTCGTCCCCGTCTACAACGAGGCGGCAGGCCTCGCCGCCCTGCACCAGCGCATCTGCGATCTCGCCAAGACCTTGCGGCAGCGCTATCGGCTCGCCTGCGAGGTCGTCTATGTCGACGACGGCAGCGCGGACGCGACGCTGTCGATCGCACGCAGCCTGCCGGCCGACGCGATCGACGTTCAGGTGGTGTCGCTGTCGCGCAATTTCGGCAAGGAGGCCGCCCTGATGGCCGGCCTCGATCACGCCCGCCTCGGCGCGGTCATGTTCATGGACGGCGACGGCCAGCATCCGCCTGCGCTGATCGAGCAGCTGGTGCGTCACTGGATCGATGACGGCTATGACGTCGTCTATACCGCCAAGGCTCATCGCGACAACGAGACGTTCCTGCGCCGGGTCGCCGTGCACGGCTTCTACGCGTTGATCAACTGGGGCGCCCGCCAGAAGATTCCGGAAGATGCCGGCGACTTCCGCCTGCTCTCGCCGCGCGCGGTGACGGCGCTGCGGCAACTCCCGGAGCGCAACCGTTTCTTCAAGGGCCTCGCCAGCTGGATCGGCTTCCGCCAGATCCGCGTCGATTACGAGCCTGCGGCGCGCGCCCATGGCGTCACCACCTTCAATGCTGCGCGTCTGCTCGGCCTCTCGATCGAGGGCCTCACGTCGTTCTCGGTGGCGCCGCTGCGCTTCGCCAGCCTGCTCGGAGTCGCGCTCGCCGGAGTCGCCTTCCTGTTCGGCCTCTCCATCCTCTGGGAAGTTTTCACCACAGGAAAGCAGGTCCCTGGCTATCCCTCGCTCGTGGTCGGCCTGATGACGATCGGCGGCGTGCAGCTCATCATGATCGGCATCGTCGGCGAATATATCGGCAAGATCCTCTCGGAGCTGAAGGCGCGTCCGATCTACTTCGTCGCCGAGCACAGCGAAAAGCATTTTGACGCCGACACCGCCGGCGACGCATCCAACAGGACCGCGGCCGAATGAGCGCGGCCGCGAGCCTGCGGCGGATCTGGCTCTGCGCCGACGATTACGGCATCAGCCCCGGGGTCAACCGCGCCATCCGCGACCTGATCGAGCGCGGCCGCCTCAACGCCACCTCGGTGATGATGGTCGGCCCCGCGATCGAGCGCGGCGAGATCGAGGCGCTTCAGGCAGCAGTGAAGGCGAGCCCGCGCTGCGCGATTGGACTGCACGTGACGCTGTCGGCCCCGTTCCGCCCGCTCACCATGCATTTCCGTCCGCTCGACGGCGACATGTTCATGGCCTTTCCAAAACTGTTGCGCGCCGGCTTGATGCGGCGGCTCGACAGCGAGTTCTTCCGCAACGAGGTGAGAGCGCAGCTCGTGGCCTTCGGGGAAGCCTTCGGCCGCGCACCCGACTTCGTCGACGGCCATCAGCACGTGCAGCTGTTTCCGCAGGTGCGCGACGGCTTCGTCGAGGCGGTCAGCGAGGCCGCGCCAAAGGCCTGGGTCCGCCAGGGCGGCCGCAACCTGCCGCTGGCACAGCGGCTGGCTTCGCCAAAAGCGATGGTGCTCGATGTCCTCAGCGCGCAATTCCGCCGCCGCGCAGCGCGCGCCGGTCTCGCATTCAATCCGGCCTTTGCCGGCGCCTATGATTTCACGCGCGCGGCCGATTTCGGCGAGCTGATGCGGCAATTCATCGAAGGCCTTCCAGAGGGCGGCCTGGTGATGTGCCATCCCGGCTTCGTCGACGAGGTCCTGACCGGTCTCGACCCGATGACTGACGTCCGCGAGCGCGA
This sequence comes from Bradyrhizobium guangdongense, assembly GCF_004114975.1. Lineage (NCBI taxonomy): Bacteria > Pseudomonadati > Pseudomonadota > Alphaproteobacteria > Hyphomicrobiales > Nitrobacteraceae > Bradyrhizobium > Bradyrhizobium guangdongense. The sequence continues at coordinate 6,651,764 of NZ_CP030051.1, forward strand.
GCACGCCTATCTCGCCAGCGACGCCTTTGCGCGGCTTCTCGCGACCAGCCATGTGACATTGGCATGAAACCGGTGAAAGCCGCCCCACCGGCCAGTCTGTCGCATACCGAAATTTAATCCGGCCGCCACTGTTGGGGCCACAATGGAACCCTACATCCCGCTTGCGCTTGTTTCGCGCGAGGGAGACAGACCATGACGCCGCAGGAACGCCAGCTCGTCGACGATCTTTTCGACCGGCTTTCGAAACTGGAAAATGCACCGCGCGATCCCGACGCGATCGCCGCGATTTCGGACGGTTTGCGCAAGGCGCCGGGCGCCGTCTACGCGCTGGTGCAGACCACGCTGCTGCAGGACGAAGCACTGAAGCGCGCCCACAACCGCATCCAGGAGCTGGAAGCGGCGCAGGCGCCCGAGAAAGCCCAGTCCGGCGGCTTCCTCGACACCATGCGCGACACGCTGTTCGGCGGAAGCCAATCGCGCGGGTCGGTTCCGAACGTGCCGCCGCGTGAGCAGCGGCCGGTCTGGAACAGTGGCCAGGCGATGCAGCAGACCCAGCCGGGCTACGGCCAGCCGCCCTATGGTCAGGCCTACGGGCAAGGCCAGGGTTATGGACAAGGTTATGGCGCACCTCCGGTCGGCGGTGGCGGCTCGTTCCTGGGTACGGCGGCAGCCGCGGCGGCCGGCGTGGTCGGCGGATCGCTGCTGCTCTCCAGCATCCGCGGCATGATGGGCGGCGGCTCGCATCAGGCTTTCGGCGACACCACCATCATCGAGGAGCGCGGCGGCGGCAGCCCTTGGGGCGGTGACCAGTCGAACAGCTCGCTCGCCCGCGATGCCGGCGTCGACGACATCGGCTCGAATCGCGACTCGCGCCAGAGCTTCTTCGATCAAGGCTCGAACGATCGCGACGACAACGATCAGGACTACGACAACAACGACAACGGCAATACGGACATGGCCGACGACAGCGACTTCGGCGGCGGAGATGACGGCGGCAGCGATTTCGCGTGAGGCTGCTCGACAGTGCCAAACAAGAACGGCCGCCGATGAGGCGGCCGTTTCACGTCGAACATCAGACGATCACATCACCACGACCTTGGTGCCGACATTGACACGGCCGTAGAGGTCGATGACGTCTTCGTTGCGCATGCGGATGCAGCCGGAGGAGACGTTGGTGCCGATGGTCCAGGGCTCGTTCGAGCCGTGGATGCGATAGAGCGTGGAGCCGAGATACATCGCACGCGCACCCAGCGGGTTTTCCGGGCCGCCCTCCATGTGCCTGGGCAGATCGGGACGGCGCGCGATCATTTCCGCCGGCGGCGTCCAATCCGGCCATTCGCGCTTGGCCGTGATCGACTTCACGCCGCTCCAGGTGAAGCCCTCGCGACCTACGCCGATGCCGTAACGCAGCGCGCGGCCGTTGCCCTCGACGAGGTAGAGGAACTTGTTGGTGGAATCGACGACGATCGTGCCGGCGCTTTCCTTGCCGGTATAGTCGACAAGCTGTTTCTCGAATTTCGGATCGAACGGACGCTGCCGCGGATCGATCGCCTCCTGCTGATAGCCTGCACCTTGCTGATAGCCGCCCTGCATCTGCGGCTCGCCCATTGGCGGCAGGCGGCGCGGATCGGCGTAAGCCGGCTGCTGCTGGTAGATCGGCTGCTGCGGCGCATAGGCCGGGCCGCGCCCGGGGCCGTCGCCGAACAGGAATTCGATGAAGCCGCCGCCCATATTGCCGTTGGAAGCCACGCGCACCGGGGCCGGAGCGACCTGCGGCTGATAGAGCACCGCGGGCGGATCGTTCGGAACGGTATTGTCGAATGCGCTGGCGCTGGGAGCGCCGACAATGAAGGCGCATGCGCTGCCGAGCAGCGCGACAGACATTTTCTTGAACATCGACGTACTCTGTACTGTTTCGTCTAGTTGCATTCGCCGCCGGACGCGCTGGCTGAATGTTCGCGCCCTCGACGTGGTCAATAAAGAGCAAACTCGGTTTCGTTTGGTAAACGGATCGGGCATTTCGATTCACCACGTCGCGAGCGGCGGCCCAATTCGGCGATCAGCGTTTATTTTCGGTGAAGGCGCGCGCCGCATGGTTAATCGCCCGTTTGCACGCCCTCGCGCGCGGCCGTTTCTCAGTTCCGGCTGTGAACCTCGTGTTAAAGTGCTTCTGCCTACAAAGACCCGTGAATGAGGTGGGGGGGAGTATCCTGATGGCTGTTCACCGCAAACGTTTTCGTGTCGAGGATATCGCCGGCGGCGAGATGCCCATTCTTGACGTGACTGAAGAGGCAGGTCCGATGCACAGCGAGATCATGGCAGAGCTACGCGCGATCCGCGCACAGATGGCGAAGGGCACGGCCCCGCTGTCCGGCAGCGCAGCGATGGCCGCGATCGACGCCTCCACGGCCCACGAGCTTTCCGAAGCACGCACGATGCTCGATACCTATCGGGCCCAGATCGAGCAGTGCGAGAAGCTGAAGGTCGAACTCGACCTCATCCACGACGCCATCGACCGCACCAAGCGCGAGATCGCGACCCTGCACGGCAAGAGCTTCGACGGCGGCGAGATGGCCAAGGTCAATGGCGAGCTCGGCGCGGTGGTCGGCGGCACCGAACAGGCGACCCAGCAGATCCTCGAAGCCGCGGAGTCGATCGACCAGGCCGCGAGCGCGATGTCCAAGGTGGACTCGGTGGATCAGCAGAAGCGGCTCGCCGACGACATTCAGGAACGCGTCATCTCGATCTTCGAGGCCTGCAACTTCCAGGACCTGACCGGTCAGCGCATCAGCAAGGTCATGACCACGATGAAGTTCATCGAGCAGCACATCAACGCGATGATGGAGATCTGGGGCGGCGTCGACGCGATCAAGGCTCACGTGCCGGCGCCGGTCGACAACCGCAGCGAAGACGAGAAGCTCCTCAACGGCCCGAAGCTCGCCGGCGATGCCGGCCACGCCTCGCAGGACGACATCGACGCGCTGTTCGACTGAGAGAGCGCGAATACGGACAAAGCAAAACGCCGGCCTTGGGGCCGGCGTTTTGTTTTGGCGTCATTGCGAGAAGCGAAGCGACGTCCAGGCAACCTCCGCGGAAACGGTCTGGATTGCTTCGCTACGCTCGCAATGACGAGTGGTTGGAGCGAAACCCGCCTCACGCCCGCGGGGCGCAGCGGACATACACCATGTTGCCGTACCGCGTGGCGGCGTCCTTGTCGACGAAGCGGGTGATCATGACGCGGCCGTCGAAGGAGACGATCTCGCGGTCCTGCTCGCCCGGCGTCGGGCCGGGTGGACCGATATAGTTCTTGCCGCTCGGCGAGCCCTTCAGGCGCAGTTCCTGCGGCGTGGCCTGGTCGGCCAGATGCATGATCACGCCGCCGGAGGAACCGGCGCCGATCACGTAGGGATTCTTGCACTGGGCCCGCGCAGCCGCCTCGGTGCGGGCGCGGTCGGCCGGGTTCTGGAACGAGGCAAGGCCCCAGCGGCCGACGATCTCGTCGGCGCGGATCGAGGCCGGCATTTCCGGCGCAGTGCCGGGCTCGGCCTCCGGCGCCGGCTGGGACGACGAAAAGGACGGCAGGCTCATGCCGCCGCCGCAGGCACCCAGCAGCAGCGCCAGGCAAGAGGCCGCCGCCAGATTGGCGACCGTGCGCGCGTGAGCTGAACTGATCATGGCATTCCCCCGAACAAGACCACGGCCGCACCCCACCCGCAGCCAAGCGCAAAACCGCTGCCGGAGCAATGACGTCCTTTGATACGCCGGCGCCCCGAACAAGTTTCCAATGCCACCATCCTATATCCGCCTCACCAATCGCTTAACCACCTTTGCTTGACAGGATCGCAGCCAAGCCATATCCCCTGCGCACTATTAGCACTCGGAAAGACCGATTGCTAAGCGCGCCGTTTGCCCTTCGGGAAGAGGGGGAACGGGAGCGCTGCCCTCATCCACTTCCGCTGCTTTCGGAAAAGCGAGCCTCCAAAGGGAAACGTCATGGCTAAGTCCAAATTTCGTCCGCTGCATGACCGTGTCGTGGTCAAACGTATCGACGCCGAAGAAAAGACCAAGGGCGGCATCATCATCCCCGACACCGCCAAGGAAAAGCCGTCCCAGGGCGAAGTCGTCGCCGTCGGCCCCGGCGGCCGCGACGAGGCCGGCAAGCTGATTCCGATCGACCTCAAGGTCGGCGACCGCGTGCTGTTCGGCAAGTGGTCGGGCACCGAGGTCAAGATCGACAACGAAGAGCTCCTGATCATGAAGGAGTCGGACATCATGGGCGTGATGGCCTAGGGTCATCCGCCTGAACGGCCGCTGAATACCATGCCCGGATCATCAGGTCCGGGCATCCATCATTCCGCCGCACGATAGCAATTACGACACATCACGACACAACAGGGATTGCAGACCATGGCTGCCAAGGACGTCAAGTTTTCCGGAGACGCGCGCGATCGCATGCTGCGCGGCGTCGACATTCTCGCCAACGCCGTCAAGGTGACGCTCGGACCGAAGGGCCGCAACGTCGTCATCGAGAAGTCGTTCGGCGCGCCGCGCATCACCAAGGACGGCGTCACCGTCGCCAAGGAGATCGAGCTCGAGGACAAGTTCGAGAACATGGGCGCCCAGATGGTGCGTGAGGTCGCCTCCAAGACCAACGACCTCGCCGGCGACGGCACCACCACCGCGACCGTGCTGGCGCAGGCCATCGTGCGCGAAGGCGCCAAGGCGGTTGCCGCCGGCATGAATCCGATGGACCTCAAGCGCGGCATCGACACTGCGGTTGCCGCCGTCATCAAGGACATCGAGAAGCGCGCCAAGCCGGTCGCCGCCTCCTCCGAGGTCGCCCAGGTCGGCACCATCTCGGCCAACGGCGATGCCGCCATCGGCAAGATGATCGCCCAGGCGATGCAGAAGGTCGGCAACGAGGGCGTCATCACCGTCGAGGAGAACAAGTCGCTCGAAACCGAGGTCGACATCGTCGAGGGCATGAAGTTCGACCGTGGCTATCTCAGCCCGTACTTCGTTACCAACCCCGAGAAAATGACCGCCGAGCTCGAGGACGCCTACATCCTCCTGCACGAGAAGAAGCTCTCCGGCCTGCAGGCCATGCTGCCGGTGCTCGAAGCCGTGGTGCAGTCGGGCAAGCCGCTCGTCATCATCGCCGAGGACGTCGAGGGTGAGGCGCTCGCCACCCTGGTCGTCAACCGCCTGCGTGGCGGCCTCAAGGTCGCCGCTGTCAAGGCACCGGGCTTCGGCGATCGCCGCAAGGCCATGCTCGAGGACCTCGCGATCCTGACCGGTGGTCAGCTGATCTCCGAAGACCTCGGCATGAAGCTCGAGAACGTCACGGTGAAGATGCTCGGCCGCGCCAAGAAGGTGGTGATCGACAAGGAGAACACCACGATCGTCAACGGCGCCGGCAAGAAGCCCGACATCGAGGCCCGCGTCGGCCAGATCAAGGCCCAGATCGAGGAGACCACCTCGGATTACGACCGCGAGAAGCTGCAGGAGCGTCTGGCCAAGCTCGCCGGCGGCGTCGCGGTGATCCGTGTCGGCGGCGCGACCGAGATCGAGGTCAAGGAGAAGAAGGACCGCGTCGAGGACGCGCTCAACGCCACCCGCGCCGCGGTGCAGGAAGGCATCGTCCCCGGCGGCGGCGTCACGCTGCTGCGCGCCAAGAAGGCGGTCGGCCGTCTCACCAACGCCAACGCCGACGTGCAGGCCGGCATCAACATCGTGCTGAAGGCGCTGGAAGCTCCGATCCGACAGATCTCCGAGAACGCCGGCGTCGAGGGCTCGATCGTGGTCGGCAAGATCCTGGAGAACAAGTCCGAGACCTTCGGCTTCGACGCCCAGAGCGAGGACTATGTCGACATGATCGAGAAGGGCATCATCGATCCCGCCAAGGTGGTGCGCACCGCGCTTCAGGACGCCTCCTCCGTGGCCGGCCTGCTGGTGACCACCGAGGCGATGGTCGCCGAGATGCCGAAGAAGGAAGCCGCGCCCGCCATGCCGGCCGGCGGCGGCATGGGCGGCTTCTAAGCCCGTCCTCACCTGACGATGTTAAGAAGGCCGCCTCCGGGTGGCCTTCTTTTTTGCCGATCATGCCGCACGCTTTCCGATTCAACCGGCGGCCAAAACCCACTACGGTGGCGCGCCGATTCTGATTTGAGGATTTCGTCAATGCGCGCGCTTTTTCCGACGGCTCTTCTGGCGACCCTGCTCGTCATGTCCCCGGGGCTCGTATCCGCCCAGATGAAGCTGTCGCCGAAGGCCACGGCACCCGGCGGCATGGAGACGCGCTATTTCACCTCGATCGACGGGCTGATGGACGGCAATGCCGACGTGATCCTGAAGGAGACGCGGCAGGGCAAGACGGTCACCGCCGCCGTGCTCGACGTCTGCTACCCCGTTGCCAAGAACTCCGACCGCAAGGACCGCTTCGTCGTCAACCTCCAGGTCTCCGGCCAGACGCTGACCGGCACGACCACGAGCATCGGCGCGAAGGCGCCCGTGACGGTCAAGCTCACCCGCAAGCCGACCGGCGACACCTTCGAGTTCCGCGGCCAGATCGGCATCGGCCAGAGCGTCACCGAAGTGACGTCGCCCGACAATGCCGACCTCAGCGAGAAGGAATTTCTGGACAACCAGACCACCGACGACGGCATCACGCCGCAGCCGAAAGATTTCACCGAAGTCTCGCCGGAGGCGATTGCGGTCAAGGTCAAGCTGGAGAACGCGACCGACTTCCTGAAGAGCCTCAAGGGCCAGGACGTCGAGGTGACGCTGGCAAGTCTCTCCGTCGGCTGCGACGCGCTGCGCGCCGGCGAGCAGACCATCAACATGTCGGTCGATCCGGAGCGCGCGGCCGCGCTGCTCGCGAAATTCAAGGCGATGCCGGGTGTCACGGCTGCCGGCTGGACCGCGGGGATCGCGGAGATGGACCGCACCATTCGTCTGCCCGCCGCCGACTGGCGCGACGGCGACAAGATCAACCGCGACAAGCTCGCCACCGCAATTGCCGGCGTGCTGAGCAAGACGCTTGCGGCCAAGCCGGTCTCGCAGAGCTTCAACGCCGCCACCGGCAAGCTCAAGCTGGTGTTCAAGCGGCCGAACCAGGATTTCCCGGCGCTCGAGCTCACCGACACGATCGAGGTCGCGGGCCTCGTCTCCGCCGACAAGCCGGGGGCATCAGACAAGTTGATGGTCTGGATCGGCAGCCCCTCGACCACCACGGCCGACGAGAGCAGCGGCGCAAAGCTCAACGTCTCGGACGAAGCGACCGCCGACGAAGAAGGTGATCAGCCCGACGACAACGGCTCGATCGAGGCACTCGCCAAAGAGCTGAAGGGCCAGCGCTGGGACGCCGACAAGTCGGTGTGGAAGTGAGCTGAGTACTCGTGCCCCGGACGCAGCGCGACAGCGCTGCAGAGCCGGGGCCATAAGCCACACGGTGGATCACGGATCGACTCTGGGTGCCGGCTCTGCGGCGCCGCGCTTGTGCGCTACGCCTTGTCCGGGACACGAGAACAGTGCTTGCCAGACGTTAATTCCCGTTCTCGCGAAACCGCAGCGTCTTCGGGCCGATCAGCGTGAGCACGTCGCCCTGGCGCTTCCAGGTTTCGACGGCGGCGAGCGCGGCGACGAGATCGTCATCGGCCTGAGCCTTTGCCGGCGGACAGGAGCGATCCTGAAGTGGGCCGGGGACGAAGATCACGGTGTTGCCGGCCACCGAGAACTGACCCTTGCCGCCCTTGCACCACAGCTCGAGCACGACCTCGCCATGGTCACCGATCTCGATGTTCGGGATTCGTTTCGAGCCGGGCTGCGGTACGGCCTCCAGCGTCATCTCGGTGCCGAAGGGAAAGCCCTCTTCCGCATGCGCAACGGCACACATCAAAAGCACCGCGGCCGCGGCACACACCACCTGCTTCAACGACACCATCAGACCTCTCGACCGACCGAATTGCCGGGTCTTCTATAAGACGGCAACGCCTTTGAGAAGGTTCGCCGGTTCAAGAGACAAAAATCCCCGCGGGGACGGTCCCGCGGGGATTGGCCTCGAAGCCTGGACTGGCCTCGCTACTTCAGGACGAGCTCCGTGAACGGATAGACATAGGCTTGCAGGGTCACGAGCACACCGACGAGACAGGCAAGCACGATCGAGTGCCAGAACACGAAGCGCAGGATGGATCCTTCGTGGCCGACCCAGTTGGTCGCGGTGGAGGCGACCACGATCGATTGCGCGTCGATCATCTTGCCCATCACACCGCCGGACGAGTTCGCCGCACCCATCAGGATCGGCGACAGGCCGAGCTGCTGGGAGGTGATCTTCTGGAGGTTGCCGAACAGGATGTTCGAGGAGGTATCCGATCCGGTCAGCGCCACGCCCAACCAGCCGAGCAGCGTGCCGAAGAAGGGATAGAGCACGCCGGTTGCGGCGAAGGCGAGACCGAGCGTCGCGTCGACGCCGGACAGCCGCGTCAGCGTACCGATCGCAAGCATCGCCGAGATCGTGATCAGCGAGATCGCGCAGAGCCGGATGGTGCGGCCATATTCGGCCACGAGTTTGCCGGGACCGACGCCCATCAGCAGGCCGGAGATGATCGCCGCGATCAGCATGCCCGTGCCGGTGAACGACAGATAGGTGAAGCTGAACACGGCCGCTTCCTTTGTCGGCCCTGGCGCGACCGGCGGCATCTTGTTGATCATCTGGTGCAGTTCGGGAACGGGATAGTTCCAGGTGAAGATGCCGTTCGCCCAGGTCTTGAAGGCGCCGTTGCCCCAGATCAGCATCACGATACAGACGATGATCCACGGCAGAAGCGCACTGAACAGCTCGCCTTGCGTCAAGGGCGTCTTGTCGAGCGGTTTTGCAGCCGCCATGGTGGCCGCCGATTCATCGCGGCCGCGCAGCGCCGGGGAAAGCCAGAGCTGCTTCGGCTGCCAGACTCGAAGGAACAGGATCAGCGCGCCCATCGAGATCAGCGATGCGCCGATATCGACGATCCAGGGATTGATGTAGTTCGAGATCACGAATTGCGGGATCGCGAACGACACGCCGGTGACGAGGATGGCCGGCCAGACGTCCTTCATTCCACGCCAGCCGGCGAAGGCCCACACGACCCAGAACGGCACGATCAGCGAAAAGAACGGCAATTGCCGGCCGACCATGGCACCCAGGATGTAGGGATCGAGCCCGGTGACCGAGGCAAGGCCCTGGATCGGCGTGCCCAGCGCGCCATAGGCAACGGGTGCGGTGTTGGCGATCAGCGAGAGCCCCGAGGCAGCCAGCGGCGAGAAGCCGAGCCCGATCAGCACGGCGCCGGTGATCGCGACCGGCGTGCCGAAGCCGGAGGCGCCTTCGAAGAACGCTCCGAACGAGAAGGCCACCAGCAGCAATTGCAGCCGCCGATCCTCGGTCACGCTGCCGATCGCACGCTTGAGCAGCTCGAATTTGCCGCATCCAACCGTCACCTGGTAGAGGAAGATGACGTTGAGGACGATCCAGCCGATCGGGAAGAAGCCGGTCACGATGCCGAGGATCGAGGCGCGGATCGACATGTTCGCGGGCATGGTGAAAACGAAGATCGTGATCAGGTTGGTCACGATCATGGCGATGACGGCTGCGATGTGAGCCTGAACGCGCCCGCTCGCGATCAGGACCAGCAGTGTGACGACGGGGACTGCCGCCGCGATCGTCGACAGCACCGGGCTGTGCAGCGGATCATAGATTTGATTCCACATGGTCTTCCTCCCCCACGCATGTGTGCGGCAGGCGGCCCGCGTGGACAGCCGATCCTGCTTGACGCTGAGCGATAACCCCCGAAGGGGACGCGAATTCCTCGCGAATGCAGCGGTTCCCGTCCGCTCACAAGCTCGCGAAATCCCGAAGGCCCCCACCCCGCGCCGTTGAGGCCCATGCTAGGGTTGCAAGCCGCGACAAGCCAACGCAAATTGCACCACTTGCGACTTTAGTCTAAGCGCACTGATTTCCGCCCTTGCCTCAATGGTTTGGCTTGAGACATTTGCGCACAGCCCTGCAGGAGATCCCGCTCTGTGAAGAACATCCGCGCCACGCTCGCGATTGTCTGGCGAATCGCCGGCCCATATTTCCGATCGGAAGACAAATGGGCCGGTCGCGGCCTGCTCGCCGTCGTCGTGGCGATGGAGCTGGCACTCGTCGCCATCAATGTGCTGCTCAATCAGTGGCAGAACCGGTTCTACAGTGCGCTCCAGGCCTACGATCTGAACGAGTTCGTGATGCAGGTCTGGATCTTCCTCGGCCTTGCCTTCACCTATGTCGCGATAGCCGTTTACAAACTTTACCTGAACCAGTGGCTGCAGATCCGCTGGCGGCGCTGGCTGACACAACACTATCTCGGCGAATGGCTGGACGGCGCCACCCATTACCGTATGCAGCTGAAGGGCGATGCCGCCGATAACCCCGACCAGCGTCTCACCGACGACGTCACGAACTTCGTCGAACAAACGCTGGTCCTCGGCCTCGGCCTGCTGTCGTCGATCGTGACGCTGGCCTCGTTCATCGTCATCCTCTGGGGCCTGTCCAACAAGGCGCCGCTGCACATTTACGGCACCGACATCGTCATCCCCGGTTTTCTGGTCTGGTGCGCGCTGGCCTACGCGCTCCTCGGCACCGCGCTGACGCACTGGATCGGTGCGCCGCTCATCAACCTTTATTTCGAGAAGCAGCGCTACGAGGCGGACTTCCGCTTCAACCTGATCCGCGTGCGCGAGAATTCCGAGCAGATTGCACTATTGAAAGGAGAGCGCGCAGAACAAGGCCATCTCCTGCAGCGCTTCGGCTCCGTCATCGCCAACTGGTATGCGATCATGAGCCGGACGAAACGCCTCACCGCCTTCACGGCGAGCTACGGTCAGGCTGCAACCATCTTTCCCTACGTGGTGGTCGCGCCCGCCTACTTTGCCAAGAGCATCCAGCTCGGCGACATGATGCAGACCGGTTCGGCCTTCGGCCAGGTGCAGGATGCGCTGTCCTTTTTCGTCTCGTTCTATCGATCGATCGCGGAATGGCGCGCGATTGTCGCCCGCCTCGACGGCTTCGAAATGTCGGTCGCCACGGCGGCAAACCTGCCGGCGCATGAAGCGACGATCGAGCTCAAGGCGACAGGCGGCAGCCGCAATATCGGCCTGGAAAAGCTCTGCGTGTATCTTCCCAACGGCACGCCACTGGTCGCCGCCGACGGCTTCGCCATCCAGACGCCGGAACGCGTGCTCGTGACCGGACCGTCGGGCTCCGGCAAGTCGACGCTGTTCCGGGCCATCGCCGGCATCTGGCCGTTCGGCACCGGCACCATCGTCGTCCCCGCGCAGGCGAAGCTGATGATGCTGCCGCAACGTCCCTACTTCCCGGTGGGTGCACTGGGTGACGCCGTGGTCTATCCCGCAGCCCCCGGCGCATTCCCGGCAACCCAGATCCGGGACGCGCTCATCGCGGTCGGCTTGCCCGACCTCGCCGAACGGCTCAGCGAGCACGGCCATTGGAACCGGATGCTCTCGCTCGGCGAGCAACAGCGACTGGGGCTTGCCCGCGCGCTGCTGCATGCGCCGGACTACCTGTTCCTCGACGAGGCCACCGCCTCGCTCGACGAATTGTCCGAGGCGAGGCTCTACCGGCTGTTGGCCGAGAGGCTGCCGCAGGCCACCATCGTCTCGATCGGGCACCGCTCGACGCTTGATGCTTTCCACACCCGCAAGGTGGCGCTGGCGGAGAGCGGCGAGATCCATGTGCTGGGCCATGGCGACGTGCCGGCCGAGCCGGAGGCGAGTGCGGCGCGCTGAGGCGAAAAGGCGCGGCCCGCCAACGGGACGGAAGAAGAACCAGACCCGGCTCTCGTTCCCGGACGAGCCGCAACGCCCTTCAGCGTTGCGGCGCAGAGCCGGGACCCTGGTGCTACGCCGCAGAGCGGCTGGGCCCTGGCTTTGCAACGCACCGCTGAAGAAGCGCTGCGCTGCGCCCGGGGCACGAGAAGCTTCTCAAAAACAAAAGGGCGGCAGATTGCTCTGCCGCCCTCGGAAGTACTCTCGGGACAAAACCTATTTCAGGTTGCTCATCGCCGTCAGGTCGAAGGACAGCTTGGCGACACCCGCCGCGCCGCACCAGTTGGAGCCAGCGCCGCCCGGATTGATCGGGGTGACGTTGGTGGTGCCGGTAGCGTTGAAGGCGCTGGTGAAGGCGTTGCAATCACCCTTGTTCAGGTCGGTGTCGGAGTAACGCAGATCCAGCGTGAACACCTTGTAGGTAAAGCCGATCCCGACGTTCCAGGTGTTGTAGTCCTTGTAGGGAATGCCATTGGCGAAGACGGTGCCTGCACCGGTGCCGTAGAAGGCATCCGAGGTGCCGAACCACTGCCGGCCGAACTCTCCCGACACATACATGCCGACGCCCGAAGCGCCGAACGTCGTGCTCGGCGCGATCCACTTCGCGGTCACCGAGGAGTAGTTGCCCCACGCACCCGAGTTCAGGAAGTTCGGCGAGTAGTACTCGTTCACGCCGACCGACCAGTTGTCGTTGATGGTGTAGTTCAGCTTGCCGTAGACTTCGAAGAAGCTGACGTCCTTCTTCATGACGTTGCCGTCGGCAAGGAAGATGGTCGTGGTGCTGACGGGGCAGACGCCGCCGCCGGGAATGCCGCCGGTCAGCACGTTGTCGGCGCAGCTTCCGCCCGGATACAGGTAGCCCCAGACGCCGATATCGAAGGCGAAGGCGCCGAAGGTCGGGCGGATACCGCCGTAGATGTCGACTTCGGCCGCAGCGCGGTTGGCGAAGGAGATGCTCTCAGCGGACACGCCGGCGTACAGCTGGAGGTCCTTGTTGATGTTGTAGCGCGGCTCGAAATAGGCGGCGACCGACGGCTTGTGGTTGGACTGGGTCACGCCGCGGAAGATGTAGTCGTTCATGATCGCGCCGCCGAAGGCGATATCCCAGGGATCAAAGGCGGGTGCCGGGGGAGCCTTCAGGGCCTTCAAGGGCATGTCCGCCGCGAAAGCCGAACCCGTCACCATTGCCAGCGCCGTTGCCAACAAAGTCACTTTCTTCATTTCGATCCCCATCACCAATTCTAGACCCCGGTCGAGCTCCGGAAGCCCCCCGGGGCCGCCCGACCTGATTGCAAATTTCGTAACTGGTCCAATCTGGATGGAGGAACTTAAACCGAGAAGCAAAAAACACGAGCATCTGCCGCCTTTTTGGGCGTTCTGGCGATTCCACGAAAGGTTGTCAGCCGGTGTTGCTTCTCGATCACATTATTTTCACGCCAAGGTGCAGAAAGTGACCCGGGATACTACGTAGCCGCGGGCACCGTGGCGCGCCTGCGACGAATCAAGTGACTCAAAAACGAGCAGCCATCGGCCGCCCATGCAAAAAGGCCGCAGCGTCGCCGCCGCGGCCTTACCGCTGTCGATCTTTATCAGGGGACAGACCCGGCGTTCGGTCTGGGCTTGTCCCCCTGCGGGCCTAACCTTGCCCCTCGGCCGGCGTCGCTTCCGCAGAAGACGAAGGCATCGCCCAGCTCGTCTCAGCCGCCGGCTCCGGCGCCGGCGCCACGGGGGCCGCTGGCTTCGCCGCGGGAGCTGCCTTCGCCTTCTTCGGCGCTGCTTTCTTGGCGGCCTTCTTCGGCGCCGCCTTCTTCACAGCCTTCTTGGCCGCAGCCTTCTTTGCTGACGTCTTGGCAGCTTTCTTCGGCGCGGCCTTCTTTGCAGATTTCCTGGCGGACTTCTTCGCCGACTTCTTGGCCGCCTTCTTCTTCGTCGCCTTCTTCGCGCTTACGACCTTCTTGGCCTTTTTGGCCTTCTTGCTTTTTTTCTTGCTCGCTTTCGCCATCGTGGTCCTCCTGTTGCCGCCGAACAATGGTCGATCGGGCTCTTCAGCCGTCACCTCCGGACGAAAGCTCAGCGCGACGGATTCAATGCCGGCCGCGACCCGCCCGTAGCCCAATCGAGAAGCTCAATCGTGTGTACGACCGGAACTGACGTGCCACTGGCAATCTGCACCATGCAGCCGATATTGCCCGCGGCAATCATGTCCGGCTTGACGCTCGCGATGTTGGCGACCTTGCGATCGCGCAACCGGCCCGCAAGCTCGGGCTGGAGAATGTTGTAAGTCCCCGCCGAACCGCAACACAAATGGCTCTCGGGCACATCTTTCACCACGAATCCATTCTTGGAAAGCAATTCTTTCGGAAGCCCCGTGATTTTCTGTCCGTGCTGCAACGAGCACGCGGAGTGATAGGCGACGACGACATCGCCCTGTTGCGTGCTCGGCGTGAGGGCAAGACCAGCGACGTATTCGGTGATGTCCTTCGCGAGCGCGGACACTTGCGCCGCGTCGGCTGCGAATGCGGCGTCCTCGCGCAGCAGGTAGCCATAGTCCTTGATCACCGTGCCGCAGCCGGAGGTCGTCACCAGGATGGCGTCGAGCCCCTCGCCTGCCGCCTCCTTCTGCCAGGCCCTGACGTTGGCGCGAGCCCGCGCCAGCGCATCATCGTCGTGGCCGAGATGATGGGTGAGCGCGCCGCAGCATTGCTCATCCTTGACCAGCACGACCTCGATGCCGTGGCGGGTGAGCAGATTGATGGCGGCCTGATTGATGCGCGGCGCCAGCACCTGCTGGGCGCAGCCCTGGAGCAGCGCGACGCGGCCGCGCTTCTTGCCGAGCGCTGCGAACACGCTGCCGGGAAGCGCGCCCGGTGACGGCAGCCGGCCAGGCGCCAGCGCCAGCATCGCCTTGAGGCGCTGGATCAGGCCCGGGGTGGCCGAGGGCCGCGGGGTCGGCAGGAAGACAGCGAGCGGCCGGGCAAGCTGCGCCAACCGCATGCTGATACGAAACCGTTGCGGATCCGGCAGCACGAAGGCGAGCACCCGGCGCAGCAGCCGCTCGGCGAGCGGACGCTCATAGCGCTGCTCGATCCTGACCCGGGCCTGATCGACGAGGTGCATGTAGTTCACCCCCGAGGGGCAGGTGGTCATACAGGCGAGGCACGACAGGCAACGGTCGACGTGCTTGACCACCTCTGGCGTCGGCGCCTGGTCCTTTTCCAGCATCTCCTTGATCAGATAGATGCGGCCGCGCGGGCTATCGAGCTCGTCGCCGAGCAGGACATAGGTCGGGCAGGTCGCGGTGCAGAAGCCGCAATGGACGCAAGCGCGCAGGATCTTGTCGGCTTCGGCGATATCAGGGTCGGCGAGCTGTGCCAGTGAGAATTCGGTCTTCATGCCGGAGCGCCTCGCGTCAGCCGTCCCCGGTTCAGAATGGATTTCGGATCGAAGCTGGCGCGGACCCGTTCGCTCAGGGCAGCAACACCTGGTGCTTGCGGGTGGAAGACATCGACTTCGCGCCTGACATCCTCGGCCGCCCGGATCAGCGTGGCATGCCCGCCGAACGCGTTGGTCCGCTGGCGAACGGCCGCGGCGTGCGCATCACCCGCGGGCGGCATCGCCGCCCAAATCAAGCCGCCGCCCCAATCGTAGATGACCTCGCCGCCCGTCTCGCGCGCCAATAGCGCCCCGAGCGCAGCGCCCGAAGCCGGTGGACAGACGATCCGCCACACCGGCCAGGCCCCGAGCGCGCCGCCGGCCGCGAAAGGCAATACGTCGCGAATGGTGGTCCACAGCGCGGAGGAGGCGGCATCCTCGATGACCTCAGCGGTTCCGAACGGCGCCAGCAATTCGCGCAAGGAGCCGGCGCGGTGGCCGGCAGAAGCGGTGATGCCCTCGAGCCGCAGCACCGTCAGCGCCTCGCCCTCGCCGGCGACATCGCCAAGTCCCTCGGTCTTGGCACGGAAAGCCGATTTCGGCAGATGCGCGGCGGCGGAGACGTCGAAGGGCGAGCCGAGCGCCGCTGTCATCGCCTTGTTGGCGGCGGCATCATCCAACCCGCGCAGCAACAGCGTCCGCTCGGCCTCCGGCTTCGGCATCACCTTCAGCGTCACCTCGGTCATGACGGACAGCGTGCCCCAGGACCCTGCCAGCAGCTTGCAGAGATCATAGCCCGTGACGTTCTTGACCACCTTGCCGCCGGTCTTGAAGCTGTCGCCAAAGCCGGAGACGGCATGCGCCCCCAGAAGATGATCGCGTGCGCCGCCCGCCCTGATCCGCCGCGGGCCGGCCAGGCCGGAGGCGATCATGCCGCCGATGGTGCCCGATGCGGACGTGCCGAGCAGCGGCGCGGTGTTGACGGGCTCGAAGGCAAATTGCTGGTTCTTGGCGTCGATCAGGGACAGCACGTCGGCCACCGGCGCGCCGGCCTGCAGCGTGACGATCAGCTCGTTGGGCTCATAGGAGGTGACGGCATTCAGCGCGGAGACGTCGAGCACCGCGTTGGTCGCCATCGCATGCCCGATGCTGCGCTTGCTGCCACGGCCGACGATCTCGAGCGGCTGCTCGCTCGCAATCGCCGCGCGCACCACCTCTTCGACGTCTTTGGCGTCTCTGACCCTGAGCGTATCCACGGGGAAAGGCGGTAGCGAAATTCGCGTCGGAAATCAATTCGCGCGGAGCTTTCGCGGCCTCATTCCAAAGGAGGTGCACGCATCGAACGGTCGCCGATCCGGCGAGCGCGGGCGGCAATCGAGCACGGCTCCTTCGGCACAATCGTGCTTCGATCGCCGTCGAATCATTTCCGAGCAAGCTTCGTTATTGATCGAACTGTTCCCTCTGCAATGGAGTTCCCTCATGAACGAGCACGCAATGACCCAGCAAGCCATCCATCAAGCCGTCGGCGGCGGCGGTCTTCTGGTCGTAGCGCAATGGGAAGCGAAGGCCGAGCAAGTGGACCGCGTGGCCGAGATCCTGCGCGGCTTCCTCCCACAGGCTCAAAGCGAACCCGGCGTGAAGCTGTTCCTGATCAGCCGCGCCAAGGACAACCCGGCCCAGTTCCTGTTCTACGAATTGTTCCGCGACGAGGCGGCGTTCAAGGCGCATCAGGAGAGCGCGCATTTCAAGAGCCACATCACCGGGCAAGCGCTGCCGCTGCTGGCGAGGCGCGAGCGGACGCAATACGCGCTGATGTGAAGAACAATGCCGGCTCGCCCTCTCCCACGAGACAAGGGAGGGCGAGCCAGCCATGGCTTCAGAACCGCGGAATATCCGGAAATGCCAGCTTGCCCGCGTGGACATGCATGCGGCCGAGCTCGGCACAGCGGTGCAGGGTCGGAAATACCTTGCCGGGGTTGAGCAGGCCCTGCGCGTCGAACGCGCATTTCAGCCGCTGCTGCTGGTTGAGATCGATCTCGGTGAACATGTCGGGCATCAGATCGCGCTTCTCGATGCCGACGCCGTGCTCGCCGGTCAGCACGCCGCCGAACTCGACGCAAGCGCGCAGGATGTCGGCGCCGAAAGCTTCGGCGCGCTCGATCTCGCCGGGCTTGTTCGCATCATAGAGGATCAGCGGGTGCAGATTGCCGTCGCCGGCGTGAAACACGTTGGCGCAGCCGAGCTGGTATTTTTCCGAGAGCTCGCGGATGCGCGCCAGCGCCTTCGGCAGTGCGCCGCGCGGGATGGTGCCGTCCATGCAGAGATAATCGGGCGAGATGCGGCCCACGGCGGGGAATGCCGCTTTGCGGCCCGCCCAGAACAGGTTGCGCTCGGCCTCCGACGTCGAGATCTGGCAGGTGGTGGAGCCACAGCCGTTGGCGATGGTCTCGACGCGACTGATCAGCTCGTCGACCTCGATCTTGGGGCCGTCGAGCTCGATGATGAGCAGCGCTTCAACGTCGAGCGGATAGCCGGCATGGACGAAGGCTTCGGCGGCGTGGATCGCGGGCTTGTCCATCATCTCCATGCCGCCGGGAATGATGCCGGCGCCGATGATCCGGGCCACGCATTCGCCGGCGGCCTCGACTTCGGCAAAGCCGACCATGAGGGCGCGCGCCGTCTCCGGCTTCTGCAGGATGCGCACCGTGATTTCGGTGATGACCCCGAGCAGGCCTTCCGAGCCGGTGATGACGCCCATCAGGTCGTAGCCGGGGTTCTCGCACCCCTTGCCGCCGATTCGCAGGATCTCGCCGCTCATCAGCACGATCTCGCAACCGAGCACGTTGTTGGTGGTCATGCCGTATTTCAGACAGTGCACGCCGCCGGAATTCTCGGCGACATTGCCACCGATCGAGCAGGCGATCTGCGAGGACGGATCGGGCGCGTAGTAGAAGCCGGCATGCGCGACCGCCTGGCTGATGGCCAGGTTGGTGACGCCGGGCTCGGTGACGACGACGCGGTTGTCGAAATCGATCTCCCGGATGCGCTTGAACTTGCCGAGCCCCAGCAGCACGCCGTCCTCCAGCGGCAGCGCGCCGCCCGACAGCGAGGTGCCGGAGCCACGCGGCACCACCTTGATGCCGTGCGCGGCACAATATTTCAGGACGAGCGAAACCTGCTCGGTCGTGTCGGGCAACACCACGACCATCGGCGGCTGCCGATAGGCCGTCAGCCCGTCGGATTCGTAGGCGCGCATCTCGGCAGGCGTATCGATCACGCCCTCGCCGGGCAAAATTGCGCGCAATGCAGCAACGATCTCCGCGCGGCGCGCCAGCACCGCCTGGTCGCTCGCGGGCATCATGATGGCCATATCAACAAACCTTCGTCCGGCATTGGAATTTGTTCCAGCAAATCAATCATGTCTCCCGCCGTTTGGGTAGGGTCGTCCAAAGGTCGCATTGCTTTGTTGCAGCGCAAGTTCTCTCTGGGGCAAGTCTGCTAGCAGGAAACCTGTCACAGTTTCGCGGCTTGTCCACTTGCACCGGACCTGCCAAAACGACGACCCACCATCTGACCCCCGGGAAGAGACGAAGAGCATCCTATGACAAAACTGACTTTCGGCGCGCTGGTTGCCCTTGCCATGACTGCCGCAGCGTCCAGTGCGATGGCGCAGGACGTCGCAGCCGGCAAGACGTCGTTCAACAAGTGCCTGGCCTGCCATGCGATCGGCGAAGGCGCCAAGAACAAGGTTGGGCCCGAGCTCAACGGTCTCGACGGCCGCAAATCCGGCACCGCGCCGGATTACAACTATTCCGAGGCCAACAAGAACTCCGGCATCACCTGGAACGAGGCCCAGTTCAAGGAATACATCAAGGACCCGAAGGCCAAGGTCCCCGGCACCAAGATGGCGTTCGCCGGCATCAAGAACGAGACTGAGATCAACAATCTCTGGGCCTATGTGTCGCAGTTCGACAAGGACGGAAAAATCAAGCAGTAACCCGCGCAAGAGCGGCCGCTGGAGCTTCGGTTCTGATCAGAACCGAAGCTCTGGCTTTTCTTCTGGCGCGTTTTAATCGGCGACCGCCTGTGCCGAGGCGATGTGACCGATCATCGTCTCGATCTCCGCCTTCACCAGATCCGGCACCGCGTTCTGCACCATGTGGCCGAGATCGGGCAGCACGATCAGCTTTGCGTTCGGCACCGTCGCGGCAAACGGACGCGCGTGGATGTCCGTTTTCACCGTCTTGTCGGGCTCGCCGGCGATGATGGTGACAGGCAGTCTGATCTCGCCATAGCGGGCAGCCTGGGCGGCCACCGACGCCTTCAGCGTCACCAGGTCAAAGGCATTGGCGATGAATTCGCGCGGGCGCAGCAACAGCGGCGTCGCCGAATCCCTCACGAAACCGTCCGGCATCGTCTGCGGCAGGAAGACGTTGCGCGCACCGGTTTCCGTGACGAAATAGCCCAGCGGCAGCGTGATGGTGTAGGCAAGCAGCGGGCCGATCACCGGCGTGGCGATGATCTCGTTATAGCGGCCGACGCCGCCCCGCCACGGATGGGTCACCGGCGCCAGCATCACGAGCCCGGCGACGCGGCTCGCATGATCGAGCGCCAGCCGCGCGCCAAGCGCACCGCTCCAGGAATGCACGACGAAGATCGCGCGATCGATCCCGAGCTTGCTTAGCGCTGCGTCGATCATGCGCGCCTGCACCTCCGGCGTCGAATCCTGCCGCAATGCGCGCGTGCTCCAGCCGTGGCCGGGACGGTCGATCAGGATGACGCGGTGCTGCCTGGCCAGAAGGTCGCCGAGCGGCCGCCGCATCACTTCGAGATTTGAGCTTGCGCCGTGCAGCATCACGATCGGCAGGCCCGCCTCGCGCGGGCCGATCTCGACGACGTGCAGCGTCGCCCCGTCGACTTCGACCATCCGCCCCTGCGGCGGAAAGGCGCGCTGCAAAGCAACAACGCCGGCCTGCGTGACCAGCGCCAGCAGCACCAGCGCCGTCACGGCTGAGAGCACGATCATGGAGAGGGTCCGGGCCATCCAGGGCACATCGCAGTTACGAGTTACGTGGGCAGCAGTTTCGCCCGGGGCAGCTCGGCGCTTCCACAGGAAATGCCACCCCCTGTGGATATGTGCATAATCGAAAATAAAAAAACCAACAGAAACAAGGCCCCTGCTTGATGCGCACAAGCTTCGGACCAGCTTCATGCGGTCGTCATCGCGCTGTCCATATAATCGCCACGGTCGGTTCCGCCATTTAGACGCGGATGGGCGCCGATCCCTCCTCGCAACCTCAGGGGATGCAGGAAAGACCGGCAGGATTGTCCTGGTTTGAACCGGAGGATTTTTCGATGCGCTTCAGATCGAACGACACCGCAATCGACGAGATCGTCGCCAGCTGCAACGGCGACTTGCGCGGGGCCGTGCGGGCTCTGCTCCTGATCAACGAGCACCTCGAGAGCGAGCTCGCAAAGGCCTACGCCGCAGCCGCCGATCGCGGTCTCGCCGAGCGCGGCACCAGCGCCCTGCACTAGCCCGCGCCGTCCTCGGCCTTTTCCTCGTCCGGCGTGGGCACGGGGCAGGCGCGGATGGTCGAGCGGGCCAGCTTGGCATCGGCCTTGGACTTGTAGGGGCCGTCGCCGAACCAGATGTCGCCGATGATGACCGGATTGCTGGTCACGATGTGGCATTTGCCGGTGGCGCGGTTGCCGACCACCCAGAACAGTCCGTCGGCGAGGCTCATCGTCCCCGACGCCAGCAGCAAGCTGCAAGCAAAGATCAAGCGCTTCATGGCTTTTGCTCCTGCCATGCAGGTAGACCTGCGGCGGCGCCGACAATAGTCGTTGCGGCCCGGTGCTTCCGATCGTGGTTAATCGGTCCGCGCCGCAACTGCTCGAAATATCGACTAGATGTCGCGGCCTTCGACCTTCTCGGTCAGCGCCTTCACCTGGTCGGGGATCTTCTCGAGATGCGGATTGATGGCCAGCGCCTTGCGATAGGCCTCGAGCGCGCGCTTCTCGTCACCGACATCCTGCATGATCATGCCGAGCCCCGCGAGCGCGCCGAAATGCCGGGGCTCGCGAATCAGCACTTCGCGGATGTCCGCGAGCGAACGGGCATAGTCGTTCTGCATGTAGTAGAGCGTCGCACGCCGGTTCCAGGCCTCGATATAATCGGGCCGCAGCTTGATGACGGCATCCAGCAGCTTGATCGCGACGTCGACCTTCTGCGCATCGACCGCGGCCTTGGCCCGCGCCATCAGCAGCGCCGCGGTGTCGCTCGGGGTCTGCAGCCAGATCGCCCAGATCCGCGCCTCGACATGCTTGGCGCTGTCCTCGTCCGGGGCGGCCTTCAGCGCGCCGAACAGGAAATCGAGGTTCTTGGTGCGGTCGGCCTTGGGCAGCTTGGCCGGGGCCTCCGGCAGCTTCTTCTGCTGCTTCGCCGGCGGAGCCGGATCATCCTGCGCCAGCGCCGGGGCGAGGCCGGCGGCTCCCAGAATGAGGGCCAGACACAGGGTGCGCGCGAAACAGAATCTCACGGTCATGGTGAAAGTCTAAACGCGCAAAGCCGCCGTTGCAAAGCAAAGGCGGCGTCAAACTCGTGTGAGCCGTGGTCTTGCGGGGCGCGCGAAGGCAACCGCGAGGGCAAACTCAGCCTTTGACTGATCAGCCCTGGCGAGCCTTGAAGCGGCGCTGCACCTTGTTGATCACGTAGACCCGGCCCTTGCGGCGGACCAGGCGGTTGGCGCGATGGCGACCGCGCAGCGACTTCAGCGAGTTACGGACCTTCATGGCAGAATCCTGGACGTTCGAAAGGCCGTGTTCGGCACACCCGTTTCGGCACGCGCGAATGTGGCAAAATGAGATCTTTCCCGCTGGCGGACCAGCCGCCCGGGACGGGGCGGTTCTTAGGGCATCGCGGGCGGTGGTGTCAATGTTAACTGCCGCCTTCCGCCCAGGCAAAATCGTGAAAACAACCCCATGCACAGTAGATCAGGCCGGATCGGCCCAATCCAGCCTATCCGAGGCCAACCCCGCCAAAGACTTTTGCGGCCTGCGGTTTCCCCTTCAGCAACGCCTTGCCAAATTCGTTATATCCTATAATCAATTTGACAACCCGTCGGGAGGACACAAATGCCGAAGCTGAAGCTGCCTGATATCGACAAAGTCGTCGCCATCGACATCCATACCCATGCCGAGGAGCCCTGCGGCTGCCATCCCGACGACGGCTATGACGACTTCCAGGCCCAGATGGCCGAGTACTTCAAGTCGCCCAACAAACATCCGCCGACCGTGCCGGAGACCGCGGCCTATTACCGCGCCAAGAACATCGCCGCGGTGATCTTCCCTGTTGATGCCGAGCGCGAGACCGGCTTCCGCCGCTACAACAATTACGAGATGATCGAGGCCGCCTCCGACCATCTCGACGTCCTCATCCCGTTCGCCTCGATCGACCCGCACAAGGGCAAGCTCGGCGCACGCGAGGCGCGCAAGCTGATCGAGGAATACGGCGTGCGCGGCTTCAAATTCCACCCGACCATGCAGGGCTTCTACGCCAACGACCGCATGGCCTACCCGCTCTATGAAGAGATCAACAATGGCGGCGCGATCGCGCTGTTCCACACCGGCCAGACCGGCGTCGGTTCAGGCATGCCCGGCGGCATGGGTATGCGGCTGAAATATTCCAACCCGATGTACATGGACGACGTCGCGGCCGATTTCCCCGACCTCAAGATCATCCTTGCCCACCCCTCCTTCCCTTGGCAGGAAGAGGCGCTGTCTGTCGCGACCCACAAGCCGAACGTCTACATCGACCTCTCCGGCTGGTCGCCGAAGTACTTCCCGCCGATCCTGGTGCGCTACATCAACTCGATTTTGCAGGACAAGATGCTGTTCGGCTCGGACTGGCCCGTCATCACGCCGGACCGCTGGCTGTCGGACTTTTCCAAGATCGAGATCCGTGACGAGATCCGGCCGAAGGTGCTGAAGGCCAACGCGCGGAAGATTTTGGGGATCTAGCGGAAGATTCTCGGGATCTCAGAAGTCCCAGCGACCAGCGCTGATGTCCGCCCATCTGCGGACGTCAGCGCGATCAGTTCACGCTTGCCAGATAGCCGGCCAGAATCGTCCGGCTCTGGCTGAGCGTCTCGATGCGCTCGTCGATCAGGCCGACCTGCTCGGTGAGTATTTTTCGCAACTCGTTGCACGGCGTGAAGGTCGGATCATTGTTGCGCACGCAGGGCAGCAATTGCTTGATCGTCTGGAGTGTCATCCCGGCCGCGCCGAGCATCTTGATCCGCCCCACGGTTTCCTCTTCGGCGGGGCCATAGTCGCGATAGCCACTATCGGTGCGCTGCGGCGCAAGCAGTCCTTCGCTTTCGTAATAACGCAGCATTCGAACGCTGACTCCCGTCCTCCGGGAGAGCTCGCCTATTTTCATCTGGAAACCTCTTGACCCTCACAGCGCTGTCAGACCTTACAGACTCTGCTCATCCAGGTGAATGCCACTTGAGAGGGAGCCACCATGAAAGCCTACCATTTGAACAGCCATGCCGGAGCTGCCCGCCTCGAACCCGTTGAGGTCGGCAGACCCGAACCCGGCGAAGGCGAGGTTCGCATCCGCGTCGAAGCGACCAGCTTGAACTACCGCGACCTGATCACCCTCGACCGCGCGGGACAAAGCGGGCTCAACGGCCGCGTGCCGCTCTCCGACGGCGCGGGAATCGTTGACGCGATCGGCTCCAATGTCGCGCAATGGCACGTTGGGGACCGCGTCGCCGCCTCGTTCTTTCGCGATTGGGTTTCGGGGCCGTTCAAGTCCAGCTACGTTTCGTCATCCCTCGGCGGCAACACGACCGATGGAATGCTCGCGGAGTATGTCGTGCTGCCGGCCGCGGCGCTCGTCGCCGTGCCGGCGCATCTGTCTCTGGTCGAGGCGGCAACCTTGCCCTGCGCGGCTGTCACAGCCTGGCACGGCCTGATCGCGCGCGGCGGGATGTGCAGGGGCGACACGCTGCTGGTCCAGGGAACAGGCGGCGTCGCGCTGTTCGGCTTGCAATTTGCGGCTGCGCTGGGCGCACGCGCGATCGTCATCTCATCCTCGGATGAGAAGCTCGCCCGTGCCAAGGCGCTGGGCGGCTCGACCCTGATCAACTATCGCGACACGCCCGACTGGGATGTCGCCCTGATGAAGGCGACGGACGGGAAAGGCGCCAGCCACATTCTCGAACTCGGCGGTCCCGGCACCTATGACAGGTCGCTGCGTTCCGTCGCGTCGGGCGGCAAGATCGTTCAGATTGGCGTCCTGACGGGGTTCGGCCCGAAACCGGACCTTGCCCGTCTGCAATGGGAGAACGCCGACATCATCGGAGTCACCGTCGGATCGGTCGAACATTTCACGGCGATGAGCAGCTTCCTGACTGAACATGCAATCCACCCGGTCGTGGATAGAATCTATGGCTTCGACGACCTCCTTGACGCCTATGAACACCTGCGGAGCGGCTCACGCTTCGGCAAGATCGTCGCGACGCTTTAGAAAACGGACGGCTTTGCGCCGAACCTGGTTCGCATGTTCGCGCCTTCGTAAGCTGGGCGGTGCTGGCCGTGCGAGCGCTTGCTTTGCTCGTCGTGCATGGCTGAACGCGGGACGGTCTAAAAGTGCACGTCAGTTGTGGCTGCCTACTCGGCGGCGTCCTGGAGGGTGCGGATTTGCTCAGCACGCCGTGCCAGTTCATCGTAACTCTTCGCCACCTTGCGCAGGGTATCCTTGGCTTCGCGATGCTCGGCGTTATCCGCCTTGGTTCGGAACTCTTCCGCCCGACTGCGGAAGGGTGTGTAGCTGCGCTCGATGCCCATGGCGCCAATCCGAATTGACTGGTTCATGTCATGAATCGACCGCCGGTCCAGGGGTTCCCGCCACACGCAGCGATACAGCTAAGGTCTAATGTCCGGCAGAGGTGGGCGCGAGGTGGGACAGAACAGAAGAGCCCTGCAGATTCGCGATCCAAGTCCGCCCTGGATCACAAGCCGCGGACCGCGTAGTGGCAGGCTTCCGCTGTGCTTTGGTAAGCTGACGATGATGCGCACTCCTCCCAGCGGAGCTCTTGTGACCACCAGCGCGCGAAAGGACAGCCCATGAGCATCAACGCCGTTGTCTTCGACGCCTACGGGACGCTTTACGACATCCAGTCGGTCGCCGAGATTACCGAGGAGGCGTTTCCCGGCTATGGCGAGATCATCACGCAGGTCTGGCGGATCAAGCAGCTCGAATACACCTGGCTGCGCTCGTTGATGCGGCGCTATCAGGACTTTGCTTCCGTCACCCGCGACTCGCTCGCCTATACGCTGCGCGTGCTCGGGCTTGCCTATGAGAACGAAGCCTTCGAGCGGGTGATCGAGAAATATCTGCATCTCGATCTCTATCCCGACGCGACGGCCGCGCTCGCGGCGCTGAAGCCGCGAAAGCTCGCCATCCTCTCCAATGGCAGCCCGGAGATGCTGAACGCGCTGGTGCGCAATTCCGGGCTCGACCGCCTGCTCGATGCCACCATCAGCGTCGATGCCAGGAAGATCTTCAAGCCGAGCCCGCAAGCCTATGAGCTGATCGGCGAGGTACTCGGCACCGCGCCTGATGAGGTGCTGTTCGTATCGTCCAATCCCTGGGACGTGGCGGGAGCAAAGTCGTTCGGGCTCAACGTCGCCTGGATCGAGCGGGTGACGCCGGAGGCGATGGCACTGGCTTGCGTCGAGACCGAACTCGTGGCACCGCTCACCATGTTCAAGGCGATCCGCACCCAGATGGACGAGCTCGGCTTTTTGCCGGATCATCGCGTCCGTTCGCTCTCGGAGCTGCCGGGGATCATCGCCCGCCCGTAAGTCTGGAATGAGCTGACTGGAATGAGCCTGGAATCCGTTCGCGCCTTCTTTGCCGAGAAAGCCCCCGACATATCAGTGATGGAATCCCCGATCAGCTCGGCGACCGTCGCGCTCGCCGCCGAAGCCTATGGCGTCGAGCCCGGGCGGATTGCCAAGACGCTGTCTTTGCGGATCGGCGAGCGCGTCATCCTGATCGTCGCCGCCGGTACCTCGCGGATGGACAACAAGAAAGTGAAGGCGCAGTTCGGCGGCAAGCCGAAGATGCTGGGGCTGGAAGAGGTCGCCGACATCACCGGCCACGAGGTCGGCGGCGTCTGTCCGTTCGGTCTGAAGTCACCACTGCCGGTCTATTGCGACGTGTCGCTGAAGGCGTTCGACGTCGTGGTGCCGGCCGCGGGCTCGACCCACAGCGCGGTGCGCATCACACCCGAACGAATGGCGGAGCTGACCGCGGCCGAGTGGGTCGATGTTTGCGAGCACAAGCCGTAGACGACGCTAGTCATCCTCGTCGTAAGGCCGCGGCTGCGCAGGTGGCGGCGGTGCGCTGTTATAGCGCGGCGCCGGCGCGGCGCGATTGCGCGGGACCTGCTGTTGTGGCGGCATCTGGTTGTTGGACTCGAACACAGCGCGGCAGCCGGTGGAGAGTTGCGGCGTATTCTGGCGCAGGCAGGCGGTGATTCGGCCGACATCCGGAATCTGATCGCTGCACAGGCGCCAGACGTCAGGCGTGCAGGCCATCTGCTGCTCCATGGTTCCGCGATATTCCTCGGCGGCGGCGCTCTGCGCGACGATGCCGCCGATCGCAAGCGCCACACCCAGCGCAATCCGCTCTGTTCGCATGGTTCTGATCCTTCCCGATGTCCCTCGAATTCTCATCAATCAATGAGACGCGGGCAGGTTCGGAACCAACAAAAAAATGTGAAGGTTGGGCAGGAACCTATTCCACCCGACCGATCTTCTTGACCGCCGCGATCAGCCGCGCGCTGTCGGCCGCAACGAACTCTGAAAATGCCGGCGCATCCTGATAGGCGACGAGGCTGCCCGAGGCCTCGAAGGTCCTGAGCACATCCGGGCTCGTCATCACCTGCGCCATCGCCTCGCGCAGGCGGCTCGCGATCGGGGCTGGCAGCGCGCTCTGTGCAAACAGCCCGGCCCAGATATACATCTCGACGTCCTTGTAGCCGAGCTCCTGGAAGGTCGGCACGTCCGGGAAGCTCGCGATGCGCCGCGCGCCGCAATTGGCGAGCACGCGCAGCTTGCCGTCGTCGACCTGCGGCTTCAGCGTGCCCGGCGCCGCCGCGATCGCCTGCACAGTGCCGCTGAGGATCGCGGTTAGCGCGGGACCTGCGCCGCGAAACGGCACGTGCAACAGCTTGATGCCGGCGCTGGCGGCGAACATTTCCATGGCGACATGCAGCGTGCCGTAGGGGCCGGACGAGCCATAGGTGATCTGGCCCGGACGCTTCTTTGCATCCTCGATGAACTCCTGCGCCGTCGTCCACGGCGCCGAGGCGGGCACCGCGAGCAGCGTGGGATCCGCCAGCACGCGCGCGATCGGCATGAACTGCGAGACTTCATAGGCCGCGGGCCGGTCGAACAGCCGGTCGGCTTCGGGAAGCACTGCCAGCGATGACAGCGTCATCAGCAGCGTGTAGCCGTCCGGCTCGGCGCGCGCCGCAGCGGCGTTGCCGACCGAACCACCGCCGCCGCCGGCGCGGTTGTCGACGATGACGGGCTTGCCGAGAATCCGCTCCAGCGCCTGCGCCACCGGACGCGCCGCGAGATCGGCTTGGCCGCCGGCCGGGAACGGCACGATCATGGTGATATTGCGCACCGGATAGGTTTGCGCGAAGACCTGCTCCGGATACGCCGCCCGCAACAACGGCAATGCGGCAATGGCGCGCAAGACGTCACGTCGATTCATCGCAGCCCCCTCCCCCTGGCTTCTTGCTTCAGCCTCAGCCTAGCGCGACGACCGGCAAGAACAAGCCGTTTACGAAGCGTTAGCCATGTTCGCCCGGCTCAGGAACGCATCCCCGCAGGCTCCGTTGCCCTGCCAAGGAGTGCGCCATGGGAAAATTCGCGACCATCGACACCGCCCTCGACGAGATGCTGGTGAACCTGGCGGCGATCGTCCTTCGGCTTTCGAAGCCCGAAATGACGCGAACGCCGGAGGCACGGCGGGCCCTGACGCAATCCGTCCATCAATACGCTGTATGCGCCGCGCGCTCGACCGATCCGCGCGTGCATGAGTTGAAGACGCAGCTCGAGCAGACGCTGAAGCCGAACCTGCGCATTGTCGCTATCGATGGGATGAAGGTGTCGTAGTCCAACACCGTCCTTGCGAGGAGCGAAGCGACGAAGCAATCCACGCTGCCTTGACGGAAAGATTCTGGGTTGCTTCGCTGCGCTCGCAATGACGGAAGTCGTTGAGGCCGGTCGCTTTACGACGCCTTCGAGCTCTTCCTTCCCCGCCGCTTGCAGGTGCCCGGGAGCTTCGCGGCGAGGAAATCGCCGAGCGCTTCGACGCGTGCGGGGCGCGGGCCGCCGGGCGGGGTGACGAGATGCACGGCGCCTTCGGCCTGCTTCCAGTCCTTCAGGATCACTTCGACGGCGCCCGATGAAATGGCGTCGCCGACGATGAATTCGGGCAGATCGGCGATGCCGAGACCGGCGACCAAAGACGGCATCACCGCTTCGCCGTTGTTGACGCGAAGCTGGCCGCCCGGGCGGACGCTCGCCTGCTCGCCGGCCGCGTTGGTGTAGTGCCAGACGTTCGGCGTGGAGAGATAGGCGTAAGCGAAGCATTTGTGCTGGGCGAGATGCATCGGATGCGTCGGCCGGCCGTATTTCTTCAAGTAGGACGGCGCCGCCACGGTGAAGCGCGGCATGGTGAAGAGCCGGCGCGCGATCAGCGAGGAATCCGGCAGCCGCGCGATCCGCACCGCCATGTCGAAGCCCTCGCCGATGAGATCGACGCTCGCATCGCTCAGATGCAGATCGACCGAAACCTCCGGATAGGCTTCGAAAAACTCGGGGAGCAAAGGCGCCACCGCCTTGATGCCGAACGTCATGGGCACCGCGAGCCGCACCAGCCCGCGCGGCGCCACCGATTGCGCCAGCGCTTCGTTCTCGGCCGCCTCGCCGTCGGCGAGCAGGCGCGCGGCGCGGTCGGCAAGCTTGTGTCCGGCATCGGTCAGCGCGAGCCGGCGCGAGGTGCGGTTGAACAGCCGCGCCCCCAGCCGCTCCTCCAGCCGCGTCACCGCTTTCGAGACGGTCGCCTTGGACATGGTGAGCTCGCTCGCAGCCCCCGCAAACGAACGTAGCTCCACGACCTTGGCGAAAATCGCGAGCGCCTCGAAATCGGGGAGTTTGGCCATGCCGCGGTCCAATCCGGGTATTTAGGGAAACAATGAGTTTCGACAGTTTCTATTTCTATACCACAGGCGGGAGCTTATCCAAGGGGTCATCAGGAACAAGACGCCATCATCCAACCCAAGGAAACACACCCATGATCGAACTCAGACCTTTCGCAAAGCTCGGCGGTGCCGATCACGGCTGGCTCAAGGCCAAGCACCATTTCTCCTTCGCCAGCCATTACGACCCGAACAACATGGGCCATGGCGCGTTGCGGGTATGGAACGACGACGAGATCGCGCCGAACACCGGCTTTCCCGCCCATCCTCACGCCAACATGGAAATCATCACCTATGTGCGCGAGGGCGCGATCACCCATCAGGACAGCCTCGGCAACGAGGGCCGCACCGAAGCGGGCGACGTGCAGGTGATGAGCGCCGGCAGCGGCATCCGCCACTCCGAGTACAATCTCGAGCCGACCAGGACGCGGATCTTCCAGATCTGGATCGAGCCTGTTGCGCGCGGCGGACAGCCCACCTGGGGATCAAAGCCGTTTCCGAAGGCGAACCGCTCCGGCAAGCTCGTCACCATTGCGAGCGGCATCGAGGGTGACACCGACGCGCTGCCGATCCGCGCCGACGCGCGGGTGCTGGCGACCACGCTGAAGGCCGGCGAAAGCGCCGAGTACGAACCGCAGAAGGCGCGACACCTCTATCTCGTGCCGGCGGCTGGCGCGGTCGAGGTCAACGGCGTGCGCGTCAACGCCCGCGACGGCGCCGCGATCCGCGACGAGAGCAAGCTGAAGATCACGGCGCTCGAAGATTCCGAGCTCGTGCTCGTCGACGCGGCATAACGACACTGCAGCAACCAGCAATCAAACTCATCCCAACGGAGACCACCATGACCAAAGTTCTCGTCCTCTATTACTCCGCCTATGGCCATATCGAAGCGATGGCCAATGCCGTCGCCGAAGGTGCGCGCGAAACCGGCGCCACCGTCGACATCAAGCGCGTACCCGAGCTGGTGCCGGCGGAGGTCGCCAAGGCCTCGCATTACAAGGTCGATCAGGCCGCGCCGGTCGCCAAGGTCGAGGACCTCGCCAATTACGACGCGATCATCGTCGGCACCGGCACGCGCTTCGGCCGCATGGCCTCGCAGATGGCGAACTTCCTGGATCAGGCCGGCGGGCTCTGGGCCAAGGGCGCGCTGAACGGCAAGGTCGGCGGCGCCTTCACCTCGACCGCGACCCAGCATGGCGGCCAGGAGACAACGCTGTTCTCCGTCATCACCAATCTGCTGCATTTCGGCATGGTGATCGTCGGCATGAATTACGGCTTCGCCGGCCAGATGAAGCTCGACGAGGTCACGGGCGGCGCGCCCTACGGCGCCACCACGATCACCGGCGGCGACGGCAGCCGCCAGCCCAGCGCCAACGAGCTCGCCGGGGCCCGCTATCAGGGACGAGTGATCGCAGAGACTGCCAAGAAACTTCACGGCTAAGCTGCACGGCTGAGCACGCGCTCGGGCTGCATTTCCTAAGGAAATGCCGCCCGAGCTCTCAGGCTCGCGTGATGTCCGCGTGAGGCGGAATGCTCTCAACCGGCGCAGAGGCAGGCGCGGTCGACAGCCACCAGCCGTCGCCGGCGAACCAGCAGGTGTCGTCGGGCGCGTCGCCTCGCCGCAGCGACTGCACGCGCTCCCACCCCTTGGCGAATGCCTCGGCCAATCGGCGCGCGGCATCGGCATCCTGAAGCCCCGCACATCCGATGAACTGGGCCCGGCTGAGGAATTTGGCCGGCCAGGCCGTCCCCTGCTCCGGCCGCGTGATCATCAACATGCCGCCGAGCATGCCCTCGGGCGCCAGCGGAAACACCAGCCGCCCGCCCGGCCGCAATGCCTCGAGCCATTCCGTGGCCGGCTGCGCGGCGCCCGCACAGACATAGATCACGTCGACCTCAGGGAGATCGGACGCAATGCCCGAGCGCTCGCGCAGCTCGACCGTGGCGATATGTTTCAGATTCTCGCGCGCAAGCGCCGCCAGGCGTTCGTCGATCTCATAGCCGTAGACGCGGCCATTGGGTCCGACGAGCTCGGCGAGGATAGCGGTGTAATAGCCGGTGCCGGCGCCGATCTGGAGCACGGTCTCGCCCTCTTTGACGCCGCCGCCGCTGAGCCAGTAAGCGTGCGCGCCGGGCATGCCGATGTTGATGCCGCGCGCCGGATCCAGCGCCAGCAGCACGTTCTGATACAGAAAGGCGGGATCGTCGTCGGGCGTCACGACATAGGGATGGCCGCCCAGCGTGATCGACCACGGCCCGGGGCCGGCGAAGGGTTCACGCCTGACGGTGCGAAAGGCCTGCTCGAGGCGAGGGTCCGTGGCCTTGGCCGCGGCGCAGATCAACTGCGCAAAGAACGCGCGAAGTTTTCCCGAACGATCGTCCATGTCGCCTCCTGGCTGCGGAGGCGACGATAGCACAATCAATGCGATATGCGAGTGACGCCGGCAACCGGCAGGCGCCGAAGGCTCTAGCGCGCGCCCTTGCCCATCGCATGCGCGACGAAGGCGGCGAGCCGCGGATGGCGACGGAGGCCCTGCGCGGCATGGTCGCGCAGGACATAGGGCAGCCCGCGCCAGGACAGCGCGATGCTGACGTCGGTCAGCGGCACCGGCTCGGCGCCGAAGCGGCGCTTGTAATCGTGGTTGCCGATGCTGAGATCGAAGCGCCGCACGCCCTGCGCATGCAATGCCGCCATGGTGCGCTCGGTCACGAGCAGCCCGGGCGAGCAATTCGCCCATGGCTTGCCGGCATGGCCGATGCGCAGCAGATAATAGGTCGCGCCGTATCTGACGCCGAGCGTGGTGGCGACGATGCCCTCGTCGCAAACGAGCGCCGAGATCACTGCATAACCCTCGGCGACACCCTGCCGCGCCACCTCGCGATAAAACGCGGCATAGGCTTCGTCGTTGAGGACGAACCGCGAGCCGAGCTGCTGCATGCGCTCCTGCTGCTGGACGTCCATCACGTCGAGCAGCTCGCGCGCGCGGGCAACCTCCGTGGCAATCTCGAAACGCGCGCCGGCATGCCGGCTGAACACGCGCCAGCAGCGCGGCATCTGCATGCGCTTGATCGATGCCTGATAGGCCGCATAATCGTCGCCGGTCAGCACGAGATTGCCGTTGAGCGAGCAGGAGCCGAGCCGGCCGAGCGACACCAGCGGGTTCGGCCTCGCGCCGACATAGGCCGGCATCTTCTTCAGGCGCAGCAGGTCGAAGCGGTCAGGCAAGGCGCGCAAGGCATCGACCAGCGCGGCGCTGATCGCCTGTGCACCGGCCGCATCGAAACTCGCATCGGACGCCATGATCGGCGCGTTGTTGTCGGAGACGCCGAGATCGGCAAACTCGACGACACGGATGCCGCGCCGCGTGTGCGTGAACATCGGCACGACAGCGATGTCCCTGCCGGTCGTCGTATCGGTGATGACCGCGATCAATGGCGCGACGCCGTGAAAGGCCTCGTACCAGGCGCCAAGCCAGTACCCATGCTGAAACGCGGTGCGATGGCCGTCGTTCAGGCGCAACGCGGCCTGTCGCCAGTCGCGCAGGAAATCGACCGAGATTCCCCTCGTGCTGGACACCCGGCCGTCTAATTGCTCCACACTGAGAAACGCCATTCGCTGGGCATACGGTTACTGAAGATTTCCTGTTAGATTATGTTTTGCACAGACCACAAGTTACGTTGCTGCTTATCGTTAAGTGGATGCCGTCCGGCCGCGCGCCTGCGACAGTCTGTCAGTGCTCGGGTTCCATTTGTGCGACGCATTGGAACCTGGCCAGGAAATGCAAGCCGGCAACGGCGAGCGCGAACATGAACCAGACCGGATTCTGTCGTTCGAGCAGGAAGGTTTCAGTCGTCCCGAAATACAGGCCGAACAGCCAGATGGTCAGGAACAGCTTGCCGAGCGCGTTGCTGCGGTTGTGCGCCTGGGTCTTCTGGAAATTGCGCAGCGGCGCGAGCACGAAGATGAGGACGACCAGGAGCAGGCCCGGCAAGCCGATGGTGACCGCGAGGTCGAGATAGCTGTTGTGGCTGTGGGCCGCGGTCACCGCCCATTCGGAGCCCTTGGCGGTCTGCCGCGCGGTGACGTCGTCCCAGAACGCCGCATAGCCATGGCCGACGATCGGCTTTTCCGCCACCGCCGCGAGCGCGAACTCCCAGATGTCGGATCGGCCGGTGAAGGTCGGATCGACCGGAAGCATGCGCGTGACGCTGCCGAGCGCCGGGCTCATCACGCTGCCGACCGTCAGCAAATTCATCACGATCAGCGGCACGAAGCAGATGGTCCGCTTCAGCCACAGGCTTTTCGTGACGTAGACCAGCGAGGCCAGGGCATAGATCGCCAGGCACAGCACCGATGACGTCTTGCCGCCGGTGAAGACCAGGAAGATGCCGGCCAGCAGCGCGATGGCCGGCCCCATCACGAAGGAGCCGACGGCGGAGAGATAGATGCCGACATAGACCAGAATGGTCATCACCGGCGAGGCGACGTTCTTGTGGCCGAAGCTGCCGCGCCAGTCGCCGGCGAGCTGCGGCTCGGTGATGTCGAGCGCGCTGTGGATCGAATATTGCGGCGCGAGGATAACGCCGAGATAGCACACCCCCAGCAGCACCAGCGCAGCAGCGCCGAGGCAGAGGTTGAAGCTCCGCTGTGTCGGCGGCAGCAGCGGCAGGATCACCGCAAGCGAGGTGACGCTGGCCGCGAGCACGAATCGCTGGATCGAGACCTCGCGGCTCTCGGACAGGAGGACGTTGATCAGCATCCAGCCGACGAGACAGAGATGCAGCGGCGTCACCAGCGTCCTCAGCGAGGGTGCATCGGTGACGAGAACGAACAGCATGCCGACCGCAGCGAGCAGGCCGAAGGTGATGTAGTTCAGCGCCATGCGCCCGCCGACGACGTTGGCGACGTCCTCGCTGCGCAAATCGGGGAACGGATCGAGCGTGATCATGACCAGCAGCACGGCCGCCACCACGATCAGGCAGCGCGCCACCTGCACCACGTTCAGCCCGGCAAGCTCATCGCGGAGCGCATGGCCGAACGAGCGGGCCTCGACGTCAGTCATGTCTGCGGCGCTGCGATCCATGCCTGAAGGCCTGACCGGACGATGGGGAACCTTCTCTCGGTCTAGCCCATCCCCGTTAACCATCCGTCAACCAGCATGCCGGAGGCGGCAGGAGCCTGGCTCTGCCGCGCGACGCTGCGCGCGATCTCGTAATATTGCAGCGCGCGCTGCTCCAGCGTCAGATTGTCCAGGATGTAGCTGCGCGGATCGAATTTGCCGGCGCTGCAGCCGGCCCAGAAATCGGACCAGCTGTCCTCGAAGCCATTGCGGTCCGTGAATGTGAGGCCGCAGCGATCGTCCCAATAGGGCACCGACGACACCGGCTCGAACCGGACCCGGTGCGGATAATAGTCGGGATCCGGCCACGGGCCGCCGGGGTTCCAGGCGAACACCGGCACGCCGCAGGACAGCGCCTGCTGATAGGCGATGCCCTGGCTTTCGTTCTGGCACAGGAAGATCATCGCGCGCGAACGCGCCAACGCGGCTAGATAATCCTCCTCCTTGTAGCTGCCGTAACGCAGCTCGGTGAACGAGCGGCCTTCCTTGATCAGTCGCGCACGCACCGGCTCGACCAACTCGGAGACGTGCCGGTCGCGATCCCAACTCACCTTGTCGTAGAGCAGCACATCGACGGTCTTGTCGCGCGGTCGCGACGGCGCCCACAGATCGGTGTCGATGCCCACCGGCCAGGCCTCCGTGTCCGGCCAATGCGGCCGGTACATCTCGGCGTACCACGGGCCGGGCACCAGGAATTTCTTCACCGGCAGCCGCTTGAACAGGTCGGGATCGTCGAACGGATGGTTGTAGGCGGCAACGCCGAGCAGGATCGGATTCTTCCATGCGAATTTGTTCAGCAGGAAGGCACGGCCGATGATGCACGCCACCTCTTCCGGATGCTGCGCGATATAGCGGTAGTCGTTGACGCGGTAGCGGATGCCGAGGCGGTCCAGCCCTGCGCAGAGGTTGAGGAACACGCGCAGCTGGCCGCTCATGCGCGGCTCGCCGAACAACATCCTGCGCGCCATGCGGCGCAGGTGCCGGTCACCCGGAAACCAGCGATCGTCCTTGTCCTCGTAGAACAGGTTGAGGACCATGTCGTCGGGATCGTAGTCGAACGTCTTTGCGGGCACTTGCATCCATCCGGGGCATCAGGGCTCCGCATTCTCGCATGAGACCGACCGCCGCACTCCTCGAAAGCTGCGACAGACTTAACGCCGCAGGGTTTAACGCTAATCTACGAAAGCGACGGCGCGACGGCCTTCGCAACAACGATTTGAGCGTTATGTGAGTATCATTGCTGGCGGGATCGCGAAGCGGTCCGGTTAACGAACTCTTAACACGACGAGCCATCCGCTTGCCCCTCGACGAGGCCATGCTCGACGCTCCGACCGCCGCGCCCGCGGCGACGGAAGCGCGCGCGACATCACCTCGGGTATCGGTCATCATCCCTGCGAAGAATGCCGCGGCCTATATCGGCGAGACCATCGCCAGTGCGCTGGCGCAAGACGGCGTCACCGAGGTGATCGTCGTCGACGACGGCTCGACCGACCACACGCTTGCCATCGTCGGCGCCGTCCACGATCCACGGCTGCGCGTGATGAAGAACGACGCCAGCGGCGTATCCGCGGCGCGAAATCTCGGCGCCCAACGCGCGCACGGCGACTGGCTGATGTTCCTGGATGCGGACGATCGCCTGCGGAGCGACGCGGTGGCATCGCTGCTGGCGGCAGCGAAGGCCGCGCCGCGTGCGGTTCTGGTCTATGGCGATTACAACACGATCGACAGCGCGGGACGGTCGATCGGCCGGCGCGATCTGCTGAAGCGGCGCCTCAAGCCCTCGGGCGACGTGCTGGCGCGTCTCGCCGGGGGCAATTTCATCGTCAATGGTGGCATCATGCTGATCCGCTTCGCGGCCTTCCGGGCCAGCGGCGGCTTCGACGTCTCGCTGCGCTATTGCGAGGACTGGCATTGCTGGTGCCGCCTGGCCGCGCTCGGCGAGTTCGCCTATATACCGAAACTCCTGCTCGACTATCGCCTGCATACGGCCAACACGATGAACGCGGCGGTGCGGACCCCGCAGGATTTCTTCCCGGCCGTCGCACGCGTGTTCGACGATGAATTGATCCTTGCGAAGCTCCCCGCCGGGGCGGCGCCCAGGCTGCGGCAGGCGGCTGAAATCCATCTCGTCACCTATGCGGCGATGCAGGCAATCCGCTTCGGCCGGTATCGCCAGGCGCTGTTCTATCTCGGCATGGTCGGCCAGCGGTCGCTCAAGGCGATGCCGCGGTCCGCGATCAGGATCGTGTTGTCCTATTTTGGACTCTAGCGGCGGACGCGTCAGGCGACGATCTTCGAGGCCTCATAGGGCTTCGGATCGTAGCCGAACGCCGCGAGTGCGGAACCGACGGCCACCAGCACCGGATGCATCGCGACCACGGCTTTCGATGACGTCAACAGACGGGCGGAGCGCACCAGTGATAGCGGCAGCCGCACCAAGGTCTGTGCAAACACGCGAAGGCGCGCCGCCGCGCCCTGCGCGGCCTTGAACTGCACACGGTAGTTGATCACCCCGATGCGCAGACCGCGCCTGGCGATCCAGCCGAGGCTGGTGCGGCTTTGCGGCACGGTTTCGGTAATGACGGCCTCCGCGGTCCAGTGGAAGATCATGCCGGCGTCCCGGCAGCGCGTGAAGAAATCGCAATCACCGCCGCCGAGGAAATTGAAGCGCAGATCGAAGGCGGGACTGCCGAGCCGGTCGAACGCCGCACGCGTGATCAGGCAATTGCCGCAGCCATAGATCATCGGCACCGGACCGGTGTAGTCATAGGCAGGGCAGAAGGCGGGATGGCGCGCAAGCCACGGCTGGCTGTCGTCGTCGAAATCCGGTTGCACCGGCCCGCCGACCACGTCGGCCCCCGTCGCCTCCGCGGTACGAACCATCAGCTCGAGCCAGTCCGGCGAAGCGATCTCGTCGTCGTCGATCATCAGGAAGCGGGTGGCGGCGGGAAACAGCGCCTGCGCCGTCTCGAACGCGGCATTGATCGCCTGGCAATTGCCCTGCCGCTTCTCGACGATGCAGATGCCCTGGAGCTTGCCGGCAGCGAGGTATTGGGCCGCGACTGGCGCGCTCGCGCGCCCCGTCGCGTCATTCTCGACCATGACCACCGCGAAGGAGCGAGGCGTGCGCTGGTTGACGAGAGAATCCAGTGTCAGCCGCAGATGGGCGGGGCGGCGGAAGCAGGGAATGCAAACGACGATCCCGACCGACAAATCGATGACGCGCGAGCTCGCAGCGATCTCCCTGTTGGGATCGCGTACTGCATCTGAGATCCGCGCGGCGGACAGGTCGGTCGGGATCAGGGTCATGACGTTCTAGATGTCCGAGATTGATTGAGAAAGCCCTGCCCCGATCGCATACATCGACGCCGTCCCGCGACGGCACAGCCCGTCAGGACAAGTCCGTCCCAGAATGAGCAAGCAGCCAAGGCGCCGGATGCGCGCCCCGCTGCCGCTGTGTCGCAATACAGACCGATCGCCACGCGTTTAACCGCTTTCCCGTATTTTTCCCGGGTCGTGCTACGCATGTGGTACTGCAATTCGCAGTCCATGACCCGCGAACGACCCGACATGGACAATGCTGTAGTTAACGCATGACCGCATTAACCCAGCCGTAAGCACCACGACCGGTGACACGGCGCGGCATCGGTTTTGCTCTTCGGGCATGAGAGCCTCCTCTTGTAATTTAGGTCGAACAAGCGCGGTCCAAGAAAAATGAACAAGTCAGCCACGATCGATTTCGCAACGGCTTCCAATATTCCCGTGCAAACCCAGGCCCTGCTCCAGCTGGTCCCTGGCGAGGCCCGCGACAGCCTGCTCGCCATTCACGAGGTGCTGCGCCAGGAGTTGCCGCAAGGCCGGCTTGCGATCTACGAGGCAGGAGGCGGCTCTTCGAGCTTCCTTCCCATGGACGTGCTCGGCCGCAGCCACGTCACCGTCGTCGACATCGACGAAGACCAGGTCCGCAACAACACCTACGCCGACGACGCCATCCTCGGCGACGTCCAGACCTATCGCTTCGCCCCCGAAAGCTTCGATGTCGTGATCTGCTACAACGTGATCGAGCACCTGCCCGACGTCGGGGCGGCGCTGCTGAACTTCCGCGATGCGCTCAAGCGCGGCGGCATGATCCTGATCGGCGCGCCCAATCCGCGCTCGCTTTCGGGCGTCGTCACAAAATACTCGCCGCACTGGTTCCACGTCTGGTTCTACCGGAACATTCGCGGCATCAAGACCGCGGGCCTGCCCGGCGAAGCGCCGTTCCCGACTTTCTTCCATCCGCTGGTGACTCTGCCGAAGCTCGAGGCGTTCGCCGCCGTCCATGGTCTCGAGACGATCTACCGCCGCGAGGTCGAGAGCCCGCGCTATCCCGAGATGCGCAAGCGCAAGCCGCTGTTCGCCACTCTCGTCGACGCCGGTGCCATGCTGTTGAACGCCGTGCTGCCTGGGGGCACCGACGTCCGCCGCGGCGACTATCACATCATCCTGCGGAAGCGCTGACGGTCATGCGCGCGCAGCCCGGCCATCAAGCCACGATGCCGAACGCGCGCGTGCCAATGGGCACGCAGGGTAACGAACCGTTAATCACTGAGGGATTGCTGCCGCCGAAGCGTCACAACGACGCGGCACACGACAAGCCGCGCTTAAACGCTTTGTTTGCCATTTCGGTGAATAGTCCCTCAATGAGTATGGTTAATTTTCCCTGTTGCGTTGATTGCGCGCCTATATCCCAGGTGCAAGGCGTAAAGCGAAGAGTAACCCCTCAGCCCGCGGCCGTTGGAATGAAAGCTGGGGACGATGCTTGACTATAGCCAGCCGATTGATCGGGCCAGAAATCCGACCGTCTCGGAGGCCCCGCGGCAGAAATCAGAGGCCAGCTTCAACGTGCTGGAGCTCGTCAGCCTGCTATGGCGGCGCAAGATTGCGATCGCATCGGCGGCACTGATCGGCGCGTGCCTCGCCGTCACAATCGGCAAGAGCCTGACGCCCCGCTATACCGCGACCGCCCAGCTTTATGTCGACCCGCGCGAGCTTCAGCTCGTCGATCGCGAGCTCACGCCGCGCGCGCAGGACGTCTCCGGCATGTCCATGGTGGTGGAGAGCCAGGCACGCCTGATCACCTCCAACAGCGTGCTGCTGCAGGTGATCCAGCAGGCCGGCCTCGACAAGGATCCGGAATTCGGCGGGGGCGACGGCAAGACCCTGACTTCGTCCCTGCTCGGCTTGATCGGTCTCCATCTCCGCGCGCCCTCGGCTGCGGAGACCAGGGAGGTGCAGCTCGCCGCCCTCGATGC
Organism: Bradyrhizobium guangdongense; assembly: GCF_004114975.1. Classification (NCBI taxonomy): domain Bacteria; kingdom Pseudomonadati; phylum Pseudomonadota; class Alphaproteobacteria; order Hyphomicrobiales; family Nitrobacteraceae; genus Bradyrhizobium; species Bradyrhizobium guangdongense. The sequence goes on from NZ_CP030051.1 coordinate 6,691,703, forward strand.
GCTGAACAAGCACATCACCATTCGCAAGACCGAGAAGAGCTTCATCGTCGATATCGAGGTCTGGTCGATCGATCCGGCGAAAGCGGCGATGCTCGCCAATACCCTGACCAACGCCTACCTCTCGGAATCCCGCAACTCCCAGGCCCTGGCGGCGCGGCGCGCCACCAGCGAATTGTCGGGTCGACTGAAGGAGCTCCGCGAGCGGCTGCGCAATGCCGAAACTGCCCTTGCCACCTACAAGGCCCAGAACAATTTCGTCGGCACCCAGGACTCGCTGATCTCCGATCAGCAGCTCTCCTCCAGCAACCAGCGGCTATCCGCGGCCCGCGCGGCGACGATGGACGCACAAGCGCGGCTTGACCAGATCGAGGCGAACAAGCGGACCGCGGCGGACGCCGGCGCGATCCCCGAAGCGCTGCAATCCCCGACGATCGCCAACCTGCGCGCGCAATATGCCGATGCCCGCAAGAAATATGCGGAGCAGACCGCCGAGCTCGGCCCGCGGCACCCGGCCCTACGCCAGACCGAAAAGCAGGTAGAGGACCTCAAGCGCACCATCAACGAAGAGATCGAGCGCTTCGCGCTGTCCGCCAAGAACGATTTGACCCGCGCCCGCGACTACGAGGCCTCGCTCAACCGTGCGCTGGAAGTGCAGAAGCGGCAGAGCGTGCAGCTCAGCCAGGCCGCCGTGCGCCTGCGCGAGCTCGAGCGCGAGGCCGACGCCAGCCGCGACGTCTATCAATCCTTCCTCAAGCGCTCGCGCGAGACCGAGGAGCAGGAAACCCTGAACACCTCGGCCGCCCGCGTGATCGGCGAGGCCACGGTGCCGCAGCGGCGCTCGTTCCCGCCGGCCATGAGCCTGTTCGCGATGATCGGCTTCATCTTCGGCGCGCTGGCTGCCGCCTCCTGGTTTGTCGCAGCCGAGCATCTGTTCAACGGCGCGAGCGCGCCTGAGCCGAGCCGCCGCGACCGCACACCGGCGCCTGAGGTTACGAAAGCTGAGGGGGAAGCCGCAGCACCGCCACCGGCGCTTGCGTTGGTGGAGAAACCGCTGATCGCCCGACTCCAGGAGGCCGACGTGATCCGCACGCTCGGCGCCATTCTCGCGACCGGCGGCGGTGTCGACCTGACCCGCATCGGCTGGCCCACGCTGCGCCCCGGATTTCCGCTGACGACGCTGCTCAATGCCTTGCGCGACATGCGCGCGGCGATGGCCCGCCGCGCCGGCGGCAAGACCATGCCCGTGATGGCCCTGGTCGGCGCCGGCGACACCACCGGACGCAGCGTGACCGCGCTGAATTTCGCGCTCGCAGCCGCCCGTGACGGCAGCCGCGTCCTGATGATCGATGCCGACCATCAGGCGCACACGATCACCAACAAGGTCAATCGTCCGGGCAAGAGCGAGCCGGCCAAGCTCGGCTGGCTCTCGATCGGCAGCAAGGCCGCGCGCGAGATCAAGACCCTCAACGGCATCTCGGTGCTGCCGGCGACCGAGAGCGATGCCGGCAAGGCCGCCGACGCCATCCGCAAAGCCATCGCGCAGGCGCGCTCGGCCGGCGGCTACGACCTCGTTATTCTCGACGGCCCGGCAATGCCGCTCTCCGCGGCCGGCCGCAAGCTGCTCGATGGCGTCGATGCGCTGGTGGCGGTGCTGCCGACCAGCCTCGACATCAACGACAGCATGGAAGAGATCCTGACCGCGCTCGGCGGCGCCGAGCGCAAGCTCGTCGGCGTCGTGCTCGACGAGCTCACCCCCGCAACTCAAACGCGCCAGCGAGGCAAACAATATGCTTGAGCGCCGCGTCAATCTTGACGGTCGGGCCGCAACCGCCGAGGTGCCACGGATCACCGTCGGCGGCCTTCGCATGGCCGCACTCGACCTGGAAGCGACCGCCGACTTCATGATCGAGGCGACCGATCGGAGCCACCGCATCGGCCGGCCGCTGTACCTGACCTCGGCCAATGGCGAAGTGCTGGCGCGCTGCTCGACGGAGCCGCAGACCGAGCGCCTGTTTCGCGCCGCCGATCTGATCAATGCCGACGGCCAGCCGCTGGTGGCGGCCTCGAAGCTTCAATCCTGGTTTCCGCTGCCCGAGCGCGTCGCCACCACCGACCTGTTCCACGTCGTGGCGCGCAAGGCGGAAGCCGCCGGCCGCACCTTCTACATGTTCGGCGCCAGCGAGGCGGAGAACGAAGCGGCCGTCAAACGCGTACAGAACCTGTATCCGAAGCTCAGGATCGTCGGGCACAGCCACGGTTATCTTCGTGGCGAAGCGTTGCGCGCCAAGGTCGAGGAGATCAACGCCCTCGCTCCCGATTTCCTGTGGGTCGCGCTCGGCGTGCCCAACGAGCAGGCTTTCGTCGAGGAATACACACCGCTGCTGACCAATGTCGGCGTCATCAAGACGTCAGGCGGCCTGTTCAACTTCCTGTCGGGCAGCCGCGCGCGCGCGCCGCAATGGATGCAGAGGCTCGGGCTCGAATGGGCATGGCGCACCTGGCTCGAGCCGCGCCGCCTGTTCTGGCGCTACCTGACCACCAATCCCCGCGCCATCTATCTTCTCTTTAGCCGAAACCGCGCCCTCAATCGCTGAGTAGAAGAACGACATGAGCGACCGACCGACAGTCCTGGTCACCGGGGGCGCGGGCTATATCGGCTCGCACGCCTGCCGCGCCCTGACCGCTGCCGGCTATCGGCCCGTCGTTTACGACAATCTATCGACAGGTCATCGCAACTTCGTCGCCGGTGAGCTGATCACGGGCGATCTGCTCGACGGCGCAGCGCTGGCGCGCGCCTTTGCCGACCACAGGATCGCGGCGGTGATGCATTTCGCCGCCGCGAGCCTCGTCGGCGAATCCATGACCGACCCGCAGAAATATTACTTCAACAATGTCCAGGGGACGTTGTCGCTGCTGCAAGCGATGCGCAACGCCGGCTGTCAACGCATCGTGTTCTCTTCGACGGGCGCCGTCTATGGCAACGCCGATTCCAGGAAATTGCCGGAAGATTTTCCCTGCGCGCCGATCAACCCCTACGGGGCTTCGAAGTGGATCATCGAGCGCATGCTCGCCGACTACCGCACCGCTTACGGCTTCGGTGCGTTCTGCCTGCGCTATTTCAATGCCAGCGGCGCCGATCCGGCCGGCGGCATCGGCGAATTGCGCGACAATGAGACCCATCTCATTCCGCGCGCCATGATGGCGTTGCAGGGTCACGCCGATTTCGCCGTGTTCGGCGACGATTACGACACCCCCGACGGCACCGCGATCCGTGACTACATCCACGTCACCGACCTCGCCGCTGCACATGTCGCGGCGTTGAAGCTGCTCGAAGCAGGACATGCCGGCGGCAGCTTCAATCTCGGGACCGGTTCAGGCTTCTCGGTGCGCGAGATTCTCGACGCCATCAGGCAGGAGACCGGGCGCGAGGTGCCGCACACGGTCAAGCCGCGCCGCGCCGGCGATCCCACCTATCTGGTCGCCGACGTCTCTGCGGCACGAAAGGTTCTCAACTTCGAGCCGCGTTATTCCGACCTGCCGACCGTCATCCGGACCGCCTGGGCCTGGCACCAGAAAGCGCATCCGCTCAAGGTCCGTTAGGACGCGATCAACTCCTGCGCGCCAGCCCCTCAGACGGCCGCGCGTTTCAGCCGTAGCGCGACGGCCTCCACCAGCGCCGGGTCCGTTTCCGGCTGGAGCGGCGGCGCGACGGGCACGATCATCGGCCGCAGCAGCTCGGCCATCTCCTTCGCCGGCAGCGGCTTGGCGATCAGGAAGCCCTGCATCTCGTCACAGCCATGGGTGCGCAGGAACGCCTCCTGCTCGGCGTTCTCGACACCCTCGGCGACCACGGTCATGCCGAGCGCCTTGCCCATGCTGATGATCGCCTGCGCGATCGCCTGATCCTCAGAATCCTGCGGCAGGTCGCGCACGAAAGAGCGGTCGATCTTGATGGTGTCGATCGGGAAATGCTTCATGAGCGACATCGACGAATAGCCGGTGCCGAAATCGTCGATGGCAAGCCGGATGCCGCGGCTCTGGATGGCGTCGAGCACCTTCAGCGCGCGACCGACGTTGCGCATCATCATGCTCTCGGTCACTTCGAGCTGGAGCAGGACCGGTGACATGCCGGAAGCTGCCAAGGCCTCGTCCACGTCCTGAAGCAGATGCTCGTCGGCAAACTGCCGCGGTGACAGGTTGACCGCCATCGACAGCGGCAGAAGGCCACGGCGCTGCCAGGCCATGGCTTGCGCGCAGGCCTCCTTCAACACCCAGCGGCCGATCGGCACGATCAGGCCGGTCTCCTCCGCCAGCGGAATGAATTGCGCCGGCGAGACGCTGCCGAGATCGGGATGGTTCCAGCGGAGCAGCGCCTCCACGCCGGTGATCTGGCCGCTCTCCATGTCGACCTTGGGCTGGTAGTTCAACGAGAACTGCTCGCGCTCGAGCGCCCGCCGCAGCGCGCTTTCGAGCGACAGCCGCTCGATCGACTGGGTCTTCACTTCCTTGGAGAAGAAGCGATAGCCGTTCTTGCCGTCTTCCTTGGCGAGATACATCGCCATGTCGGCGTTCTTGGTCAGGGTCTGCGCATCGGCGCCGTTGGCCGGATACATCGCGATGCCGATCGAGGCGGTGGTGTGGCATTCGTGGCCGGCAAGCTCCATGGGCTGGGCGAGCGCCGCGAGCAACTCGGAGGCGATGCGCTGAACGTCGTCGATCTCGCCGCACTGGTCGAGGATCACGACGAACTCGTCGCCGCCGAGCCGCGCCACCACGTCGCTGGCACGCAGAGCGTTGCGCAGGCGAGCGGCGACCTCGAGCAGCAGCAGATCGCCCGCTTCGTGGCCCAGCGAATCGTTGATGACCTTGAAGCGATCGAGGTCGATGAACAGCACCGCAAAGCGGTGGTCGTCGCGCTGCGCCACAGCGATCGCCTCGCGCAGCAGGCTGTTGAAGGTCTCGCGATTCGGCAGGTTGGTCAGGCTGTCGTGGGACGCGAGATACTCGATCCGCTCGTCGGCTTTGTTCTTCTCCTCGGCGCGATCGAAATTCTCCATGGCGAAGGCGACGTTGTCGGAAAGGCGCTGCAACAGCTCGACGAATTCACTGGTGAAGATGTCCTTTTCCGTCGACATGTAGATCATGACGCCAACAGGTTGATCGTGCACAATCAGCGGGAATGCCGCACCGGCTCGGGCGCGGTCGCCGCGAACGATGGCGTGGAAGGCACTGACGCGCGGGTCGTTGAGATAGTCATTGCTGATGCAGGGTTGCCGGGTCCGGAACGCAGTACCGGCCATCCCGCGGCCCTCGGGGCGCTCGGGATCGACCGAGAGGCGGACCGTGCGAGTTGTGTTGGACGACGGTCCGGCGGTCGCGACGATCTCGATCTGATCGCTGTCGGCCCTCGCCAGCGCAATCGTGGTCGAGGTGAACTTGGCGCCGTTCGAGGCGGCGAGGCAGACGAGGCCGAACAGCTCGGCGCGCGATTTTGCCCGCATGATCGCTTCATTGGTCGCGCTCAGCGCGGCGAACATGCGGGTCAGCCGCTCCTTCTGCGCCTCGGTGCGGGCCTTTTCGTCGGCGCGATCGAAATTGTCGAGCGCGAAGGACACATTCTCGGCGAGACGCCCGAGCAGTTCGACCAGATCGGGCGTGAACGTGTTCTGTTCGGGCGCAAGAAAAAGCAGGATGCCGATCGGCTGCCGACCAGCTCTCAGGAGCGGAAAGCTGGCGGCCGCCCGCGTCCCGTCCTCGATCGCCTTTGCCCGCCAGTAGGCGGAGCGCGGCTCGCTCAGATAGTCGTTCATGACGCAGGGACTGCAGGTCCGGAGCGAGGTGCCGATGATGCCCTGGCCTTCGGGATGCTCGGCGGAAATGACACAGGTCCGCCCGACCATCTGGCCTTGCATGCGTCCCTTGGCCGCGACGACGCGAAGGAGCTCACTATCCTTGTCGATAAGGCCGATGGTCGCCGAAGCGAACACGTCGCCGAGGACGGCGGCGCGGCACGCTGCCTCGAACAGCTCTTCGCGCGTCTTGGCGCGCATGATGGCTTCATTGGTCGCGCTGAGCGCTTCGAACATTCCACTGAGGCGATTGCGCTGCCTGTCGGCCTGCGCCTTTTCTTCGGCGCGGTCGAAGTTTTCCAGCGCGAAAGCGACATTGGCCTGGAGCTTGCGCAGCAGCTCGACCAGCTCAGGCGTGAAAGTGCCGCACTCCGGAGAGTTGAACAGGAACACGCCCTCGAGGCGATCGCCGTTGAACAGCGGCAGCGCCGCGGAGGACGCAATGCGGTTACGACGCGCGCTGGCGTGCCAGGGCGCGATGCGGTCGTCGGCCAGCACGTCGTTGCTGACGGCCGGCAGGCGCGTGCGGAATGCGGTACCGGTCAGGCCACGGCCTTCCGGCACCCGGTCGGAGGTGGAGAACGTGAAGTTGCGCACCTGGTCCGCGTTGGGCCCGTAGCAGGAAACGACCCGCAGGCGCTCGGCCGGAGGGTCGGCCAGCGCGATGGTGGCCGAGGTGAACTTGGCGCCCTGCGCCGTGGCCTCGCAGACGAGGTCGAACAGCTCGGTCCGCGAGCGCGCGCGCAGGATCGCCTCGTTGGTGGCGCTGAGCGCCGCATACATGCGGGCCAGGCGCTCCTCTTCCGCCGCGATCCTCGCCTTCTCGGCCTCGCGGTCGAAATTCTCGATGGCAAACGAGACGTTCTCCGCCATCCGCAGCAGCAGCGAGACGATCTCCTCGTCCTTGGCCCATGACTTGCTGATGAAGAACAGGATGACGCCGACACTCTCGCCATGCTTGATCAAGGGAGCCGCCACGCAAGCAGCGACCCCCGTATTGATGTTGGCCTGCTCCCAGGGCGTTCCCTTGGTGCGGCTGACGAGATCGTCCTCGACGAAAGGCTTTTGGGTGCGGAAGGTTTGCCCGGAAATCCCTTGACCGTAGGGGTTATCCGGGTCGACGGAATATCTGGTCTGGGTGACGAGATGAAGGTTCTGGCCGGTGCCGGCAACCGGCTTGAGCCAATGGGAGTCCCGCTCCTTGAGCAGAACGAAGGTTGCCAACGACTTGCCGCCGTTGACCGCCGCGTCGCAGACGAGCTGATAAAGCTCCTGCTCGGTCTTGGCGCGGAGGATGGCTTCATTGGTGGCGCTGATGGCGCCGAACATGCGGTTCAGCCGCCGCGTTGTCCGCTCGCTGGTCTGCCGCGCGGTCTCGCGTGCGAAATTGTCCAGGGCATAGGAAATATTCGCCGACATGCGCTCGAACAGCGACACCATCTGCTCGTTCAGCGAATTGGGCTCGCTGCGGGTCACATACAGCACGCCGACGCTGCGTCCATCGCACAGCAGCGGAAGCGCCGCCGCCGCGCCGATATGGGCCGTGGTCGCGCCAGCGCGCCAAGCCAGCGAGCGCGGATCGTTCAGATAATCGTTGCTGATGCACAGCTTCTGATCGCGAAAGGCCTCGCCACCGACGCCGGAGCCTTCGGGTGTGCCGGCCTCCGTCGTGATCAGGAGTGAACGCAGGCGCGGAACGTCGTCGCCGCAGCCGGCCGCGAACTGCAGGCGATTGCCATCCGGTTCGACCAGAAACACGGCAACAGCCAGGAAATCCCCGCTCGAAAACCCGGCGTCGCAGACCTTCTGGTACAGCTCATCCGGCGATTTCGCGTAGAGGATCGCCTCATTAATGGCGCTCAACGCCGCAAAGGTGCGCGCGAGTGTCGTCGACACGATCTCAGCTCCCGGGCATTTCTGCCTTTCTTTCCCGGGTGACTTTATCGGCGGCGATCACCTAAGTGGTCGTTATTGCGCAGCGTAAACCATCGATCAAAGTGAACGAGCCGCGAATATGGGTCGCCAAACTGTCGAAAATACCGCTGCGCGGAAGGCTTTTTCGGCCAAAGCGCGCTGTCTTTACGAATTTGCAGCCCTGTATTGGTTTACGGGAGATTGATATCGCAGCTCCGCTTTGAGACGATGGCTTCCAACAAAGCAGCCCGTCAAGGGCACGAAAGCCGAGGGAACGCCATGCCCGTCGTCAAGGCCGACCGCCTCACGCGCATCGGTGCTGCGCTGCTCCGCGCCGCCGGCGCTTCCGAGGAAGAGGCCGACGCCGTGGCCATCGGCTGTGTGAACGCCAATCTCGCCGGTCATGACTCCCACGGCGTGATCGCGATTCCGACTTACATCGACCGCATCAAGGCCGGACACATCGTCCCCGGCGCCGCCTGGACGATCGTCCAGGAATCGCCGACCACGACCGTGATCGACGGTCATTGGGGTTTCGGCTTCCACGTCAACGCCAAGGCGATGGCGCTGACGATCGAAAAGGCGAAGACGGCGAATGTCGCGGCCTGCACCGTGTTCCGGCAAAGCCATGTCGGCCGCCTTGCCGCCTATCCGCTGATGGCGATGCGCGAGGGCATGATCGGGATCGCGACCGCGGATTCCGGCCGCTCACCGAAGCACGTCGCGCCGTTCGGCGGCAAGGAGGCCCGGCTCGGCACCAATCCGATCTCGATCGCGGTGCCATCCGATCTCGAAGCGCCGTTCTATCTGGACATGGCGACGTCGGCGGTCGCCGCCGGCAAGATTCAGCTCGCGGTCGCCCGCGGCGAGGAGATCCCGACCGGTTGGATCATCGATGCCGACGGACGGCACACCACCGATCCCACGCAATACCGCAAGGGCGGCGCGCTGCTGCCGCTCGGCGGCACCGAGGGCTACAAGGGCAGCGGGCTGGCCGCGATGGTCGAGGTGCTGTGCGGCCTGCTCACCGGCCTCGGCTTCGGCGTCGAGCCGACGGGACGGCATAATGACGGCTGCTTCATGGCGGTGTTCAACGTCGCCGCATTCCGGCCGCTGCAGGAGTTCAAGCGCGAGGTCGCGGAGTTCGCGCGCTACCTGAAATCGACGCCGCCGTCCGAGGGCAGCAAGGGTGTCTATTATCCCGGCGAGATCGAGGGCCTGCGCGAGCAGCAGCGGCTGCGCGACGGCATCGAGGTCGAGGATGCGACCTGGGAGAAGCTTCGCGCGCTGGCGCGCGAGTACCGGCTCGACACCGTCCTCGATCTGTCCTGACGAAAATCCGGAGAGCAGCATGAATCGGCAGATGGTCCTGGTCGGCTTTCTTCAGGCGCAAAACTGTACGAACCTGCCGAGCTCCTGGCGGCATCCGGACTCGCGTTCCGATTCGATGTCGGCGGATTACTATCAGGAGATCGCGCGGATCCTCGAAGCCGGCAAGTTCCACATGGCGTTCTTCGACGATCGTCTCGCCATGCCGGACCGCTACGGCAACGACCACGCCCACACCGTCGAATATGGCATCCGCTGCGTGAAAATGGACCCGCTGATCGTGCTGACGACGATGGGCATGGTCACCGAGAGGCTCGGGCTGGGCGCGACCTGCTCGACTACCTATTTCGAGCCGTTCGACGTCGCGCGCCGCTTCGCCACGCTCGATCTGATGTCGGGCGGGCGCGCCGGCTGGAACGTCGTGACCTCACTCAACGACGGCGAAGCGCTCAACATGGGCCGCGACTCCCATCCCGAGCACGATTCCCGCTACGACAAGGCCGACGAGTTCATGGAGGTGGTGCTCGGCCATTGGGATACCTGGGAAGACGGCGCGCTCATCATGGACAAAGAGAGCGGCCGCTTTGCCGATCCCACCAAGGTCAAGCGGCTCGATCACAAGGGGCCGGCCTTCAAGTCGCGCGGGCCGTTCACGGTGCCACGTTCGCAGCAGGGCCATCCCGTCATCATTCAGGCCGGCGCATCGGGCCGCGGCCAGCGCTTTGCCGGCCGGTGGGGCGAGGTGATCTTCACCGCCGCGCGCAATCTCAGTGCTGCCAAGGACGGCTACGCGGCCGTGCGCAACGAGGCCGCGAAGGCCGGGCGCGATCCCGACGAGATGTTCCTCTGCAATCTGACGACGCCCGTCTGTGCCGCGACCAAAGCGGAGGCAGAGGACAAGATGGCGCTGATCAACAAGCTGCCGCTCGAGATCGACGCGCTGTCACTGCTTGCCGAAGCGCTCAATTACGACTTTGCCTCCAAGGATCTCGACGAACCGCTGACGACGGACGAGTTGAAGAGCATGCAGGGCATCCTGGGCATCCGCGACGGCGTGCTGAAGAATTCCGGCAAGAGCAATCCGAGCGCGCGCGACTTCGTCACCTTCTCCGGTCGCGGTCAGGTGCATGACGCCATGGTCGGCGGCCCCAAGGAGATCGCGGACAAGCTGGAGGAAACGTTCGTCGAGCGCGGCTGCGACGGTTTTGTCATCGCCGCGACCTACGTGCCCGGCTCTTACGCCGATTTCGTGCGGCATGTCGTGCCGGAATTGCAGCGGCGCGGCCTGTTTCAGAAGGACTACCGGGGTAAGACGCTGCGGGAGAATCTCGGCTTGAGGCGGCCCGCCGCCGGCGCCTGGAAAGTGCAACCGCGCGATGCCGCGGAATAACCACGAGGATACACGATGCGCTGGCTGAAATTCACCGCCTCCGGCAAGACCTCATGGGGCCTCGTCGAAGGCAACCAGGTCGTCGCAGTCGACGGCGATCCCTTTGGCGAGTGGCACCGCACCTCGCGGATGTTTCCGCTCAGCGACATCAAGATCGAGCTGCCGCTGATCCCACGCACGTTCTACTGCGTCGGCCTGAATTATCTAAAGCACCTCAAGGAAGCCGCCGACAAGCGCGGCGAGGTGCCGGCCGTCCCTGAGAGGCCCGAGATCGGTTATCGCGCCCAGAATGCGCTGATCGCGCATGACGAGGACGTCGTGATCCCGTCCTTCGCGACGGAGAAGATCCACTATGAAGGCGAGCTCGTCGTCGTCATCGGCAAGAAGGTGAAGCACCTCACCGAAGCGAACGCGATGGATTGCGTGCTCGGCTACACCATCGGCAACGACGTCAGCGAGCGCTCCTGGCAGAAGGCCGATCGCAGCCTGTGGCGCTCGAAGAACGCCGACACATTCAAGCCGATGGGCCCGTGGATCGAGACCGAGGCCGATCTCGACAAGATGCAGACGATCGTCCGCGTCAACGGCGAGGAGACCAACCGCTTCCAAACCAACGACATGATCTTCGGCGTGGTGCCGTTCCTGGTCGAGCTGACAAAGTACTTTACGTTATGGCCGGGCGACGTGATCTGGATGGGCACCGATGGCGCCTCGCCTGACATCAAGCACGGCGACGTCGTGGAGATCGAGATCACCGGAATCGGGACGCTGCGGAACAGGTTCGTGCGGGAAGGGCGTTAGCTCAGCTCGCCGCCCGGGAATGATCCTTCACATGATCGATGAAGGCGCGCAGCTTCGGCATGATCTGCCGATGGCCCGGATAATACAGAAACACCCCCGGCGTCATTGGCGCGAACTTCTCCAGCACGGTCACGAGTTTTCCGGTTCCGAGGGCGTCGGTGGCCAGCGGCCCCGGCACTTGCGCAAGACCGACGCCTTCGACGGCGGCCCCTAACATTGTCGGAAAATCGTGGGCGATGAAGGGTCCCGAAACGGCAATCTCGATCGAACGACCACTGTCATTGAGCGACCACGGTGCGAGCGCACCGTTTGATCGTCGCAGTCTCAGACATGCATGCCCGCGCAGATCGTCCGGCCGCCGGGGCCGGCCACGGCGGTCAAGGTAGTCCGGGCTGCCGACGATGACGAGCGGCAACGGCTTGGTGAGGCGCACCGCGACCATGTCGGGAGAGATGAACTGTCCCATCCTAATGCCGGCATCGAAACCTCCAGCGGCAAGGTCGACCAGCTCTTCGCTGGCCGCAAGCTCCACCTCGATCTCCGGATAGGTCTGACAGAACGAGGCGACCAGCGGCTCGAGCAAAATCGGAATGACCGAACGCGGCACGGTCAGGCGCAGCAGCCCGGCCGGCCGCTGACCAAGCTCACGCGCAGCTCCGCTTGCCGCGACGAGCTCCTCAAAGGCCGGCCTCGCCCGCGCAAAAAACCGCTCGCCGGCCTCGGTCAAACCGACGCTACGGGTCGTGCGAATGAAAAGCGCCGCTCCGACGCGCGCTTCCAGCGCGCGGACCGCCTGACTGATCGCCGAGGGTGTGACGCCGAGCTCTGTAGCCGCCCGCCGGAAGCTGCGGTGCTGGGCGACGATGAGGAAAGCCTCGACACCGTCGAGCGCGCCCTGCCTGACTGTGAAGTTCTGCTTCATAGCCCGTCAACATTATCGCGAATAGTTGCCCACGGAAAGACGCCCTAAATCCGGATGACACATCAGCCGCACCGGAGATGCGAAACCGATGAAGGCAATCCGCAACGCCGTCCTGACACTCGCCCTCACACTGACAGGTGTTACCGCCATGACCGAACCAACCGCCGCCCAAGCACAAGCGCCATCACCCGTGACCACCGGGGTCATGGTCATCCTGACCGCCAAAGCAGGGATCACACGCGAGCAGATCATGGCGGTCATGCCCGATGAAATCAGACAAACCGTCCAGCTCTATCTCACCGGCAAGGTTCGTGAATGGTATTCGCGTTCCGATGGGCGAGGCGCCGTCTTCCTGCTGGATGCCAGGGATGCTGCCGAAGCGCATGCGATCATGGATGCCCTGCCGCTCGCCCGGCAGGATCTCATTGACCACGATTACATCGCGGTCGGCCCGCTCATGCCGCTTCGCCTGCTGATGGCAAAACCCTGACCGGCCGCAGGCCTCCCCCATCCAACCAACCATGACCAGGACATCCGAACGTGCCACCAGGATTCAGCCTTCCGTTCGTCCTCAGTGTCGCAGGCGCCTTGCTGACCAGTGCAGTGGTCGCCTCCGTCTACGTGTGGCCGCTTGTCCGTGCAATGCCGCGCCACGATGCCCTGAGGCTTCTCGCAGCCTTCCATGCGTTTCGTTTCCTGGGCATGAACTTCATGGTCGCCGGATTCGTCTCCCCGGAGTTGAACCCGGGCTTCGCCAGCGAAGTCGGATGGGGAGATCTCATCGCCGCCACGCTCGCGCTCATCTCGATGGCGGTGCTCTCCTGGCGGCGGTCCATCGCCATTCCGATGGTCTGGATCTTCAACATCTGGGGCACGTTCGATCTTCTCAATGCGTATTACGTCGGCGCGACGAAGATTCGGAATCCCGGGCTGTTCGGCGCCGGCATTTATATCCCGGCGCTTTACGTGCCTCTGCTGCTGGTTGGGCACGCCCTCATCTTCATGCTTCTGCTGAAGCCCGCATCGGAAACCCGGAAATCCTGACTGCACTAGGCGGACCAGAGCTGTCAACGCATCCTCAAAACGGCAGCGCTACGCCCGTCTTGATCTCCTTCAGCACCACATTGCTGCGGACATACCGGATGCCGGGGATGCGAAACATGAATTCGTCGAGGAAGCGGTTATAGGCAGCCATGTCCTCCACGACGACGCGCAGGTGATAATCCGCATCCCCCGTGGTCGCAAAACACTCCAGCACCTCGCGGCGCGTGGTCACGCGCGAGACGAACTCGTCGACAAATTTGGCATCGTGCCGCTCCAGGGAGACATGGAGGATGGCCGACATTGCAAACCCCGCCTGTTCGCGCGCGACCAATGCCGCATAACCCCGGATGACGCCTGCCTCCTCGAGCGCGCGCACACGGCGCCAGCAGGCCGAGGTGGACATGCCGACCTCATCGGCAAGCTGCTGGTTGGTGGCGCGGCCGTCCTTCTGAAGGTGCGCGAGAATCCGCGTATCCTGGTCTTCGATCATCGACAGCCTCCAAATCGGTCAAATCTACCATATTTGATATACTAGAGCAAAATCCTGCCGGCTTTCGCATCCTGCACGGGATAAGTAGGTAAGACCTACCAGCCCTCCGGGCCTATCCTTCGCCTATCGGCAGGATGCCGCGCGAGGTCCGCATGGACGCCATTCCGTCACTCGACGCTTACGAACTCTCCGACCGCTATGACCGTGAAGAGGGCCGCGTCTTCCTCACGGGCACGCAGGCAATCGTCCGCATCGCGCTCGACCAGGCGAAGCGCGATCGCGCGCTCGGGCTCAACACCGCCGGCTTCATCTCCGGCTATCGCGGCTCGCCGCTCGGCGGCATCGACCTCGAGCTCTGGCGTATCCAGGAGCGATTGAAGCGAGACCGCATCGAATTCCTGCCCGCCGTGAACGAGGACCTCGCGGCAACCGCAGTGCTCGGCTCGCAACAGGTCGAGACGCAAGGAGACCGCGAGGTCGATGGCGTGTTCGGGTTGTGGTACGGCAAGGGCCCCGGCGTCGACCGCTCCGGCGATGCGCTCAAGCACGGCAACGCCTATGGCTCATCGCCGCATGGCGGCGTGCTGGTGGTCGCCGGCGACGACCATGGCTGCGTATCCTCGTCGATGCCGCACCAATCCGACGTCGCCTTCATGAGCTGGTTCATGCCGACGCTGCATCCCGCCAGCGTCGACGAATATCTCGCATTCGGCGAGTATGGCTACGCACTCAGCCGCTTCTCCGGCATGTGGGTCGGCTTCAAGGCCATCTCGGAGATCGTCGAGTCAGGCGCATCCGTCACGCTGCGTCCACCACGCCTCTTCCGCGCGCCCGATTTCACGCCGCCACCAGGCGGACTGCACTATCGCTGGCCCGATCTGCCGGGACCGCAGATCGAGGAGCGGCTGGAGGCGAAGAAGCATGCGGTCTACGCCTTCGCCAAAGCCAATCCGATTGATCGGCATATCTACGACATCCCCAGCGCCACGTACGGCATCGTGACCACGGGTAAAGCGCATCTCGACCTGATGGAAGCGCTGCGGCTCATGGGTCTCGATGAGACCGCCTGTCGCCGCATCGGCATCGACATCTACAAGGTCGGCATGGTTTGGCCGCTGGCGCTGCACGACGCCATGGACTTCGTGAAGGGCAAGCGCGAGATCCTCGTGGTCGAGGAAAAACGCGGCATCATCGAGAGCCAGTTCAAGGAATATTTTTACGACTACCCCGGCGCCAAGCCCGAGCGCATGGTCGGCAAGCACGACGAGCAAGGGACACGGCTGATCTCCTGGATCGGCGAATTATCGCCGCGCATGCTCGCAGGTGTTCTGGCCCGCCGGCTCGATCCGATGTTCCCCGGACTCAATCTCGCCGCGCGCGCGGCCGTTCTGTTGCCGGAAGCCGAGCGCACCATCAACGTCGCGGGCGCGACGCGGACGCCGTATTTCTGCTCGGGGTGCCCGCACAACACCTCGACGAAAGTGCCGGAGGGATCGAAGGCCTTGGCCGGCATCGGCTGCCACTTCATGGCGAGCTGGATGGACCGAGAGACCTCGTCGTTGATCCAGATGGGCGGCGAAGGCGTGAACTGGGCCGCGTCGTCGCGATTTACCGGCCACAAGCACGTATTCCAGAATCTCGGCGAAGGCACTTACTACCATTCCGGCTCGATGGCGATCCGGCAGGCGATCGCCGCCAAAGCCAACATCACCTACAAGATCCTGTTCAACGACGCCGTCGCCATGACCGGCGGCCAACCGGTCGACGGTCCCGTCAGCGTGCACGCCATCGCCCACAGCGTCCGTGCCGAGGGCGTGGCCCGCATCGCGCTGGTGTCGGACGAGCCCGGGCAGTTCCAGCCGGCGGATCTGCCTGGTGGCGTCACCATCCATCCGCGCGAGGAGATGGATGCCGTGCAGCGCGAGCTGCGAGAGGTCCCCGGCGTCTCGGTGCTGATCTATCAGCAGACCTGTGCCACCGAAAAACGGCGCCGGCGCAAGCACGGACAGATGGCCGATCCCAAGCGCTTCGCCTATATCAACGACCTGGTCTGTGAAGGCTGCGGCGACTGCTCGGTCGAGTCCAATTGCCTCAGCGTCGAGCCCAGGGAGACGCCGTTCGGTCGCAAGCGCCAGATCAACCTGTCTGCCTGCAACAAGGATTTTTCCTGCCTCAACGGCTTCTGTCCGAGCTTTGTCACCATCGAAGGCGCCACCCGCCGGAAGAAAAGGGCGAGCCAGATTGACGCGATCGGCCATGCGGCCACGCTGCCGCTGCCCGCTTCCGTGCCGCTCGACCGTCCCTTCGATTTGCTCGTGACCGGGGTCGGCGGCACCGGCGTGATCACCGTCGGCGCGCTGGTCGGCATGGCCGCGCATCTCGAACGACGCGGGGTCTCGGTGCTGGACTTCACCGGCTTCGCGCAGAAGTTCGGTCCGGTGCTGAGCTATATTCGCCTGGCAGCGAGCCCTGAGGCGTTGCACCAGGTCCGCGTCGACCAGGGCGCGGCTGACGCGGTGATCGGCTGCGACCTTGTCGTCAGCTCCTCGCCGAAGGCCTCAGGCACTTATCGCCACGGCACGCGCGCCGCTGTTAACACCGCGGAAATGCCGACCGGTGACGTCGTGCGTTTCCGCGACGCCGACCTCGCCTCCCCCGCCCGCCTGCGCGCGATCGGCCGCGTGATTGGCAGTGACAATCTTGATACGATCGACGCCAATACGCTCGCCGAGCGACTGCTCGGCGATGCCGTCTATGCCAACATCATCATGCTGGGTTTCGCCTGGCAGCGTGGACTGGTTCCGGTCTCGCTTTCGGCGTTGCTGCGCGCCATCGAGCTCAACGGCGTCGCCGTCGAGCGCAACAAGCAGGCCTTTGCCTGGGGCCGGATCGCCGCTTCCGCTCCTGACTTCCTGCCAAAGACGGAAGACGCGCCAAAAGCCGAGACGCTCGACCAGCTCATCATCCGACGTGCGGATTTCCTCACCGGCTATCAGGACGAAGCCTATGCCGCACGCTATCGGGCAGTTGTGGCAAAAGTCCGCCATGCCGAATCCGCCGTCGGCAGCGAGGCGCTGACGGAGGCCGTGGCCCGTAGCCTGTTCAAGCTGATGGCCTACAAGGACGAATATGAAGTGGCGCGTCTTCACATGCAGAGCGGCTTCCTCGACGAGTTGAAGCGGGAATTCGAGGATGGCTTCCGCGTCCGATATCACCTCGCTCCGCCGTTGCTGCCGTCGCAGCGCGATGCGCGCGGTCGTCCGCGCAAGCGCGCCTTCGGCCCGTGGATCCAGCTGCCGCTGGCCCTGCTTGCGCGTTTGAAGCGGCTGCGCGGAACCTGGTTCGATCCGTTCGGTTACACGGCGGAACGACGCGCGGAGCGCGAGCTCATCGCCTGGTATGAAGGCTTGATCGAAATCATGCTCGACCGGCTCGATGCGCCGAATCTGGCCGGACTCGTTGCGATCGCCAAGGCTCCAATGGAGATCCGCGGGTATGGGCCGGTGAAGGACGCCGCGATCGCGAAGGTGAAGCCGGAGGTCGAGCGGCTGCTCGCTACTCTCGTCCCATCTTCGCCGGCGGAGATGCGTGCCACCGGTTGACCCTACGGCACTGCCGACGCCGCGTTTACGCTCTCGTAGGGCAAAGCGAAAGCGTGCCGACCACCTCTATCAATTGGAAAAGATCGTGGCACGGCGCGTTGCGCCTTTGCCCACCTTACGACACCGATGTCTTGGCTTCATGAATACGGATTGATCAGCTTCTGCTGTTCGGCACTGTGCTGCGCGAGCAGGTCGATGAAGGTTCTGACTTTCGCCGACAGATGGTGCCGGTGCGGATAGACCGCGTTCATCGACAGCTCGACGGTGCGGTATTCCGGCAGCAGACGCACCAGCCGACCCGTTTCGAGATCGTCGTGGATGAGAAAGCCTGCCATCAGGCACACGGCCGCGCCCTCCAGCGCCACCTTCCGCAACGCTTCCCCGCTGTTGGTGACGAAGCTGCCTGAGATGCGCACCGACGCCGGCGTGCCCTTGCGATCGAGAAAGCGCCACTCGTCGCCGAACGGATAGTTGAGATGGCGGCCGCAATTGTGCTCGGCAAGCTCTTCCAGCTTCTGCACGCGCCCGTGCTGGTCGAGATAATCATGCGAGCAGCACAGCACGTGACGCCAGGTGGCGAGGCTGCGGACGATCAGGCTCGAATCCGGCGGCGGGATCATGCGCAGCGCCACATCGTAGCCTTCCTCGATGAGGTCGACATCGGCTTCGCCCATGCGCAGATCGACCTTGAGCTCGGAATAGCTGGACAGGAGCTTTGCCACCACGGGCGCGACGAACGGCACCATATGCGTGGCAACATGGACGCGCAGCGTCCCGCGCGGGACCGACTGCAATTCGCTGGCGATGTCGTCGGCCTGTTCGAGATCTGAGAGGATCTGCGTGGCACGATCGTAGTAGGATTGACCGATCTCGGTGAGACTCACCTTGCGCGTGGTGCGGTTCAGCAGCCGCACCCCCAGCCGATCCTCCAGCGCCTGAACATGGTTGCTCACCATGGTCGTCGACATTTTGAGCCGGCGGGCGGCGGCCGAGAATCCTCCGTTTTCGACCACCCGGACGAAGGCGGTGAGACTGGTGAAGCGGTCCATGGCTCCGGGCTCCGATTATCCGCTTTGGCTGGATAATGCTTCCGGCAATTTAGGGATTATCGCAAGGGCGGGGATAACGCATTTTACCGTCGTAAACAGCGCCTGCTTCAGGCCAGGGCTGTCGGAATGTTGCGAGGATACCATGTCGGATGCTGCTTATGCCGTTGAAACCAATGATAAAATCAGCCTTCGCCCGTCCCGCCGGGCGATCCGGCGGGCGGCCATCGGACTGGCGCTGGCGCTCGGCATCGCGGTCACCGGCGATTACGGCTACGACTACCTGAAGACGGGTCGCTATCTCGAATCGACCGACGACGCCTATGTGAAGGCCGACTCCACCATCATCGCGCCGAAGGTCTCCGGCACCATCGCCAAGGTGCTGGTCGGCGACAACGAGAAGGTCAGGGCCGGCCAGGTGCTGGCCAGGATTGACGACCGCGATTTCAGGGCAGCGTTGGACCAGGCCCGCGCGGACGTTGCCGCGGCCGAAGCTTCGGTCCGCAACCTCGATGCCCAGCTCGAACTGCAGCAGCCGGTGATCGAGCAGAGCACGGCCGATGTTGCCGCTGCGGACGCCAATCTGAAATTCGCGCAGGAAGAGCGCGCCCGCTACGACGACCTCATGAAGTCCGGCTCCGGCACGATCCAGCGCGCACAGCAGACTGATGCGGCGCTCCGCGCCAGCAACGCGCAATTGCAGCACGCCAAGTCGGGACTCGTGGCCGCCCAGCGCAAGGTCGACGTGCTGACCACCCAGCGTGCGCAGGCCGCGGCGCAGCTCGACCGCGCCCGCGCCGTCGCGGACCAAGCCGAGCTGAACCTGTCCTATACCGAGATCACCGCGCCCGTCGGCGGCACGGTCGGCGCCCGCAGCTTGCGCGTCGGCCAGTACGTGCAGGCCGGCACGCAATTGATGGCAGTTGTTCCGCTCGACGCTGTTTATGTGGTCGCAAATTTCAAGGAGACCCAGCTCACGCATGTGCGGCCCGGCCAGCCGGTCGAGCTGCACGTCGACAGCTTCCGGAACCAGACCTTGCACGGCCATGTCGACAGCCTTTCGCCGGCCAGCGGACTCGAATTCGCGCTGCTGCCGCCCGACAATGCGACCGGCAACTTCACCAAGATCGTGCAGCGCGTGCCGGTGAAGATCGTGCTCGACGATCACAGCCTGACCGGCCTGCTGCGGCCCGGCATGTCGGCGGTGCCGACGGTCGACACCAAGGCAACCGTGTTGGCCGAGCGCGCGACGACCAAGCGCGTCGCCGACAATGCGCCCCGCGCTGACGGCAGCTGACACAGGAAACCTCCGGCCGGATCATCAAATCCTGCCGGATGATCCTTCCCGGATTTCCGCTGTTATCGAAACCATCCGCCCAACGCATCCTGTCTCGGCATCAGAGACGAGGCTTCCATGAGCACGCTTCAACCAGCCCTTACCGCCGCTTCCGTCGCCAGCATTCCCGCCCCGACCGCAGCGCCGGCGATTCCCGCCGTCTCCGCCAAAACTTGGATCGCCGTGATCGGTGCCACGCTCGGTGCGTTCATGGCGGTGCTGAACATTCAGATCGTCAACGCCTCGCTGGCGGACATCCAGGGCGCGATCGGCGCCGGCATCGATGACGGCGGCTGGATCTCGACGTCCTATCTGATCGCCGAGATCGTGGTGATCCCGCTGTCGGGCTGGCTCGCACAGGTGTTCTCGATCCGGATCTACCTCCTCACCAACGCGATCCTGTTCCTGGGCCTGTCCGCGGCCTGCGCGCTGGCGCAGGACCTCCCGCAGATGATCGTGCTGCGCGCCGTGCAGGGCTTCACCGGCGGCGTGCTGATCCCGATGGCGTTCACGCTGATCATCACGCTGCTTCCACGCGGAAAGCAGCCGGTGGGCCTTGCGCTGTTCGCGCTGTCGGCGACGTTCGCCCCGGCGATCGGGCCGACCATCGGCGGCTATCTGACCGAGAATCTCGGCTGGCAGTACATTTTCTACGTCAACCTCGTGCCCGGCGCGATCATGGTCGGCATGCTCTGGTATGCGCTCGAGCCCAGGCCGATGAAGCTGGCGCTGCTCCGCGACGGCGACTGGGCCGGCATCATCACCATGGCGATCGGCCTCTCTGCCCTGCAGACCGTGCTGGAGGAAGGCAACAAGGACGACTGGTTCGGCTCGCCCTTCATCGTCAAGCTCAGCGTGATCGCGGCCGTGGCGCTGACTGTTTTCCTGATCATCGAGCTCACGGTGAAGAAGCCACTGCTGAACCTGCGCCTGCTAATCCGCCGCAATTTCGGCTTCGGCATGCTCGCCAACTTCCTGCTCGGCATCGCGCTGTACGGTTCGGTGTTCATCCTGCCGCAATATCTGTCGCGCATCCAGGGCTACAATGCCGAGCAGATCGGCACGGTGCTGGCCTGGACCGGATTGCCGCAGCTCGTGCTGATTCCGCTGGTGCCGCGCTTGATGCAGAAATTCGACGCGCGGATCATCATCGGCACCGGTTTCGTGCTGTTCGCGGGCTCGAACTTCATGAACATCTTCATGACCAACGACTATGCCGCCGACCAGCTATTGTGGCCGAACGTCGTCCGCGCCGTCGGACAGGCGCTGGTGCTGGCACCGTTGTCGGCGGTCGCAACCTCCGGGATCGAACCTGAGAACGCCGGCTCGGCCTCCGGCCTATTCAACATGATGCGCAATCTCGGCGGCGCCGTCGGCATCGCGCTGCTGCAGACCGTCCTGACCAAGCGCGAGCAGTATCACTCCAACGTGCTGATGCAGTCGGTCTCGGTGTTCGAGCAGGCCACCCGCATGCGGCTGGAACAGCTCACGCAATATTTCGTCAATCACGGCGTGCTCGACCGTGCGGATGCCGCGCATCGTGCCTATGTCGCGATCGGCCGTACCGTGCAGAAGCAAGCCTATATCCTCGCCTTCGGCGACACGTTCTATCTGCTCGGCATGGCGCTGGTCGTCGCCCTGATCGCCGTGTTCTTCCTGAAGAAACCCGGCCGGACATCGGCCGGCGGAGCCCACTGACCAAACTTGAAGCAAGGAGAACGAGCATGAAGCCCCGCATGAATTTCTACCAGGCCGCTCCCGAAACGATGAAGGCCCTGATGGCACTGGAAGAGCAGATCCAGTCGACGGGATTGGAGAAATCGTTGATCGAGCTCGTCAAGATCCGGGCTTCGCAGATCAACGGCTGCGCCTTCTGCATCAACATGCACACTGAGGACGCCCGCAAACGCGGCGAGACCGAGCAGCGCATCTACCTGCTCAACGCCTGGCGCGAATCCCCGCTCTACACGGAGCGCGAGCGTGCCGCGCTGGCCTGGACGGAAGCGGTGACGCTGATCGCAGAGACGCATGCGCCCGACGATGTCTATGAAGAGATCCGCGGGCAGTTCTCCGATGCAGAGACGGTGAACCTGACCATGCTGATCGGCGCCATCAATGCCTGGAACAGGCTTGCGATCGCATTCCGCGCGGTGCATCCGGTGAAGGTGAAGGCGTCGGTGGCGTGAGCCACGGCGCGTCATCCGAAGGAGGTCTCGTAGGGTGGGCAAAGCGAAAGCGTGCCCACGTCCTCTGCGAATTCACGGGAAGATGGTGGCACGGCGCAAGTGCGCCTTTGCCCACCCTACAGCAACTGCCGCAGCGAAGCGCGCGGCATTAAACCGCCGTCGCTTTCGCGAACTCCACATAGATCTCGCGCAGCCGCGTCGCCACCGGGCCGGGCTTGCCATCGCCGATGGCCTTGCCGTCGATCGCGACCACCGGCTGCACGAACGAAGAAGCCGACGTGATGAAAGCTTCCTTTGCCGCCAGCGCCTCGGCCACCGTGAAGGAACGCTCCTCGACACGGAGCTGACGCTCTTCGGCAAGGGCGACGACCGCCTTGCGGGTGCAGCCCGGCAGGATCGCGTTGGAGTTCTTGCGGGTGACGATGACGTCGTCCTTGGTGAGGATGAAGGCCGATGATGAGCCGCCTTCGGTGACGTAGCCGTCTTCCAGCATCCAGGCCTCGCCGGCGCCGGCTTCGGCCGCAGCTTGCTTCGCCAGCACCTGCGCCAGCAGCGCCACGCTCTTGATGTCGCGGCGTTCCCAGCGGATGTCGGGCACCGTGATGACGTTGATGCCGGTCTTGGCCGCTGCCGCGTTGATGATGTCCTTCTCGGAAGTGAACATCACCAGGCTCGGCTTGACGTCGGCCTTGGGGAATGGAAAGTCGCGGCCCTTGTCGGCGCCGCGCGTGACCTGGAGGTAGACGAGGCCGTTCGCGAGCTTGTTGCGCGCGATCAGCTCTTTCTGGAGCTCGGTGATGCGCTCGACCGTCTCGGGCAGCTTGAGCTTGATCTCGCCGACCGAACGCTCCAGCCGCGCCAGATGCGAGGCGTTGTCGACCAGCTTGCCGTCGAGCACGGCCGAGACCTCGTAGATGCCGTCGGCGAACAGAAAGCCGCGGTCGAGCACCGAGATCTTGGCGTCCGAGAGCGGAACGAATGAGCCGTTGACGTAGGCGATCGAGTCCAAGGCAGGTCTCCTGAGGAGGAATGGGATTTGGCGTGCTTATACGCGAAATGGTGGCGCCGAGCACCCCTATTCGTCGTTCCGGGCGTCGCGAAGCGACGAGCTACGATGCGCACTTGCGCATCCGAGGATCCATTTCTCGCCGAGTACCGCCGCCCAATGGATTCCGGGCCAGGCCCTTGGGGCCATCCCGGAATGACAGAGCAGGTTAATGCGACAGAATCTTCGACAAGAACTTTTGCGCGCGGTCGCTGCGCGGCTTGCCGAAGAAATCGTCCTTCGGTGCGTCCTCGACGATCTCACCGCGATCCATGAAGATCACGCGGTTGGCGACCTTACGGGCAAAGCCCATTTCGTGGGTGACGACCATCATGGTCATGCCTTCGCGGGCGAGGTCGACCATGACGTCGAGCACTTCGCTGACCATCTCCGGATCGAGCGCCGAGGTCGGCTCGTCGAACAGCATCACGATCGGATCCATCGCGAGCGCGCGCGCGATGGCGACGCGCTGCTGCTGACCGCCGGAGAGCTGCGCGGGGAATTTCTGCGCCTGCTCCTTCAAGCCCACGCGCTCCAGCAGCTGCATGCCTTTCGTCACCGCCTTGTCGTGCGAGCGGCCGAGCACCTTCTCCTGCGAGAGACAGAGATTGTCGATGATCTTCAGATGCGGGAACAGCTCGAAATGCTGGAACACCATGCCGACGCGCGAACGCAGTTTCGGCAGATTGGTCTTGGGATCGTTGACCTTGGTGCCGTCGACCGAGATGTCGCCGCTCTGGAACGGCTCCAGCGCGTTGACGCATTTGATCAGGGTCGACTTGCCCGAGCCCGAAGGGCCGCAGACCACGACGACCTCACCCTTGGTGACGCTGGTGGTGCAATCCGTCAGGACCTGAAAGCTCGGGGTGTACCATTTGTTGACGTGGCTGATTTCGATCATGACCGACCTGCCCTAGCGGATGATGGCGATGCGCGACTGGAGGCGGCGGACGCCGTAGGACGCGATACAGGAAATGGTGAAATAGACGACTGCGGCAAACAGATACATCTCGACCAGACGGCCGTCGCGCTGCGCGACCTTGCTGGCGGCGCCGAGGAAGTCCGTGATCGACAGCACGTAGACGAGCGAGGTGTCCTGGAACAACACGATGGTCTGCGTGATCAGCACCGGCAACATGTTGCGGAAGGCCTGCGGCAGCACGACATAGCGCATGGTCTGCGCGTAGGTCAGGCCGAGCGCGCTGGCGGCGGCCGGCTGCCCGCGCGAGATCGACTGGATACCGGCGCGCATGATCTCGGAGAAATAGGCGGCCTCGAACATGATGAAGGTGATGAGCGAGGACGCGAACGCGCCGACGCTGATCGGCCGCGCGGCGCCGGTCAACCATTGCCCGATATAGGGCACCAGGAAGTAGAACCAGAAGATCACCAGCACCAGCGGCAGCGAGCGCATGAAGTCGACATAGAGGCCGGCGATTTGCCCGAGCACCTTGAAGCCGGAGAGCCGCATCAAGGCGATCGCCGTGCCGAAGACCAGGCCGCCGAGAGCGGACAGCGCCGTCAGCATCACCGTGAAGCTCATGCCCTCGTAGAACAGATAGGGCAGTGCACGGATGATGACGTCGAAATCGAAATTGCTGAACATGGCGCTATTTCCCCGTGATGTAGCCGGGGATCGCGACGTAGCGCTCGAGGAAGCGCATCGCGGTCACGACGACGGCGTTGACGAGGAGATAGAGCAGTGTCGCGGCGGTGAAGGCCTCGAACACTTGGAACGAGAATTCCTGCATCGAGCGCGCCTCTCCGGTCAGCTCGAGCAGGCCGATGGTGATGGCGACCGCCGTGTTCTTGATGGTGTTGAGGAACTCGGAGGTCAGTGGCGGCAGGATGATGCGGAACGCCATCGGCAGCAGCACGTAGCGATAGCCCTGCACCGTCGTCAGCCCGAGCGCCGTCGCCGCCATTCTCTGCCCCCTCGGCAGCGACGTAATTCCCGCCTGCAATTGCACGGCAACGCGGGCCGACATGAACAGGCCGATGCCGATCGCAGCCGTCCAGAACGGCGCATTCGGCAATTGCTTCAGCCACAGGCCAGCCGATTTCGGCAGTAGTTCCGGCAGCACGAAGAACCACAGGAAGAGCTGCACCAGGAGCGGCATGTTGCGGAAGAATTCGACATAGGCGAAGCCGAACCAGTTGGCGCCCTTCGACGGCAACGTGCGCATCACGCCGACGACCGATCCGGTGATCAGAGCGATGATCCAGGCCAGCACTCCGGTTTCGAGAGTCAGCGCCAGTCCCGACAGCAACAGGTCGAGATAGGTGCCGGTCCCCATCGGGTTCGGCTGGAAGAAGATTCCCCAGTTCCAATGGTAGTTCACGTGTCCCCCGCGCGAACGCGCCAGTCAGAGATGTCCCGCCGCCTATGCAAATGTCCGGCCACTCTGGTGTCAAGAGTGGCCGGACATGATCCCGATCGAAAGATCGAGGTTTTATCTTACTTGTAGTCGTCCGGGTTCGGCGAGTCCGAAGGCTTGGCGAACTCATGCTTCAGCTCTTCCGAGATCGGCGTATTGAGGTTCAGGCCCTTCGGCGGGATCTTCTGCATGAACCACTTGTCGTAGATCTTCTGGCCTTCACCGGAGGTGTAGAGCGCGGCGGTTGCGGCGTCGACCACCTTCTTGAAGGCGGCGTCGTCCTTACGCAGCATGATGCCGTAGGGCTCCGGCTTGGAGAACGCGTCCTTGGAGATCACGTAATCGGACGGATTCTTTGAGCCGGCGACGAGGCTGGCGAGCAGGATGTCGTCCATCACGAAGGCGACGGCGCGATCGGTCTCGACCATCAGGAAGGCTTCGGCGTGGTCCTTGGCCGGGATGATGTTGGCGCCGAGCTTCTTCTCGACGTTGGCTTCGGTCAGCTGCTTGATGTTGGTGGTGCCGGCGGTGGAGACCACCGTCTTGCCCTTGAGATCATCGATCGACTTCAGCCCGCTCGACTTCTTGAAGACGTAGCGGCTGGCGGTCAGGAAGTGGGTGTTGGTGAACCACACCTGCTTCTGGCGCTCGGCATTGTTGGTGGTCGATCCGCATTCGAGGTCGATGGTGCCGTTCGCCATCAGCGGGATACGCGTCGCCGAGGTGACGGGATTGAGCTTCACTTCGAGCTTGTCGAGCTTGAGCTCCTTCTTCACGGCGTCGACGATCTTGTAGCAGATGTCCATCGCGAACCCGACGGGCTTCTGGTTGTCGTCGAGATAGGAGAACGGGATCGAGGAGTCGCGGAAGCCCAAGGTGATGGCGCCGGTGTCCTTGATGTTCTTCAGCGTGCCGGTCAGCTCCTCGGCCCCAGCCTGACTGACAGCGAAGGTCGCGGCGAGCGCGAGCCCGATGCTACGGAAATGTTTCACTTTTTCTCCCCTTTCAGGATGATGCGGCCGGATGCAAGCACAAATCGGCCCGGATTAGAATGTGACTTTCGGCGGGATCGCAGCTCAGGTTAACGCGCCGAGGTCAGTGACTTCGGCAATTCCCCGAGATCCCAGAACAGCCCCGCCATGACCGTCAAGGCCTCTTCGGTCAAGGGCAGCAGAATGTGCTCATTGGGCGCATGCTGGGAGCAGCCGGGATAGGAGTGCGGGACCCAGATCGTCGGCAGGCCGAGAATCTCGGAAAACACGTCATTCGGCAGCGAGCCGCCGAAATTCGGCAGCACGGCCGGCGCCTTGCCGGTGGTCGCCCGCACTGAATCGGCCGCCCATCTGATCCAGGGGCTGTCGAAATCGGTACGCGAGGCGGCAAAGCTCTGGGCTGCCCGCACCTCGACCATCGGAAAGCCCTTCGCAACCAGATGGGCCCTGACAGCATCGATCAGGCCATCCACCTTGGTGCCAACCACGAAGCGCAGTTGCAGCACGGCGCTGGCGTGGCCGGGAATGGCATTGGCGGGCTTTTCGATATTGCCCGACGAGATCGCCAGGACTTCCAGCGTATTCCAGGCATAGAGCCGCTCGGCCGGCGACAGCCCGTCCTCGCCCCAGTTCTCCGCGAGCGCGGGCTCGTCCGCGGTCGGGACCACCTCCACGTCGGCGAGATAGCTGCGGATCTGGTTGGTGAGCCGCGGCGGCTTCAGCGCCTCGAGCTGAAGCCGGCCGCGTCCATCGACCAGCGTCGAGATTGCGTTGACCAGGATGGTCGCGGGGTTGGCGAGCACGCCGCCCCAATTGCCGGAATGATGGCCTCCGTCGCGCAAGTTCACATCGAGATGAATGCGGATGCCGCCGCGGCAGCCCAGGAACAGGGTCGGCCGATCCGCCGACAGCCGCGGCCCGTCGGAGGCCATGAACAGATCGGCCTTGAGCGCGTCACGGTTGAGGTCGCAGACCTTGCCGAGATCGGGCGAGCCGATCTCCTCGCCCATCTCGACGATGAATTTTGCATTGAAGCCGAGCTTGCCGCCGCGGGCTTCGCGCACGGCCCGAAGCGCGGCCATGTTGATGCTGTGCTGGCCCTTGTTGTCGGCAGTGCCGCGACCGTAGAGGCGAATACCCGCCGTCGTGGTGCGCCAGGGATCGCGGCCATCGCGCCACTCTCCCTCCATGCCGTCGACGACGTCGCCATGGCCGTAGATCAAGACGGTCGGAGCGGAATGGCTCTCGTGATGTTCGGCGAACAGGAACGGCGCCTTGCCGCTGGGGGATTCGACCAGCCGGCTCGTGAAGTCGAGCGCAGCAAAGGAGGGGATCATCTCCTGTTCCAGATAGGCCCGCAGCTCGTGGCCGCGCGACGGATTCTGGCTCTCGGTCTTGTAGGCGACGCGGCGGTCGAGCTCGGCAAGGAAGGCGCCGGATTTGAAATCGTCACGGGCGCGGGCGATGGCGTCGGCTCTGGTCATTGCTTTCGTTTTCAAGGTTTCAAGGCCGCGGAGCGTAGCTGGCTACGCCGGTCCTCGAAAGTGGCTGGGCTTGGATCGTTCTTGGAATTTCGTAATTGCTCTCTTGAGATTGGCTTGCCAAGGGCCGGAGATCGCCGATTTTGACCTTGCCAAGCGCCAGCCTTTCTCCTTTGGCCCTTGCTAAGGGCCAGTTATATGCAAGAACGTCGCCAAGTTGGGGCGCACGTCTATCATTCGAAGAGCGCTCAGTACAGGGCGCCAGGGGACCAGCATGGCCAAACAGATCAGGCTCAACGCCTTTGCGATGAATTGCGTCGCACACCAGTCACCGGGCTTGTGGACCCATCCGCGCGACCGCACCGCCGAATATAACCGCCTGCCATACTGGATCGATCTCGCCAAGACGCTCGAGCGCGGCCGTTTCGACGGGCTGTTCCTGGCCGACGTGCTCGGCGTTTACGACGTCTATGGCAACAGCCCTGACGCAGCCTTGCGCAATGCAGCACAGACGCCGTCCAACGAGCCGCTGCTGCTGCTCTCGGCGATGGCCGCCGTGACGAAAAATCTCGGATTCGGCGTCACCAGCAATCTCTCCTTCGAGCCGCCCTACCCGTTCGCACGGCGGATGTCGACGCTGGACCATCTCACCGAGGGGCGGATCGGCTGGAACGTCGTCACCGGTTATCTCGACAGCGCCGCGCGCGGCGCCGGCAAGGACAAGCAGACCGGACACGACGACCGCTACGACATCGCCGACGAATATATGGAGGTGGTCTACAAGCTCTGGGAAGGCAGCTGGGAGGACGACGCCGTGCTGCGGGATCGCAAACGCGGCATCTTCACCGATCCGAGCAAGGTCCATCGCATCAATCATGAGAGCGCGAATTACCGCATCAACAACACCATTCATCTCAGCGAGCCGTCGCCGCAACGGACGCCCGTGCTGTATCAGGCCGGCACCTCGCCGCGCGGCCGGCAGTTCGCGGCAAAGCACGCCGAATGCGTGTTCATGTCTGGCCCCTCGGCCAAGATCATCGCGCCGCGCGTCGCCGCGATCCGCCAGGAAGCCGCAGCGCTCGGCCGCGACCCGGCCGAGATCCTGATGTTCAACATGATGACGATCATCCTCGGCAATACCGAGGCGGAAGCGGCGGCGAAATATGCCGACTACCGCTCGCACATCAATCCGGAAGGCGCGCTGGCGCTGATGTCGGGATGGACCGGTATCGATTTCTCCGGCTACGAGCTCGACCAGCAGGTCCGCCATGTCCAGAACGATGCCGGCCGCAGCGCGCTCGACAACGTCACCCGCGGCGACCCCGACCGCATCTGGACCGTGCGCGACGTCATCGAACATGTCGGCATCGGCGGCGCCGGCCCGGTGGTGGTCGGCACGCCCGAAAGCGTCGCGGACAAGATCGAGGATTGGTTCGAGAAGACCGACGTTGACGGCCTCAACGTGGCGTTTGCGATCTCGCCCGGGGATTTCGAGGATATTGCGGACATGCTGGTGCCGGAGCTGACCAAGCGCGGACGGTACAAGAGCGAATATGCGAAAGGCACGCTGCGGGAGAAACTGTTCGGCGAAGGGCGTGCGCGGCTGGATGCGCCGCATCCGGCGGCGGGGTATCGGGTGGGGAAGAAGGGGTAACCCGGCCTCTTCGTCATTGCGAGCGCGCGAAGCAATCCAGAATCCCTCGGTGGAAGCAGTCTGGATTGCTTCGTCGCTACGCTCCTCGCAATGACGGTGGTGAGAGAGCGGCCGCCCCCTACACCTTCCCGTCCACCATCACCTCGATCAGTTTCGTCCCCGGCCGATTGAACGCCGACGTCAGCGTCGCCTTCAGCTCGCGCAGATCGCTCAGCTTGATCGCCTCGCAGCCCAGCGCCTTAGCAACGCCGGCAAAATCCACGGGCGGATCGACGAAATCCATGCCGACGTAATTGTCGTCGCCATGGAATGCGAGCAGGCGCTGCTTGATGATGCGGTAGCCGCCGTTGTTGGCGATGACGACGTTGAGCGGCAGCTTGTGATGCGCGGCGGTCCACAGCGACTGGATCGAATACATCGCGCTGCCATCGCCCGAGAAGCACACGACGGGTCGATCCGGATTGGCGATGCTGGCGCCGACCGAGGCGGGCAGGCCCCAGCCGATGCCGCCGGAAGCAAGGCCGTGATAGCCGTAGCGGTCGCGATGCGGACGCAGCGCGGTGATCTGGCGGCTCGAGGTGAGACCCTCGTCGACCAGGATGGCGTTGTCGGGCATGGCCTCGACCATTTGCAGAACGAGATAATCCGGATCGATCGGCGTGCAGTCCGCACTCTTGCCGATCTGCTCGACCAAAGCGGCGCGCCGGGCGGTCCAGTTCCTCGGCGCCAGATCGGCAAGACGCTGCCTCGCGCGCTCCGCGAGGGCTGCGCCGCCCATCTCCTTCACGATCGGAATCAGCGCGCGCAGCGTTTCCTTCACATCTGCTTTCAGGGCGATCTCGGCGCCATAATTCTTGGCTATCTCCCAGTCGACGAGGCCGATCTGCAGAATGCCGAGTCCGTCCGGCAGCGCGTCGACCTCGCTATGGACCGACATCCGCAGGGGATCGCCACCGAGCGCGACCAGGAGATCATAGGGCGCGAGCGTATCGCGCGCGACCTTCTGCACGCGCGCGAGCGTGCCGACGAAGCTCTGGCTCTGCGAGAGGAAGTGCGCGCCATAGGGCGTCGAGGACTGATATGCGGCAGCGCCAAGCAGCTCGGCGAGTTCGGCCGCCTCCTTCAGCGCATCGCTCTTCACCACCTCGTCCATGGTGACGATCACGGGGCGTTCGGCCTTGAGCAGGCGCGCGGAGAACGCCCTGAGCGCACCATCCGATGGCCTTGCGCGCGCGTCGATGCGGGTGGAGCGGCCGAGATCAATGCCGGCTTCGCTGTTGAGGATATCGCCCGGCAACGAGATGAACACGGGCCCGGTCGGCGGCGTGGTCGCGACCTTGGCGGCACGGCGAACGATGCGCGGCAAATCCTCCAGCCGCGTCACCTCGACCGCCCATTTCACCAACGGCTCGGCCATCCGCACCAACGGGCCATAGAGCACCGGCTCCATCAACCCGTGGCCCTGCTCCTGCTGGCCGGCGGTCAATATCATCGGCGTGCCCGTGAACTGGGCATTGTAGAGCGAGCCCATCGCATTGCCGAGGCCGGGCGCGACATGGACGTTGCAGGCGACGAGCTTTCCCGAGGCGCGGCTGTAGCCGTCGGCGATCGCCACCACCAGGCTCTCCTGCATCGCCATCACGTAGGTCAGATCAGGGTGATCCTTCAGCGCATGCATGATCGGCAGCTCGGTGGTGCCGGGGTTGCCGAACAGATGCGTGATGCCCTCGTCCTTGAGCAGGGCGAGAAAGGCGGAGCGGCCGGTGATCTTGTTCTTCATGTTTCCTCCGGAAGCGGACGTTGCCGCAAGCACGGAGGCATGATGGCCGAAGTCCTGGGAGGCGCGCAAGGAAGCGCGGTCATGGCTGCGTTGCGTGGGCGAGCCGCGCTACATCTCCTCCCGCCCCAGTTCGAACGGATCTTCGCCACCCGCTCTTTCCAGCGCTGCCAGACCACACCGGGAAAGCCTTTTAGCGGCACCAGCGGCTCGCCGGTATAGGTCCATTCCTGCAGCTCCTCGATCGCGATGTGATAGAGCGGCTGGCGGCCGGTGCGTTCCTTGAACAACGCACGCGGGATGTTGACCATGTGCGGGCCGCCCGGACGCTCATAAGTGATCGGCGTGCCGCAATGCGAGCAGAAGCTGCGCGCGGTCTTGGTCCCCTTGTCCTCGTAGCGTATCAGCGCGGTCTTGCCCGATGTGATGCGGAAGCGCTTCTTCCAGCTGCCGACATAGGTCGCGTAAGCCGCGCCGTGGGCGCGGCGGCTCGACGCCGAGTGATCGTGCCAGGCCCAGCGCGCGGGGACGTCGATCTCGAAGCTGACCTTGCCGCAGAGGCATTGACCGGTGGCGATCCCTGCGGCGGCTGCGGCTTTGGCCATGAAGTTCTCTCCGTCGTCATTGCGAGCGCAGCGAAGCAATCCAGACTGCCTCCGCGGAAATATCCTGGATTGCCTCGCTGCGCTCGCAATGACGGAAATTGTGGTGACGATCGCGCCACAAAGCAAGCTCGTCATTCCGGGGCGCGACGTGGTCGCGAACCCCGAATGACGGGAGAGACTTACGCCGGCGCCAGCTCGTCATAGACAGGGTAATCCGTATACCCCTTCTCCTCGCCGCCGTAGAAGGTCGCGCGGTTGTACGGCGTGATCGGATAGCCGTGCTCGAGGCGCCGCGGCAGATCGGGATTGGAGATGAAGATGCGGCCGAAGGCGACGATGTCGGCGTGTCTATCGGCGATCGCCGCATTCGCGGTCTCGCCGGTGAAGCCGCCCGCGGTCATCAGCACACCGCTGTAGTGCGGGCGGAACAGCACCATGGCCGAGGGCACGTTCTCCCAGTGGACATCGGCCCGGCCGGCGCCGCTGGAGCGCGGCTCGATCAAGTGCAGATAGGCCAGACCAAGCTTGTCGAGCGCCTTCACCACGTGAGTGTAGAGCGGCATCGGATCGGGCTCGACCGAATCATTGGCGATGCCGTGCGGCGACAGCCGCACGCCGACGCGGTTCGCGCCCCAGACGTCGATCGCGGCCTGCGTCACTTCGAGCAGCAGGCGCGCCCGGTTCTCGATCGAGCCGCCATATTGATCGGTGCGCTGGTTGCTGCGCGACTGCAGGAACTGTTCGAGCAGATAGCCATTGGCGCCGTGGATCTCGACACCGTCGAAACCTGCGGCGAGCGCGTTCTTCGCGGCCTGCCTGAAGGCCTCGACGATGCCCTTGACCTCCTCGGTCTCCAGCGCGCGCGGCGTCTCGTAATCGGCGAGCTTGCCGTCCGCGGTCATCGCCTTCATGCCGTCGGCCCTGATCGGGATCGCCGACGCCGAGACCGGCAGCGCCCCGCCGTGGAAGGAGGAATGCGAGACACGACCGACATGCCACAGCTGGAGGAAGATGATGCCGCCCTTGGCGTGCACGGCATCGACCACCTTGCGCCAGCCGGAAATCTGCGCCTCCGAATAGATGCCGGGCGTTGCCGGGTTGCCACGGCCTTGCGCAAGCACCGGCGAAGCCTCCGCGATGATCAGGCCGCCTTTGGTCGCGCGCTGGCCGTAATATTCGGCGTTGAGCGGGCGCGGAGCAAAACTGTCGCGCTCGGCGCGCATGCGCGTCAGCGGCGCCATCGCAACGCGGTGCGCGAGCTTGTACGGACCGAGTTGCAACGGTCTAAACAACGCCGGAAATTTCATGTGGGCCCCGAATGACGATGGAAGGATGGGAAGCATATAGCGAGGGGCGGCACCCGGCAAAGGTGCCGCCCTGCAAAAGTGGATATTCTTCGCCGTGGAATGTAGCGGGAGAACAGGCCTTACGCCGTCTTGATCCAGACGGCCTTCACGTTGAGATATTCCTCGACGTGCTGCTTGCCGGACTCGCGGCCATAGCCGCTCATCTTGTAGCCGCCGAACGGCACGGCCGGGTCCATGGCCTGGTAGCAATTGACCCACACCGAACCGGCACGCAGGCGCTTTGCAACCGCATGGGCCTTGGTAACGTCACGCGTCCACAGGCCCGAGCCGAGGCCGAAGGTGGTGTTGTTGGCACGCTTGACGAGTTCGTCCATGTCCTTGAACGCAATGGCGGAGATGACCGGGCCGAAAATCTCCTCCTGCGCGATGCGCATGTTGTCCTGCACGCCCGCGAACACTGTCGGCGAGACGAAGAAGCCCTTCGAAAGCGGGCCTTCGGTGACGCGGCCGCCGCCGGCCAGCGCACGCGCCCCCTCCTTCTGGCCGATGTCGAGATAGCCGGTGACGCGCTCGAGCTGCTGCTCGGACACCAGAGGGCCGATCTGCACGTTGGGATCGAGGCCGTTGCCGACCTGCAGCTTCTTGCCGAACTCGGCGACGCGGCCGACGAACTCCTCATAGATCGCCTGCTCGACGAACAGCCGGGTGCCCGCGCTGCAGATCTGACCCGAATTGGCGAACACCGCCATCGCCGCGCCCGGCACGGCCGCATCGAGATCGGCGTCCGCGAACACGATGTCCGGCGACTTGCCGCCGAGCTCGAGCGAGACACGCTTGAGGTTGCCGGCGGAAGCGCGGATGATCGACTGGCCCGTGACATGTGAGCCGGTGAAGGCGACCTTGTCGACGTCATGATGCGACGCCAGCGCGGCGCCGGCGGTTTCGCCATAGCCGGGCACGACATTGACGACGCCCGGCGGAATGCCGGCTTCCAGCGCAAGCTCGGCGATGCGCAGCGAAGTCAGCGGCGCCTCTTCGGCGGGCTTGAGCACCACGGTGCAACCGGTCGCGATGGCGGGGCCGATCTTCCAAATCGTCGCAGTCAGTGGACCGTTCCAGGGGATGATGGCGCCGACCACGCCGATCGGCTCTTTCAGAGTATAGGAGAAGATCTCGCCGGGCAGCGAGTTCTCGATGGTCTCGCCGTGGATCGCGGTGGCCTGGCCGGCGTAATAGCGCAGCATGCCGACGGCGCGCAGGCGATAGGCCCGGGTGCGGCTGAGCGGCGCGCCCATGTCGAGTGTGTCGAGCTGGGACAATTCGTCGAAATTCTTTTCGACGAGATCGGCGAGCTTCAGGAGCAGGTTCTGCCGCTCGAACGGCTTGACCGTGCTCCAGGGTCCTTCGAAGGCACGGCGGGCAGCGGCGACCGCACGGTCGATGTCTTCCTTGTCTCCTTCGGCGACGGTTGCAAGCAGCTCGCCGGTGGCGGGGTTATGAGTCTCGAAGCGCTTGCCGGAAGCGGCATCCACCCACTTGCCGTCGATCAGCATCTGCTTGTAGGACCCGTTGGCGAACGGATGGCGCGTGATCGGAATAGCCTGCGACACAGCCATGGCTGCACTCCCTGTCAATTCATTGATTGGGCTCGACCTCGGCGGGATCGTTAGGTCGAGCAGGATACAGCGGGGCCGAAAAGGCGTAAAGTCGGCGTGGAACGAAGCCCTGCCATGCCGACTTGTGCGGGGTCGTGCGAGCGCCATGTGATAGCTCGAGCAAGAGCAAGTTCCGGAGAACAGCCATGCCGCATCCTGTCATCGCCAAAGGCAATGTCGCCGTGATCACCGGCGGCGCATCCGGCATCGGTCTCGCCGCGGCCACGGCGTTCGCGCGCTCCGGAATGAAGGTGTGTATCGTCGATGTCGACGAGAACAGGCTGGCGGAAGCTGCAACAAAACTGTCATCGATCGCGGGCTCGGCGAATGTGATGATATCCGCAGCCGATGTCAGCCGGATCGATGGCGTGATGGAACTGGAACGCGCCGTTGGAGCGCGGTTCGGCGGTACCGACCTGCTGATGAACAATGCGGGCATCCAGCCGGGCAGCTCGTTGTTCGGCGAGCCGGACAACTGGCAGCGCATCATCGACGTCAATATGTGGGGCATCATCAATGGCGCGCGCATCTTCGCGCCCAACATGATCGCACGCGGCACGCGCGGCCTGATCATCAACACCGGCTCGAAGCAGGGCATTACCACCCCGCCCGGCGATCCCGCCTACAACGTCTCCAAGGCCGGCGTGAAGGCGTTTACGGAAGCGCTGCAGCACGAGTTGCGCAACACCAAAGACTGCCATATCACCGCGCATCTGCTGATCCCGGGCTTCGTGTTCACGGGCCTCACCGCCAAGGGCCGCACCGAAAAGCCTGATGGCGCCTGGACGCCGGAGCAGACCGTGGACTTCATGCTGGCGCGGCTCGAGGCCGGCGATTTCTACATCCTCTGCCCTGACAACGACGTGCCGCGCGCGCTCGACGAGAAGCGCATGCTCTGGGCCGCCGGCGATATCGTCGAGAACCGCCCGCCGCTGTCGCGCTGGCATCCGGACTACGCGGATGCGTTCAAGAAGTTTGTGGAGGGGAGTTAAGCGAACGCCTACAGCGTCTCTTGCTTGTGCCCACAATTCTTGCAGGCGAACTTGACGCGGCTCTGGCCTTTTTCCGCCTGAACCCGGTTTGGCGCGCCGCACTTGCCGCACACCGCTTCGATGCGGGTAGTGCCCTGCTTGACGACGATGGTCTTCTTTTCCAAGGATTCGCGGATCAGGCGCTCGGCCTCTTCGCGCAGGGATTGTTTCGACAAAGCTCGTCTCCGCCTCTGGAAAGCGCGAGAGCCATATCTCACTTGCGTTGGAATCTCAATCGGCAATGCCGGCTTAGACTTCGACAATCACATAAGAGTCTTCGACATGCACCGGAAACGTCTCGGCAACATACGGGCCCTTCTGGAGCTCGTCGCCGCGTTCGACCGCCACCGGATATGACCTGACCTTGACGCGTTTCGGATCGAACCAGGACTGGCCGTTGCGCATGTCGAACTCCCAGCCGTGCCAGGGACAGCGCAGCATCTCGCCGACGCGCGAACGCTCATAGACACCCGGCTCCGGCGAGGTCAGCCGCGCCACGCAGGCTGCCTTCTCCAGCGGCGCGCCCTCATGCGGGCAGCGGTTCAGCAGCGCAAAGAACTCGCCATTGACGTGGAACACGACGATGTCGCGGCCGGCGATATCGACGACCTTGTTGCTACCGGGCGGGATCTCTGACGTGGACGCGACGATATGACGGGCCATGGCACTTAGAACTTGTAGACCGCGCGGGCATTGGTGCTGAAGATCTTCTTCCGCTCGACTTCCGTCAGCGGCGTCTTGAAGGCGAAGCGCGGATCGTCAAAGTCCCAGTGCGGATAGTCCGACGAGAACAGCAGACGGTCGATGCCGACCCATTCGATCAGCGCACGCAGATGCCGCGCCTCGTCCGGCTCGTCGATCGGCTGGGTCGTGAACCAGAAATTCTCACGGACATATTCCGACGGCTTGCGCTTGAGGTGCGGCACCTCGCTGCGGAAGCGCTCGAAATGCTGATCCATCCGCCACACCGCCGACGGGATCCAGCCGAAGCCGCCCTCGATGAAGACGATCTTCAGCTTCGGAAACCGTTCGGGCACGCCCTCGATGACGAGGCTGGCAAGCTGTGCCGCGATGGTGTGGGCATTCGACTGGTGCTCCTCGACATAATAAGACGGCCAGCCGCCGCCGGTCGGCGGATGCCCGCCATAGCCGCCGACATGAATGCCGAGCGGCAGATCCAGCGCCTGCGCGCGCTCGTAGATCGGCCAGTAGCGGCGGCGGCCGAGCGGCTCGTTGGCGCGCGGCGAGACGTTGATCTGGATGTATTCGCCGATCTTTGCGCAGCGCTCGATCTCGGCGATGGCCAGATCCGTGCCGTCCTGCCCGACCAGGATCGAGGCCTTCAGGCGCGGATCCCGGTGCGACCAGAACGCCAGCTGCCAGTCGTTGATGGCGCGCTGGATCGCGGCGCCGAATTCGAGGTTCTGCTGCGAGAAGATGAACAAATCGAGCACCTGCAGGATTCCGAACTCGACGTCGAGCGGATCGAGATGCTGCTTCTGCATGAAGGTGAGATCCGAGCCCGGCGGCCCGCCCGTCGGCGGCCAGGCATCGCGCCGCGCGATCAGCGGCGAAGAGCGCGGATAAGGCGTCGTGAACAGATAGGGCGTGCGCAGATGGCTGCCATATTCCTTCAGGTGCTGTTGCCAGCGTTTCGGCAGGAACTCGTTGAGATCGTCCGTCGATCTCAGGCTCGGATGCACGTCGCAATCGACGATACGCAGCCGTGATGCGGCGGGCTTCTCGTCGTCGCGCAGCGGACGGTCGATGACTTCACTCATGCGAACCTCCTGAATTAGTTGACCAGCGACAATCGCGGAAACGTCTCCAGCGGATTGTCGACGCACATTTTTTCGATGATGCTCTTCGGCAGATGCGGCGGGATGGGATCATCGCCGTCGAACTGCCAGTGCGGATAGTCGGATGCGAACAGGAACATCTTGTCCGAGCCGATCTGGTCGATGACCTCCGCGACGCTTGTCGCGTCCGCAGGTGCATCGAACGGCTGCATGGTCACGCGGAAATTGTCACGGATGATCGATGCCGGCTCACGCTCGACCCAGGGCACCTCGACGCGGACGCCGCGCCAGGTCTTGTTGGCGCGCCACATGAAGGCTGGCAGCCAGCTCACGCCCGACTCCATCAGCACGACCTTGAGGTCCGGAAATTTGCCGAACACGCCTTCGTAGATCAGGCTCAGGATCTGCGCCTGAAACGCCTGCGCTTCGACGAAATAGTATTCGTAGCGATGCGACGGCCAGCCGGCCGAGCTCGGCGCCTGGCGATATTGCGAGCCGGCATGGATCGCCAGCGGCAGCTTGTACTTCTCCGCGACCTGATAGACCGGCCAGAAATGCCGGCGGCCGAGCAGCGTCTCGCCTTGTGCCAGCACCAGAATGGAGACGAACCTGCTGTCGCCGGCACGACGCTCGATCTCCTCGATCGCCAGATCCGGCGCCTGCATCGGCACGACGATCGACGCGCGCAGACGCGGATCACGCGACAGCCATTCGGCGGCGATCCAGTCGTTGATGGCCTTGCAGAAGTCGGCCGCCATGTACGGATCGAACACGGCCTGCGCGCCGTAGAGCACGTTGAGGATGGCGTGGCTGGCACCGAGTTGGTCGAACGCCCCCTTCTGCACCATGGCAAGGTCCGAGCCCGGCCTGGCGCCACTGGCTGGCCGCCAGTCGGCGCGGCCGGTGAGCGGCATGCTTGGCGGATAGGAGGTGAGATCGAGACCGTCGATGGCGCGGCTCACCACCTGCTCTTTCCAGTGATCACTGAGATAGGGCAGCAGCGTCGTGCGCGCGCCGCCAACGGCCGGGTGGATGTCGCAGTCGATCCGCGTCACCGCCATGGATGCTTCCTCGCCAAGTCTTTGTAGCACGTCTTTGTTGGCGACGTTCCTTGCGCCGCGAACTCAGACTGCGCCGGCCCGTGCCGACGCGCAAGGGCGCGGACATGTGTGATCCGTCATGGCTCGGTTGCATTTCGCAGGCGCGATATGAGGTGAGGCCGACATCGCGCGAGGCGCGGCATCGTCCGTCATGATGAGATGCGGCGGGCGGCGCAGCAGCCGAGCGGGGGTTGACTAAAATTTCGCCTGTCGCATCGCGATCGGCCCGCATAGCCTCGCCGCGTTCTGCTCTCTCCCTTTCCCCGGAGTTCCCATGTCCCTCCTCATCCGCGGCGGCACTGTCGTCAATCATGATCATTCGCGCCGTGCGGACGTGCTGATCGAGGGCGGCAGCATCGTCGCGATCGGCGCATCGATCGCAGCGCCCACAGGCGCGGAGATCATCGACGCCGGCGGCGCCTATGTCATTCCGGGCGGCATCGATCCGCACACGCATCTCGAAATGCCGTTCATGGGCACCGTCACTGCCGACGACTTCGAATCGGGCACCAAGGCGGCCCTGACCGGCGGCACTACTATGGTGGTGGATTTCTGCCTGCCCGATCCCGGCCAGTCGATGCTCGCGGCTTATCAGGAGTGGCGCCACAAGTCCGAGAAGGCTGCCGCCGACTACGGGTTCCATATGGCGGTGACGTCGTGGTCGAAGCAGATTTATGACGAGATGGAGACGGTGGTCAAAACCTACGGCATCAACACCTTCAAGCATTTCATGGCCTACAAGGGCGCGCTGATGGTGAACGACGACGAGCTCTACAATTCATTCGCGCGTTGCGCTCACCTCGGTGCCATGCCGGTGGTGCACGCGGAGAACGGCGACGTCGTTGCGCTGATGCAGGAGGCGCTGATCGCGCGCGGCATCACCGGCCCCGAAGGCCACGCCTATTCACGGCCGCCGGAAGTTGAAGGCGAAGCCACCAACCGCGCCATCATGATCGCGGATATGACAGGCACCCCTGTTTATATCGTGCACACCAGCTGCCGCGAGGCACATGAAGCGATTGCGCGCGCACGCGCCGCGGGAAAGCGCGTCTATGGCGAGCCGCTGATCCAGCACCTGCTGCTCGATGCCGGCGAATATCAGAACAACGACTGGGATCATTCCGCGCAGCGGGTGATGTCACCGCCGTTCCGCGACAAGTCGCATCAAGACAGCCTATGGGCCGGCCTGCAAGCCGGCTCGCTGCAAGTGGTTGCGACCGATCACTGCGCCTTCACGACCGAGCAGAAGCGCTTTGGTCGCGGCGACTTCAGGAAAATCCCGAACGGCACCGGCGGCCTCGAAGATCGCCTGGCGCTGCTGTGGACCGCCGGCGTCGCGACGGGGCGGCTGACCAAGGAAGAATTCGTTGCGGTCACCTCGGCGAACATAGCCCGCATCCTCAACATCTATCCACGCAAGGGTGCGGTCGCAGTCGGATCGGATGCCGATCTCGTGGTGTGGGATCCGAAGGCGACGAAGACCATCAGCGCGAAGCGGCAGATGAGCCGGATCGACTACAATGTGTTCGAAGGCTTCGCCTGCACCGGCGGGCCTGCTGCGACAATCTCGCGCGGTCGCATCGTGTGGAAAGATGGCGATCTCCGCGCCGAGGCGGGCGATGGGCATTATGTGGAGCGGCCGGCTTTCTCGCCGGTGCACGTCGCCAACTCGACGTGGAAGGAATTGACTGCGCCACACGCCGTCAGCCGGGGAGCAGTGACGCCATAAGCGTTCGGCCGCTACGCACCTCGATATGTCTGGAGATGACTTAGGAACGATCGTTCCCAACGGTGGTTGTCGCGCATTGTTTCCCTCAGAACGCGAGCCGCCCCCATGTATCACCATGTCAAGAAGCTGATGTTCACCGTGCGCGTCGACGAACCCGATCCCCGCTTCGGCAATATGCTGCTCGAGCAGTTCGGCGGCGCGAACGGGGAACTCGCAGCCGCCATGCAATATTCGATTCAAGGGCTGAATTGCGAAGATCCCGACCGCAAGGACCTTTTGATGGATATCGGCACCGAAGAGCTCAGCCATCTCGAGGTCGTCGGATGCCTGGCGCGGATGCATCTTGCGCCGTCGCGAAACGACCGTCAGGCGGCCGAAGCCGATCCGCTCATCGCCATTGCCGGCGGTGGGGGCGTCAACCTGTTCAACTCGCAAGGGAACCCCTGGACCGCCGACTATCTCAAGATCACCGGCGAGCTCGATGTCGATCTCCGCAGCAACATCGCCGCCGAGGCGCGTGCGAAGATCGTCTACGAACGGCTGATCAATTTCTGCGACGACGCCGGCAGCAAGGATGCATTGCAATTCCTGATGACGCGGGAAATCACGCATATGAAGGCTTTCTCGCGCGCGCTGGAAAGCCTGTCGAAGCCCGCCTTCAGCATCGGCAGGATCGCGCCGACGCCCGGCCTCGTGAACCAGTACTTCAACGATTCCACCGGCAGCGGCGATCACGGCGAAATCGACACCCGCGGTCCCTGGAACGAGGGAGAAGACTGGGTGTTCACGGAATCGCCTGCACTTCAGTCTTCCGATCCCGGCGCCGCCACGCCGATCGTCGCGGAGAGTTCGCCGCCGGTCGACGAGGCCGGTCTGACCGATCTTCTTCTCCACGAGCTGCGTGACATTCTTCATGCGGAGAAGCAGCTGACCAAGGCGCTGCCGAAGATGGCGCAATCGGCACGGTTCGACCAATTGCGGGAACTGTTCGAGCAGCATCTGGCCGAAACCGAAAACCAGATCGAACGCATCAACGAATGCTTCGAGCTGCTCGGCGAAAATGCACGTGCCAAGCCCTGCAAGGGCATGATGGGCCTGATCGAGGAAGGCCAGGAGGTCATGAGCGAAGGCGAAGAGAAGGAGGACGCCGCCGCCGACCTTGCGCTGATCGGGGCCGCCCAACGCGTCGAACATTACGAGATGGCCGGCTACACCACGGCACGCAACCTCGCGCAGCAGCTCCGGCACAGCGCGGTCGTCGCGCTGCTCTCCAAATCCCTTGCCGAAGAGGAGAACGCCGATCTTCTGCTCAATCAGGTGGCGCGGTCGCTGATGTCGGTGGCGAAGATGCCCGCCGCACTGGAGCAGGCCGAATAGGAAGCGCCCCGGACGCGGACGCAATCAACCCGGCCGTCTCGTGCCACTGCACGGGCCGGCCTTCGTCGATCGCCGGTATGCGAAACGCTAGTTTCGACCGGCGATGCTGACAGCCTGCGAGGCCGCTCGCGCCTGCTCGATCGGAAAGCCCCTCGCCAACCGTGCCGCACTCGCCCGCAGCATGGAGGCAGCGGGGGCGCCAGATGCCCTGGAGGGCCGCGATCTCGGCACGCAGGGCATCGATCGTCCGCCCGCGGATGTTGTGCCGGGTGACGTAGAGATGGCGAGCCATGGCGGCTCGATCCAGCTCAAGCCCTCTGACGAGGGCGTAGTCTTCGAGCTCCAATTCCCTGTCGCCTAGATCG
Organism: Bradyrhizobium guangdongense; assembly: GCF_004114975.1. Taxonomy (NCBI): domain Bacteria; kingdom Pseudomonadati; phylum Pseudomonadota; class Alphaproteobacteria; order Hyphomicrobiales; family Nitrobacteraceae; genus Bradyrhizobium; species Bradyrhizobium guangdongense. Next base: position 6,733,907 of record NZ_CP030051.1, read on the forward strand.
CGAACACCCAGGCGGCAACGATGGTGCCGATGGTGACCAGACCCGCAATGGTCCAGCCGGCGGCATATTCCAGTTCAGGATGACCGGTCGCCCGCATGATCTCTACCGGATCGGCGGAATGCTTCTCTGCCATGACAGCCTCGCACATCACTCTCCGCGTCATAGATAAGTCGCACCAGACGCCATCAGGTTCCATCACGGAAATGCGAGGAATGACACAGCTTGGCTTGTTCAGCGAACCGCAGGCGGGGCCGGCGGGCTTGCGCTATACGGACAATTTCATCGACGCCGCTGTCGAGCAGGAGCTGATCGGCCGCATCGCAGCATTGCCGCTGCAGCGCTTTCAGTTCGGCGCGTTCGAGGGCAACCGCCGGGTGGCGTGGTTCGGCTACCAATACGATTATTCGCAGCAGCGGCTGACCGAGGCCGAGCCGATCCCGGACTGGGTGCGGCCGGTCGCGCGTCGAGCCGAGGCATGGGCGGGCCTCGCCGACGGCAGCGTGCGGCAGGTGCTGTGCACCGAGTACGACGTCGGCGTCGGGATCGGCTGGCACCGCGACAAACCGCACTTCAAGGAGATCCTCGGCCTCTCGCTGGGCTCTCCCTGCAAATTCCGCTTCCGCCGCCGCAATGACGAGATATGGCAGCGCCACACGCTCGTGGCCCTGCCCCGCTCGCTCTACATGATGGAAGGCGAGGCGCGCTCGCAATGGGAGCACAGCATCCCGCCGGTGGAGGCACGGCGCTACTCGGTCACGTTCCGGACGATGAAGCAGGCCTGACGGACCAAAAACGCGAAAACAACCCCATGCACAGTAGAACGGCCGCCGCGCGCCACGGCGCGGATTGTGCATTCCAGCCGGAACTGAACGGAAGCAAAGGACGAAGCGAGCGTGCCGTGAAATCGCCGCAAGATCAACCAACAACACGAACTCGTAAGGCGAGCGCCCCAATAGGGAGCGCACAAGTCCGGCACCGCCATGATCAAGATTTGCCTCGCATTTTTCCTTGTTCTGACCTTAACGGCGGCCTCGGCACACGGCCCGCTACCGGCGCGTCCGGCCATTCCTTCCGATCTTGTCCTGACGGGCCTCACCGATAGCGACACCACCGCCGGCGGCGTCGCGCGGCTGTGCGAGCAGGTCACCTTCTCGCGGGGCCTGCGCTATGGCGACAGCGAGGCCAATGTGCTCGACGTCGCGACCAGCGATGTCACCAAGGCGGACACGCCGCGACCGGTGCTGCTGTTCGTGACGGGCGACACGTTTACCGGCGACCGCGGCGCGCCGGAACTGTCCCGCGACATCCAGGACGCGGCGATGTGCTTTGCCGCACGCAATGGCATGATCGGGGTGCGCGTGAACTATCGCCTCGCGCCGGCGGCCACCTGGCCGAAAGGCGCGGCCGACGTGGCGGCGGCATTGTCCTGGGTCCACGGCAATATCGACCTGTTCAACGGCGATGCCCGCGAGATCGTCGCGGTCGGCTACGGCGCCGGCGCTTTCCACGTCGCGAGCCTGCTGGCGCATCCCGAGCTGCAGGCCGACCGCGCTGATGCCGCCGCCGTGGTGCTGGTCTCAGGCATCTATCGCGTCGGCAAGGACGCCAGCGACAGCGAGAAGGCCTATTTCGGCACCGACACCAGCCTGTACGACAAGCGGTCGGTGTTTCCCGGCATCCTCAATGTCGAAGAGCCGATCCTGCTGGCCTGGGCCGCCAATGATCCGGCGAAGCTGATCGCGCAAGGCGAGACCCTGCAGAAGACGCTCTGCGGCGCCGGCCACTGCCCGCGCAGCACGATCCTGCGCAGCCACGACGGCATCGCGGCGGCCTTTGGGCTCGACGGCTCCGGCGACAGCCTCGCCGAGCCGACGCTGCTATTGGTGCATCAGCTGGAGGCAAGGGGGCTGCCGTAGCGGGGCGGCGCGGGCGCTCACTCGCACCGTTTGCTGGGCCACCCCTCTCCCCCGCCCTCCCCCACAAGGGGGGAGGGAGCGCAGTGATGCTCGGGGCTCTGATTTGGGCTCATCTCTTGCCCGCGATCAAATCAAAGTCAGTCACCACACGAAAGGTGCATTCCCTCCCCCCTTGTGGGGGAGGGTTAGGGAGAGGGGTACCACAAAGGGACTCTCAACCGAACGCCGCACCCCTCACGCCGGCTTCAGCGAAGCCAGCGCGCTCTCCAGCAGCGAGCGGACCCGCGCCGCATCACCCGATTTCACCACGGCCGGATCGAGATAGAGCTCGAGCCCCGGCGCGCGCTCGGTGATGACGCCGCTCTGCTCCGACGCAGCGTCGCTCAGCGCATCGACCGAATAGGGAATGATCTCGCGGCTGATGCCCTTCATGGTGATCGCGGGCAGCGCGTGCGCGCGGACGATGTCGCTGACGAGGGCAAAGGTCTCGTAGCTCAGCACGATCCCGCCGGGCTCGGCGATCGATTGCAGCCGTGCGGCGAGGTTCGCTTCCGCGCCGATGATGGTGTAATCCATGCGGTCGCTGCTGCCGAAATTGCCGACGTTGCAATAGCCTGAATTGATGCCCATGCGCGAGCGGAACGGCTGCTCGATGCCGGAGGCCCGCCATTTCGCATTGAGCTCGGTGAGACGCTGCTGCATGCGCCAGGCCATCCGCAGGCAGGCCTCTGCGTCCGCCCGGTCGCCCTTGGTCTCGGGGTCGCCGAAGAAGATCAGCATGGCATCGCCGATGAACTTGTCGACGGTGCCGCCGTGCTCATGCGCAATCGCCGACATCTCGGTGAAATATTCGTTGAGCAGCTGGGTCAGCAACTCCGGCTGCAGCCGCTCGGTGGTCGCGGTGAAGTTCTGGATATCGGAGAAGAAGATCGTGAGCTTCTTGCGCTCGGTGTGGATGGTGACGTCCTTCTGGCCGGAGAAGATGCTCTTGTAGACCTGCGGCGGGATGTAGCGCGAGATCTTCATCGAGAGCGAGGCCAGGAAGTCGTTGGCGGATTCGAGCTCCTTGTTCATGCCCTTGATGCGGCTGGCCTGGCGGCGCTGCAGCGAGAGGAACGACAGGCCGCAGCCGGCGGCGATCAGGAAATAGGCCAGCAGGAACTTGAAGGAGAAGATGTTGGCGGCGATCGGCTGGGCGATGATGACCTCCTGGATGCCTCTGATATCCCCGACCTTCCAGTCCTTCTTCGGGCTTTCGGGGTGGCTGTTGTGGCAGCTGACGCAGGCCGGCCCCATCGTCACAGGGGCGACCAGGCGGACCTTGTCGGAGAACAGCGAAGTCTCGGTGTCCACGATCTTCTGCTCGGGATCGGCGCGCAGCGCTGCCAGCGCCTCCTTCTCGAACTTGTCGAGCTGGTGCGGAGCGCGGTTCTGGAACGGGAAGTCCGAGACGAAGCGGTAGGTGATGTTCTCCTGCTGGGCGCCGATCACCCGGCCGAGCTCCAGCGACAGCGTCGCGGGAATCGGGACCGCGCCGGGAACGGCTTCGTAATTGTGCACGACCTTGGTCGTGCCGCCGGGGTTGGCAAGGATGCGCCCGACCACGTTGGAGGCATAATAGCTTCGCACGCTGGTGATGACGGAATTGAGATCGATGGCCTGCCGGCGCAGCGCCGTCTTGCTCAGCTCGGTCAAGTCAAGCCAGACGGCGAGCGGCAACGCGAGCAGGAGGAAGGCGATCACCGCGCCGGTCAGGATGCCGCGCTTGCGCTGCTCCTCGGCGATCTCTTGTTTCACTTGACGACTCCGTTCTGTGCGTTTTGTCGTAAATCCGGGGAATTCTGCGGCACGGTATGCGCCCGGCACAGAGCCAATAAACGCGCGCCCGCGCAACCCCCTTTTATGGTGGTCGCGGCAAGCCGCTTTTGGTTTGATGACCAATGTTCAAGATCGCCATCAACCAGCATTGATAATCCGGACCGAGAGCCATGACCGAGACCATCCGCATCCGGCGCTTCAACGCCCGCCCCGTGATCGTGCCGCTGAACCTGCCGCTTCTGACCTCGACCGGGGCGGTCGCCAAGGCGCCGCTGGTGCTGATCGACTGCGAGACCGACCAGGGCGCGGTCGGCCACGCCTATCTGTTCTCGATCACGCCGTCGGCCCTGAGGCCGCTTAGCGCCATGGTCACGGAGATGTCGGACCTGGTCGCCGGCGACGAACTGCTGCCGTTCGAGGTCGAGCGCAAGCTGACCCGGCACTTCACGCTGCTCGGGCTTGCCGGCCTTCAGCGCATGGCGCAATCGGGCATCGACATGGCGGCCTGGGACGCGCTGGCCCGCAGTCGGGGTTTGCCGCTGGCGCGCCTGCTCGGCGGCGCGCCGAAGCCGGTCAAGGCCTACAATTCAAAGGGGCTCGGCATCATGCCGGCGGGCGCGGCTGTCGATGAGGCGCACAAGCTGCTGGCCGAAGGTTTTCACGCCGCCAAGATCCGCCTCGGGCGGCCCGACGCAAGGGAGGACCTCGCGGTGGTCCGGGCGGTGCGCAAGGCCGTCGGCGACGAGGTGACGCTGATGTGCGACTACAACCAGGCACTGACGGTGACCGAGGCGATCCACCGCGGCGAGATGCTCGACGATGAAGGCCTGAGCTGGATCGAGGAACCGATCCGCCACGACGACTATGCCGGCTGCGCCCGGATCGCGGATGCGCTGCGGACGCCGGTCCAGATCGGCGAGAATTTTGACAGCGCGTTTTCGATGCAGGCCGCGCTGTCAGCCGAGGCCTGCGACTACGTGATGCCCGACGTGCAGCGCATCGGCGGCGTCACGGGGTGGCTGCGGGCCGCTGCGCTCGCCCACGCCGCCGGCATCGAGATGTCGACGCATCTGTTCTCGGAAGTGAGCACGCAGCTGCTCTGCGTGACGCCATCGGCGCATTGGCTGGAATATGTCGACTGGGCCGACGCGGTGCTGGCGAGCCGGCTGAAGATCAAGGACGGCTTTGCGCTGCCGGGCGAGGAGCCCGGCAACGGCCTCGCTTGGGACGAGGCGGCGGTGAAGAAATATCTCGTGAGCTAGGTGCGGCTAGGCTGGCGCGAAGGAAAAGCCGGCCTGACCGCGGAGGAAGCCATTGGCAAAGGCGACTCCGGGATAGAGCTCGGCCAGGCGGCCGCGGGCATCTTCGGCTGATCGCTGCCCGTCGAGCACGTCGCGAAAGGTCCTGGCGACTGCGACCATGTCGCAATCCTGCGGCGACAGGCGCAGCGAGCCGATGCCTGCCTCGCGCAAGTCTTCGATGTCGCCGATGAGATTGGTGCAGGCATGCGACAGGGTCTGGACGCCGTTGATCGTCAGGAAATCCTGCTGGTCGAGCGTCTTCAGCGCGAGCCCGTCCGGGTCCTTTTCGCAGACGAAGCGGCAATTGTCCTTGGAGAGCTTGTGCAGCCGCGCGTGATAGCAGCGCCCCGCGATCGCCAGCGGCACCCGACCGAAAGCGAACACCTCGATCAAAGCCTCGGGGATCGCCGTGGCGATCACCGCCGCCGACGAGAGCGGCAGCTCGGGCGGCAGACAGATGCGCCTCGCGCCCTGGTGGACGTGAAAGGCGGCGCTGGTCTCGTTGTAGATGTTGACGTAAGGGCCGATCGCATGCGGCCGCCCCTTGATCGACCGAAGACAGGTCAGGTCGTTCACCTCGACCAATGCGCCGTCAGTTGCACAGAGCTCCTCGGTCTGGCGCCGCTCGCGCCGCAGCGACACCAGGATCAGCGAACCCAGCAGGACCTGCTTGCCGGCCTGCTGCAGACGCTCGATCACATCGGGAAGGTGCTCCGCGAAGAACGGCGCCCGTTTCGAGCACACGACCTCGCCCACCGACACGACGTCGATCGGCGCCTCGTCGGCGATCCGGAAATAGAAGTCGCGCCAGCGTTCCGGCGCCCAATTGTAGAGGACCGGCCCGAGACTAAGCTGCATCGGGTTTCTCCCATTCGAACCCGGCATCGGTCACCGCCATGTCTTGCGATAGGCGCCGAGCGTGGAGGCCTGGCCTTCGGTGAATGGCTTCAGGCTGACGATATCGGCTTCGCTGCCATCCTCCAGCGTATCGAGCGCGCGGCGGAAATGGCGGACCACGCTCTCGATATAGGCGCGTCCGCGCTGGCGCCCCTCGATCTTCAGCGCGGCGACGCCGGCGCTTTGCAGACCGCGAAGCAGCGTCGTCGCGTCGAGACTGACCGGATCCTCGAAGATGTAGCCATCGCCGAGGGCGGTGGAGAAGCGGCCCTTGCACAGGGTCGGATAGCCGGCCGCTTCTCGCCGGGCGAAGCGGTTGATGGTGAAGCCGCCGAGCCTCGATGTCGTCCCCTTCGCGGTTTCCTCATAGGCGACGTGGCTCGCCGGCGAGCAGACGCCCTGCATGTTCGGCGATTTTCCGGTGGCATAGGACGACAGCGAGCAGCGCCCTTCCGCCATGACACAGAGGCCGCCGAAAACGAAGACCTCGGTCTCGCAAGCAGTCTCGCGGGTGATCTCGGCGATCTCCGCGACACTGAGCACGCGCGGCAGCACGACGCGGCGCGCACCGAAGGTTTCGACATAGAAGGCGATGGCATCGGGGTTGGCGGCCGCCGCCTGCACCGAGACATGGAGCCGCTGGTTCGGATGACGTCGTGCGACATAGTCCATCAGCCCGATGTCGGCGACGATCAGCGCGTCCGCCCCGGCTTCGACGGCATCATCGACGGCACGTCGCCAGAGCGCGGTAGCCGAGGCGCGCGGAAACGTATTGATGGCGACGAGGGTGCGCGCGCCGCGGTCGTGGGCGAACGCGATGCCCTTGCGCAGCTCGTCGCGGCTGAAGTTCAGCCCGGGAAAATTGCGCGCATTGGTCTCGTCGTTGAAGCCGCAATAGACGGCATCCGCGCCGGCCTCGATCGCGCTCCGCAGTGCAGCCGGCGTGCCGGCGGGACAGATCAGCTCCATCACCTTTGCACCCCGGGCGAGCCGGTCAGCCTGTCCCGCGCGAGCTCGAACGAGCGCCGCGCCGGCTCACCCAGCGGACCGAACAGGGAGGCCAATTCTCCGGCGAGATCGAGCCCGGCATCGTCGATCGCATTGCGCAGGGCGAGCACCGCCTCCATGTCGCCTTCGATTCCGAGCTGACGCGAGAACATCAGCGCATCGCCATCCACCCGGCCCTCGACCAGGGCAAGCAGATTCGCAAGCGAGGCGGAGATGCGAGCGTCGAGACTTTGCGGCAGCTCGCGCACCACCAGAAGCCGCGGTGGGGCGGCCTCGACGACGAACGCAAACGGCAGGTCCACCGGCTTGATCCCGAACCGCGCGCGCCGATGTTCGCCGAGCCTGTCGAGCAGGCCGGGGTGGCGCCTGAGAATCCTCTGCAGGAAGCCGCTGAGAGCAAGTTGCAGCGGCAACAGCGGCAAAGGACGGATCGCGAGGGCGAGAAGCGGCGGGATGGTCGGCAAGGGGCGGGACGCGACGGACGAATGACTGGACGAATGACTCATGGGATCATCTGAGCCGATTGCGCGCCGATGTATTTGACCGGGAACAATGAAGAGCAAAATCACGCCGGCTAGCTTTCGTCCTTTCGGGAGAGTTTCCGCTTGCAACGTGATGTTCCGCGCCTTCGCGATCTGTCCGACTTCGTGCGTTTCCTTGAAGGCAAGGGCCAGTTGCGACGCATTCGCGAGCCCGTCTCCGTGGTTCACGAGATCACGGAGATTCACCGCCGTGTCATCGGCGAGAACGGCCCTGCACTATTGTTCGAGCGGCCGGTCAAGGCCGACGGCCTACCATCCGGCATGCCGCTGCTGACCAATCTGTTCGGCACGGTTGAGCGGACCGCATGGGGCATGGGCATCACGCCCGACAGGCTCGGCGAACTCGGTACGATGATGGCCGAGCTGCGTGCGCCGCGTCCCCCGCACGGCATTCGCGACGCCTGGCACAAGCTGCCGCTGGCGCGCGCCGCGCTCGCGACCCGGCCACGATCGCGTGCCGCCGCGCCGGTGCAGGATCGCGCCGTGATGGGCGAGGACATCGATCTTGCAAGACTGCCGGCGCAGATCTGCTGGCCGGGCGAGCCCGCGCCGCTGATCACTTGGCCGCTGGTGATCACCACCCCTCCTGACACGGCGGCATCGGACCAGGAGGAGAATGTCGGCGTCTATCGCATGCAGATCCTCGGCCGCGACCGCGCCATCATCCGCTGGCTCGCGCATCGCGGCGGCGCGCGGCATCATCAGCAATGGAAGGCGCGTGGACGCGACATGCCGGTTGCAATCGTGATCGGCGCCGACCCCGCGACCATCCTCGCCGCCGTGCTGCCGCTGCCCGAGACCATCTCGGAGCTGCGCTTCGCCGGCATCCTCCGCGGCGAGCGGCCCGAGCTGACGCCATGTCTCACCTTGCCGCTCGAAGTCCCCGCGACGGCCGAGATCGTCATTGAAGGTTTTGTGTCGGCCACCGAAACCGCTGCGGAGGGGCCCTACGGCGACCACACCGGCTACTACAATTCGGTCGAGGAGTTTCCGGTGCTCAAGGTCACCGCGATCACCTCGCGGCAGCAGCCGATCTATCTGTCGACCTTCACGGGCCGGGCGCCCGACGAGCCGTCGCGGATCGGCGAAGCCCTGAATGAATTGTTCGTGCCACTGATCAAGCAGCAATTCCCCGAGGTGACCGATTGCTGGCTGCCGCCGGAGACATGCTCCTACCGGGTCGCCATCGCATCCATCAAGAAGCGCTATCCCGGCCAGGCACGGCGCCTGATGCTGGGCCTGTGGTCCATGCTGCCGCAGTTCAACTATACAAAGTTCCTGATCGTGGTCGACGACGATATCGACGTCCGCGACTGGCGCGAGGTGATGTGGGCCGTCGCGACGCGGAGCGACAGCTCGCGCGATCTCGTCACGCTCACTGACACGCCGATCGACTATCTCGACTTCGCCTCGCCGAAATCCGGGCTCGGCGGCAAGCTCGGGATCGATGCCACCACGAAGATGCCGCCCGAGACGGAGCGGGCCTGGGGCGCGCCGCTGGCGATGGATCCGGCCGTGATCGCCAGGGTCGATGCGATGTGGCCTGTGCTTGGACTGAGCGGACTGCGGGAACCGGCATGAGCGCGCGGCACGACGTGATCATCGGCATCAGCGGCGCCTCAGGCGCTGCGATCGGCATGCGCATCGTCGAGCGGCTCGCGGAGCATCCGGCTTGCGCGGTGCATCTGGTGATCTCGCCGGCCGGCGAGCGAACACTCACCGAGGAGATCGGGGCCGATGCACTACCGCGGCTGCGCGGCATCGCCTTTCGCGATCACGCGCCATCGGACATCGGCGCCTGCATCGCCAGCGGCTCGTTTCCGATCGACGGCATGATCGTCGCGCCGTGCTCGATCCGCACGCTGTCGGCGATCGCCTGGGGGCAGCTCGACAATCTCTTGGTGCGCGCCGCCGACGTACAGCTCAAGGAGCGCCGGCGCCTGGTGCTTTTGGTGCGCGAGAGCCCACTGCATCTCGGGCACTTACGCACGATGGTGCAGGCGACCGAGATCGGCGCGATCATCGCTCCGCCGCTGCCTGCGTTCTATTTGAAGCCGCAATCGCTGAACGAGGTCATCGACCAGATCGCCTGCCGTGCCATCAATCTCCTGGGCCTGCCTGATGTCTCCGCACCGGCCTTGCAATGGCACGGCGAGACCTGAGCCGAGGCGGCGATTGCGACGGGGCCCAAAGACGTCTAACCATGCGCCATGACCACATGGCGCCCTCATTCCCATATCCGGGTCGTCGCGATCGGCCTGCACTGGCGCGCCGGGCGTCTGCTCGCGGCCGAGGTGCGCGACGATGCGGGGCGGATCAAGGGCGTTCGCCCCCTCGGCGGCGAAATCGAGTTCGGCGAGAGCTGGCAGGCCGCGCTCGCACGCGAGTTCAATGAAGAGCTGGGCATTGATGTCACCATTATCGGCGCGCCGCTGATGATGGAGAACATCTTCGTCCACGAGGGGGCGACCGGACACGAAGTGATGTTCATCGCCGAAATCGCGTTTCCACGACACGCCTTCAGCGGCCAGGACCGCATCGACTTCCGCGAGGACAACGGAGAGGAGATCGTCGCCCGCTGGTTCGATCTCGCCGATCTCGACATCGAAGGCGGCCCGCGCCTCTATCCGACCGGGTTGAAGGACTTGTTGCTCAGGCGCAATTGACAGCCCTGCTACCACCGCTCCGCGCCCGGGATTTTCTTGCGCACGGCCATGCGCTGGATCCAGATGCAGCGACGGACGGATCGATTGGAGCGCCCCACCGCGGATATCCCCTCGCCGGCCTGAAGCAGCGGCGCCACGGTCTCGCGCAGCGCGCGGCAGCGCTGAAGCTCGGCCTGCCAGTCGATGATGGCGGCCTCCGCGCCTGATGCCATCAGCGCCATGACTGTCAGGGCAACACAGGTCGTTCGCGTCATTCATGCTCTCTTTCGTTTGATCCATCCGGAAGGCGCCGGTAGCGGAAGTCGCAATGATCGGCGCCTTGCATGATGGTCTGCGTGCGCGTGAGGCTGATATCCGGGCCGAACCCTTGCGCGGTGGCGAAATCGGCGGTGCAGATCAGGAGAAAGCCAAGCTCCGGTTCGCCTAGCGCCTTGTAGAACTCGGCATAGGCGCAGCGCTTCACGTCGAACGCGAAAACGTCCTGGTTCTGATCGATCACGTCATAGGCGAGTGCATCATCGCGGGCATAGGTCTTGAATGCCGACGACACCGCCGCGGCGAGATTGGTCTCGCTCTTGGCGTGCCAGAATTCCTCACCGAAGCGGCGATAGAGATCGCCGAGCGTCCTGCGCACCAGCGCGTTTGCACGCGCCTCGCCGAGTTCGGCGTGCAGCGCCTTGACCAGCGGCACCAGGACCTGCGCCTGGATCTTTGCCTGTTCGATGACAGATATGCTCATGGGCGGCCCGCCTGTGAAATGGAACACACTCGAAGCTTCGCTCAGGTTGTATCATGATCAAGATGTAACCAAGGCGAACGGGGCGCACGCCCCCTATTTCTCGATTATCTCATTCTCGAACACTGAGTTGGAGTCCCCGCGCAGGGGGAGGCGAACCATCCCTGCGACGGACATGCCCCTGGAGATCGCGATCAATTTCGAAAAATTCCGACGTCCTGCCGAGTTCGGCGGTGCGACGGCAGCCTCGCGCCTGCAGCCATCGAGAGGAACGCCCCATGGACGAACCCAAGCCGCTCACCAGCGCTTTCAACAAGCATGCGAATTTTGCCATTCACCAGGTCGACAGCGTGTTCAGGGCAGCCGCGCACGCCGCCGCGCCCGCCGCCGGACCTGTTACTCTGCCGCCCACGCTCGGGCCGCTGTCGGCCTTTACCGGCACATTCACGGGGCAGGGATTCAACACGATCTTCCGGCCGGACAGCGCGACGACACCGACCCAGATGCCGGGGCCGATCAACACCACCGACCCGCCCGACAATGTGCTGGAGTTGAACCTCACGGACGAGACGATGTCGTTCTCGAACAGTCTCGGCTCGATTCCCAATCGCGGCTCGGGGCCGCAGACCGATGCTTTCCTGAACGGCGTGCCGTATCTCCAGACCATCAACGACGTGACCACGGGAACACCGGTCGGCATTCATTTCGAGCCCGGCATCTGGCTCGCGGTGCCGCCCACCACCAATCCGCACGAGCCGTTCACCGTTGCGCGCATGGCCTCGATCCCGCACGGCACGACGATCACCGCGCAAGGCACCGCGCTCCCGGCCGTCGCCGGCAAGCCGACCATCGCAGCAATCGACATCACGCCGTTCCTTGGCGGCAATCCCGCCAACAAGATCACGTTCCAGAACCAGACCGCGGCCGACCAGACGACACGCAGGCTGCCGCAGGATCTCACCACGCTGATCGCCGCCGGCAAGCTCACCCAGGCCATGATCACCGATCCGAACACCGTGCTGCGCAACCAGATCGCGCATCAAACCATCAGCCAGACCATCGTCATCGAGACCTCGACCAGACCCGGCTCGCCGCTATCGGGCGGCCCCTTGCCGGCCGTCGCTTCGGCGGGACCGCATCCGCAGGCGCCAAACTTCGCCGGCGGCACCGCGAACATCGCATTCCTCCAGGGCGTGCCGGTGCCGCCACCGGGCGGCAACGGTGCCAACGCCAACGCCTTCCAGATGGACGCGGTGTTCTGGATCGAGACCGTGATCTACGACATCGACGTGCCGCGCATCGCGTCGGGCGAGCCGCCGATCATCCTCCAGCCCTTGCAAAAGGGCACGGTGCCGCTGGTGCCGAGCTTCGTCGTCACACTTCCGTTCGTGCCGAACAAGGCCTTTGCCGGCGGCCGCGTGCGGGTGGCGACGACGCAGATCCAATACTCGCAAAAGGTGATGCTGGATTTCAACGGCCTGAGCTGGCCGCACGTTTCCGTCGCCTCGCTGGTGCCTGCCGCGCCGGTGCCGATCCCGGAGCATCTGCTGCCGCTGACGTGAGCGTGGATAAGTGAGCGCAAGGCGCGGCCCGCATCCGGTCAGGCGCCGCTCGCGGTTGATGGCGCCTGCGCGGGGTAATCAAGCCGGCCGTCGGGCAGGATGTGCGCGGCCGGGTTGATTTTGGCCTCGTTCACCTGTCCCGGCCCGAGAATGTGAAACACGGTCTCACCGGCCGCGAGCAGATAATCGGTGATGATCCGCCGGTGACATCGCCACCACAAGGTCTCCGCGCACATGATGGCGCAGCGTTGCGCCTGTCCGAGGTCGCGCAAATGCGCGAGGCCGTCGTGAAACGCCGCGCCCATGGCGTGGTCGGCGTAATTGTGGAAGCTGTCGTTCTGCCAGAAGGCGTTGGTCTCGCGCGGCACCTCTCGCTTGCGGCTGCGCAGCCCGCCGAGCGAAGCGAGGTGCTCATAGCCGATCGCAACGGACGCAAGCGATCGCGGCAAGGTCTCGCGATTATACTGCGGGTTGGTGCGCGAGCGGGGCACGGTGCGAACATCGGCCACGAAGGTGACCGAGCTGCCTCGCAACAGCTCGACGAATTCGTCGATCGAGCGTGTCGCGTGGCCGATCGTGAAAAAGGGATGAGCCATGGGGCGCCTCGTCAGCTCGCTTGCGCCGCTCAGCTCTTGAGCCGCCGCAACGCCCTGCCCTTGTGCAGGGCGACGTGATCGGTCTTGTCGCTCTTGATCTCGTATTGAGGATCGTCCGGCGAGGCGTGGTGCGTGTAGCCCTTGTAGTCGACGTCTTTGGTGTGGACGCGCAGGATATGGCCGCGCACGCGCCCGGCCTCGGAATTCCAGCTGACGTGATCGCCGCGTTTGAAGGATTTCGGCATGGAGGAACAATGCCGGAGCGCCAGGGTGTGTTCCAGGGGACCGGAGCCGGACGGGTTTCTACGCCTCGCACCCCGCCGCGAATGCAGCGTCCTCGCTGGAAAGATTGAGCTCCGTCACCGCTACCACTTCTCGCCGAAGGGGCGGATCTCCAGCTCGAAGGTCCAGGCGCTGCGCGGCTGCTGGTAGAGCTGCCAATAGGATTCCGCGACGGAGGACGGCGGCATCAGCAGGTCGGGATTGTCGAGCGCGTTCGGACCGAGAGCTTCGAGGCGCCGCTGGCGCACCCACTCGGTGTCGACGCCGGAATCGATGATGAGATGCGCCACGTGAATGTTCTTCGGACCCAGCTCGCGCGCCATAGCCTGAGCGACAGCGCGAAGGCCGAACTTGGCACTGGCGAAGGCGGCATAACCGCTCCCGCCGCGCAAGGACGCGGTCGCACCGGTGAAGAAGATGTTGCCCTTGCCGCGCGGCAGCATCAGCCGCGCCGCTTCGCGCCCGGCCAGAAAGCCGGAATAACAGGCCATCTCCCAGACCTTGCGGAAAACGCGCTCGGTCGTATCGAGGATCGGAAAGTTGACGTTGGCGCCGACGTTGAAGATGCAGATTTCGAGCGGCGCGTGCCTGTCGGCCTCATTGAGGAAAGAGATGACCTCCTCCTCCTTGCGCGCATCGAGCGAGCGGGCGTGGATCTCACCTCCCGCCGCCTCGATCTCCTCGACGAGCGGCGCCAGCTTGTCGCCATTGCGCCGGCCGGCGAACACCGTGAAGCCCTCCGCGGCAAACTTCTTGGCGATCTCGGCGCCGATATAGTCGCCGGCTCCGATCACTGCGACGGTTGCGTTTCTCTTTTGCACGGGTCGTCTCCCGGTTGAGGTCGGTTCGATCTTCTAAAGCTGCATTGCGGGGACCGGCGTTGCGGCGCCAGCGTTGGCACCAAGCTTATAGTTCTAAAATAGAACTGTCAATTTATGGCCGACTTTGCGTAGTTATGAGAGCTCGAGGCACCTATTGTTTGGAAGTCAGTATCTATTTAGAATGAACCCAAGGGCCGCTCTGGCTTCGCGGTCGAATCGAGGCGCGCATGCGGGGCGCCGGAGTGCGTGAATGAAGTGGAAAGAACTCGAGGAAGAGCCTTGTTCGATGGCCCGGACCATCGCCGTGATCGGCGATCGCTGGACGCTTCTGATCTTGCGTGAGTGCTTCCTGCGTACCCGCCGGTTCGAGGGCTTCCAGTCGGCACTCGGAATCACCCGCCACCTGCTGGCCGAACGGCTGAAGAAGCTGGTGCGGCAGGGAATCTTGCGGCGGATTCCCTACCAGGACTCGCCCAGGCGCCACGAATACATCCTGACCCAAAAGGGGCTGGATCTATATCCGATCATGATGGCGATCGTGCATTGGGGCGATATCCACATGGGCGACGAGCGCGGCAGGCCGCTGCTGCACCAGCATCGCAAATGCGGCAAGGACTTCGATCCGGTGATGGTGTGCTCGGAGTGCGGCGAGCCGCTGTCGGCCAAGGAGGTTCACACGCATCCGGGCCCGGGCGCCCGCGGCACTCAGGCGCACGCGGCCTCAAAGACCAAGGCACGCTCTCGCGCCGCTTGAGGATTGGGTTGGCGCAGCTTCAGCTCGCCTGGAAGTCTCGTGGAAACCACCCTCGGGCCGCAGGCGCGAGGCGCCCAAGTCGTTGAAGAAGGTGGTGGGCACGACAGGGATCGAACCTGTGACCCCTACCATGTCAAGGTAGTGCTCTCCCGCTGAGCTACGTGCCCTAAAAGTCCACTTGCGTCGGGTGGGGTCCCTATAACGGCTCAAGGGAGCGTGCGCAAGGACGGAACAAGGCCGATTTAGGCCGCCAGCATCTTGTTCACTTCGCTCACCAATTCGCGCAGGTGAACGGGCTTCGACAGCACCTTGGCGTTCTTGGGGGCGTCCGAATCCGAATTCAGGGCGACCGCGGCGAAGCCGGTGATGAACATGATCTTGATATCAGGATCGAGTTCCGAGGCCCGGCGGGCGAGCTCGATGCCGTCCATCTCCGGCATCACGATGTCGGTCAGCAGCATCTCGAACGGCTCTTCCCGGAGGCGCTGATAGGCGGCCATGCCGTTGTCATGGGACGAGACCTGAAAACCGGCGTTTTCCAGCGCCTTGACCAGGAAACGGCGCATGTCGTTGTCGTCTTCGGCGAGCAGGATTTTTGCCATGGCAGGAACGTCGAATCCCCAGAGGATATGCAGAGGCCACTAAGCCCGACAGAGGGTAAATTTGGGGTGAAAATCTTAACCCTCGGGCTCGTGCTGCGAGGGGTGTTGTGAACCGGAATGAGCCGTGAATCAATTCCGCCGCAGCGGCCGATCCCCGCCTGCCTGCCCGCACAGTTAAGACATGTTCCAGCGCCCATCACATCTTTTCGCTTGGCAGAATGGTTGCGATTCCGGACAATGACGACACATAAGAGCCGCTCGATCGGCCGAATCAGTTCGATCCGGAGCTTTGCCGGATCAGAGCTTGCGGCGTGAAGGGACGAAGCCTGAGAACAAGGGACAAAGCCTGAGAAGATGACCCGGTTTGACGGCGAGGTGTCGCCAGCCTTCGAGATCGTGGAGCCCGCCGAGTGGCGCGCGCCTGTTATCTTCAACTCGCCCCATTCCGGCTCGACCTATCCGGACGAATTCCTCGCGGCATCGCGGATCGACCTGCCGCAACTCCGGCGCTCCGAAGATTCCTTCATGGACGAGCTGATCGGCCATCTCAGCGCGCGCGGCTTTCCAACCGTGCGGGTCAACTTTCCCCGCTCCTTTGTCGACGTCAACCGCGAACCGTATGAGCTCGACCCCCGGATGTTCACCGGACGCCTGCCGAGCTTCGCCAACACCCGCTCGATGCGGGTCGCGGGGGGATTAGGCACCATTCCGCGCGTGGTCGGCGACGGCCAGGAGATCTATCGCGACCGCCTCCTGGTCGACGAAGCGCTGGCGCGGATCGAGACGCTGTACAAGCCCTATCATCGCGCGCTGCGCCGGCTGATCAACAAGGTGCATCAGATGTTCGGCACCGTGGTGCTGGTCGACTGCCATTCGATGCCGTCGGTCGGCGTCAGCAGGGATGAGCCGCGCCGGCCCGACATCGTGATCGGCGATCGTTACGGCACGAGCTGCACACCGCTGCTGCCCGACCGGGTCGAGGAAACCATGACCGGGCTCGGCTATTCGATCGGCCGCAACAAGCCCTATGCCGGCGGCTTCATCACCGAGCATTACGGCAACCCGGCGAGCGGGCTGCACGCCGTGCAGCTTGAACTCAACCGCGCCATCTACATGGACGAACGGCGGCGCGAGCGCGGCCCGCGCTTTGCGCAAGTGGCGAGCGACTTCGGCATCCTTGCCGATGTGCTGGCGACCACGATCCCGTTCGGCGATCTCGGCCCGTTCCAGGCCGCGGCGGAATAGACGAACTTCTTTCAACTGGTCGGGGCCGCATCCGGCGCGGGCGCGCTTTCGCTTTCCGTAGACATGAGCGCGAAACCGAAACAGAGCCCCCAAGAAAAAACAGAGACCCCAAGAAAAAAGGGCCGCTTCTGATGAAGAAGCGGCCCAAGTCTAGGGAGGAAACGCCCAAGGAGGGCAGCGGTAACGCCAAGCGCTACCGCACCGCAACAATATGCGGCCGCGCCGCACAAAGTGCAAGGGCTTTTGAGCCGATTCCCATGCAAAAAGACATGGCTCAATTGCTTCCAGCGAAATCCAGATTCAGCTTCTTTGATAAGGAAATTCAATAGCTTGATAGTCATTTGCATACGAACAAGGCATATAGGGAACTAAGTTCTCAACACCGTGATCGATATTTGGCCAGCATATGGCTCGCATGGAGTGCGGTCGGGGCAATCGGTCTCCGCATCCAAAATACCAGGGTGCAAATCAAGACAGCGCTGCCCGCGAGAGCCGAATTGAGCTAGCTAGATGCGAGCTTCACCCGACTTTCGTTTTGAGGATGCGCCGTGACGGTGATCGACTTCTCAGCCTTCATCGGACGGCTTGCGACCGCCTCCGGCGAAACCATCCTGCCGTTCTTCCGCACCTCCCTGTCCATCGACGACAAGAGCAAGACCAAGGATTTCGATCCGGTCACGGAGGCCGACCGGGCCGCCGAGGCGGTGATGCGGCGGCTGATCAAGGCCAGTTTCCCTCAGCACGGCATCGTCGGCGAGGAATTCGGCAATGAGCGCGAGGACGCCGACTACGTCTGGGTGCTCGACCCCATCGACGGCACAAAGTCGTTCATCGGCGGCTTTCCGATCTGGGGCACGCTGATCGCGCTCCTGCACAAGGGCACGCCGGTCTACGGCATGATGCACCAGCCCTTCATCGGCGAACGCTTTTCCGGCGACAACGGGTCGGCCACCTACAAAGGCCCGACCAGTGAGCGCCGGCTTCAGGTCCGCCGCTGCGCCTCGCTGTCGGAGGCGACGACCTACACCACCTCGCCGCTGCTGATGAACGAGCACGATCGCGCCGTTTTCGGCCGCATCGAGCAGGGCGCACGATTGTCGCGCTATGGCGGCGATTGCTATTCCTATTGCATGCTGGCGGCCGGCCACGTCGACCTCGTGGTCGAGACCGAGCTGAAGCCCTATGATATCGCGGCGCTGATCCCGATCGTGACCGGTGCCGGCGGCATCGTCACCACCTGGGAAGGCAAGCCGGCGCAGGGCGGCGGCCGCATCGTCGCCGCCGGCGACGCCAGGGTTCATGAAGAAGCACTGAAGCTGCTGAACCAATAGCGAAGGCGAGCGGGAGGCTTGCATGATCTTCTCACGCAGGCTGCTCGCTACATCGTTCCTGGGATTGTTGCTGCTGCTGCCGTGCGTGGCATCAGCCCAGAATTTTCCGGCAAAGCCGATCAAGCTGATCGTGCCGTTCCCGGCCGGCGGTCCCAACGACATCATCGCCCGCGTCATCGGCCAGCGCATGTCGGAACTGGCGGGGCAGCCGGTGCTGATCGACAATCGCGGTGGCCAGGGCGGCGTGCTCGGAACCGATGCGGTCGCAAAGAGCGCGCCAGACGGCTACACCATCGCCATCTCTTCGGCCGGGGCGCTCGCAATCAGCCCGAGCATGGAGAAGGTCGCCTACGACACTCTTGCCGACCTCGCGCCGGTGACGCTGGTCGCAACCGTGCCGGAAATGCTCGTCGTGGCGACCAACGTGCCGGCCAAGGACATCGGCGAATTGATTGCGCTCGCCGAGGCGCAACCCGGAAAGCTCAACTTCGCCTCTTCAGGGCCCGGCAGCCTGCCGCACTTGGCGGGTGAGTTGTTCAAGCTGACGGCCAAGATCGACATCGTGCACGTGCCCTATCGCGGCGCCGCTCCCGCCGTGAACGATCTGTTGGGCCAGCAGGTGCAGATGACGTTCCTCGATCTCCCGGTGCTGCTGCCGCAAGTCAAGGCCGGCGCCTTGAGGCCGATCGCGGTGGGATCGGTGGAGCGCGCCCCCACCGCACCCGATGTGCCGACCACGAAGGAAGCGGGCTTTCCCGATCTGCGCATCGAGAACTGGTACGGCATGGTCGCCCCCAAGGGCACACCGAAGGAGATCGTCACCGCGCTGCATGACCTCGCGACCAAGGCCATGGCGGATCCCGCGGTGAAGGAGAAGCTCGCCCAGCAAGGCGCAACGCTGGTTGGCGACGGACCCGAGCATTTTCGCTCATTCATTGCGGACGAGACCGCCAAATGGGCGAAGGTGATCAAGGACGCCGGGGTCGAGACGGCGAACTAGCGGTCGAGGCCGAGGAAGGCGAGGCTGCGAAGCTTCAGCAACATCCCCACCGCGGCTTCACACAGGGTAAGGCCTTGCTTCAAATCCGAGCATGCGTGCTGTGCCGGGCACTTTGGAACGCCGGTGCATGCGCGACGTTCAATCTTGAAATTGGAGATTTGCATGAAACTCAGATTGCTCACGGCAGCCGCGGCCCTCACCATCCTGGCAAGCTTCGGCGCCTCGACTTCCGCCGTCGCCCAAGACCGCTATTGCCTTCAAGGCCGCATCTGGGGCTATCCCGGCAACTGCCAATTCGCCAGTTACGCGCAATGCATGGCGAGCGCATCGGGCACGCAAGCCTATTGCGGCATCAATCCGCGCTACGCCTTTGCACGCCGCTATCGCGGATATCGGTGAGCGAGGGCGAGGGGTCGGCTTATCCTGATTGAACTACCCCGCCGAGCCGAGCCGCGCCATGGCCCCGGACCAACCGCTCACCGCAATCGTCTTCGCCGGCGGCCTCGGGCTTGGCGCCTACCACGGCGGAGCCTTCGAAGCGTTCGCCGGCCTCTCGCTGCCGCTCGACTGGGTCACCGGCTCATCGGCGGGCGCGATCACGGCGGCACTGATCGCCGGAAGCCCCGGTGCCGATCGACTGCAGAATTTGCGCAGCTATTGGCATGCCGCAAACGGACCGTCGCAAGCGCCGAATGTCAGCCGACATCCGTACGCGTGGCTCAACGCGATCAATACCCGCCTGTTCGGCCAGGCCGGTTTCTTTCATCCCCGCCTGCCGATGCCGACATCTCACTTCGGCGGCCTCTACGATCTCGGCCCGACGCGCGAACGCCTGATGCGCTTGATCGATTTTGGGCGCCTCAACAGCGGCGATCCCCGCATCACCATCTGCGCCACCGATCTCGAGAGCGGCGACCCTGTCCTGTTCGACTCCACTTCAGTGCAGATCGAGATGGATCACATTCTGGCCAGTTGCGGCTTCCTGCCCGAATTCGCACCGGTAGAGATTGCCGGCAGATGGCTCAGCGATGGCGGATTCTCCCTGAACGCGCCATTCGATCCCATCCTGGAGACCCCGGGCCCGTTGCGCCTCTATGTCATCGACCTGTTTGCCCGTGACGGGAAAGTCCCTGACGGCCTCGAAGCCGCGGCGGAGCGGAAGAGCGATCTGACGTTCGGCAACCAGACCTTTCAGCGGCTCCGCCTTGCCTTGGAAGCCCGCAAGCTACGCGCCGAGTTGCAAGAGCTGGAGCGCGACGACCTCGCCTATCTCCTGAGCTACCGTCCAGGCCCCGAGGAAGCGGGGCCTGAAAAATCCTTCGACCTCTCGGCAACGGCGATGGCCCAGCGATGGCGAGCCGGCCTTCTAGACATGCGGCATGCGGCGACGACGGCCCCGATCCGAAACGAAATCTGCAGCGTCCGCCGGCGATGAATTTCGCCGGGGGCGCCAAGCAACCCGGTTCATGATCCGCGGTCCAGACGTTCGCGGATGTCCAGCAGAAACTGGTTGAGACCGTCGTCGGCGGCCATGCCGTCGGGGGGCGCAATCGTGGTGATGCCCCAGTTCGCCAGCACGGCTTCCTGCACCGGATTGCGTTGCGCGACGAATACAAAGGATCGCGGCCGGTCCTGACGGTGCCCGGACTCGTCCCATGTCTGCCAGATCCGGTGCAGCAGCAGCCGTATGTTCGGATCCGACATGCTGTATCCGATGAACAGCAGCGTGCTTCCCAGCGCGTCGGCACGAAACCGGATATCGAGCGGGGAGTCGAACGCAAGGCGATTGAGGAAGTCGGTCTCGGTCAAGACGAGCGAAGCATCGTCATCGAAGTCGCCGTGAAACTTGATGATGTGAGTGACGCCGGTCGCAGCGCTCGCGATCTCTTTCGCGTTGCTGATCTTCGCGTAGGGCTTCTTAAGAACGTCGAAGGCCGTCTCCAGATTGCGGTCGTAGTTCGTCGTGTAGATGACCGGAAAGTCGAGCTCGACGATCGCCCGGTGGAGCTCCGAGGCCGCGATCCTGTCCGGATCGACGCGCCAGTTGCGGTCGAGCCAGCTGCGGAGCGGGCCGATGCCGCCGCGCTTCAGCCGGTAATACTCTGCAAGCATCTGATATCCACCATGCATTCCCTCGATGACGTCGCCGTCAAGGCCGAGATCATCCAGGAGATGCTCGATCAGCGACTGCCACGACGGCAATCCCACCGCCATCGAGATGCCGGCGCCGACGAACAGGACCGCGCGACGCCGCTTGATCGCGGCAGCCAGCACCTCATGCGGCGACTGCTCCTCAGCGATGAGTCCTATCAGCGGCTTGTTCATCCAAATTGAATGAATGGGCAGGCAGCGCGTTCCTATGGGAGGGGGTCGCTCACCCCGTCAGCAGGGTGGAGGCACTTCTTCCCGTCCGCGCTGCGAAGCGGCTGATCAATCGCCGGAGCTGCGCCTTGTGCACCAGACGCGCGGCCGTTTCCGCCGAGACCCAGATCGCCTCCCGCTCGCCCTTTTCAGGCCACCAGCGCTCCTGGCCATGCACCTTCATGGGAAAGACCGCGACGTTCATGGTCCGCTTGCGCTCACCTTTTCGCTTGCGATGCTTGAAGCTGCCGAGGGCGCGCTTTGCCACGACACCGATCAGGCCCGCCTCTTCGTACGCTTCCAGCTCCGCCGTATGATGCGGCTGCTTATCGCGCATCGGCGATCCCTTTGGAACACTCCACCGCCGCTTCCGCCTCGTCGTGATCAGCATCACGTGCAGCTCGGAATTATCCAGACGAAACGGTAAAGCGGCGAATTGTTTCTTGCCCATCGAGCGCCTCCAGTGAAGTGATAAGCAACCGCCGCATCCATGGTTCCTTTTGCGCCGGTCAGACGGGCGCAAAGCAACGCAGCTGCAGGAGATCATCCAGTGACAGACCGAACAGGACGATCCGAATAGCGGGTGTCGTTGCGAGCACCAGCAACAACAGGAAGATCAGATGGACCAGCGCCGGAGGCGCGCTTCTAGCGAGCCTGCAAGCTGCCTTGCGCATGCACGTCCTCCCGTCCGCCAGCTCGTGCCATAGCGGCGCCCATCACCATCATCGCCGCCCCCCACAACAGGAAGCCGATATCCCAGAAAATTCGCTGTCCCTCGGGCACCGTCTCGTTCACCTGATGCAGCCCGAGAATCTCGTGATCGATCACGCCCTCGACCAGATTGAAGATGCCCCACCCCAGCAACACCGTGCCGAGACATTGCCAGCGAGACCATCGCAGCTCGCTCCCGCGCGCGCCCTGCCACAGCTGATAGAGACCTGCGAGCACAAGAACGTAAGCCGCGCTGTGAAACAGCCCATCCCATGTCGTATTCAGTCTGATGTTGTCGATGGAATTGAGCGGATACCAGCCGCTTAACATATGATGCCATTGCAGCAGTTGATGAAAGACGATGCCGTCGAAGAAGGCGCCGAGCCCGAGGCCGAGAAGGACGCCTGCGGTGGTGGGGAAGCTGGCTGGTCTGCTGTCTAGCATCTGTTGAACTCGTCTCCGGCACGACGCTGCGAACGCGAGACAAGGCGTTTTGCACGCCGCCGTTCCTATGGCGATCAGCACGAGCAGAGCAGAGGCCTGAAATTTTCGGACCTCCGACGTCGGCGATAACATGCGTTAAGTGGGAGAGAGCGCTCCACGTGGGAGCCGACGCCGCGTCAGCATCTTCATCGATGGATAGGAACGTTGGAGGTGCCGGGGCGTCTGTCGCTCACACGTTGGAGATGAACATGCTGAACGGCATCTCGCCAGCCCGAGCAATCTCAGGGAAATGGCGTAGCGGGCCGGACTGAAGCGAGGCTGCCATGGCATACGCCCTGTTCAAGGACGAGGAAAAGCTGAGCCGGACGTTTCCGACGAAGGAGGAAGCTTTGGAGAAAGCAGAGCAGGCCGGCCTGGTCGAGCACACCGAAGATCAGCCCATGCTCGAGGACGATTTGGAGATCAAGCCTTGCGCTCCCGATCCCAAACCTCACGACGATGCGGATCTCGATTGGACGCCGGACAAGGCGGCGTCCTGATCATGCTCTAGCAACCCTTGCAGATGCTTTTGATCTTACGATCGACCGTTGAATTCTGCGAATTTTCCGAGCGAATCTGATCGTCGCCCTGCATCGAGGGACCAGGCGTCGCCGTCCCGTCGATGCGACCGCTGCTGGTGCCGCCCGCCGGATTGCCCGCGCGGCCGACGGTGGTCGATCCCCGCGGGCCGGCGCCGCCGCCCGATTGGGCGGTTCCGGCCGTGTTGGTGCCAGGAGCCGTTGTTCCCGCCGAAGGGCTGCCACCGCCCGCAGCGCCGTCTGTGCCTGCGCTTGCACCTGCGCTTGCACCACCGCCGGAGCTTCCTCCACCTCCTCCACTACCCTGCCCCGCTGCTGGCCCGAGGGAAGCGCCGGCCAGCAGAGCGACGAGCACGAGACCCGTTATGCGCATCGAAATTCTCCTATGGCAGTGTCTGACCCTGGAGCAATGAAATGCGGCTTCTGCCGTTCCTGCGCCGATCGCCGCAGCGCGCATGGTTGCCAACGCCACACGGAAAGACCGATTTGGATCGGAGGTACGCAGTGCGACGGGGGGTTGGGCCGGCAACACGCACGGCTCACACCGCCTCGGCCCTCAAATGCTCCACCAGCATCTTGGCCGGCCGCGGCAGCGTCTTGAAGCTGCGGGCGCAGATCACGAGCCTGCGGTTGGCCCAGGCGTCGCGCAGGCGCACCGTGGCGAGCGGCATCAGCTTGGCGCAGCGGCGGGCGGCGGCCTCGGGCACGAGCGCGACGCCGACATCCGCCGAGACCAGCTGGCAGATCGCGTCGAAATCGCGCAGCCGCGCACGGAAATGCGGGCGCATGCCGAGCCGGGCGGCGTGCTTTGAAATGTGCATCTGAAGCGCGGTCGCGCTGGTGAGCCCGACGAACTCGCAGGCGCCCGTCTCCTGAAAATCGATCTGGCGGCGACCTGCGAACGGGCCGCGGCGCGACGTCACCAAGGTCAGATGATCTTCGCTGAAGACGAACCGTTCGATGTGGTCGGGCAGCGCGTGCTCGGCGGCGAAGCCGAGATCGGCGGCGCCCGCGATGATCGCGGCCGCGATGTCGGTGCTCTCGCGCTCCTCGATGTCGATGGCGATGTCGCGATGCTGGCGCAGAAACCCGGCCAGCGCCTTCGGCAGATGCTCCGACAGGCCGGAGGTGTTGACGAGAAAATGCACGCTGGCGCGCACGCCGCTGGCGAAACCGGCGAGATCGCCGCGCATGGCGTCGATCTGGTGGATGACCAGCCGCGCATGGTCGAGCAGGCTCTCGCCCGCCGCCGTCAATTCGACGCCGCGGCGCCCGCGCTTGAGCAGCGCGACGCCGAGCGCGTCCTCGAGCCCTCTGATCCGCGCACTGGCGGAGGCCAACGCCAGGTGCGAGCGCTCGGCGCCGCGCGTGATGCTGCGCTGATCGGCGACCGCGATGAAGAGCTGGAGGTCGACGAGGTCGAAACGCATGGCAGGTCTCCTCAGCCTTCGTAGCCTACGAAGGCTGTCTCCGTAACCTCCAGATTGTGCCGGCGCGCGGCTTCGGTCAATGTGCCGGCATGATCGACCCGCTCCTCATCCTCATCGCCGCCGTCTTCCTGATCGCCGGATTCGTCAAGGGCGTGGTCGGGCTCGGCCTGCCGACCGTGTCCATGGGCCTGCTCGCAGTGAGCATGGCGCCGAGTCGCGCGATAGCCATCGTGATCGTGCCCGCCATCGTCACCAACATCTGGCAGACCTTCGTCGGCCCGTATCTGCGCGACATCCTGAGGCGGCTGTGGCCGCTGATGATCGGCACCGTGATCGGATGCTGGCTCAATGCCGGCGCGCTGACGGGGCCCTATGCCCGCTACGGCACCGTGGTGCTCGGGGTCCTGCTGGTGGTCTACGCCATCATCGGCCTCAGCAAATTCAAATTCCACGTCGCGCCCGAGAACGAGAAATGGGCCGGCGGCGTGGTCGGAATCATCACCGGCGTGATCTCGGCCTCGACAGGCGTACAGGTGATCCCCTCGATGCCGTTCATGCAAGCGATCGGCATGGAGAAGGACGAGCTGGTGCAGGCACTCGGCGTGTTCTTCACCACCGCGACGCTGGCGCTCGCCTTCAATCTCACCGCCGGCGGCCTGCTGACCCCGGCCAATGCCGTGCCGGGGGCCGTCGCCATGGCCATGGCCTTTGCCGGCATGTACATCGGCCAGTCGGTGCGGGCGCGGATGCCGGCGGAAGCGTTTCGCCGCTGGTTCCTGATCGCGATGATTTTGTTGGGCGTCTATCTCGCCGGCAGTGCGCTGCTGAAGGAATTCGCCTGAGAGACGATCGTGGGGTGGATTAGCCGAAGGCGTAACCCACCTCTGTCTATGTCCGCGGAGATAAAGGAGGTGGATTACGCTTCGCTAGTCCACCCTACGCGCCACAAAGACCCGCCTCATTCGTTCGAATGAGCTACCGCGCCTCCAGCATGGCGACGCGGATGCCGAGATAGATGAAGAGGCCGCCGAGCGCCCGGTTGACCCAGGCAATCACGCCCTCGGACTGCCGCATCCGGTGGGCCGCCTTGGCCGCGAACGCCGCCAGCACCAGGCACCACAGCGTGCCCGTACAGATGAAGATCAGGCCCAGCGTGAGGAAAGCGAGCGGCTTGTGCGGCGCATCGGCTGCGACGAATTGAGGCAGGAAGGCCAGAAAGAACAGCGCGACCTTGGGATTGAGCGCGTTGGTGAAGACGCCCTGGAGAAAGACCCGCCGCAGCGGGCTCCGCTCGGCTTCGTCCTTGACCGCCAGCAGCCCCGGCCGCGACCACAGCATCTGAAGGCCGGTCAGGACCAGATAGGCCGCGCCGACCAGTTTCAGGATCGAGAACGCGGTGGACGAGGCCATCAAGAGCGCCGAAAGTCCGATCGCCGCGCCTGCGACGTGGAAAAAACAGCCGCAACTGATGCCGAAGGCCGCCGCCGCCCCGCCGCGCCAGCCCATCTGCATGCTGCGGCCGATCACATAGACCGAATCGGGCCCCGGCGTGATGTTGAGCAGCACGCCCAGGACAAAGAGCCAGATTTCGTGAATGCCGAGCATGAGAAAGGCCTCCGCCGCCCCGCCCGGCGGCCTCAAGGGACCGGCCTTAATGGGTTCGCGTCCGGCCGTCCACCGCCGGGAATGCCCGGGATTTGCATCAAATTTGCAATACGGATCATACTTCCGCTCGGCCCCGTCTGTTCTATAAAGGCGCCGGGTCTTGAAATCGTGGATTCGCTGCGACTGCCACGCGGCGGCTGGCCTCTCGCTTTGGAGCTCCGGGGGATATGGAAAGACGTCTGGCTGCCATCGTCTGCGCCGATGTCGCCGGCTATTCGCGCATGATGGGCATTGACGAGGCCGGCACCCACGCCGCCTTCAAGGCCCATCGCAGCGCGATCCATCCGATCATCCTCAACCACGGCGGCCGTGTCGTCAAAAACACCGGCGACGGCTTCCTGCTGGAATTTCCCTCCATCGTCGGCGCCACCGAGGCCGCGATCGCGATGCAGGTCCTGATGGCGGAACGCAACCACCATCTGCCCGCCGACCGCGCCATGCAGTTCCGGCTCGGCATCCATATGGGCGACATCATCGCGGACGAGGACGAGGTGTTCGGCGACGACGTCAACATCGCCGTCCGCCTGGAATCGGTGGCGAGCCCCGGCGGCTTCGCGATCTCGGCCAAGGCGTACAAGGAAGCCAGCAAGCATCTCACCGTGCCGCTGGTCGACGGCGGCAACCATCGCTTCAAGAATATCAGGGATCCGATCGGGGTCTGGACCTGGTCGCCCGAGGGCGCGCCTCCGCTCGCGCCCGAGCTGAAGGAAGGATCGGCGCTGTCGCAGCCTTACCGTACCGCGATCGTCGGCGTGCTGCCGTTCGCCAATCTCAGCGACGCCACGGACGAATATTTTTCCGACGGCCTGACCGAGGACCTGATCCACGCGCTGTCGCTGCAATCCTTCTATCGCGTGCTGAGCCGCAACTCGACCTTCGCCTTCAAGGGCAAGAACGTCAGCACCCGCGTGATCGCGCGCGAGATCGACGCCACCTATCTGATCCAGGGCTCGGTGCGGCGCGCCGGCGCCAAGATCCGCGTGACCGCCGAGCTGATCGCGCCGGAGAGCGGCGAGCAGCTCTGGACCGGCCGCTACGACCGCGACATCGGCGACCTCTTCGCCATGCAGGACGAGATCACGACCAATCTGTCCGCCGCCATCGCCACCGAGATCGTCCGGGCCGAGGCCTCCGCGCCGGCGCGGCCGACCAACGACATCACGGCCTGGGACCGCTTCCTGAAAGGCCTGTCGCATTATTACCGGCAAACCAAGGAGGATCTCGGCGCGGCCGTCGGCCTGTTCCGGGAGGCGATCGCGCTCGACCCCAAACTGTCGATCGCACATGCCTATCTCGCCACGATCCAGATCCAGAGCATCCAGTTCGGCTGGGTCAGGGGCACGCGCGAGATGTGGGCTGAAGCGATGCAGCTTGCCGAAACCAGTGTCCGGCTCGACCCGCGCTCCTCCTTTGCGTTCTCGATCCTGTCCTGGGCGCACGCGATGGAAGGCCATGACGAGGCGGCGATGGACGCCGCCAAGCGCGCAGTGGCCCTCAACCCCTACGACATGGGGGCACGCGGCGTGCTCGGCATCTGCCATTTCGTCATCGGCGAGCACCGCCAGGCCATCGAGCTGTTTTCGATGGCCGCCCAGCGCGACAACAGCGACCCGCGCTATCAATGGGCGGCGCTGACCGCCTTCAGTCACTATCTCGTCCGCCAATATGACGCGACCCTGTCGTGGGCTCGCGAGCAGCTCTACGTCAACCCGAACCACATGCAGGCGCTGGCGATCCGCGCCGCGGCGCTCGCGCAGCTCGGCCGGACCAACGAGGCGGCCGAGGCGACCGGCGTGCTGATGAGCAATTACCCGACCCTGAATGTCGACCGTCATCTGCGGAATTTTCACTGGAAACGGCCGGAGGACATCGCCCACTACCGTGACGGGCTCCTGAAAGCGGGCGTGCCGGCCAGCAAGCTCACGTTGATCCAGAGCGACGTCAGGCGTGCCGCCGAATCGTGAATCGTGAGGCCAGGCCTGCGCGCGCACCGCGACCTCGCGCCCGGCTTTATTGACACCTGAGTGAATTCAGCCACACTTCGTCACACCCAGAAGTAGTATAGTCAGGCTATCGTCCGCTGTCTGTTTGTTAGGACTTTCCGCGCTGTATCGGTGCGGCCGCTTTTCGCGATTCGTTTGTTTCAGGAATTGCCGATGGATAACTCCCGCAAGACGCCGTTCGATCCGTCAATCGAGGTCTCGCCGAACAATCCCTGCCCGTTCCTGCGCGGTCTCGTCGGCGAAGGCTTAGTCGACGGCGGCACCGTCCCGCTCCGGACGCTGTCGCAGACCATCGCAAATGCAAGCGGCGAGACCGGGCTGAAGAAGACCTCGGCCCGCATCCAGGTCCGCGGCGTCGCGCTGATCGCCAACGGCGCCTGTCACATCCTGCAAAGCATCTTCTGGGGCGCACAGCTCGATCGCTTGCGCGGCGGGCCGCTCGACAAGCTCGGCGCCGGCTCGCGCATCCTCGGCGTCGACGGAAAGGTCAACGAGGACGAATTCTCCCGGCTCGCCGGTTTCGGCGGCACCTGTGTCGATCCGGACGGCGGCACCGAAATCGGGCTCAACGCCTCGCAAATCCAGACCTTCATGAACGACAACCTCAAGCGCGCCGGCAACCAGGCGCGCTGGTATTACCCGCTCCTGATGAAGTTCGAATGGCCGATCCTGCTCAGGATCATGGGCAAGGGTCAGGGTGATGATCGCTATCTCAGCGTGGCCGAGGTGAGGACATTGTTCAACGAGCGCAAATTCCCCGACAGGATCACCCAGCGGATCGTGAGCCAGCCGGTCACCCCGCCCTCGCTGATCTTGCGCGCGGCCGGCGGGCTCGTTGCCGCGCTGCTGCTATTGGGCATCGTGGCGCTGCGCTTTCCCGATCAATTCCAGCCGATGCTGCCCCATGTCATCGGCCAGTTCGTGGCCCCGCCATTGCCTAGGCTTGTCGAGCCCCGGGCCGCATACTGGCTCGAGCAGAACTGGGCGCTGGAAGACCGGCACTGGTTTCATCACGCGAGCCAGGGCACCGCGACCTTCCCGGTGCCCTACAGCTGGTTCATGGCGCTCGAGCAGCCGCGGCTGCATTTCTTCGCCAAGCCCGGGATGCTGCATGACAGCGACCATCTCCAGCGCTTCGGCTTCATCCCGAGCCCGCAGACGATCAACACCGATGACGCCACGTTGCGCCGGTTCGGCTACGCGAACGTCTACGACAAGACCAAGCCGGTGCCGGCGCGGCTGTGGGATCCACCGGTCAACTGGGGCCGCCAGGCCGATAACGTCGACGGCCTGCCGGTCGGCTTTGCGCGCATGACCGGCGTGGCCGATCCTGCGACCGGCAAGGTCGGCGAGGATCGGATCGGGCTCACCTGCGCCGCCTGCCACACCGGGCAGATCCACTACAAAGGCATCGACATCCGCTTCGACGGCGGCCCAGCGATGACCGATCTCAGGAAGCTCGAGATCACGACCGGCCTGTCGATCGCCTACACGCTGCTCGTGCCCGGCCGCTTCACGCGCTTCGCCGACCGTGTGCTCGGCCCCTCCGCCAGCGATGCCGACCGCGATGCGCTGAAGCAGAAGCTGAGTGCGATCGGCACGTTCCTGAAAGACTGGGAAACGACCTACGACAAGACCATCGCGGGCAAGACCAGGTTCAACGAGAAGACGAAGCGCGAAGAGCAGCAGCAGGACACCGAGGAAGGATATGGCCGCCTCGACGCGCTCAACCGCATCGGCAATCAGGTCTTCTCACAGGATATGGCGCTGAGTGGCCTCAGCGGCTTCGAGAAGAATCTGCATGCCAAGGACGCACCGGTCAGCTTCCCGCCGATCTGGACCATCCCCTGGCTCAAATACGCGCAATATGACGCGTCCATCGAGCAGCCGCTGATCCGCAATGCCGGCGAAGCGCTGGGCGTGACCGCGCTGCTCAACCTGTCCGACAACAGCCCTAAGGACACGCTGTTTCGCTCGTCGATGGACATCAAGAATCTGAACTGGATCGAGGACCTGCTGAAGGGATCGGCGCCCTTTCCGAAGAAGCAGCTCTCCGGACTGACCTCGCCGAAATGGCCATCGGACATCTTCGGTGACGCCGCGTGGAAAATCGATGGCGAGCGCGTCAAACGCGGCCGCAAGCTCTATGCGGATATCTGCGTCGAATGCCATCTCGGTCCGGTCAACGATCCCGTGTTCGACAGCGAATTTCCGGACCAGAGCATCTGGTCTTCGTCACGGTGGGAAACCATCGGCAACGACAAACTCCTGAACGAGGTCCAGAAAAGCGCCAAAGGCATGGGAACGGACCCGGCTCAGGCCAGCATATTGGCGACGCGGACGGTTCAGGTGCCGGGCTTCCTCAAACTCGACCCCACGCAGAACCTCAATACCTGGTGGGGCTGCAATCTGCCCGACGTCTCTTCGACCGACATGCCGTACGCGCTCGGCCTGATGGTGCTCGTCGACATCGTCAGCCGCAAGGCGATGGACGATGCCAAGATCGATCCGAAGGTTCAGCAGGCCTGGTGGGGGGCGCGCAAGAACTGCCCCAATTCCGGTCCGCAACCGCCGGACAAGCTGGAGAAGGGGCCCTGGTATCGCGCGCGCCCGCTCAACGGCGTCTGGGCCACCGCGCCGTACCTGCACAACGGATCGGTACCCTCGCTCTACTGGATGCTGAGCCCCGCGGCGGAGCGTCCCAAATCGTTCTGCATGGGTGGCGATCGCGACTATGATCCGAAGCAGGTCGGCTTCGCGGTCACCGACGGCGAGAGCTGCAAGACCGGGCAGTCGCGCTTCTCGACGCTGGCGTCTGACGGCACCGAGCTGTACGGCAACAGCAATGCCGGCCACTCGTTCGATGGCACGCCGGGTCCCGGCAAAGACGGCACCATCGGTCGTGTGCTCAAGGAGCAGGAGCGCTACGATTTGATCGAGTATTTGAAGACGCTGTGAGTTGTCTTCGCCTCTCCCCGCCTGCGGGGAGAGGCCGACACGCGAAGCGTGGCGGGTGAGGGGGACTCTCCACAAGCCCAACTCTCACCGTCCCCGTGGAGACTCTCCCTCACCCCAACCCTCTCCCCGCAAGCGGGGCGAGGGAGCAGATCTCACTTGAACAGCGGCGTGCCCGGCACGAACGCGTCGAACGCTGCCCAGAACTGGGAGCGGTAGCGGTCCTGCTCCTGCAGGATCTCGTGCTTCGACCCAGCGATCACGAGATGCGAGCCGGCACGCAAATGATAGGCGAACTCCTCGATCGCGGCAGTGGAAACGACCGTGTCGTTGGAGGCCGCCAGCATCAGGATCGGCTGGCGGATCTCGGAGGGGTAGTTCATGCCCTTGAACGCGTGCATGGCGCGGAAGGCCGTATCGGCCCAGGCGACGGTCGGTGATGCCAGGCCAAGCGTCGGGTCCTCCTCCAGGATCGCGGCGTTACGCGCGTAGCGCACGGGATCGCTGGTGAGAGGATTGTTGATGAAGGGCGACAGGCCGGTGAGCTGGTCGCTGCCGCCGGGCACATAACCGCCGCCCCGTCCCAGCATCCGCATCGTCTTCAACAGCGCCCGCACCGGAAACGATGTGGCGCGACCGGGCAAATCGATCATCGGCGCGGTCAGCACCATACGGTCGAACCAGCGCTTCCGCGCATGCGCCAGCCGCAGCAGCACGGCGCCGCCCATGGAATGGGCCAGCGCGAAGAACGGCGGCGGGCAATCCGGCAGCACCACCTGCTGCACGAAGGTCTCCACGTCGATCTCGTAATCGGCGAAGTTGCGCACATATCCCTTGCGCGGATCGCGCAGGCGGCGCGCCGAATGGCCCTGCCCGCGCCAGTCGATCATCGCCACGGCAAAACCGCGGTCGCGCAGATCGCGCACCGTCTCGAAATATTTCTCGATCTGCTCGCTGCGGCCGGTGAAGACGCAAACCGTCCCCTTGCGGTTGGCCGGCGGCGCCCAGCGCGCGAACCGCAGCTCGACACCGTCGGGCGTCTTGATGGTGCCGCTGACGACGTCTTCAGGCACGGGATTGGACGGAATCGAGACCAGCGTCATGATGGGAAGTGCTTGGGCGCCAAGGGCCGTACTCAAGTCCTGAAAATCCAGGGGCGGGAGCGCCGAAAAGGCGCCGCTACCGCCCTCTTGAACGCCGTCTGGACCCACCCATATCATCTCCGTGCAGGCCGCTACCAGTGTTTCGGAACCGGAACATCAGGCTGCACACAGACGTCAGCCCGGCCCGATTGGCGGGCGGGTTACCAAACAGTCGCTCAATGGAGGACTTGACCATGCGTACCTACGATCTCACCCCCTTCTATCGTTCCACCGTCGGCTTCGACCGCCTCTTCAACCTGCTCGACCAGGCAAGTTCGGATGGCAGCCCCGGTTATCCCCCCTACAACATCGAGCGCACCGGCGAGAACGCCTATCGCATCACCGTTGCGGTCTCGGGCTTTGCCAAGGATGAGCTTTCCATCGTCGCGAAGGAAAACACGCTGACGATCAAGGGCGAGAAAGTCGCCAACGAGAACTCGAAATCCGAAGTGCTCTATCGCGGCATCGCCGCCCGCGCCTTCGAGCGCGCCTTCCAGCTTGCCGATTTCGTGCAGGTGAAGGACGCGTCGCTCGAGAACGGCCTGCTTCATGTCGACCTCGTCCGCGAGATTCCCGAAGCCAAGAAGCCGCGCCAGATCGCGATCAACAGCGGCGCCGCGAAGGCCCAGGTGATCGAGAACTCGGTCGCCGCCTAAGCCGCGCACGTCACTTCCAGGTTGCGAAAACGCCCCGGTGCCCCGGGGCGTTTTTTTGCATCGCATCACAGGGTGGTGAGGAGGCGTAACAGCGCCGCCACCCGCTCCGTCCTTGGGACATCGCAGCCAAAACCAGGACGGAGAACAATCATGACTTTCTGGCGCAGCCTTTTCGTCGCCGCGAGCCTGCTGGCAGCCCCCATCGGCCTTGCCCAGGCACAGACCCCACAGGCCGTGAGGGCCAAGAACGTCGTGCTGGTGCACGGCGCCTGGGCCGACGGCTCGAG
Source organism: Bradyrhizobium guangdongense (assembly GCF_004114975.1). Lineage (NCBI taxonomy): Bacteria > Pseudomonadati > Pseudomonadota > Alphaproteobacteria > Hyphomicrobiales > Nitrobacteraceae > Bradyrhizobium > Bradyrhizobium guangdongense. Next base: position 6,767,216 of record NZ_CP030051.1, read on the forward strand.
CTGGTCGGAGGTGATCCCGATTCTTCAGGCTGCCGGGCTCAACGTCACCGCCGTGCAGAATCCGCTGGGATCGCTCGCCGAGTCGGTCGAGGCGACCAAGCGTGTGCTGGCCGAGCAGGAGGGGCCGACGGTGCTGGTCGCGCATTCCTGGGGCGGCACCGTGATCAGCCAGGTCGGCACCGATCCAAGGGTCACCGGCCTCGTCTATATCGCCGCGCGCGCGCCCGATGCCAATGAGGATTTCATTGCGTTGTCGAAGCAGTTTCCCACCGGTCCCGCGCGCGCCGGCATCGTCGAGCACGACGGCTACACCAGCCTATCGGAAGACGCCTTCCTGAAATATTTCGCCAACGGCGTCGCGCCGGAACGCGCCAAGGAGCTCTACGCGGTCCAATGGCCGACGGCCGCCTCGATCTTCGCCGGCCGCACCACAGAAGCCGCTTGGCGTTCGAAGCCGAGCTGGTACGCGGTGTCGAAGAATGACGGTACCATCAACCCCGACTTCGAGCGCTTCCTCGCCAAGCGGATGAACGCGACCACGATCGAGCTCGACGCCGGCCACCTCTCGCTGGTGTCGCATCCGAAAGAGGTGGCGAATCTGATCCTGGAGGCGGCGGGCTATCCGCGCAGCTGAGGCATTGCCTCTGTGGTGCCATAGCGCCCGAGCTCTTCGGGCGCTTCTTGCATGCTCAGCCTAATCCAGTCCCTGCACGGGCGGCATCTCCTGTGTGGGCAAGATGGGTGGAGTTGATCTGACCTGGCCGACGGTCGGAGCGGCAACCGACGGCGCGGCGTCGGCGGGTTTTGCTTGTATGGCGGCGGTCTGCTGCGCGGGCTGGGCTTGCGTCGGCTGTTCGGCGGGCTTCACAGCCGCGACCGGCATCTCGGCGCGCCGCGGAGCCGCCTTCGGCAGCGGCACGGTCCGGCTGGCGACATGGGGAATCGGCGCCGGCGGGCGCGGCGGGCCGCTGCGAACCATGGTCGGCGGCGGCAGCGCGGTTTGCGGCTCGTAAGGCGCAACCGCGGGCTCCTCATAGCCGGGGATCATGCCGTAGGCGTCCGCGGCCGGCATGAAGCGGATGATCCGGCCGTCGCGAGCGTCGATCACGAGCCGGCCATCGTCGCCGCGGCGGTCGATCACCGCGATGGTGTAGACGGCGCCGCGCAGGCGCGGGATGCCGAGCGGCGAGAAGCCGTTGTCGCGCAGCACCGCGTAGACCTCGGTGGGCGGCAGCAGGGCCGGCGCCGGACCGCGCTCCTCATAACCATAGCCGTAGCGCGGTGGCGGCGCGGCTTCCGGCGCGACATAGGGCCCGTCGAAATCCGACACCGCAATATAGGCCCCTCCGGAGATACCACTGGCCGGAACTTGTGCCTGGGTAGCGGTTGCAGCCAGCGCCAGCGTGGCCGCGGCCACACATTCTGTGAAAAACTTCATGGTCGACACGCTCCTGTCAGGCCCCCGAATGATCGGCGCTCTTTCGCTTCTTCCGGCATGGCGCGCCGTTCGAAGGGCTGATCCGAAGCTTCATCCGGGATTTCGGCGTGCACAGGGCCGGATCGCGGCGCGTTTGCTCCAAAACCGGGCCGCGCAACTTTCGGAAAGCGATTGATCGACATATCGGGAATCGGGACTTCCGCGCGCTTGTGTGCTAGACAAAAATTTGGCAAGGTGATGGTTAGGACAGGAAGACTGTCTCAATTTTGCTCGCGGTTCCGGCATAGGGATTGCAGCGAAAACCTGTGCCTTCCAGCGCCATAAGGCAACAGGCAAAGCCGTTCTCGGGGACGAAGAGCGCCTTGGCCTGAATTTAAGAAAATGCGGCTCGCAACGGACGAGCGGTGACCCAGAGGCGGGTGCCGCGGAACGCCGAAGGTGCGCCGAAGATGGCGGTGAGGCAGCTTGCCGCACGGAGAGGATTGGAACAATGAACGGGTCGCAATTCGAGCGCGCAAACATCGTGGCAGAAGAGCTGTCGGCGACGGTCGCCTCGAAAACGACCGATCCGATCCAGGAGCACAATTCGCGGCCCAAAGCTGAAGGTCTCTACGATCCGAGCCTGGAAAAGGATTCCTGCGGCGTCGGCTTCATTGCCAACATCAAGGGCAACAAGTCGCACGAGATCGTCTCGGATGCGCTGAGCATCCTGTGCAATCTCGAACACCGCGGTGCCGTCGGCGCCGACCCGCGCGCCGGTGACGGCGCCGGCATCCTGGTGCAGATCCCGCACGCCTTCTTCAGCCGCAAGGCCAAGGAGCTCGGCTTTGCGCTGCCGGCGCCCGGCGAATACGCCATCGGCGCGCTGTTCATGCCGCGCGACACCGCCTGGCGCAACGTCATCAAGAGCATCATCGCCGACCAGATCAAGGACGAGGGCCTGACCCTGCTCGGCTGGCGCGACGTGCCGACCGACAATTCCTCGCTCGGCGTCACCGTGAAGCCGACCGAGCCCGCCTGCATGCAGGTGTTCATCGGCCGCAACGGCACGGCCAAGAGCGAGGACGAGTTCGAGCGCCGGCTCTACATCCTGCGCAAGTCGATCTCGCAGGCCATCTACCAGCGCCGCGACCGCGGTCTTGCCGGCTATTACCCCTGCTCGATGTCCTGCCGCACCGTGATCTACAAGGGCATGTTCCTCGCCGACCAGCTCGGCAAGTACTATCCCGATCTGCACGAGAAGGATTTCGAGAGCGCGCTCGCGCTCGTTCACCAACGCTTCTCGACCAATACCTTCCCGGCGTGGTCGCTGGCGCATCCCTACCGCATGATCGCGCATAACGGCGAGATCAACACGCTGCGCGGCAACACCAACTGGATGGCGGCGCGGCAGGCTTCGGTGAGCTCCGAGCTCTACGGCAAGGACATCAGCCGGCTGTGGCCGATCTCCTACGAGGGCCAGTCGGACACCGCCTGCTTCGACAACGCGCTCGAATTCCTGGTGCAGGGCGGCTACTCGCTGCCGCACGCCGTCATGATGATGATTCCGGAAGCGTGGGCCGGCAATCCGCTCATGGATGAGAAGCGCCGCGCCTTCTACGAATATCACGCCGCGCTGATGGAGCCGTGGGACGGCCCCGCCGCGATCGCCTTCACCGACGGCCGCCAGATCGGCGCCACGCTCGACCGCAACGGTTTGCGGCCGGCCCGGTACCTCGTGACCAAGGACGACCGCATCGTGATGGCGTCCGAAATGGGCGTGCTGACGATCCCCGAGGACCAGATCATCACCAAGTGGCGCCTGCAGCCCGGCAAGATGCTGCTGGTCGACCTCGAACAGGGTCGTCTGATCCCCGACGATGAGATCAAGGCCGAGCTCGCCAAGAGCCATCCCTATAAGGAGTGGCTGGAGCGGACCCAGATCGTGCTGGAAGAGCTGCCGAAGGTGCCTACCACCGGCGTGCGCTCCAACCTGTCGCTGCTCGATCGCCAGCAGGCGTTCGGTTACAGCCAGGAGGACATCGCGATCCTGATGACGCCGATGGCGGCCACCGGCGAGGAAGCCGCGGGCTCGATGGGCAACGACACGCCGATCTCGGCGCTGTCGGACAAGGCCAAGCCGCTGTTCACCTACTTCAAGCAGAACTTTGCGCAGGTCACCAACCCGCCGATCGACCCGATCCGCGAGGAGCTGGTGATGAGCCTCGTCTCCATCATCGGGCCGCGCCCGAACCTGTTCGACCTGCAGGGCATGGCGACCACCAAGCGCCTGGAAGCGCGCCAGCCGATCCTGACCGACGCCGATCTCGAAAAGATCCGCTCGATCTCCGACGTGGCCGACACGCACTTCAAGTCGCGCACCCTGGACACCACCTTCCACGCCGGCCTCGGCGCAGCCGGCATGGACCAGGTGCTCGACGAGCTCTGCGCGCGGGCCGAAAGCGCGGTGCGCGAAGGCGTCAACATCATCATCCTGTCCGACCGCATGGTCGGCACCGATCGCGTGCCGATCCCGTCGCTGCTGGCCTGCGCCTCCGTGCACCATCACCTGATCCGCACGGGCCTGCGCACCTCGGTCGGTCTCGTCGTCGAATCCGGCGAGCCGCGCGAAGTGCATCACTTCGCATGCCTCGCCGGCTACGGCGCCGAAGCGATCAATCCTTACCTCGCGTTCGAGACCATCATCGCGATGAAGGACCGCCTGCCCGGCTCGCTCGACGACTACGAAATCGTCAAGCGCTACATCAAGTCGATTGGCAAGGGCCTCTTGAAGGTGATGTCCAAGATGGGCATCTCGACCTACCAGTCCTATTGCGGCGCGCAGATCTTCGACGCGGTCGGCCTCAAGGCCGATTTCGTCGCGAAGTTCTTCGCCGGCACGCATACCCGTGTCGAAGGCGTCGGCCTTGCCGAGATCGCGGAAGAGGCCGTGCGCCGTCATGCCGACGCGTTCGGCGAGGCGCTGGTCTACAAGAGCGCGCTCGATGTCGGCGGCGAATACGCCTATCGCAGCCGCGGCGAGGACCATGCCTGGACCGCCGAGTCGGTATCGCTGCTCCAGCACGCCGCGCGCGGCAATTCGCAGGAGCGCTACCGCGCCTTCGCAAAGATCCTCAACGAGCAGTCGGAGCGCCTTTTGACGCTGCGCGGCCTGTTCCGGATCAAGAACGCGGAGGAAGAGAAGCGTAAGCCGATCCCGATCGAGCAGGTCGAGCCGGCCAAGGACATCGTCAAGCGCTTCGCCACCGGCGCGATGAGCTTCGGCTCGATCTCGCGCGAGGCGCACACCACGCTCGCGATCGCCATGAACCGGATCGGCGGCAAGTCGAACACCGGCGAAGGCGGCGAGGAAGCCGACCGCTTCAAGCCGATGCCGAACGGGGATTCGATGCGCTCGGCGATCAAGCAGGTCGCCTCGGGCCGCTTCGGCGTCACCACGGAGTATCTCGTCAACTCCGACATGATGCAGATCAAGATGGCGCAGGGTGCCAAGCCCGGCGAAGGCGGCCAGCTGCCCGGCCACAAGGTCGACGCGACCATCGCCAAGGTCCGGCACTCGACGCCGGGCGTCGGCCTGATCTCGCCGCCGCCGCATCACGACATCTACTCGATCGAGGATCTGGCGCAGCTCATCTACGACCTCAAGAACGTCAACCCGACGGGCGACGTCTCGGTCAAGCTCGTCTCCGAGATCGGCGTCGGCACGGTCGCCGCGGGCGTCGCCAAGGCGCGCGCCGACCACGTCACCATCGCGGGCTTCGAGGGCGGCACCGGCGCATCGCCGCTGACCTCGATCAAGCACGCCGGCTCGCCGTGGGAGATCGGCCTCGCCGAAACCCACCAGACCCTGGTGCGCGAGCGGCTGCGTAGCCGCATCGTGGTCCAGGTCGACGGCGGCTTCCGCACCGGCCGTGACGTCGTGATCGGCGCGCTGCTCGGCGCAGACGAGTTCGGCTTCGCCACTGCCCCCTTGATTGCGGCCGGCTGCATCATGATGCGCAAGTGCCATCTCAACACCTGCCCGGTCGGCGTCGCGACGCAGGACCCCGTCCTGCGCAAGCGCTTCACCGGCCAGCCCGAGCACGTGATCAACTACTTCTTCTTCGTTGCCGAGGAAGTTCGCGAGATCATGGCTTCGCTCGGCTTCCGCACCTTCAACGAGATGGTCGGTCAGGTTCAGCTGCTCGACCAGACCAAGCTGGTCGCGCACTGGAAGGCCAAGGGCCTCGATTTCTCGAAGCTGTTCGTCAAGCAGAAGGAAGAGAAGGGCCAGAAGATCTATCACTCCGAGCGCCAGAACCATCATCTGGAGGCCGTGCTCGACCGCTCGCTGATCGAGAAGGCGAAGCCCGCGCTCGATCGCGGCGCGCCGGTGAAGATCGAAGCCGCGATCAACAGCACAAACCGCTCGGCCGGTGCGATGCTGTCGGGCGCGGTCGCCAAGATCTACGGCCATGCCGGCCTGCCCCATGACACCATCCATGTCAGCCTCAAGGGCACCGCCGGCCAGGCCTTCGGCGCGTGGCTCGCCCACGGCGTCACCTTCGAGCTCGAGGGTGAAGGCAACGATTATGTCGGCAAGGGCCTCTCGGGCGGCAAGATCATCGTCAAGCCGCCGGCCAACAGCGCCATCGTTCCGGAGGAGAGCATCATCGTCGGCAACACCGTGATGTACGGCGCGATCGAAGGCGAGTGCTACTTCCGCGGCATCGCCGGCGAACGGTTTGCCGTGCGTAACTCGGGCGCGGTCGCCGTGGTCGAGGGCGCGGGCGATCATTGCTGCGAATACATGACCGGCGGCATCGTGGTCGTGCTCGGCAAGACCGGGCGCAACTTCGCGGCCGGCATGTCCGGCGGCATCGCCTACGTGCTCGACGAGACCGGCGACTTCGACAGGCTGTGCAACATGGCCATGGTCGAGCTCGAGCCGGTGCTGTCGGAAGAGCTGATCAATGCCGGCACCTATCACCACTCGGGTGACCTCGAGGCGCATGGCCGGGTCGACGTGTTCAACAACCTGCTCGCCTCCGACGTCGAGCGGCTGCACGTCCTGATCACGCGCCATGCGAAAGCGACCGGCTCCAGGCGCGCCGCCGAGATCCTCGCCAATTGGAAGGAATGGCTGCCCAAATTCCGCAAGGTGATGCCGGTCGAGTACCGGCGCGCGCTGCGCGAAATGGCCGCCAACGCGGACGCCGAGCCGAAAATCGCGATCGGGGCGTAAGGCATCACACCCCGTCATTGCGAGCGCAGCGAAGCACTGGATTGCTTCGTCGCTTCGCTCCTCGCAATGACGAGAAGAAACAAAACGACTAAGCGGCAGGGACTTCGGGTTTAATGGGCAAGATCACGGGTTTTCTCGAAATCGAACGGCACGACCGCAAGTACACCCCGGTCGCCGAGCGCGTGAAGCATTACAACGAGTTCGTCATTCCGCTCTCCGAGAAGGAAGTACGGGACCAGGCTGCGCGCTGCATGAATTGCGGCATCCCCTATTGCCACGGCACCGGCTCGGTTGCGCCCGGCACGCCCGGCTGCCCGGTCAACAACCAGATCCCCGATTGGAACGACCTGGTCTATCAGGGCAATTGGGAAGAAGCCTCGCGTAACCTGCACTCGACCAACAACTTCCCGGAGTTCACCGGCCGCATCTGCCCGGCGCCGTGCGAAGCGTCCTGCACGCTCAACATCGACGACAACCCGGTCACCATCAAGACGATCGAATGCGCGATCGTCGACCGCGCCTGGGACAATGGCTGGCTGAAGCCCGAGGTCGCCGCCCACAAGACCGGCAAGAAGGTCGCCGTGATCGGCTCCGGTCCGGCCGGCATGGCCTGCGCGCAGCAGCTCGCGCGCGCCGGCCACGACGTGCATGTCTACGAGAAGTACGCCAAGGCCGGCGGCCTGCTGCGTTACGGCATCCCCGACTTCAAGATGGAGAAGGGCGTCATCGACCGCCGCGTCAAGCAGATGGAAGGCGAAGGCGTCACCTTCCATTACAACAGCCATGTCGGCGCCAGCGGCAATATCGATCCGCGCGAGATGCTCAACCAGTACGACGCGATCGCGCTGACGGGCGGCGCCGAAGCGCCGCGCGACCTGCCGATCCCCGGCCGCGAGCTCGAGGGCATCCACTACGCGATGGACTTCCTGCCGCAGCAGAACCGCCGCGTCTCCAGTGAAGCGCTGAACGGCGTCAAGGATATCCTGGCCGGCGGCAAGCATGTCGTCGTCATCGGCGGCGGCGACACCGGATCGGACTGCATCGGCACCTCGCTGCGCCAGGGCGCGCTCTCCGTGACCCAGCTTGAGATCATGCCCGCCCCGCCCGAGCGCGAGAACAAGGGCCTGACCTGGCCGAACTGGCCGCTGAAGATGCGCACCTCCTCCAGCCAGGCCGAAGGCGCGATCCGCGAATACGCCGTGCTGACGCAGAAGTTTTCCGGCGAGAACGGCAAGGTCAGGAAGCTGCACTGCGTGCACGTCGACGACAAGTTCAAGCCGATCGCCGGCACCGAGTTCGAGCTGGAGGCCGAGCTCGTCCTGCTCGCGATGGGTTTTGTGCATCCCGTGCACGAGGGCCTCTTGAAGCAGCTCGCGGTCGAGCTCGACCCGCGCGGCAACGTCAAGGCCAACACGCTGGACTACCAGACCTCGCGCCCGAACGTGTTCTCCGCCGGCGACATGCGCCGCGGCCAGTCGCTGGTGGTCTGGGCCATCCGCGAGGGCCGGCTGTGTGCCCGCTCGATCGACACGTTCCTGATGGGGAAGACGGATCTGCCGCGCTGAGCGACATGATGGGACCTCACGATAGAGCACTCCTCGCTCTATCGTGCGTGGCCCCGATCGCTACCCGCCGGTGACACCGGCCTGCTTCTTCGCCTCGACCAGGTCATCGGCGTAATACTGCTTCGCGCAATCGCCGTTGTAGGCATTCACCTCGACATTGTGGGCGTCGATGTCCGCGTTGAACGCGGACTGCTTGGCCTTTACGTCAGTCAGCATCGCATTGTGCCGGTCAACCAGCGCGTTGAATGAGTTCACCGCCCTGGAGCTGCTTCGGTTCAGGCTCGCGCGCTGCGCCTCGACGGTCGCCTTCGACTGGTCGTATTCGTCGAGCGACGCTTGCAAGGCGGTTCGGCTCGTCTCCAGCCGCGCACTATCCTCGTCGAGCTTGGACGCGCGCTTGATGCATTGGGCCAGTTGCGACACGGTCAGGACGTCGGCCGAATAGGTCTTCGCTGACGATGAGGACGATGTCCCCGCAGCCACCGCAGCCCTGACGGCTCCCCTCGCAAGCAGGCTTCCGAGGAAGCGCCCGGTGCCGCCAGCTTCGGACGGCGAGGAGGCGCAAAGCACACAGGCCGCAGCGGCGACAGCGGCAAAATAGGTCGTCATGAACTCCTCCAACAAAAAGCACGAGAAATGGTGGAAAAAAGCGGTCGTCGGAATGGAGGCAGCCTAAGAGCTTCCGCGGACCACGTCACGCGGAATCACGCGCTGGCGGCGCGAGCTGGCGAGCCCGTTAAGGCATCGCGGTCGAGTTGAGGATTCGACGCGGCAAGTGCTGCTCGCACTCGCAAGCTCATCGCCCTAGTTCTGCAGCCTCACACCCAGCATCACCACCGTGCCTTGCGAGCTCGAGCCCGGCTGGTTCGAGTCCAGGATGTCGTGGCGCAGCGTGCCCTTGATCCAGACATTGCGGTTGAGCTTGTAGATCAGGTTGCCTTCGAGCGAGTAGGTTTTGTCGTTGCGGCCCTGGTTCTGGTAGTCGTAGGTGCCGTAGGTAAACTTGCCGATCGCGGTGAGCCAGCGGCGGAAGTCGTGGTCGACTTCGGCGGCATAGGTGTGCACCAGCACGCCGGAGGAGCCGGGGATCGTGGTTTCCGCGATCTGCGTGTCGGTGTTGAACTTGACCGTGGTCAGCCCGCTGGCGTTCCAGATCAGCGAGCCCGAGGTCAGGAAGCCCGAGAGCTGGCTCAGGCGGGGATCGACATAGGTGCGCGCGGAATAGCCGACCGAGATCTCGCCGGTGAGAATGCGCGAGAATTCAAAGGACGAACCGATCTTGGCGTAGCCGCCGGATGAATCGCGCAAGTAGCCGTTGCGGTCGGCGGCCTGGTCGTGGACGCGGTTGTCGCCCTCGATCTCGACGAACGGCTTCAAGCCGGGCTTGAGGTCGTAGGAGAAGCGGCCGACGCCGCCATACTGGTTGAAGTCGCGATCGTTGTTGCTGAAGACCGAGCCGTCGGTGAGTTTTGAATCGGTATAGGCGGTGCGGTCCACCGTGGCGCCGGCGGCGACCTCGAAGCGATTGAAGGTCTGGTCGAAGCCGACGGTGGTGCCGTAGCTGGCATAGACTGGATATTTCTGCAGGCCGGCCTGTACGTTCGGGCTGCCCGGATTGTCGGTGGCGAGCCGCAGGCGCAGCTGCGAGGTCAGCTTGAGGTCGCGATCGACGTCGATACGACCGTCGATATGGCCGGTGAAGTCGGGGCGGTTGATCTCGACCGGCGACGGCGAGGCAAGGCCGTCGATGGTTTCAGGCATGTTGTTGGTGTAGCCCGAGAACGAGCCGCGCAGATCGGCGACCAGCGCGTGGCGCTCCCAGTCCGAGATCACGAGCAGGTCAGGCGCGACGACATAGACCGGGGAGCCGACCGGCTTTTGCAGGCGTGCAGGATTGCTGTCGTAGCCGGCCGAGAGCTCGAGCCCGCCCTTGATCAGAAAGCTGCCGGCGTAATCGCCGACCGCGCCGAAGGCATCGTCATCGGCCTTGAGGCGGCGGCGCAAGGGCTGGCCGGGCACGGTGCCCGCCATTGCCGGCGGCACCGGCGTCTTGTGCGCGGTCTCCGATGGCGGCGGTGCGATGCGCGGAGGGCCGAGACTCGTGTCCGGCGTCGCCAGCGGCACCGGCGAGCCGGGACCCGCGGGCTTCCTGGGCTTCGGCTGGCCCGGATAGAGCTTTGGCTGCTGGCGCTTGCGATTGAGCGAATCGTAACCGGAGCTGCTGGCCCCATTGGCGGGAGACAGCCCATAGGTCGGCACCTGGCCGACGCGCGTCGCCGCGGGCGCATCGCTTTTCTTGCGCGGATCGTCGTTGGGGTCCGGCGGCTGCGGCACTGCGTCCGATGGCGCCTGCGGCACGCCGGCCGTACGGCGCATCGGTAGCGCATCGGGCGCGACGAAGCCGCCGCGGCTGGGATTGAACAGGTCGGGCGTGAGGCTCTGGGCGGCCGCGGGCGCGCTTTCCAGCACCGTCAGCAGCAGGCATGGCAAAGCGGCGCGGAAAGCTAACGCGCAGCTGCTCCGGCCCCTGCCTGGAGGCGACCCCACGATGGATTAACTCCAACGAAATCAGATACTTCCACGATCGCTCTCGCCGACTGGCGGGAACCATCGTTAATGGAGTTAAAACAATTATGGTTAATGACCCGTTGAGGGTGTTGGCGCCCGCGTCGCCTCGCAGGCCGGAGCGTGCTAAGCAGGCCGGCAACGGGCTGACGCCCCTCCTCCCCTGGACGTGAACATGCCGAGTTCGAAACCGCTGATGACCCAATCATCCGGCCCCGCCCCTGCCAGCGTCGAATCCGCGCTCCGCACGTTGGAAGCCGAGAGCGGCGGCCTCAACGCGCTCGCGGCCGCCCTGCGCGGCCCGCTGTGCCAGGCGTTCGCCAGGGCGGTCGACCTGATCCGCAATGCCAAGGGCCGCGTCATCGTCACCGGCCTCGGCAAGTCCGGCCATATGGCGCGCAAGATCGCGGCAACCCTCGCCTCGACGGGCACGCCGGCATTCTTCGTTCACACCGCCGAAGCTGGCCATGGCGATCTCGGCATGATCACCACGGACGACGTCATCATGGCGCTGTCCTGGTCCGGCGAGCAGCCGGAAATGAAGACACTCGTGAACTACTCCGCGCGCTTTGCGATCCCGATGATCGCGGTGACGTCGAACGCGGCGTCTTCGCTGGGCCAGGCCGCCGACATCGTCATCGAGCTGCCGAAGGCGCGCGAAGCCTGCCCGCACAATCTGGCACCGACCACCTCGACCATGATGCAGGTCGCGATCGGCGATGCCATCGCCATCGCGCTGCTCGAAAGCCGCGGCTTCACTGCTCTGGAATTCGCCCATTTCCATCCGGGCGGCAAGCTGGGCGCGATGCTGAAATTCGTCCGCGACTACATGCGCACCGGCGCCGAGATTCCGGTGAAGCCGCTCGGCACGAAGATGTCGGATGCGGTGGTCGAGATGTCGGCCAAGGGTCTCGGCTGCGTCTGCATCGTCAATGCTGCGAACGAGGCCGTCGGCATCATCACCGACGGCGATCTTCGCCGCCACATGCGCCCCGATCTGCTGACGGCGCTGGTTGACGAGATCATGACCAGGAAGCCGAAGACCGTGCCGCCCTCGATGCTCGCGACCGAGATGATCGAGGTGCTGAACACGCGCAAGATCACGACGCTGGTGGTAACCGAGGCGAACAAGGTGGTCGGCATCGTGCACCTGCACGATCTCTTGCGGGCGGGCGTGGCGTAAGGCATCGCTCGTCATTCCGGGCGCGCCACTTGGCGCGAGCCCGGAATGACTATTGGGGAAACCGCGCCGCCTTCTCCTCCAGCGGCAGGCGCAGCCCGTTCGCCAGATACGACACCGTGCGATAAAAGCCGCACAGCAGCATGATCTCCAGGATTTGCGCCTCGTCGTAATGCGCCGACAGAGCGGCGAACTCGGCGTCGGTGAGGGTCGCGCGGTGATGGAGCGCGTCCACCGCCGCGATCAGGGCCTCCTCCGCCGGCGACCAGCAGGGCGAGGTCGCATCGCCCGCGACCGTCGCGCGGACCTCGTCCTTCGTGAGTTTTGCCGGACCGGCGAAGACCGCGACATGGACACCCCATTCGTACTCGCATTGGTTCAGAGCACAGGTGCGATCGATGACGATCTCGCGCTGGCGCAGTGAGAGCGGGCCCGGATCGAGAAGCCCGGCGGCGCGAAACTTCTCCCACGCGCGCGTGTGGGCGGCCATGACCCGGAACAGCACCAGCGGCGGGGCACCGCGCATGATGCGGTCGAACTGCGCCTGGATCTCCGGGGGATAAGGCTGATCGAGCGGGGCGATGCGCGGCGTCGGGGATGACATGAGCGTCCTCCTTGCTACAATTCTCGTAGCAGCACGCTACATTTTCTGTAGCAAGACGCAAGAGGATCGCGATGGCGAAACAGGCAGGGTCTGGGGATCCCCGCGTGCGCGGCTCGCGCACCGGGCGGCCGATCATGGCGCTGCTCGAGCTGCTCGGCCGACGCTGGAGCCTGCGAATTTTATGGGAGCTGCGCGAATTGCCCCTCACCTCGCGCGCGCTGCGCACGGCCTGCGACGAGGCCTCGCCGACAGTGCTGCAGGCCCGGCTGACGGAGCTGCGCGAGGCGGGCTTCGTGGAGCTCGGCGACGGCGGCGGTTACGGGTTGACCGCGCTCGGGCGGGAGTTGTGCGAGACGTTCATGCCGCTGCACCGGTTTGCGGAGAGGTGGAGGTCTTCTCCCTCGCCCCGCTTGCGGGGAGAGGGTCGGGGTGAGGGGGAGTCTCCGCGAAGACGGTGACAGTTGGACTCGCGGAGACTCCCCCTCGCCCGATAATCAAGCTGCGCTTGACTATCGGCCTCTCCCCGCACGCGGGGAGAGGCGAAGAAGTCAAGCCGCCGCGACCGTCAAATTTGCCCCATCCACATGCACCACCTTCACCCGTGTCCCTGCGGGCGTATCCGGACCCGCCACGCGCCAGACCGTATCGCCGATGCGAACGGTGCCGTTGCCGTCGATGATCGGCTTCTCCAGCGTGAACTCGCGGCCGAGGAGCGCCTCGGTACGCTTGTTGAGGAAGGGGCTGGCGCCGGCGTCGGGCTTCGGCCGGCCAAGCCGGCGCCAAACAGGGGCGGCTGCGGCGGCGAACACCGCGAACATCACCAGCTGGATCTGCCACGAAATGACCGCGGTGAACGAGATCAGGCCGACCAGAAGCGCGGCAAGCCCGAGCCAGAACAGGAACACGCCCGGCGCGACCACCTCTAGCGCCATCAAGATGAAGCCGAAGATCAGCCAGTTCCAGTTGCCGAGCGATACGAACATGTCCGTCATGACACGACCTCCATGCGCTATTCCCTACCCCTGCCGCGGCGGGACCGCCGGCGGCGGCGAGCCGGTCGGGGGCACCGAACCGGTGCGGCGCGCGGCGGCGGTCGCAGAGGCAGCACTTTCGCCGAACGTCGCCTTCGCGATTTCGCCGATGCCGGCGAGCGATCCGAGCATGCTGGTCGCTTCCATCGGCAGCATGATGATCTTCTGGTTCGGCGCATCCGCGAACTGGCCAAACGCCTTGATGTATTTGTCCGCAATGAAGTAGTTCAGCGCGGCGACATCGCCCTTGGCAATGGCTTCCGACACCGCCTGGGTCGCCTTGGCCTCGGCTTCAGCGAGACGCTCGCGCGCCTCGGCGTCGCGAAAGGCGGCCTCGCGACGGCCTTCTGCCTGGAGGATCTGGCCCTGCTTGGCACCCTCGGCCCGCAGGATTTCCGACTGGCGCTGGCCCTCTGCGGCGAGAATGTCGGCGCGCTTGACGCGCTCGGCCTTCATCTGCCGGCCCATGGCCTCGACGAGGTCGGCCGGCGGCACGATGTCCTTGATCTCGATGCGGTTGACCTTGACGCCCCAGGGCGAGACGGCCGCGTCGACGACACGCAAGAGGCGTTCGTTGATCTCGTCGCGATGCGATAGCACTTGGTCGAGATCCATCGATCCCATCACCGAGCGGATGTTGGTCATGGTCAGGACCGTGATCGCTTGGTTGAGGTTCGCGACCTCGTAGCTCGCCTTCGCGGCGTCGAACACCTGGTAGAAGGCGACGCCATCAACCGTCACGGTGGCGTTGTCCTTGGTGATGACCTCCTGCTCGGGGATGTCGATCACCTGCTCCATCATGTTGATCTTGCGCCCGACCCGATCGAAATAGGGCACGATCAGGTTCAGCCCGGGGCTCAGCGTCTGCGTGTATTTGCCGAACCGCTCGATGGTCCAGTCATAGCCCTGCGGCACCGTCTTCACGCCGGCGATCAGCGTGACGATGACGAGCAATACCAGAACAATCGCGAAAATATCGAAACCGCTCATCTTTCCTCCAAGGCGGGAAAAGTCTCTTTCCCGCGCTGCCATTGGTCGGGATCAAGACCCTAGCGGTTCAGCAGCCGCTTTTCACGTCGGTATCGGCGCCATTCTGCACAAGACGCGAGGAGGGGAAATGGTCTCGATTATGTATTTGCGAACGGCTCTTGAAAGCGTGAAGGCGCAGACCTAGCGGCAAAGACTAAGGGTCATGCTCCTGTCGAAAGCTGAGCTCTCAGCCGCCCGCCGCGCGATTCACTTTCCAGGCCAGGACATCGAGCCGATCTGCCCCAAAAAAGATTTCGCCATCCCAGACGAAAGTGGGCGTCCCGAACACGCCGCTCCCATAAGCCTCCACGGTCCGGCTCGTTAAGGCGTCGCGAACGTTGGGATCATCTGCCTGCGCGACGATTGCGGGATCACCACCCGCCCGGACGACGGCTTCTCTCAACACCGCCGGGTCGGAAATGTCGCGCTGCTCATGCCACAAACCGTCGAACACAGCGCTCCGGAAAACCTCCTCGACCCGGCCCGAAAGCAGCGATGCAACGCACAATGCGGGAATCTGATTTGGCCGGTTGGGCCACTTCCAGGATGGCTTGAAAGGTGCGCCATAGAACGCGGCCATGCGGCGGATGTCCGCCATCAGATAAGCCCGCTTCGGCGGGATGAGCGTATCGATATAGGGCGCCCATGGCTCTCTGCCGGATTGCAGGTTGAGGATCACGTCGATGAAAATCGGGCGGCCGATCCATTCCACCTTGGTCGCCAAGCCGAGATCGGTATGGCGGACCCTGTAGTCAGCGAAATAAGCGTACGGTGACCTGAAGTCGTAATAGGTGTCGATTCTTGCTGTCATGGCTCATGATCTCTGAGATCACAGCGTCGTTGCAACTCCAGAATGCGCCATCCTACTCGATGACCTCGTTCGCGATTGCGAGCAGGTTTGGGGAAAGCGTGACACCTAGCGCCTTGGCTGTCTTTAGATTGATGGCCAGCTCGAACTTGGTGGGGTTCTGGACCGGCAGGTCCGCCGCCCGCGCTCCCTTGAGGATACGATCGATATAGCCGGCGGCACGGCGGAGCTGCTCGGCGCTATCAGTGCTGTAGGACATCAACCCGCCTTCATCGACAAAGGCGCGGATGCAGAACACGGCCGGCAAATGCGCCTGCTCGATCGCCGCCAGCAGCGGCGCGCGGTTCGCGATGGCGAAGAAGTCCGGCAGCACCAGGAAGCCGCCATCCTTGCGCGAGGCCAGCGCGGCGATCGAAGCGACATCATGCACGGGCGCCGGCTCGACCGTCACATGCAGCGTCCGCGCGGCCTCCTCCACCGTATGCAGCATCAGCGCCGCGAACGGCGCGGTGGCGGGGTTGTAGACGACGAAGACGCGGGACACCTTTGGCGTGACCTGCGTCAGCATCTCCAGCCATTTGCCGGCGAGCGGGCCGTCGTAATCTGTGAAGCCTGTGATGTTGCTGCCGGGATGGGCCAGGTTCTGGACGAAGCCCTGGCTGACGGGATCGGTGACCACGGCAAATACGATCGGGATCGTCGTGGTGCGCCGGCGCAGCTCCTCCACCGAAGGCGTGCCGAGCGCGAGCAGGATATCGGGCTTGCGCGCGATCAAATCATCGGCAAGCTGCGCGACGCGCGCGCGATCGCCCGCGCCGCTGCGCCAGTCGATTTCGAGATTGTCTTGATCCTTCCAGCCATGAGCGGCCAGCGCCTCGGCAAGGGCCGTCCGGCCGATCACGTCATCGGCTGATGTGACAGAGAGCACGCCGAGCCGGCGCGGCGCCGTCGGCTGCTGCGCCAGCACGGAGGGCGGCCATACCGCGAGTATCCCAAGAAGCGCCAGACAGTCGCGGCGGTTCATGGAGCGCTCCTCAGATCCAGCCCTGAAGCTCGCGCAGCACCAGCGTACGGATCACGTCCATGCCTGGATCGCTGTCGTTGAGACAGGGGATCGCGGAAAATTGCTCGCCGCCATTGTGCTTGAAGATCTCGGCATTCTCCTGCGCGATCTCCTCCAACGTCTCGAGGCAGTCGGCGGAAAAGCCCGGCGTCACCACCGCGATGCGGCGCACGCCTTCCTTTGCCAACCGCTCCATGGTCTTGTCGGTATAGGGCTGCAGCCACTCGTCATTGCCGAAGCGCGACTGGAAAGTCAGCAGCAGCTTTGTTTCATCCATGCCGAGCCGACGGCGCAGCGCCTCTGTCGTGGCGATGCAGTGGCTCTGATAGGGATCGCCCTTCTCGACATAGGATTTCGGCATGCCGTGGAAGGAAGCGACGATCAGTTCGGGCTGGAACGGCAGTGTCGCCAGATGCGTCTCGATCGAGACAGCCAGCGCCTCAATGTAGGCCTCGTCCTGATAATAAGGCGGCGTCACCCGGAGCGTCGGCTGGTTCCGCAGGCGGGCGAGCACACGGAACACCTCGTCGCAGACGGTCGCCGAGGTCGAGGCGGAATATTGCGGATAGAGCGGAACCGCCAGGATGCGCTCGCACCCTTTCGCGATCAGCGCATCCATGCCCGCCTTGATCGAAGGATTGCCGTAGCGCATTGCCCAATCCACCACGACATGGGGACTATCAGACAGCGCGACGGCGAGCTTGTCGGCTTGCGAGCGCGTGATGGTCTTCAGCGGCGATTCGTTTTTCTCGTTGTTCCATATCTTCTGGTAGTCGAGCGCCTTGGTGCGCGGGCGGCTGCGCAGGATGATGCCGTTCAGCACCAATTGCCAGATCAGTCCCTGGTCCTCGATGACACGGGCGTCCGACAGGAATTCCTTGAGATAGACCCGCACGCCTGCGGCATCGGCGGTGTCGGGCGTGCCGAGATTGACCAGCAGCACGCCAACGCGCGGCTGGGCCGGGGGCGTTGCCTGCTTCGCGGTCTTGAGGGGGGCTAGGGTCGTCATAACCAGTTGCGTCGCGCGTTGCTCCGAACTTGTCAAGATGAGCCCGGTTTCGCTAGGGTCCCCCCAGCGGGGGAGGAACGATGACGCTCGCGGAATGGTGCGTGCTCGGAGCGTTACTGCTCTATCTCGTAACGATCGCCTCGATCAAATGGATCAGGTTTCGCGGCTTCGACAATTCCCGACCGCGCGATCCCGCCTTCTATCAGGACGCCATCGCGCATCGCGCGCTCGGCGCCCACCAGAACGGGATCGAGACCTTTCCGTTCTTCGCTTTCGCCGTCCTGCTCGCCGAATTCCGCGACTCCCCGCAGCGCCTGATCGACGAGCTCGCGGTGCTGTTCCTGATCGTGCGGATCGCCTATGTGCTGACCTATCTTGGCGACCGCCCGACGCTGCGCTCCATCCTCTGGAGCATCGGCTTTGCGATCAATCTGGTGATTTTCTTCATGCCGATGTTGAAGCGGCTGCTGCCGGCGTGAGCTGATAAAATTGTAGGTGGCGCCTAAAAACACGTCGTCCGCTCGGCCGCGATATAGCCGAACAACAGGCCCGCTCCGAACAGCAGCACGAGGGCGGCGGCGCCGAGTTCGAGGCCGCGCATGAACAGCGCGCCGCCGCCATCGCTGGCCCCACTCAGGCGGGCGGCGATGTCCTTGGCGGAAACGGCGACGACCGCGATGGCGGCAACCGTGATCGCAGTGCCCAGCCCCATCAGGAAGGTCGCGGCGATGCCGGCCCAGAACAGGCCCTGAGCCAGCGCGAACACCAGCACCAGGATCGCCCCCGAGCAGGGGCGGATGCCGACGGTCAGGATCGCGGCAAAGCCGCGGCGCCAGCCGCCGGGGCCGGCGAGTTCGCTTGGGATTGGTCCATGGGAATGGCCGCAATGCTCGTCGTGGACGTGATCATGCCCGTGGTTGTGACGGGCGTGCGCGTGGTCGTGATGATGATGATCGTGCGCATCATGATGATGGCTGTGATCATGGAGGTCATGCGGCACGCCCGCGATCGCCGGCACCGGCTGCGTCGCCTGAAGCGCGCGGATGAAGGTTCGGCCCTTGATCCAGACCAGGCGCAGGCCGAACAGCGCGATCAGAGCATAGCTCGCGATCTCGATCGCGCCCTCCGCCTTGCACATGGTTCTGGCGGTGGCGTTCAAGATCCAGGCCGAGATGCCGACGATCAAGATCGCCACCAGCGACTGCATGAGCGCCGAGGCGAACGACAGCACGATGCCGCGCCGGGCCGTCTCGCGGTTGGCGACCAGATAAGAGGCGATCACCGCCTTGCCATGCCCGGGCCCGGCCGCATGGAAGATGCCGTAGGCAAACGAGATGAAGAGCAGCGTCCACACCGCCGAGCCGTCGGATTTCGCGGCGCGGATGGTAGACGACATCTGGCGATAGAACTCGGACTGCTTTGCCAGCAGCCAGCCGATGATACCGCTGGCCTCGGGCTCGGCGGCCTGCGCCGGCTTCGGCGCGCCGAACGGGTTTTGCGCGAAGACCTCGTGAAGCACGGCATCGGCTGAGCTCACGACCAGGAGCACGGCTGTGCAAGCAATCAACCCGCGCACGAGGGGCGACAGATGCGGCTTCAAGGGCAATCCACCGTGATCTTGTTGGCGAACATCATGCCGAAATTGGCGTTCGGGCCGTCCGTGAAGGTCTGCTCGTTGAGCTTTTGCGCGGTCGCGGTGCCGTCGCTCGGGCGATCGAGCTTCATCTGGCAGGCCGAGGGCGCGCCGACCAGCTTGACCGGATTGTCCTTGGCCATCTGGAAATCGATGAAGAAGGAGCGGTCGAACACTTCGAGCACCAGCTGCTTGGGCTTGACCGGGTTCTTCAGCGGCAGGGTGAAATGCAGCGTCAGCACGGAGTCCTTGTAGTCGAGGAAATAATCGACCGGCTCCTGGAAGCGCTCTTTCTTGCCGTCGGCCTTCGCGAAGGTGAAGTAGGCATATTCCTTCAGGGACTCGACGTTGGTCTGCGCCAGCGGCACGAGTTCCTCGCGGGTGTAAGCGCCCTTGGTCTTGTTCTCGAGCCCCTGCACCGCATAGGCCGAGAACATGTCGTCAAAGGTCCAGGCATGGCGCACGCCGGTGATCGAGCCGTCCTCGGCGTAGAGCAGTTCGCTGGTCGCCGTGATCCAGACATGCGGATGCGCGCGCGCCACGCCTGACGCGAGCATCATGGCGGCGACGAGCAGGAGTCCCAGCAGGGCGCGCATGCCCGTCAGGCCGCCTTGGCGTCGTCGAGCAGGCCGCGGCGGCGCAGCAGCGCGTCGGGCTCGGGCGGACGGCCGCGGAAGGCCTCGTAGGCCGCTTCCGGATCGACCGATCCGCCGCTCGAATAGATGTCGTCGTGCAGACGCTTTGCCACGGCGGGATCGAAGATGTCGCCGGCTTCCTCAAACGCGCCGAAAGCGTCGGCATCCATCACCTCCGACCACATGTAGCTGTAATAGCCGGCCGCATAGTGGTCGCCGGAGAAGATGTGGCCGAACTGGGTCGGCCGATGCCGCATCGAGATTTCCTCGGGCATGCCGATCTTCTCGAGCTCGCGTCTCTCGAAGGCGCGGACGTCCTGAGCGTTTGCCGCCGGCTGGGAGTGGAACTCGAGGTCGAGCAGCGCCGAGGACACGAACTCGACGGTGGCAAAGCCCTGATTGAACTTTCGCGCGGCCAGGAAGCGGTTGAGCAGGTCATCCGGCAGCGGCTCGCCGGTCTGGTAATGGCGGGCGAATTGCTGCAGCACCTCGGGCCGCTCCTGCCAGTGTTCGTAGAGCTGGGAGGGCAGCTCGACAAAGTCGGTGAACACGGAGGTACCCGACAGCGAGGGATAGGTCACGTTGGACAGCATGCCGTGCAGGCCGTGGCCGAATTCGTGGAACAGGGTGCGGGCATCGTCGGGCGAGAGCAGCGAGGGTTCGCTGCCGGTGCCCTTGGCAAAGTTGCAGACGTTGAGGATGAGCGGCGCGATGTCGCCGTCGAGCTTCTGCTGGTCCCGCAGCGAGGTCATCCAGGCGCCGGAGCGTTTTGACGGCCGGGCGTAGTAGTCGCCGTAGAACAGCGCCTTGTGCTTGCCGTCGGGGCCCCTCACCTCCCAGACCCGAACGTCGGGGTGCCAGACCGGGACGTCCTTGCGCTCCTCGAAGCTGATGCCGAACAGGCGGGTGGCACAGTCGAAGGCAGCCGCGATCATGTGGTCGAGCGTCAGATACGGCTTGATCGCAGCATCGTCGAAATTGGCGCGCTGAAGGCGGAGCTTTTCGGCGTAGTAGCGCCAATCCCAGGGGGCGAGCTTGAAGTTGCCGCCCTCCTCCGTGATCAGCGCCTGCATCTCGTCGCGATCGGCGAGCGCCCGCGCCCGGGCCGGCTTCCAGACCCGCTCCAGCAGGTCCCGCACCGCGTCCGGCGTCTTGGCCATGGAGTCTTCGAGACGGTAGGCGGCAAAGGTCGGGTAGCCCAGGAGCTTGGCGCTCTCCTCGCGCAGCTTCAGGATCTCGCCGATCGCCGTGTTGTTGTCGTTGGCATTGCCGTTGTCGCCACGCGCCGTGAAGGCCTTGTAGACCTTCTCGCGCAGGTCCCGCCTTGCCGAGCTCTTCAGGAACGGCTCGGCCGAGGAGCGTGACAGCGTCACGATGGCCTTGCCTGCCATGTTGCGATCTTCTGCCGCAGCCTTGGCGGCGGCGATGAAGCTATCCGGCAGGCCCTGACGGTCCGCCTCCCCAAGCTCCAGGAACCAGTCCTGTTCGTCGCCGAGCAGATGATGACTAAAGCCGGTCGCGAGCTGCGCCAGCTTCTCGTTGATCTCGGCCATCCGCGTCTTGGCCTCGTCGGAGAGCCCGGCGCCGGCGCGATGAAAGCGGGTATAGGTGCGCTCCAGCAGGCGGAGCTGCTCCGGGTTGAGACCCAGATTGGCGCGGTTCTCGTGCAGCTGCGCGATGCGGCCAAACAGCACGGCGTTCATCATGATCGGATTCCAGTGCCGCGCCATCCGCAAGGAAACTTCCTTGTCGATCTCCAGGATGGCCGGATTGGAATGTGCCGAGACCAGATCGTAGAACACCGCCGCGACCTTGTTGAGCAGCTTGCCGGAGCGCTCCAGCGCTGTGATGGTGTTGGCGAAGTCGGGGGCAGCCGGATCATTGGTGATCGCCGCAATCTCGGCGGAATGGTCGGCAAAGGCCTGTTCGAAGGCGGGCAGGAAGTGCTCCGGCTTGATCTCGTTGAACGGCGGGGTCGCGAACGGCGTCACCCAGGCCTTGAGCAGCGGATTGGTCTCGGCGTCCGTAGTTTGGCTTGGGTCTGACATCACAAGTCCCGATTTTCGAGGCAATTTGTTGGGCCAGCTATAGCACGCCATCGGGCTTTTTTGGGCCATTTGGCCTTGCTCCCGCCCGCCTTTTCGGGGAGATTGCGTCCCTCGAAACACCGGACCCCAACGCCCATGAACGCGCCCTCCTCGTCCTCCCGTCAGATCGTCTGGCCGACCGTCATCACCGTCGTCAGCGCCGCCATCCTGATCGGCGCCGAGGTGTTCGGCGCAGCGTTTGCCGGCGGCTGGGCGCTCGCGATTCTGCTCGGGCTCGGCGACCAGGCCGCGCACATCCTGCAGGCCGTGCTGTTCGCACTTGGCGTGCTGGTGATGACGGCCTTCATCCGCGGAGCTCAACGCGTCGAGCCTTTCTTCAAGCGCCGCTGACGCATCTTGCGCACAAGCAGCGCGCGCGAGGCTCAAAACTTAACGCCCGTTCATCTTCCGCGTCGCTCGCGCAACACTGCGCAAGCAGATGTTAGGCAATTCTGTTCGCAGCCTAAAAAAATTCTTGCGAAGCAGAGTCAAAACGCTTATGTGCGCTCTTGCCCAATTTCGCACGTGCCTGTGGTCGTGTGTCAGTCGGTAGGTATCCGGACAAGAGGCCGGACAGCCGCCAAGGGGTGAAGAAGCCGAGGGGCTCTTCGGAAGTGCGGAAGTCAAAGGCCGAAGGTCGCCAGACCCAGAGGTCCGAAGACGAAGCAAACCCGGAGCGCCCAGCATCTCTCTCAAAGAGATGCCTTGTCGAAGGTGACTTCGCTCTTTGCAACCGTGACTGGCAGCCGGAGGCGAACCGGCGCACCCCGCTCTCAACGGGGGACGCGACTTAAAGCAACGACGGATCGGGCTTTTTTGGTCTCTACCGGCATTCCACCGCCGGCGCGGGCTACTGAAAAGGCTTGTCCTTCATTGCCAGGTGAGCGGGCGGGAAACTCTCCCAACCAATCCACGGCAGCACAGTCTGGTTTGAGTTTTTTGGCCTCAGCGCGCCTCCATCGCGCGATGTGGCCGAAGCGCTCTTATCCGACGTCACGTTGATGCGGATCCCGTCGCTGGGACCGTTGGAGAGTGCCATGACCGAACGTATCCAGGAATTCCTGCGCAACCGCCGCAAGGATGGCCTCGACACAGAGCCGTGCCTCGTCGTCGACCTCGAGGTCGTGCGCGACAATTACCATACCTTCGCCAAGGCGCTGCCCGACAGCCGCGTGTTCTACGCCGTCAAGGCGAACCCGGCGCCTGAGGTGCTGGCGCTGCTGGCCTCCATGGGCTCCTGCTTCGACACCGCGACGGTCGCCGAGATCGAGATGGCGCTGGCCGCCGGCGCGACGCCCGAACGCATCTCCTTCGGCAACACGATCAAGAAGGAGCGCGACATCGCGCGCGCGTTCGCGCTCGGCATCCGCCTGTTCGCGGTCGACTGCGTCGCCGAGGTCGAGAAGATCGCCCGCGCCGCTCCCGGCGCGAAGGTGTTCTGCCGCATCCTCTATGACTGCGCCGGCGCCGAATGGCCGCTGTCTCGCAAGTTCGGCTGCGACCCGGAAATGGCCGTCGAGGTGCTCGACGCCGCCAAGCGTCTTCGCCTCGAGCCGTGCGGCATTTCCTTCCATGTCGGCTCGCAGCAGCGCAAGGTGAAGGCGTGGGACCGTGCGCTGGCGATGGCCTCGCAGGTGTTCCGCGACTGCGCCGAGCGCGGCATCAACCTGTCCATGGTCAACATGGGCGGCGGCTTCCCGACCAAGTACCTGAAGGACGTGCCGCCGGTCGTGACCTACGGCCGCTCGATCTTCCGCGCGCTGCGCAAGCACTTCGGCAACCAGATTCCGGAGACGATCATCGAGCCGGGCCGCGGCATGGTGGGCAACGCCGGCATCATCGAATCCGAGGTCGTGCTCATCTCGAAGAAGAGCGACGAGGACGAGGTGCGCTGGGTTTACCTGGACATCGGCAAGTTCGGCGGCCTCGCCGAGACGATGGACGAGTCGATCCGTTACGCCATCCGCACCCGTCACGACGGCGCGGACATGACGCCATGCGTGCTGGCAGGTCCGACCTGCGACAGCGCCGACGTGCTGTACGAGAAGAACCCGTATCCGCTCCCCGTGACGCTCGAGATCGGCGACAAGGTGCTGATCGAAGGCACCGGGGCCTATACGTCGACCTATTCGTCGGTGGCGTTCAACGGCATTCCGCCGCTGAAGACGTATCACATCTGATCCGCCTCTCTTTCGGGGCTTGACGAACCCGGGAGCCGGCTTGCCGGCTCCTCCCTGACATCTCTGATTTCCGACGACGTCTTGGAGTGGCGTGCTGCGCGCACGCCGGTCCAAGCGGGGACTGACGCGCCATGACCGCTTTTCGGAAGCCAAAGTTCGCCCTCACCTCGAAAGCCGCTCCGTTCGCAATTCGCAGCGAACGCGCTGCCGACGTCGCGATGCGTGAAACGCTGCTCGATGCCTGCTTTGGCGAGAACCGCCACGGCCGCACCTGCCAGCGCCTGCGCGACGGACGTGCACCTGCCGCAGGCCTTGCCCTGTCGGCCGTGCGCGAGGGCAAGCTCGTGGGAACCGTGCGGCTGTGGCACGTCAGCGCCGGAGGCAGGCCCGCCCTGGTCCTCGGACCACTGGCGGTGGACCCTGCCTGCCGCGAGCTCGGGATCGGCGCCGCGCTGATGCATCAAGCGCTGGCCGCCGCCCGGGCGCGCGGGCACGAAGCCGTCATCCTGCTCGGCGATGCGCCCTATTACGCGCGCTTCGGCTTCTCCGCCGAGAAGACCGGCGCGCTGGTGCTCCCCGGCCCGTTCGAGCGCGACCGCTTGCTGGCGATCGAATTCCAGGCGGGTGTGCTGGATGGAGCGGAAGGGATGATCGTCCCGACCGGCGCGGCCCTCGCCAAACGGAGGTCGGTTCGCGCCCTCCAGGCGCACGCGGCCTAAGGGATTGCCGTGATGGCGACGACCAAGGCCGCGGCGCGCGGCAACGCCGGGCCGCGCCTACGATAAGCCTGTTCCTTTGGGGTTGCGTGAGCCCCGGAAACGCCGTTTAACCCCACGAAATTCCCCTTTTCAGTCGAGGCCGAAAGCCATGTCCCGTCGCCTAATTTCCACCGGCTCCCCGCTCGAGAAGACCGTCGGCTACAGCCGCGCCGTGATCGACGGCGAGTTCGCCTTCGTGGCGGGAACCACCGGTTATGACTACACCACGATGACGATGCCATCAGATGTCACGAGCCAGTCACGCAACTGCTTCAAGACCATTGAAGCCGCCCTGAAGGAGGGCGGCTTCGAGATGGCCGATATCGTCCGGGCGACCTACTACGTCACCGACGCCAGTGACATCGATGCCCATTTCGCCGTCTGCGGCGAGGTGCTGGGTGACATCAGGCCCGCTGCGACCTTGCTGGTCGTCAGCGCCCTCGCCAAGCCCGAGATGAAGGTCGAGATCGAAGTCACCGCCAAGCGCCGCAGCATCTAACAAGCGCCGCAGCGCCTGATCCACGTTCATTTTGTCCGACAGCACGTTCCGGAGAAACGATTCCATGAGCCTTCCCTCGCAGATCTACGCCAAGATCACCGGTCCCATCGTCATGGTCGGCTTCGGCTCCATCGGCAAAGGCACGCTGCCGCTGATCGAGCGGCATCTGGATTACGACAAGTCGCGCATCACCGTGCTCGATCCCAAGGACGAGGGCCGCAGGGCGCTTTGCGAGAAGCACAATGTCCGCTTCATCCAGAAGGGCCTGACCAAGGACAATTATCGCGAGGTGCTGACCCCGCTGCTTACCGAAGGCGGCGGCCAGGGCTTTTGCGTCAATCTCTCCGTCGACACCGGTTCGACCGACATCATGGAGCTCTGCAACGAGCTCGGCGCGCTCTATATCGACACCGTCAACGAGCCCTGGCTCGGCTTCTATTTCGATGCATCCAAGGGCCCGGAAGCGCGCTCGAACTATGCGCTTCGCGAAGTGACGCTGGCAGCCAAGAAGGCGCGGCCGAAGGGCTCGACGACCGCCGTGTCCTGCTGCGGCGCCAATCCCGGCATGGTCTCCTTCTTCGTCAAGCAGGCGCTGCTCAACGTCGCGGCCGACCTGAAGCTCAATGCGCCCAGGCCGAAGACCAAGGCCGAATGGGCGGATCTGATGCGGCAGGCCGGCATCAAGGGCATCCACATCGCCGAACGCGACACCCAGCGCTCGAAGAAGCCGAAGGAGCCCGACGTTTTCGTCAACACCTGGTCGGTGGAAGGCTTCCTGTCGGAAGGCGTGCAGCCGTCCGAGCTCGGCTGGGGCACGCATGAGAAGTGGATGCCGGAAAATGCGCACACCCACGAAGCCGGCTGCGGCGCCGCGATCTATCTGATGCAGCCCGGCGCCAACACGCGCGTGCGCACCTGGTGCCCGACCCGCGGCGCGCAATACGGCTTCCTCGTCACGCACAACGAGTCGATCTCGATCGCCGATTACTTCACGGTGCGCGACGCATCGGGCAAGGCGGTCTATCGGCCGACCTGCCACTACGCCTATCACCCGGCCGACGATGCCGTGCTGTCGCTGCACGAGATGTTCGGCCGCGCCGCGAAGATGCAGGAGAAGCACCACATCCTCGACGAGAACGAGATCGTCGACGGTATCGACGAACTCGGCGTGCTCTTGTTCGGCCATGACAAGAACGCCTATTGGTACGGCTCGCAGCTCTCCATCGAAGAGACCCGCAAGCTCGCGCCCTATCAGAACGCCACCGGCCTGCAGGTGACCTCCGCCGTGCTCGGCGGCATGGTGTGGGCGCTGGAAAACCCGAACGAAGGCATCGTCGAAGCCGACGAGATGGATTTCGATCGTCTCTTGGAAATCCAGTTGCCGTATCTCGGACCGGTGAAGGGCTTCTACACCGACTGGACGCCGCTGACGGATCGCCCGGGACTGTTCCCGGAGGACATCGACACCAGCGACCCCTGGCAGTTCAGGAACATTCTGGTGCGGTAGGGCGAGCCCTCTCCGTCCGTCATTCCGGGTTCGCGCTTCGCGCGGACCGGAATGACAGGCAGCCTCGACATCAAAAACTCGAAAACAACCCCATGCACAGTAGCCGTGGCCCGGCTATTTCTGTTTTTCCAAAGTTCGCTTGACCCGTCGGGCAAAACAGCGGCAAGATGGCATGCTCCATCACGCCGAGGCGTCGTCACCGATGGTGCCGGTGGGCGCCAGTCCGAACGCCTTCGTCCCGGCAGCCGCTACTGCAGGAGGACCGGCAGATTGAGCGGGCCGCGGAAGCCGAACCCGTGCCAGCGAACGCTCGCGGGATCAGGCAAGGTCATGCGGGGGAAGCGCTCGAACAGCATGGGCAGAAGGATGGCGCCGACCGTCCGCCGCGACAAATGCGCACCCGCGCAGTGATGCGGGCCGTTGCCGAAGGCCTGATGAGGATTGGGCTCGCGCAAGGCGTTGAAGTGCTCGCCGTCCTCGAAGACCTCCTCGTCCCGGTTCGCGGACGCCTGTATCGTCATCACTGTGTCGCCCTTCGGAATGAAGCAGCCCCGGATCTCGGTGTCTTCCATGACGAGCCGCGAGCTCGCCTGGATCGGCGCAACCCAGCGGACGCCTTCCTCGAAAGCGGATCGCCATTGATCGCCTTCCCGGACGGCTTCGAGCTGGTCCGGGTTCGTCAGCAAGCCGTAGAGGATCGTCAGCAGGGCGTCACGCGGCTCGTTGATACCGCCCCCGATCGCGATCTTGACGTTGGCGATCATCTGGCTTTCCGGAATCGGATTGGTCGCATTCGCCATGAAGGACAGCGCGGAGGAATCCGGCTCGGCGCGAACGCGTTCGACATTGGCGCGGATACATTCATCCATCTGCGCATTGGCGAGATCGGTTGCTTCGAAGGGCCCCGGCGTCCAGCCGAAATTGCCGGCGCCGTCGATCAGGGTCTGGGACCATCGCTGCATATCCTGATCGCTTGCGTCCGGAACGCCCATGACATGCGCCAGAATCCGCGCGGCGAGCGGTCCCGCGAGCGTGGGGAACAGATCAACCACCTCGCCGCGGGGCAGCCGTTCGAGATATTCGCCAGCCAGTTTCGCATAGAGCGGCGCCCAGACGGCCTCGATGGTCTTCGGCATCAGAGCCGGCATCATCGCCATCCGTTCGCTCCGGTGCTCGGCATGGTCCTTGCGCATCAGCGTGTGGGCCAGGAAGGCGCGCTTCATGGGCGTGTTCGGATCGTCGGAGCTGAACAGCGCGGCGTTGTCCTTGACGAGCTTGGTGTCAGCAGCCTTGGTGAGGAAGGTGCGGCCGACGGATTTGACGCGGAGCACGGGCGCTTCGCGCCTCAGCCGCCTGTAGATCGGATAGGGATCGCGCGTGAGCTCCGCGATCGAAATGGTCTCGCCAAGGGGCGCCAGGCTCGCGGTGGGCATGGGGTGATCCTGTGGGCTGCAGGACGGTTGCCATTGTTGGATCATACACCGGGGCGCAGCGTGATGCCTGCTACTTCTGCTGGATCGGCGGCGCCACCTTCTCGGCCGGGGCGGGCGGCAGGGCAGGCTTGGCCGCGCCGGCCGCACCCTGCGTTTGCGGATCGGGGCGCGCCGGCTCGGGAGCCGGCGTGGTTGGACGCTCGCCGCCGGGCTTTGCCTCCGCGGGCGTCTTGTCCTGATCGTTGGACGGGGTGCCCTGGAGCGGCTGTGTCGCCTGTGCCAGCTCCATCCGGCTTTCGGCGCGGATTTGCGCAAGTGACATCACCGACACCACGACGCCTGCTGCGAACAGCGAACAGGCGATCATGAGATCTAGCTTCAGGTTTCGGTTGTTGTTCTGGCCGGGCATGTCGATCACCGCCTTCATCAGGGGAATCAACGAATTGCCCGGGCGGCGGTTCCGAACCCGCCGAAGCGGGAACTCCTCAGTTGGGCGCCAGAAGGCGGCGTTCACTCGGTCGTACTGACTTCCCATGTGGCATGCCGCACGCCCGGCAGGTGCTGCAAATCGGTCGCCACGGCGTTCAGCTCGTTCGGGTCGACCGCGCTGGCCACCAGCTTGGCGACGATCTCCAGCAGGTCGTCGCCGATCTCGACCACCTCGATATCGGCAACCGCATATTTCGCCGCTTCGAGCTTGTCGACGAGACGGTCGCGCATGTCGGGTAGCGCGTCGGTCGCGACCGCGAGCTTGAAGTAATAGGTGGCCTCCAGCGCCTTCTCGTCCAGCGGAATGCGGTTGATGGCATTGACGAGCGGGCGCAGCAGGGTATTGCCGGCGATGACGAAGACGGTGAGCGCAGCTGCCTGCGCGACCATGTCGGCCCCGGCGCAGGAGCCGACGGCTGCCGAGGCCCATAGCGTTGCCGCGGTGTTGAGGCCGCGCACGTCCATGCCCTGCTTCATGATGACGCCGGCGCCGAGAAAGCCGATGCCGGAGACAACATAGGCGATCACCCTGACAGCACCATCCGCTCCGTCCAGATGCATCGCAAGATCGACGAAGGCGGCCGCACCGACCGCGACCAGCACGTTGGTGCGCAGGCCTGCGGTGCGTTGGCGATATTGCCGTTCGGCGCCGATCAGCGTGCCCAGCACAAAGGCCGTGGTCAGGCTGACCAGCGTGTCGGCGAAATCCGCGAGCTGGAAGGTGGTGAGAAATCGCATGGTCCCCTATACGGCGGGAACCATGACAGATCAAAGCTCCAGGAGGCCGCCGTCCCCATTTTCGTCCGCGAATGCGAGCAGTGTGCCCTTGGCGTTCCAGGCGATCGCGGCCACCGGCGGGGTGCCGTTGCGGCGGACCAGGATCTCGGCGCCGTCCTCCAGCCGAACCATCAGCACCGTGCCGTCGCTGTAGCCGGCGGCGAGGATGTCGTTCTTCGGATGGCAGGCGACCACCGACACGCGCGCCTGCAGCGGCGCGAGCATCGCGGGCTCCTTGCCCATCGGGCCGTCCTTGCTGGCGAACGGCCAGATGATGACAGTGTCGGCGCCCGAGGTCGCGAGCCCCTTGCCGCCAGCGCTCCAGGACATCGAGCGGACGCGGCCGGGATAGCCGGTCATGCGCATGTGCCTGTTGTCGGCGAGCCGCCAGCCATGCAGCGCCGGCTCGTGCATCGCTGTGACCAGGAATTTGTTGTCCGGGCTGAAGGTGACGCCGTGATGCGAGCCGGCCCAGGGCAGAAACTCGGCCGATCCCTCCATGTTCGGAAACCACAGCGTGGCGCCGTTGTAATGCGCGATCGCGAGCCGCAGACCCTTGGGCGCGAACGCGAGCCCGCCGACGGTCGAGGGCACCTCGAGCGACTTCTCCTCGTTCTTGCCGCTCTTGACGGTCGCGATCTTGCCGGCCGACCAGGCGAAGGCGCCATCGGCGTGCAGCGCCACCGCATCGATCCAGCGCCGCTTGGGATCGGTGGCGAGCAGCGTCACCTCGCCCTTGGCGTCGAGCGCGACGACCTTGCCGTTGTCGCCGCCCATGATGATGCGCTTGCCGTCAGAAGCGGTCGAAAGAATGCCGCCACTGTGCACGGCGACCGTGGTGATCTCACCGGCGATGTCGACGAGCGCGACATTCTCCTCGCCGCCGACGAAGGCGGCGCGAGGCCCGAGAAAATGCACCGAGGTCACGGCCATGCCGAGCGTAACCGGCTTGACGCGGTCGGTGACGGAGACGATCGAGGCGGAATCGGGGGGCGGCGTGAACTCTTTCATCACGAGACGATGCAGCTCTCGAAGCCCTCGCGAATGGCCTTTTCCGGCAGTTCGCGGCCGATGAAGACGAGGCGGCTCTCGCGCTTCTCGCCCTCTTTCCACTTCCGCTGGTGGTTGCCCTCCAGCATCATGTGGACGCCCTGGAAGACGTAGCGGTCGTCGTCGTCGTGGAAGGCGAGAATGCCCTTGGAGCGCAGGATCTTGCCGCCCTCGACCTGCACCAGGTTCTGCAGCCAGGGCATGAACACGTTGGGATCGAGCGGCTTGTCGGTCTTGAGCGAGAGCGACTGCATGTCCTCGTCGTGATAGTGCTTCAGGCCGTGGCCGTGGTCATGATCGTGATGATGGTCATGACCATGATGGTGGTGATGATCATGGTCGTGGTCGTGATCGTCGGCTTCGAGGAAATCAGGCTCGATATCGAGGATGCGATCGAGATCGAACGCGCCGCGGTCGAGCACGTCGGCCAGCGCCACCGAGCAGCGCTCGGTGCGATGCAGCTTGGCATAGGGATTGATGCCGCGGATGCGGGCCTCGACCTCGGCAAGCTCGCCCTTGTTGACGAGATCCGTCTTGTTCAGAACGATGACGTCGGCAAAGGCGATCTGGTTCTTGGCCTCGGGCGCATCCTTGAGCCGGTCCGACAGCCATTTGGCGTCGGCAACCGTGACCACCGCATCGAGCCGGGCGTTCTTCTGCACGTCCTCGTCGACGAAGAAGGTCTGGGCGACCGGCGCCGGATCAGCAAGGCCGGTGGTCTCGACGATGATGGCGTCGAACTTGCCCTTGCGCTTCATCAGCCCGTCCATGATGCGAACGAGGTCGCCGCGCACGGTGCAGCAGATGCAGCCATTGTTCATCTCGAACACTTCCTCATCGGCGCCGATGATGAGGTCGTTATCGATGCCGATCTCGCCGAATTCGTTGACGATGACGGCGTATTTCTTGCCGTGATTTTCCGACAGGATGCGGTTGAGCAGCGTGGTCTTGCCGGCACCGAGATAGCCGGTCAGGACGGTCACGGGAATTTTGGAGGCGGTCGCTTCAGACATAACAACTCCGGACATAAGGCTGTCGCGCGACACGGACGGGGTCGCCCCGATGGGGTGGCCCCTGCCCTAATGGTCAAGCGCGCTGGTCAGGGCCTTTATATTGTGCCTGACCATATCAATGTAAGTGGGTGCAGGCCCCTTTTCGCCGGTCAAACCGTCCGAAATCAGGGTCCCGCCGACCTTGGCGCCGGTCTCAGCCGCGATCCGCCGGATCAGGCGGTCATCGCTGATATTTTCCAGGAACACGGCCGGGATTTTTTGGGCCCTGATCTGGCCGATGATACCAGCGATGTCCCGCGCGCTGGGCTCTGTTTCCGTGGAGACCCCGAGGGGAGCGATGAACTGGATGCCGTATTCGGCGGCGAAATAGCCGAAGGCGTCATGGGTCGAGATCACCTTGCGCCGCTCCGGCGGGATCCTGGCCACGGCCTCGCGGACCTCGCGGTCGAGCGTGTCGAGCTTTTCCAGATAGGCCTTGGCCTGGGCACGGAAGAATTCCCCATCTCCAGGGGCGGCAGCGGCGAGCGCGTTGGCGATATCAGTCACGTAGACCTTGGCATTGGGCACGGATTGCCAGGCATGCGGATCGGCCGCCGAGCCGAGCTGCAGCGGCGTGATGCCGGCGCTGGCGGTGACCACTTGCGCCTTGCTGCCGGAGGATTGCACCAGACGCGGCAGCCAGCCCTCGAGGCCGAGTCCGTTGACGATGACGAGCTTCGCCGCCGCGATACGCTTCGCATCGCCTGGCGGCGGCGTGTAGACATGGACATCGCTGTCGGCGCCGACCAGCGTCGTTACGCTGACCCGCTCACCACCGACATTGCGGACGAAATCGCCGAGGATCGAGAAGCTCGCGACGACGTCGAGCCGCTCGGCTGCGTGCAGCGGCGAGGCGATCAGCAGCGAAGCAAGGAGCAGAAGGATGCGCATCGTCACGCTTCCAGGTGCCGGCCGGGAAACATCTGGCGAACCAGTCCGCCGACGCTGCCGAACAGGACCGAAACGACATAGAGCGCGGCAGCCACGAGGATGATGGCGGGGCCCGAGGGCACGCGGGTCTGGAACGACAGCACGAGGCCGGCATAGCCCGAGACGGCGGCAGCGACGACCGCGATGCAGATCATCATCGTCAGGTCGCGCGACCAGAACCGCGCGATGCCGGCCGGCAGGATCATCAAGCCCACCGCCAGCAGCGTGCCGAGCGCCTGAAACCCGTTGACCAGGTTGACGACCACCAGCGCGAGGAAGGCGAGATGCGCGGGGCCGCCGGCGCGGCTGACGGTCCGCAAGAACAACGGATCGACGCTCTCGATCACCAGGGGACGATAGATCACCGCGAGCACCAACAGCGTCACCGTCGCGTTGAAGGCGACCACCAGCAACGTCTGGTCGTCCATCGCCAGGATGTTGCCGAACAGCACGTGCAAGAGGTCGATGTTGGTGCCCTTGATCGAGACGATGCTAACGCCGAGCGCCAGCGAGGCCAGATAGAAGGTCGCGAGCGAGGCGTCCTCCTTCAGCCCGGTCGAGCGGGCGACCACGCCGGCAAGGATCGCGACCGCGAAGCCGGCGATCAACCCGCCGGCGGTCATCGCGAACAGGTTGAGCCCGGAGAGCAGGAAGCCGACGGCCGCGCCAGGCAGGATCGCGTGCGCCATGGCGTCGCCGACGAGGCTCATCCGCCGCAGCATCAGGAACACGCCGATCGGTGCGCCCGCCAGCGACAGCGCGACGATGGCGGCAAGCGCCCGCCGCATGAACTCGAATTCGGTGAACGGGCCGATCAGCGCGTCATAGATCATCTGAGATCAAGCCGCCCGCGAGTGGGCATCATCGGCGCAGGCCGCGGCGCTGTCGTCGAAGGCCTCGCACATCCGCATCGCCACCATGAGATTTTCCGGCGTCAGCACCTCCGCCGTCGGCCCCCAGGCCACAGGGCCGCGCGCCAGCACCAGTGTCTCGGTGAAATGGTTGCGCACCATCTCCATGTCGTGCAGCGCCGCGAGCACGGTGCGGCCCTCGCCGTGCCAGCGCTTCACCAGCGCGAGCAAATCGACCGTGGTCTTGCTGTCGATGGCGTTGAAGGGCTCGTCAAGCACGATCAGGCGCGCATCCTGGAGCAGCACGCGTGCAAACAGCACGCGCTGCATCTGCCCACCCGACAGCGTGCCGATCGACCGGTTCTCGAAACCGTTGAGCCCCACGGACGCAATCGCCCGGAGGATCTTGTCCCGCGCCGCCTTGCCGATGCCGCCGAACAGGCCGGCGTCGCGCCACAGCCCGGTGCCGACGAAATCGAAGACCGAGATCGGAAAGCTGCGGTCGATCTCGGCGCTCTGCGGCAGGTAGGCGATGTCCCTGCTGTCGAGCCCCCCGAGATGGATGCTGCCGTCGAGCGGCTTGAGGATGCCGACGATGCCGCGCAGCAGCGTCGACTTGCCGGCGCCGTTGGGGCCGATCACCGCGACCAGCGCGCCTGATGCGACCTCGCCGTTGAGATG
This sequence comes from Bradyrhizobium guangdongense, assembly GCF_004114975.1. Lineage (NCBI taxonomy): Bacteria > Pseudomonadati > Pseudomonadota > Alphaproteobacteria > Hyphomicrobiales > Nitrobacteraceae > Bradyrhizobium > Bradyrhizobium guangdongense. The sequence continues at coordinate 6,801,294 of NZ_CP030051.1, forward strand.
GTGCACGGCGGGATGGCGGTCATAGCCGAGCGTGACGTTGCGGAATGCGAGTTGAGCCATGCTCACCTCATCGCCAGGAAGACGATGCCCCAGAGCACGGCGCAGACGGCCAATGCGGCCGCGAGGCGCCCGGCCATGGTCATCCGCAGGATCGACCAGGGCGCGTCCTGGGCCGGATGTGGCGAAGCCGCATCGTGGACATGGGCATGGGTATGGTCGTGCCCGTGCGAATGGCCATGGTCGTGGGAATGGCCATGAGCATGGCCGGGATGATGGGTATGGGACGCGGCGGGAACCATGCCAAAGACGTTATATTATAACATTACGTCTGTCCACGGCCGGCTCAGGGGCGTCTCCGTGTGAGGGAGCGCCCCCTCACCCGACTTGCGCCGGACGATGCTTCGCATCGCCGGGGGCAAATCGACCTCTCCCTGCTGGGGAGAGGTGAACCGCCCCCTGCCGGCCCACTGCATCAATGAAGTTTCGAAATTCCGCGCGGCAAAAAAGGCGGCCGCGTGAGCGACCGCCTTGTTGTCATTCCGGGGCGCGCGAAGCGCGAGCCCGGAATCCATTTGTCAACGCAGACTGGCGCCCGATGGATTCCGGGCTCGGCGCTGACGCGCCGCCCCGGAATGACCGGGTGAGCGCTCAGGCCTTCTCGAACAGGGACTCGACGTATTCCCAGTTCACGAGGTTCTCGACGAACGCCTTGAGATAGTCGGGACGGCGGTTGCGATAGTCGATGTAGTAGGAGTGCTCCCAGACGTCGCAGCCGAGGATCGGGGTGGCGTCGTGCACCAGCGGATTCTCGCCGTTGGGGGTCTTGGAGATCTCGAGCTTGCCGTTCTTGACCTGGAGCCAGCACCAGCCGGAGCCGAACTGACCGACGCCGGCCGCCTGGAAATCGGTCTTGAACTTCTCGAAGCCGCCGAGGTCCTCGTTGATCTTCTTCTCGAGCTTGCCCGGCAGCTTGGTGCCGCCGCCATTGGGCTTCATCCAGCTCCAGAAATGGATGTGGTTGTAGTGCTGGCCGGCATTGTTGAACACGGCGGGGTTCTTGCCGAACGAGCCCTTGACGATCTCCTCAAGGGACTTGCCTTCCCATTCGGTGCCCTTGAGCGCGTTGTTGCCGTTGGTGACGTAAGCCTGATGATGCTTGTCGTGATGGAATTCCAGGGTTTCCTTCGACATGAACTGGCCGAGGGCATCATAGGCGTAAGGGAGTGGGGGCAGCGTAAAGGTCATGGGTTCTTGTCCGCAACTGGTGGGGAACGGGGCTTAACGGTCACCCCTTATAGAAGGTTCCGGCGCCGCAAAATACCGTCAATTTGCGAAAAGGCGCGATGCGATCGCGTGGATTGATTGCACAAATTCGCCGCAGGCAACCATGTTCACCCTGATGTGCTGCAAAATATCATTGCCTTTGAAGCGGTTATGGCAGAACGGATGCACCACGCAGCCGGGGCCGCCAGGTAGAAGCCATGAGCATCGAGATCGACATCCTCAACGGCGACGCCTCGTGGCGGATCGCTGAGCCGCTCCATCAGGCGGTCTGGGGCCCGGACATGATCGCGGGCAAGCCGTGGGCTCACGTCAAATGGGCCAATGCCGATCTGCGCGTGCTGATCGAGACGCCGGAGGATGGCCTCGTCTGCCATGTCGGCATCTATTTTCGCACCATCACCTGGAATGGACAGAAGCTGCATGTCGGCGGCATCGGCGGCGTCTGCACGCGCGAAGACCGCCGCAATCGCGGCTATGCGACCATGGCGATCGACGCCGCCGTGCACACGATGCGCGCCAACGAGGCGGTTCGCTTTGCGATCCTGTTCTGCGAGCCGCACAATTTCGCGTTCTACCAGAGCCGCAGCTGGCTGCCCTTCAATGGCGAAGTCTATTGCGAGCAGCCGGAGGGGCGGATTCGCTTCGATTACATGGCGCCTTACGTCTTCAACGTCGTCCGTGCGCCGACGCTCGGCACCATCGATCTGTGCGGTCTGCCGTGGTGAGCTTCGCGCGCGTCATTGCGCCGGCCACCGAGGCAAATGCACGCAGGCGGATAAGCCTTGGAATGTGATTCTCTTCAGCGTTGCACTATCCTGCTGGGCTGCTATGGAGGCGCCATCTTTTTCGGGGCTGTCTCCATGTTCAAACGATTCGCCATTTTCAAACGATTCAGCATTGTGTCCGTCCTCCTGGCCGCGCTGTCCGGCACGACGGCCGCGCATGCGCAGAGCGCTGACGCCAGCGGGACCTGGCTGACCCAGGCTGGCGATGCGCGCGTCAAGATCAGCAAATGCAGCGGCGGCATCTGCGGCGTCATCGTCTGGTTGAAGCAGCCCTACGACACCGCGACCGGCCAGCCGGCGACCGACAGCAAGAATCCCAATCCCGCGCTCGCCAAGCGTCCGATGATCGGCTTGCCGCTGTTCTCCGGCATGCAGCCTGCGGGCCCGAACAAATGGTCCGGCCAGATCTACAACGCCGATGACGGCAGCACCTATGCGAGCAACGTCACGGTGACGGGCGCCGAGACGCTGCGGGTCGAAGGCTGCGTCGGCGCGCTCTGCGGCGGCGAAACCTGGACGCGCGCGAGACACTAACGCCCGGCCACCATCGCCTTCAAGGCGGTCGCCGCCGCGGCGTACCCGCCGCGCGCGCCATCGATGAAGTGCACGTGGTCGCTGCGCAGCGCCGAAGGCGTGAAGCAGGTCATCATCGCGGCATCCTGCCGATAAAGCCCGTAGCGGACGATGCCGTCGCGGGCAGCGCCCGCCAGACGATCGCTCAAGGCGCTCTCGAGCTCCGGCGTGCAGTCGAGAATCATGCGCAGGCCGTCGTCATACTTGCGGAAGTCGGAGTTCTCGACCACCTGGCGCTTGTAGACTTTTGGCAGGAAGCCTCCGACCTTGATGTCGAAGCGCATCAGCAGATAGACGAAGAACGTATAGGCCAGCACACCGGCGCGACGCATGAGCAGCGGACCGTCGCGCCTGGTGCGGGCTTCGTAATCCAATCCCTGGGGCGGCCATTTCAGCGGCGGCCCCTGCGGCGGCACGGGCCGCCCCGCATCCGGGCTGCGCTCGAGGAGGTGGATGATGTCCTCGATGACCTTGCGGAACGCGAGCGGATCGGCGCCGGCGGCCGGCATCACCAGCACCGACAGGATCAGTCCGCGCGAGGCCGGCATCACCTCGAAGCGGCAGGACAGGCCCGAGAGATCGGGCTGCGCCCCCGACGGCGCCTCGGCAACGGCGAATTCGCCGCGCTTCATTGCGGCATCGGCGTAGGCGAGCCCGCCGCCGGAGAACATCGCATAGGACAGATTGGCCGATGGGCCGAAGCGCGCGACGCGCACGTCCTGCCCCTGCGCACGGATGGCGCTGACAGGCACCAGCGCCACGCGCATTTTCAGATCGAGATCCTCCCGCACCCATGTCGCAGTCGCGGCAAGCGCTTCGCGGGCAGCGTCGAGATCGCCAGGCGCGACCGCAAAGCTCGCGCCGTCGCCGCCGAACACGAAGGGAAATTCGCGTCCCTCCAGCGCATTCGTCACCGCCGCGATGACGGCGGCGCCGGCCATGTTCACCGCCTTGTAGCGCTGCGCCGCGATCGCCTTGGTGGAATCGACGATGTCGGCGACGCCGATGGACCAATCATCAGGCAGCGGTGAATAGAGCACCGGATCCATCAGGCTGGTGAAGCCGCGGAAGACGGGGATGCTGCCGTAGAAGGAATCGTCTGGTGTCATCGGGTGGTGCCGGACGGCTCGAACCGCGTTTGAGCGAGATACGGGGCAGGACCGGTCCGGGTTCGCCGGCTGCCATGCCCCTTTCGAAGTTCCGATCATTGGCTGAAACGGAGCCGGACAACAAGGTCGCGCCGCGCCGCAATGCCGCAGCTCGTCATTGATCGGCATCAAACAGCCGGCTGCCGATTGCGCTTACGGTTCACTATCTGAAATATTGCTTGGGATCATCGGCGTGTCTGACATCGGCAAGAGGGACCCGACCGCTCCCGTACGCCGGCGTACGGGGCTTGACGCGATCAGCGCGGTGAAGATGCCGGAAGGACTGACGGCGACGGTCGATGCCTGGGCCGAGGCCCACCAGCTGTCACGATCAGATGCGATCTGCAAGCTGGTCGAGCTCGGCCTGAAAATCGCTCCCGCGCCTGCACACACGACGGTCTCGGACGCCGCCAGAATCGAAGAGATCGCGGCGCATCAGATCGACCTGCTGCTCGATCCGGCCCTGCCCGCGGAGGAACGCGAACGACGGATCCGCCGCCTCACCGAAGGGCCGCCGGAATTCTCGCACGAGCGGATCGACCTGCCGAAGCCGCCCCGGACTTGAACGCCGATATCGCTAATGCAGCTTTTCGTCCTGGCGCTTGCGCAGCATCGCCATCGGCACGTCGTGACAGCCCACCAGCCGGACGAATTGCTGCGGATACATTTCGTGGCCGTGATCACCGGAGTTCTGATGCGACATCGGCCGGCAGTTGACGTCGCCGGACCTTGTGGGGGACTGGCCCGTGCGGCCCTGGTTTGAAGCGGTCATGCTTGAACTGGCCATGGACTGCTCCCTCTCGATTAGGGCAGATCGATTGACGTAACCCAACCGATTGCGGGACATGCTACGACCAAATCCGGTGGAATGCCATTGAGCCGGATCAACTTAATCGCAGCGGTCGAGTTCCGCTTAGGCCGTATTCCCCGCGTCGACCGTGAACACGGTGCCGGTGATGTTGCGGCCGCCCTCGCCGAGCAGATATTCCACCATGCGCGCGACGTCGTCGGTCTCCGGCAGACGGCGCAGCGCGCTGCGACCGGCGATGCGCTTGCGCCCCTCCTCGGAGAGAGTGTTCGTCAGCTCGGTGTCGATGAAACCAGGCGCGATCGCGTTCACGGTGATGCCGAGCTTGCCGACCTCGCGCGCGAGCGAACGGGTGAAGCCGGTCGCGGCCGCCTTCGTCGCGCCGTAGACGGACAGCCCGTTATAGCCGGTGGTCGCAATGATGGAGGAGATGTTGATGATGCGGCCGGCGCCGTCCGCCATCATCTGCCGCGCCACATATTTGGTGAGGATGATCGGCGACAGCACGTTGAGCTGCACCAGTGCCTCGATCTCCGAATTGTGCATGGTCGCGAGCAGGCCTTCGGTGCCGAGGCCTGCATTGTTGACGAGGCCGTAGATCGGCCCGAACTCGTCGCGCACGAGCTTCGCGAAAGCCGGGATCGCGTCGATCACGGCGAGATCGCAGGCGCGGAAATGCAGGCGTCCGTCGGAGACGGCAATCGCCGCCTTGAGCTCCTCGCTCTCGCGCCGGGCCGCGGCAATCACGTTGAAGCCGGCGCCCGCGAGGCGCCTGCCGATCGCAAGGCCAATACCGCGGCTGCCGCCGGTGACGAGAACATTATGCATCGGTGCGCGCCAATTTGCCGGCCGGGGTGACGTCGAGCGCCTCGACGAAGCGGATCACCGCCGGCACCTTGTGAGAGGCGAGCTGGGCGCGGCACTGCTCCAGGATCTGGTCGCGGATCTCCTTCGCGCGCGCCTGGTCGGTGCCGTCGGCGAGAACGACGTCGGCGACGACGATGCCGCCGGTGATCGGACTGCGCCGCGATTTCGCTCGCGACATCCGCACATCAGGATGACGGTTGATCGCCGCCTCGATCTCTTCAGGGTGGACCTTCAGCCCGCCGATATTGATGATGCCGCCGCGACGGCCGACGAAATAGTAGCGGTCACCGCGCAATTCGACGATATCGCCGCTGTCGACGAAGCCATCGTCATCGGCGAGCGCAGCCGCGTTACGGCCGATATAGGCATGCGCGGTGCGCGTCGAGCGAATCCGCAGCGAGCCGTCGACGACCTTCATCTCGACCCCATTGCGGTTGCCGAGATAGTCGGCCGGAAAACCCTCCAGCCCGTCATTGACCGCGAAGCCGACACCGGCCTCGGTCGAGGCATAGGCATGGCCGACGGAGGAATTTGGGAATGCCGCCTTCAGGCCGTCGAGCACCGCCTGGTCGGCGATCTCGCCGGAGAGACGGACATAGCGCGGGGCAAACCGCGCGGCCGATCCGCTCATCAACAGCTTGCGCCAGTGCGAGGGCGTACCGGAGATGTGGGAGACACCGCGCGCGTTCAGCCGCGCGACGTGATCGGCAAGGGCCTCATGCGGGTCCGACAGCACCATGGAGCCGCCGGAGAGGATGGCACGGAGGAAGATCTGCAAGCCGCCATAGCGCCTGATGTCATAGAACGTGGCCCAGACCGGCGCAGGGCCCTTCGATGGGCCTTCGGCGACGATGGCGCCGGTGAGCGCCTCCAGCGTATGGCCGACGATCTTGGGCACGCCCGACGTGCCCGAGGTGAGCATCAGCCATTCGGTCGCGCGTTCGGTCCTGGCGGGCGCGGTGGCCTGAAGCGGCAATTGCGCGGTGACGACCAGCGACATGCCGGTCCCAGACCAACGATCGGGCTCGTCGGTGACGACGGCATCGATCCCGGCATCCGCGATCAGCGCGTCCAGATGCGCGGGATTGAGGTCCGGCGGGCACAGCAGCATGCGACGGACAATGCCGTCGAGCTCGATCATGGCGAGGCCAGACCTGAGCTGGTCGGATAGCTTGAGCAGGACGGCCCGACCGGACAGCTCGCGCAGGCGGCCGCCAAGCACGGTCTGCGACAGGATGTCGGTGAGCGACAGGACATCGTACGCATCCGACAGCGTTCGGCCCTTCAGCTCCGCGCCGAGATGGTCGCGGAGCGCAAAGATTTCACGCGGGGACATTTTCGTAGGCCCGCACGAAATCGCCCACGGTGGCGGGGAACGCTGCGTCCTCGGAAATGGTAAACGGGTCGACGCCGGTCTCGTCCTCGAGACGCGCGACCAGGATCGCGAAGGCGAGCGAATCGAAGCCCGTCTCGTGCAGCGACAGATCATCCGAGAGTGCGGGAAGCGTGACGTGCTGCTCTTTGGCGATCTGCTTGATCGCTTCGATGACCTTTGACCGTACCGACATGGCTGTTCGCCTCTTGTTTAGTTAATCAAACGTTTGTCTTGCGGCGGCTCTGAGATGACCGCCTCCCATGGCCGTCTGTTTACCCGACAGAAGTAAATGGCCTCTTGGACAATTCAGATAAAATTGGACCTATCTGCCGATTTTGCTGCGGCTACAGCCTGATCGTGCCGTCCGCGATCCGCGCGAATGTCCCGGAATCGAGTGCGGCATAGGCCCCCGATTTCGGCTCCAGCATGAACAGCGGATCCGTCACCACGGCCGGGTCAAAACCTTCCCGCGCGAGCTCGCCCTTCTTCTGCTTGAACGTCTCGGTCGCATCCAGCTCGCGCGAGATGCGGATGAAGATCGGATGGGCATAGGCCGGCAGGCGTCGCGCGAGATGCGCGGGCAGCCCCGCGATCTCGAACCCTTCGTTGACGACGATGGCACTCATGCCGGCGCGGCCATCAGTGCCGGGGACGCTGACACCATAGGTGGTGGCATCGACCACACCGGTGAAATCGCGCACGGCGTCGTTGACCTCCGACGTCGCGACGTTCTCGCCCTTCCAGCGGAACGTATCGCCGATGCGATCGACGAAATGGAAGAAGCCCTTGTCGTCGAGCTGCATCAGATCGCCGGTGCGGAACCAGGCATCGCCCTTGGCGAAGACATCGCGCAGGATCTTCCTCTCCGTCTCGCCGGCGTCGGTATAGCCCTCGAAGCGGCCGCCGCCCTCGTCCGCCCTGCCGATGCGGCCGATGGCCTCACCCGCCTCGCCGCGGGCGCAGGGGATGCAAAAACCCTCGTCATTGCGCAGCGGCGCGCCGCTGTCGGGATCGAGCTTGACGAGGCCCGCAGGAAAGCGATGCGCAAGCAGCGGCGGGACGCGGCCGATCGCGCCTGGCTGGCCCTCGACGTTGAACAGCGAGAAATTGCCTTCGGTCGCGGCATAGAATTCGAGGATGCGGGGAATGGCGAAGCGCGCCTGAAAGTCTTTCCAGATGTCGCCGCGCAGACCGTTGCCGCACGCGAGCCGCAGCTGGTGGCGGTTCTCGTATTCCGACGGCGGCGCCTTGAGCAGATAGCGGCATAGCTCGCCGATATACTGGAACAGCGTGCAATCGTGGCGCACGATGTCGGACCAGAAGTTCGAGGCCGAGAATTTTCCCGCGATCACCACCGCGCCGCCGGCGGCCAGCATGCTGCACGGGGCAACGACGCCGCCGACCGAGTGGAACAGCGGCAGGCAATCATACAGCCGATCCTGCGGCGTCGCGCCGGTAAGGCCGGCGAACCAGAACCCCCAGTTCAGGATGCGGCGATGGCTGATGCTGGCAGCCTTGGGCAGGCCGGTCGTACCCGAGGTATAGATCAGCAGCGCGCGATCATCGATGGTGACGTCGCCATGCTCGTCCGGCGACAGCGGTCCGTCATCAAGCGCGGCCAATGCAACATCGATTGCGCGCTCGCTGCGGGCATCGCCATGAGTCCAGACCTTGGCTTCCGTCTTCAGATGCGGCCTTGCGCTCTCCAGCGTCGCCGCGAGCTCATGCGCAACGATGATATGCGAGGGCTTGGCGACGTCGAGACAATGCGCGAGAGATTTGCCGACGAGCTTGGTATTGATCAACGCCACCACGCCGCCGATGCGGCTGATGCCGAGCCAGGCTGCGACATAGTCCAGGCCGTTCGGCATGATCAGGCCGACGGTATCGCCTTTGGCGAGGCCGACCGAGCGCGCCCAGCGCGCATAGCGGCGGATGCGCTTCGACAAGCCCTCGTAGTCGAGTGTTGCGTCATCCATCACCAGCGCGAGGCGGTCGGGCTGGCGTCGTGCCCAATCCTCGATCACGTCGGCGAACAGACGGCCCGGCAGCGTCTCGATCCGCGCGGTCAATTCGATCGCCTTCAGCCAGATTTTCGAGGCCGAGGGTGCGCGCGCGGCTTGGGGTTGCTCGATGACGCCGATGGTCATGCGGTTCATTCTTTCGGACGGTATCTGCTTGTGCCGGCAGCTTAGCCCGCACGCCCTGCCCAGGTGTTAAGAGACAAGGTAAAAGCCGATCAGCGCGCGATTAACTCTAGTCATCCTTTACCAAGTCGATGGGAACGGCGTGCGGCCAAGCGTAATTCTTGCGATAGCAATTCCAGTCATTCGGGCGCGCTATGCGGCCCTCTCGCCTCGCGCGAAATGAACTGGAGGCCACGATGATTACCAGGCGACATTTCCTTCAGACCGCAGCATGTGCCGCGGCGGCGCTCGCAGCGCCTCGCGCCTTTGCGATCGGCAACCCGTCCTATCCGTCGCGCAGCGTGAAATGGGTGGTGCCGTATGCGCCCGGTGGGGCCACCGACCTGCTGTCGCGGTTGATCTGCCAGCGCCTGTCCGAACGACTCGGGCAGACCTTCGTGGTCGAGAACAAGCCCGGCGCCGGCAGCAATATCGGCACGCAGGCGGTCATTACGTCCGCGCCGGACGGCTACACGCTGCTGCTGACCTCGACCGCAAATGCGATCAACGCCTCGTTCGATCCGGCGCTGCCCTATGACTTTGCCAAGGGCATCGCGCCGGTCGCCGGCGTCGCGCGGATTCCGCTGGTGCTGGTCGTCAACAACGATCTGCCGGTGAAGAGCGTCGCCGACTTCATCGCCTACGCCAAGTCCAATCCCGGCAAGATGTCGATCGCCTCTTCCGGCATCGGCACCTCGCTGCATCTCTCCGGCGAGCTGTTCAAATCGATGGCGGGCGTGCAGTTCACCCATGTGCCGTATCGCGGCTCTGCGCCGGGCCTCACCGACGTGATGAGCGGCCAGATCCAGGGCATGTTCGACAACGTCACTTCGTCCTTCGAGCTGGTGCGCGCCGGCAAGCTGCGCGCGCTCGGCATCACCACGCGCGAGCGCTCGGAGATCCTGCCTGATGTGCCGCCGATCGCGGACACGCTGCCCGGCTACGAGACATCCTCGTTCTACGGGGTCGGTGCGCCCTACGATACGCCGCGCGAGATCATCGATCTCCTCAATCGCGAGGTCGACACGGCCTTGTCAGATCCCGGGATCAAGGCGCGCATCGCAGAGCTCGGAGCGATCCCGCTGCACGGCAATGCCGGCGAGTTCGGCGGCATGCTCACTGCCGAAACCGAGCGCTGGCGCAAAGTGGTCGAGCTGTCCGGAATCAAGAAGGAATAGCTTGCGGCCATCTCGGCATTAGCGGCTTCGCCGATGGCGGGGGCGCGGTGGCGGCAGGTTGACCGGGTAATAAGGATTGAGGTCGCAGGTTGCGGCCTGACCGTCAGCCGTCGCACGGCACTGCGGCAGCGATGTGAAGGAGCAGTCATACCACTCCCCGCCGCCGCCGCTCGCGCCGGTATAGACGTGCATGCAAACGGGATAGCTTGGGTCAAATGTCTGGGCCTGCGACGGAGCGGCTGCAAGCCATGCACCGGCCGTCACGATCAGGCCGAAGGTCAAGCGCGTGATCTTCATTGAAACTCGCATCGTAGACCGTCAGTGCACTTTCTTGTGACGTTTGGCCGGCACGGGCGGCTGATCGAAAGCATAGTAGGGATTGAGATCGCAGCTCGCGGCGCGGCCCGAAGCGGTGGCGCGGCACTGCGGCAGCGAGGTGAAGGAGCAGTCGAAATAATCGCCGCCACCGCCGGTGAAACCGCCGGGCGTGTAGACATGCATGCAGACCGGATAGCGCGGATCATAAGTCTGCGCGCCGGCATCTGCCGCGACGAACAGCGTGGCAATCGCGGTAAGGGTCAGGAGAGACAAACGCATCGGACATATCCTCGAATCGGTAGCAGCAGCACGCGTTATGCCATTTCGATATGGCACAACAGCGCGGAAGAAGCGATCGTTCCTATTAATACCTCTCCCGCTTGTGACGCGCAGCAAAAACGATGGGACACAACGCCGTAACGATCTGAAACGGCGAAGACGCACTGGACCCGGCCTGCATTGAACGCATATCTCGCGACACCCATCGTTCGACCAAGGTCGCAAGCGATGGGCGCACGAAACCGTTCGCTGGACCGGGCGAACGGATTAGTCTTCGGACCACAGCGCCGGCCCCGGACCGATGATGTTCCGGAGCAATCAACAAACAATATGGGCTGAAGGAAACGCACATTCGCCGCTCGGGCTCTTGAGCGCGGCTCCGCCGTTGGTGGAGGAAGATGCGTCGGCGGCCTGTGGTCTCAGGGCATGCAAGAGAGCATCTCGTCTCCGTTCATCCGCTATCCGATCGGCACCTCGCTGCTGATGGCCGGCATCCTGTTCGTAGGTCTCGTCGCCTATCCTCTGCTGCCGGTTGCACCGCTGCCGCAGGTCGACTTTCCGACCATCCAGATCTCCGCCTCGCTTCCCGGCGGCAGCCCCGAAACCATGGCGTCCTCCGTGGCGCAGCCGCTCGAGCGCCAGCTCGCACAGATCCCCGGCATCACGCAGATGACCTCGACGAGCTCGCTCGGCTCGGCCTCGATCACCCTCCAGTTCGATCTGAACCGCCTGATCGACGCGGCCGCCAACGACGTGCAGGCTGCGATCAACGCCGCCAGCGGGCAACTGCCGAAGAACCTGCCGTCTCCGCCGACTTACCGGAAGGTCAATCCGGCGGACTCGCCGATCATGATCCTGTCGGCGACCTCCGATACGCTGCCGCTGACCACCGTCAGCGACCGCACCGACGCCCAGCTCGCACAGCAGATCAGCCAGATCCCCGGCGTCGCCCAGGTGTTCGTCGGCGGACAGCAGAAGCCTTCGGTGCGCATCCAGGTCGATCCGACCAAGCTGGTCGCCAAGGGTCTGTCGCTGGAGGACGTACGCAGCCAGATCGCGATCGCGACCACGGACAGCCCGAAGGGCAGTATCGACGGCGCGAAGCGCGCCTATACCGTCTACGCCAACGACCAGCTGCTCGAGGCGAGCCAGTGGCAGGACGTCATCGTGGCCTATCGCGGCGGCGCACCTTTGCGGGTTCGCGACATCGGCAAAGCCGTGTCGGGACCGGAGGATTTGAAGACCGCGGCCTGGGCCGACGGCAAGCGCGGCGTGTTCCTGGTCATCTTCAAGCAACCCGGCGCCAACGTCATCGAGACGGTCGACCGCATCAAGCAGAAGCTGCCGCGGCTGATTGCGGCGATCCCGCCGGCGATCAACATCAAGATCATCAGCGACCGCACCATCACCATCCGCGCGGCGGTCGATGACGTTCAGATCACGCTCATGATCACCATTGCGCTGGTGGTGATGGTGATCTTCGTCTTCCTGCGCAGCTTCTGGGCCACGATCATCCCGAGCATCACGGTGCCGCTGGCGTTGCTCGGGGCCTGCTCGCTAATGTGGGTGTTCGGCTACTCCCTGGACAATCTGTCGCTGATGGCGCTGACCATCGCGGTCGGCTTCGTGGTCGACGACGCCATCGTGATGCTGGAGAACATCACGCGCTATGTCGAACGGGGCGAAAACCCTGTCACCGCCGCCTACAAGGGCGCGGCCGAGATCGGCTTCACCATCGTCTCCATCAGCATCTCGCTCGTCGCCGTGCTGATTCCCCTGCTGCTGATGGGCGGCATCATCGGCCGGCTGTTCCGTGAATTTGCCGTGACACTGTCGATGGCGATCTTCGTCTCGCTCGTGGTGTCGCTGAGCCTGACGCCGATGATGGCCTCGCGTTTCCTGCGCTCCGACCACGAAGTCCGCCACGGCCGCTTCTACCAATGGAGCGAACGGTTGTTCGAGCGCCTGCTTGGCGACTATGAGCGCGGGCTCGACCTCGCGCTTCGGCATAGTCTCGTCACGCTCTTCATCTTCTTCGCCACCGTTGCACTGTCGGCACTGTTGTTCATCCTGATCCCAAAAGGTTTCTTCCCGCAACAGGACAACGGCTTTCTCACCGCCGTGTCGGAGATGCCCCAGGACATCTCCTTCGCCGAGATGAAGCGACGGCAGGAGGAGCTCAATGCGATCGTACAAGCTGATCCTGCCGTTGATTCCATCGCGATGTTCATCGGCGGCGGCGGGACGGCGCTGAACTCCGGACGCATGTACGTCACGCTGAAGCCGATCGGGGAGCGCGACGCCAATGCGCAACAGATCATCGCGCGGCTACGGCCAAAGCTCGCCCAGGTCGAGGGCGCACGTCTCTACATGCAGGCTTCGCAGGACGTGCGGCTCGGCGGCCGCGCGACCCGCACCCAGTTCGAGTTCACGCTTCAGGACGCCAATCTTTCCGAGCTGGACACCTGGGCGCCGAGGATCCTGACGGAGATGAAAGGCCTGCCGGAGCTTCGCGACGTCGCCACGGACCAGCAGACCGAGGGCACGACGCTGCAGCTCACGATCAATCGCGACACGGCCGCACGCTACGGTATCCAGCCGCAGCTGATCGACGATACGCTCTATGATGCCTTCGGCCAGCGCCAGGTGGCGCAATACTTCACGCAGACCAACAGCTATCACGTGGTGCTCGAGATCACGCCGGCATTGCAAGGCAAGCTCGAGACGCTCGACAAGCTCTATGTCAAATCGCCGCTGACGGGCGACGAGGTCCCGCTCTCTGTGATCTGCAGCTGGAATAACGAGCCTGTCAGGCCGCTGGCGATCGCGCACCAGAGCCAGTTCCCGGCGGTGACGATCAGCTTCAACCTCGCCGAGGGCATCGCGCTCGGGCAGGCAACCGCCGCCGTGATGCGCGCGGCCGGCGAGATGGGCGCGCCACCAACGCTGTCTATGAGCTTCCAGGGGACCGCGCAGGCGTTCCAGCAGTCGCTCGGCACCGTGCCGATGCTGATCCTCGCCGCCCTCGTCGTGGTCTATCTGGTGCTGGGTGTGCTTTACGAAAGCTACATCCACCCGCTGACCATCCTGTCCACGCTGCCGTCGGCCGGCGTCGGCGCGATTGCGATCCTGATGATCTCCGGCTTCGATTTCAGCCTGATCGCCCTGATCGGGGTCATCCTCCTGATCGGCATCGTCAAGAAGAACGGCATCATGATGGTGGATTTCGCCATCGCGGCCGAACGCGAGCAGCGTCTGACGCCGGAGCAATCGATCCGCCAGGCCGCGCTGCTGCGCTTCCGCCCCATCATGATGACGACGATGGCGGCCCTGCTCGGCGGCGTGCCGCTGATGCTCGGGCACGGCACCGGCGCAGAGATCCGCCAGCCGCTCGGCTACGCCATGGTCGGCGGACTTGTCGTGAGCCAGGCGCTGACCTTGTTCACGACGCCGGTCGTCTATCTCTACCTCGACCGCTTCTCCAACGCGCTGTCACGATGGATGGAACGGAAGCCGGAGGTGGAGGAAGAGCGCGAAGAGCAGAAGGATGCGGCGGAGTAACGGCGCGGGCCCCGGACGCCGTCATTGCGAGCGCAGCGAAGCAATCCAGGACTGTCTCCGTGGAGATCGTCTGGATTGCTTCGTCGCTGCGCTCCTCGCAATGACGTTGGGGAGGCAAACTCAACCCAGCCCCTGCAGCACCAGCCGGTTCAGCCTCGCCGCAAACGCAGCCGGATCCTCCGGCAGCTCGCCGTCCAGGATCTGCGCCTGTTCGAGAAGCAGCAGGCTGAGATCGTCCACCGTCTTCGAGCCGGCCTGGGCCCTGGTGATTGCCGTGACCATGGGGTGGCGCAAATTGATCTCCAGGATCGGCTTGGTGCGCATGCCGCGGTTCTGCTGCGCCAGAATGCGCTCGAGCTCGCGGCTCGGCCCCTGGCTGTCGGCGACGAGGCAGGAGGCGGAGCTGGTGAGCCGGGTCGAAGCCTTGACGTCGCTGACGCGCTCACCGAGCGCCGCCTTGATCACCGCAATGGTCGCAGCCTCGTCCGCCGCCGGCTCGTCCTTCTTCGCCTCGTCCTTCTCGTCGATGCGCGGTATCAGGTCGAGATTGAGATCGCCCTGGCTCAGCGATTTCAGCGGCTTGCCCTCGAACTCCGTCGGCATCGAGGTCCAGAACGCATCGACCGGGTCGGACAGCAGCAGCACCTCGATGCCACGCGCGGTCGCTGCTTCCAGCCGCGGGCTGGACTTCAGCCGCTCGATGCTGTCACCGACGAGATAATAGATCTCGGTCTGGTTCGGCTTGAAATCGGCGACGACGTCCTTGAGCGCGCGCTTCTCACCTGATGTGGTGGTGAAGCGCGACAGCGCAAGCAGCTTCTCGCGGCGCTCGAAATCCTCGTAGATGCCCTCTTTCAGCACCGCGCCGAAGGCGTCCCAGATCTTGGCGAAGTTCTCCGCGTCCTTCTCGGCGAGGCTTTCTAGCTCGTTGACGACGCGGGTCGCCACGGCTTTGCGGATCTGCGCCAGTTGCGGATTGTTCTGGAGCATCTCGCGCGAGATGTTGAGCGGGAGGTCCTCGCTGTCGACGACGCCGCGGACGAAGCGGAGATAGCCCGGCAGCAGGTCGGCATCATCGGTGATGAAGACGCGGCGGACATAGAGCTTGACGCGGCCCTTGCGGTTGGGCTCGAAAAGGTCGAACGGCTTGGTCGACGGCGCGAACAGCAGCACCGCGTAGGAGTAGCGCCCCTCGGCGCGATAGTGCAGCGTCATCGCGGGATCGTCGAAGGCGGACGCGATCTGCTGGTAGGCCTTCTTGTAGTCCTCTGCCGTCAATTCGGATTTCGGGCGCTGCCACAGCGCGCTCGCCGAATTGATCTGGCGCGGCTCGCCCTCTTCCGGCACGAGTTCGATGGGAAAGAGGATGTTGTCGGAATAGGCACCGACAATGCGCTCGATCTCGAAGGCTTCGAGATACTTTTTCGCATCCTCCTTCAGGTGCAGCACGATCTCGGTGCCGCGTGCCACGCGCGCCGCTTCCTCATCACTGGCGCGGGCAATCTCGAAACCGGAGCCGCCTGACGAGGTCCAGGTCCAGACGTCGCTCTCACCGGCACGGCGGCTGATCACGACGATCTTCTCGGCGACCATGAAGGCGGAATAGAAGCCAACGCCGAACTGGCCGATCAGGCCGAGGCCGTCCTTGGCCTCCTTCAGCTTCGATACGAAAGCCTTGGTGCCGGAGCGAGCGATGGTGCCGAGATGATCAATCAGCTCCTGCCGCTCCATGCCGATGCCGTTGTCGGCGATGGTCAACGTTCCCGCCGTCTTGTTCGGGATGATGCGGATCTTGAGCGCTTCGCCCCCGCCCATCAGGGCCGGATTGGCGATCGCCTCATAGCGCAGCTTGTCGCAGGCATCCGAGGCGTTGGAGACGAGTTCGCGCAGGAAGATATCGGTCTCCGAATAGACCGAGTGCACCATCAGGTGCAGCAGCTCGGAAACCTCGGCCTGAAAAGGCTGCGTATGCGTAACCGTATCGGACGTCGTCATGCGTTTACCCGGTCAATCGGAAATGGAGAAAGCCGGGATATAGCGCGATGGGATCGGGGATCAAGTGGACGCGCAAAATCGCCCTCCCGAAAGGGGAGCGATTTGCATCGGAGACGACTAGATCAGGTCACGCAGCGGCCGGGCTGAAGCAGTTTTGCGACCTCGGTCAGGGAGCTGACCATCGGCTCGCACGCAATCGTCGGCCTGCGGCCCGGCTTCAGGATCGTGGGGGCCGGCTTCGCATTGCCGGTCTCGACGGCCGCGGGGAGGCGCAGCAGCACCGACGTATCCGGCAGGTCGTTCAGCCGCATCGAGACGGTGCGGGTAGGCGCCGGAGCCGGCTTCGGATCGGCCAGGCGGTCGGCCTTGCTGGTCCGGTTGACATTGTGGCTCGCGACGTTGCGATCTGAGGTTTGGCCCGACCGGTCGGCCAGCGCCTGCCAGCGGTCGGCCAGATCATGGCCGGAGGCCAGTTGCACGGCACCAACCTGGACGGCGCCAAGCGTCGCAGCGATGGCGACGGCGCCCAAAAATACCTTTTGAATCTGTGGCATGGCTGTCGGTCCCTCGCCCCATGGCGATCCCGGGAACAACGCGAGCGGAGAACCGGAGTTTCCCGAACGTTAAGATCACTTAACCGTGTGCAGAAAATGCACCGCCTCGGAAAAATTTTGCAACCGCCTGGAACGACTCCCGCGCCCGGGAGTCATCTCGGCAGCCGGCTATTCCCCCCTGCCCCATAAGCCGGCGACGTAGGGCGCGACTGTGGTGATGCCAGTCGCGCCTTACTTTTTTCTATTTCCGAAATTGAACGATCCTTTCGGCTCAGGAGCTGCCGAGAAGCTCGCGGACGCGGTTCCGCGCCCACTCGGGATCGATGTCGGACCGAGTTCGTGCGACGCGCATCCGCTCCGCCGCATCGATGTCGCTCAGAAGGCTGTTCGACATCGGTCTCGCAACGCCGGCAATGCTCTCCATCTCGGCCATGTCGCCGTTACAGTGAAGCGCCAAGTCACAACCGGCCGCGAGGGCCTGCATCACGCGCGCGCTCACGTGGCCGGTCAACGCGTTCATGGACAGATCGTCCGTAATCAGGATGCCCTTGAATCCGATGCGTTGCCGGATGACGTCCTTGATGACGGAGGCCGACAGGGTTGCGGGGCGATCCGGATCGACGCTTCGAACGAGCGCATGGGCCGTCATGCCCCACGGGATGGACGCGAGCGCCTTGAACGGCACAAAATCCGTCGCATCGAGCTGATCAAGACCTTCTGCAATCACCGGCAGCGCCAGGTGGCTGTCCACCATGGCGCGGCCGTATCCAGGCAAATGCTTGATCACGGGAAGAACGTTGGCGTCGAGCAGGCCCTCGCAGACGGCGCGCCCCATCTCGCTCACCAGAAGCGGATCCGGTCCATAGGCGCGACTTCCGATCATTTCGTGCGCACCGGGGATAGGGACGTCGATCGTCGGCGCGCAGTTCACCGAGATTCCGACCGCATTCAGGTCGAGACCGATCAGCATGCTGTTCAGCCGGACCGCCTCGAGCGCCGCAGCACGGTCGGCCCGCGCCGCATCGCCGAATGCACGCGCGGCCGGATAGGCCGGCCAGTGCGGCGGCTTGAGGCGGGAAACCCGCCCTCCCTCCTGATCGATCAGCACCGGCGCATCGGCACGGCCAATCGAATTGCGCAGATCGTCAACCAGGGTTCTTACCTGATCCGGAGCGAGGCAATTACGCCCGAACAGAATAAAGCCGAGTGGATTGACTTCCCGGAAGAAGCGGACCTCGGCGTCGCTGAGCACTGGGCCGGCGCAGCCGAACACGACCGGCAAAGGGTTATTCGTCATCGTCAATCCTCCCGGCGCGTTTTGACTGCAGCACGCGATCTGATGCCCTCGATCAAGTCGCGCCTTGCTTTTTGCTGGTACTCACTTCGGCCCCCGCAGCCACTCCGCTCCCTCGCGGTAGAGCTTCTCGACTTCGGCGCCGATCAGGCCGGGCATGTCGCGCTTGACCTTGTAGCCGATCAGCTGCTGCATATAGGCGAGATGGCGGTAGCCCTCGGGCAGCGCGGCCAGCGCCGTCTGGTCGAGGCGCAGCGTGGCGGCGGGATCGACGGGGTCGATCCGGTCCTTCTCGTAGATCGGCTGGCGGCGGACGATGCCCCATTGGCCCTTTCGCTTCTCCAGGAAATCGTAAAAGCGGCCGGTGCAGACGACGTCGCAGAGCACGTCGTGCACCGGGGCTCGCTGCGAGATCGTCATCTTCGTTTGCGCGATGGCCCGCTCGCCGGAGAGATCGATGCTGGTGCCGCCGAGGAAATGCAGGATGCGCACGCCCCTGGCAAACCCTTCCTGGCTGACGCGCATGAAATCCCGCGCGGGCCCCTGAAACCAGGTGGCGGACATCCAGCCCTCTTCATGCCAGACGGTGGCAAAGCGCTCCCAATCGCCGGCATCGCGCCACACCGCCCAGTTCTCGACGAGGTCGCGGATGGCGAGGCGATCGAGAAGTTGCTGGTCCATGGGCACGTCTCCAAGTTCTGGTGATGCGCGAGGTATGGGCGTCGAACGCGATACCCGTCAAGCGGGCACAAAAAATCCGGCGTGCCTTGCAGCACGCCGGATCAGATCGTCATCGCCGAATGGCGGGGCGTTGCCTCTACGCCGCGGGCGCCTTTGGCGCGCGGTTGCGCGAGTTGCGCTGGAAGAATAGCGCCTGGCTCGCCACCGCTGACACCATCGCGGGCTGGAACGGTTTTGAGATCAGGAAGGCCGGCTCCGGACGCTCGCCGGTCAGGAAGCGCTCCGGGTAGGCCGTGATGAATACCACCGGCACCTCGAAGGTGCGGAGCAGCTCGTTGACGGCATCGAGCCCGGACGAGCCGTCGGCGAGCTGGATGTCGGCGAGGATCAGGCCCGGCCGCTTGTTCTTGGCCAGCGCCACCGCATCGGCATGGGTGCGCGCGACGCCGACGACATTGTGGCCAAGATTCTTCACCAGGCTCTCGAGGTCCATGGCGATGAAGGTCTCATCCTCGATGATCAGGACGTCGGTGGCGATCTCGGCCGCCATCTCTCGGCCAGCGGCGTCGGCCAGCCGCCGCGTCTCGGCGACGTCGGTCGCGAGAATATAGGCGACTTCCTCTTCCGAAAATCCCTCGAGCGAGAGCAGCAGGAAGGCCTGCCGCGGCAGCGGCGTGATGTTGGACAGCCGCCGCTCCGGCGGCATCGGCAGCGTCGCCACCTCGGCGTCGTCATTGACCGAGACCGAATTCCAGATTTGAGTGAACAGCCGGAACAGGCCGGCACGTGGGCCATGGGTCTCGTCGAGCACGCTGGGATCCCCCAGCATGGCCTCCAACATGGCTGCGACGTAGGCGTCGCCGGAGGCCTGGCTGCCCGTCAGGGCGCGCGCATACCGGCGCAGCAAGGGCAAGTGTTCAGCAACGAGCTGTGAACGGGACATCCCCACTCCATTCATCATCGGGCCAACCTTGAGGACTAGGCGATACGAGGGGTGGCCCGGGTTCCCCTGCTGGGCTGTCTACGCCTCAGGACAAGAAAAGTTCCGCCAAGCGCGGAACTTTTTATCGAACCTGGAATTGTGCCTATCCAGGGAACGGCTCCCGGTTGAGAAAATTTCTCTATTTTGCAGTCACTTAACTCGGGGAAACGTGGAACAGGTCATGAAAGATCTCAAGTCTCAAGCCAGCAAAAGCACGACCCCCGGCAAAGGCGGGCTCACGCCGGAGATCCAATCCCGGATTGGGCACCAACTGCGCGCCATGTATGACGACGTCGTACGGCAGGGGGTTCCGGACCGGTTCGCGGAGCTTATCAAGAAGCTCGATGCGCCGGGAGGCGGATCTCCAAATGAGAATGGGGCTGGGGGCTCCAACGACAACCATGGGAGGGATTAATGCCTCTCACGAACTCCCTGCGTGACGATATCCTCGCGGCCGTGCCGAGCCTGCGCGCCTTTGCGATCTCGCTCAGCGGCAATGCGGATCGCGCCGACGATTTGGTGCAAGAGACGCTGCTGCGCGCCCTCGCCAACATCGACTCGTTCCAGCCCGGCTCCAACCTGCCGGCATGGCTGTTCACGATCCTGCGCAACCTGTTCCGTTCCGACTATCGCAAGCGGCGGCGCGAGGTCGAGGATGCCGAGGGCAATTATGCCAAGACGTTGAAGACACAGCCTTCGCAGAACGCCCATCTCGAGTTCGAGGAATTTCGGACCGCGCTCGACAAGCTTCCGCAGGACCAGCGCGAGGCCTTGATCCTGGTCGGCGCCTCCGGCTTCTCCTATGAGGACGCGGCCTCGATCTGCGGCTGTGCGGTCGGCACCATCAAGAGCCGCGTCAATCGCGCGCGTTCGAAGCTCGCCGCGCTGCTTTATGTCGACGGCGCCGAAGACTTCGGGCCCGACGAGACCGTGCGCGCCGTGATCGGCGGCAGCGGCGGATAGCAAGTTAAATCGACTTGAGATGACAGCTATGAAGGTGGCCGCTGACGCGGCCGCCTTCACACGCGTGTGGCCAATTGAGTATCGCTCGGTTACGTCTCGACGAACGTGACCGTGTCGGCAACGCTCGCGCGCGAGGTGCGGTAGCTGTTGACCTTGTGCGCGGCGTCGGCATACCCGAATGAAATGCCGCAGACGACACGGCGGTCATCGGACAGCTTGAAGTGGCTGCGGATCAGGCCGGAATGCCGCGCGAGCGCCGCCTGCGGGATGGTGCCGAGCCCGAGGGCCTGGGCAGCGAGCATGAAATTCGAGACGTAAGCGCCGCAATCGATCGCACCGTAAATGCCGAGCGGCTCGTTGGTATGAATGATCGCCACATGCGGCGCGCCGAAGAAATTGTAGTTCTCCAGCGCCTGCTTGGCGTAGGCGGCCTTGTCGCCGCGGGCGATGCCCAGCGTGTTGTAGAGCTGAAAGCCGCTCTCCCGGCGGCGTTCGAGATAAACGCCGACATATTCGCGCGGCGGGGTGAAATCGTAATCGTCGCCGAGGCCGCTTGAGGCTTCCTTGTAGATCAGCTGGCGGAAGCGCTCCTTGGCCTCGCCACTGGCGATGATGACTTGCCAGGGCTGGCTGTTGCACCAGGACGCGGTGCGCTGCGCGGTCGTCAGCACATGCTCGATGGTGGCGCGATCGACTTCCTTCGGCAGGAAGGCGCGAACGGAGTAGCGCTCGTTGAGGAGCTCTTCGAGCACGCCGATGCGGTCTTCAGTGGAGTGGCGTGAGTTTGATGCTTTGGCGTCCATCGCTTGTCTCGCTTTCGTGCCCCGGACGCAGCGCAGCGCTTCTTCAGCGGTGCGCTGCAGAGCCGGGGCCCATTGTGGCCCCTGGGTCCCGGCTCTGCGGCGCGTTGCGCCGCGTCCGGGACACGAGAGAGATCACCGCCCCTTGGTCGGGATCTTGTTGTACGGCACATCCTTGTCGACGCGGATGTCGCCGGGCAAGCCCAGCACCCGCTCGGCGATGATGTTGCGCAGGATCTCGTCGGTGCCGCCGGCAATGCGCATCGACGGCGATGACAGCAGCATCTGCTGGAACTGGCCCTGCGCCGCCTCTTCGTCACTGCCCGTGAGAACACCGGCCGCGCCTTGCAGGTCCATGGCGTAGGTCGCGATGTCCTGCAGCATCATGCCCGAGACCAGCTTGCCGATCGAATTCTCCGGCCCCGGCCGCTCGCCTTTCGACAGCGCCGAGATCGCGCGGTAGCTGGTGTATTTCAGCCCGCTCGACTTCACCGCCCAGCTCGCAAGCTTCGACCGCACGGCGGGATCGTCGATCGCGAGCCCATCCTCCAGCATCAGGTTCGAGCAGAACTCGAACATTTCAGGCACGCCCGTCGCAAGCCGCGCGCCGATCGACATGCGCTCGTTCATCAGCGTCGTCAGCGACACGCTCCAACCCTCGCCGACGGCCCCCAACCGCTGGCTGTCGGGGATCACCACGTCGGTGAAATAGACCTCGTTGAACTCCTGCATGCCGTTGGCCTGCTTGATCGGACGGACCTCGACGCCCGGGCTCTTCATGTCCAGGAAGAACATGGTGAGACCCTTGTGCTTGGGCACATTGGGGTCGGTCCGCGCGATCAGGAGGCCATAGTCGGAATAATGCGCGCCCGAGGTCCATATCTTCTGGCCGTTGACGATCCAATTTTCGCCCTTCTTCTCCGCGCGCGTGCGCAGACCCGCAACGTCGGAGCCGGCCGACGGCTCGGAGAACAGCTGGCACCAGATCTCCTCGCCGGAAGCGAGCTTCGGCAAATACCGGCGCTTGGCATCCTCGCTGCCCCAGGCCATCACGGTCGGGCCGCACATGCCCTCGCCGATCTGGAATGGCTGCGTCAGCTTGCCGTAGACGCCTTCCTCCTGCTGCCAGATCACGCGCTCAATCGGCGTGGCGCCGCGGCCGCCATACTCCTTCGGCCAGTGCAGGCAGGCCCAATTGGCCTCGAACTTCTTCTTCTGCCAGGCCTTGCCGACCTCGACCATGTCGTGCTTGGCAAGCCTGATGCGGCCGAGCGAGGATTTCGACAGCTCCTGCTCGAACTCCTTCGGCGCGTTGGCGGCGATCCATTTGCGCGCGGTCTCGCGGAATGCGGCTTCCTGCGGGGTGTCGTCGAAATTCATGGCGAACCTCTACCCTCTTCCCTTGGTCGGGATCTTGTTGAACGGCACGTCCTTGTCGACTCTGATGTCGCCGGGCAGGCCCAGCACCCGCTCGGCGATGATGTTGCGCATGATCTCGTCGGTACCGCCTTCCACGCGCGTGCCCGGCGCACGCAGCAGCATGGCCTGGAAACGGCCGGCCAGCTCGGCCTCCTCGCCGCTGACCACGCCGCTCGCGCCCTGCAAATCCAGCGCGTAGGTCGCGACGTCCTGGATCATCGAGCCCGCCACCAGCTTGCCGATGGAGTTTTCCGGCCCCGGACGCTCGCCCCTCGACAGCGCGGAGATCGCGCGCATGCTGGTGTATTTCAGCCCGCTTGCCTTCACCGCCCAGTTCGCCAGCTTTGAGCGCACCGCGCGATCCTCGATCGCCGGACCGTCGTCGAGCATCAGGCTCGCGCAATATTCGAACAGCTCGGGAAAGCCGGTCGAGACGGCCGCGCCGATCGCGCTGCGCTCGTTCATCAGCGTGGTCAGCGAGACGTTCCAGCCGTCGCCAACCTCGCCGAGGCGCTGGTGATCGGGAATACGAACATTGGTGAAATAGACCTCGTTGAAATCGGAGGCGCCGCTGGCCTGCTTGATCGGCCTGACCTCGACACCGGGGCTCTTCATGTCCAGGAAGAACATGGTGAGACCCTTGTGCTTGGGGACGGTTGGATCCGTTCGCGTGAGCAAGATGCCGTAGTCGGAATAATGCGCGCCGGAGGTCCAGATCTTCTGGCCGTTGACGATCCAGTCGTCGCCGTCCTTCTCGGCACGCGTGCGGAGCCCTGCGACGTCGGAGCCGCCGGCGGGCTCGGAGAACAGCTGGCACCACACCTTCTCGCCGGAGGCGAGTGGCGGCAGATAGGTGCGCTTGTGCTCCTCACGCGCGAACGCCATCATGGTCGGCCCGCACATGCCGTGACCGATGATGAACATGCGGGAGAGCTGGCCGAACGGTCCCTCTTCCTGCTGCCAGATCACGCGCTCGATCGGCGACGAGCCGCGGCCGCCATACTCCTTCGGCCAGTGCAGACAGGCCCAACCGGCGTCGGCTTTCTTCTTCTGCCAGGCCTTAGCGACTTCGAGAATATTGGCATTCCTAAGCACGGTGCGGCCGAGCGAGGATTTGCGCAGCTCCTCCTCATACTGCTTCGGCGCATTCGCCGCGATCCATGCGCGGGCCGTCGCGCGAAATTCAGCTTCCTGCGGCGTGTCGTCGAAGTTCATGGGATTTCTCTTGCTCTTCGTAGGGTGGGTTAGCCGAAGGCGTAACCCACCACCTATATCCATCCTCGTGATTGGCAATCGTGGGTACGCTGCGCTAACCCACTCTACGAACCCGGATTACGCCGCGTTCTTCTTGCGCATGCGGTCGATCAGCTGGTCTTCCCAATAGCTGAGGCTACCGAGCCCGAGCGCCATCGCGTTGGCGCGGCGGTAGTACATGTGGCAGTCGAACTCCCAGGTGAAACCCATGCCGCCGTGAACCTGGATGTTGTTCTTGGCGCAGTGCTGGAACGCCTGTGTCGCGCTGATGCGCGCGGCGGCAGCGGCCTCAGGCAATTCGGCCGCGTTGGTCGAGAGCGCCCAGGCCCCGTAATAGCTGTTGGAACGTGCCAGCGTCGCCGAGACGTACATGTCGGCCAGCATGTGCTTGATCGCCTGGAACGAACCAATTTGACGACCAAAGGCAATGCGATCGAGCGCGTAATCGCGGCCCATCTCCAGTGCGCGGTCGGCACCGCCGACCTGCTCGAATGCACAGAGCACCGCGGCGCGGTCGAGCACCTGAGTGAGAATGCTCCAGCCTTCACCGGCAGCACCAAGCGGCTCAGCCTTGCAATCTTTGAAAGTGATCTCGGCCTGCCCGCGGGTCGGATCGAGATTGGTCAGGCTCTTCACCTCGACGCCGCCGGCCTTGAGGTCCACCAGGAACAGCGAGACGTCGCCGTCGCGCCCGGTCGATCCGGTGCGCGCGGCGATCACAGCGAAATCGGCGATCGCGCCATCGGCCACAGGCTTCTTCACGCCGTTGAGCGTGCCATTCGCCGCGGTCAGCTTGACGTTCTTCGACGACGGATTGCCCTTGCCCTCGAACAGCGCCAGCGTGCCGATCGCCTCGCCCGAAGCAATCGCCGGCAGCCATTTTTTCTTCTGCGCATCGCTGCCGGCGATCAGCAGGGCTTCGGCGGCAAGATAGACCGTCGAAGAGAACGGCACCGGGGCATTGGCCCGCCCCATTTCCTCCGCGATCACGCAGAGCTCGAGATGACCCGCGCCCGCGCCGCCGAATTCCTCGGGGATCGCGACGCCGAGAAAACCCATCTCGGCGAGGCCCTTCCAGAGCTCCTTGTCATAGGGCGCCTTGCCGTCGAGCACCACGCGTACCGCCTTCGCCGAGCACTTTTCGGCGAGGAATTTGCGCGCCTGGTCGCGGAGTTGCTTCTGGTCGTCGGAGAAATCGAAGTTCATGGCGGGCTACCTCTTATTCGTTGTCATTGAGACCGTCATTCCGGGGCGCCGCGGAGCGGCGAACCCGGAATCCATTTCACCGCGCGTGTTGCGGCCCGATGGATTGCGGGTTCGCGCTTCGCGCGCCCCGGAATGACGAAGGGAGCGACAAACATTCATCGCAGCACGATCACATCCTGATCCGGCTTGTCGGCATAGAGTCGCTCGACCAGCGCCGCCCGGCGTTCGAGGCCGGCGCGCTGGTTGATGTAGCCCTTGTCGGTGAGCTCGTTGCCGTCGATCGATGGCGGCTCGGCCATCAGCATCGCGCGCGCGATGATGCGGCTGCTGGCGCCTTCGCATTCTCTGTTGTGGGCTTCCAGTCCCCGGCGGAAACAGGCGATCACCTCGGGATGCTTCACCGCGTCCTCGAAGCTGAGATCGGCCTTGCCGACGAGCTGGCGGCAGGCGTGCAGGTTCGGCCAGGCGAGCAAGCCGATAAAGGCGCGGTCCTGTCCCGCAACCAGCGCATCGTGCACGACTGGCGTCGCGGCCGCGATCGCATCGGTCCGGAGCGAGCCGACATGCACGAAGGTGCCGGTGGTGAGCTTGAAATCTTCGACGACGCGGCCGGCAAAGATAATTCCCTGCACGGGATCCTGATCATCGACGAAGACACCGGCGTCACCGATGCAATAGAAGCCTTCCTCGTCGAACATCTTTTTCGTCAGGTCAGGCTGCCCGAAATAGCCGGGCGTGACGTTAACGCCGCGCAGGCGCAGTTCGTATTTGGAGCCACACGGCACCATCTTCAATTCGACGCCGGGGAACGGCAGGCCGATCAGACCGACGCGCTCGGTGTCCCAATAGGTGCCGGTCGAGGTCGGCGCGGTCTCGGTCGAACCCCAACCGGTGTAGAATACGATGCGCTCACCCGTGGTCTTCACGGCGAGGGCTTGCATGCGCTCGTACAGATCGTCCGGCAGCCGCGCGCCGCCATAAGCCATGATCGACAGGTTCTTGAAGAAGGACCGGCACAGAGCGTCGTCCTTCTCCATGGCCGCCGCGAGCGCGGCATAGCCGGCAGGCACATTGGCGTAATAGGTCGGAGATATCTCGCGCAGATTCCTGATTGTCTCTTCCAACTGCCCCGGCATCGGCCGGCCGTCATCGATGTAGAGCGTACCGCCCTCGACCAGCACGGGGTGGAATGCAGCATTGCCACCCATGGTGTGATTCCACGGCATCCAGTCCAGCACGATCGGCAGCGGACCGCCGGGCGTACGTGGCCGCACCTGCATCATCATTGCGGCGTTGGCGCACATCATCCGTTGCGTGTTGATGACGGCCTTGGGCATGCCGGTCGAGCCCGAGGTAAACAGCAGCTTGCCGACGGTGTCGGGCGTGATCTGTGCGATCGATGCCTCGACGTTCCTGCTGACGGGCGTTGCCGCGAGTTCGGCGAAGCTGACGCTTTTGATGCCCTCGCAGGGCCGCGCGACGTGAACGACGGTGACGCCGGTGAGATCAAGCGCCTTCAATGCCTTCTCGAAGGTCAGGCCGTCCTGCACCATCACCACGGCCGGCTTGATCAGGTCGAACAGGTACTTCAGCTTGACGTGGTCGTGGCTCATCAGCGAATAGGCCGGCGACACCGGCGCTGCGGGGACGCGCGCCTGCATCGCGGCCTGTGTCATCAGTGCGTGCTCGATGGAATTTCCGGAGAGGATCGCGACCGGGCGGCCCTCAAGCTTCAGATTGAGTAGCGCCTGGGTCAGCGCATCGACCGTCCGCTTGGCCTCGCCATAGGAGACCTTGCGCCACTCGCGATTCGGACCGCCGCGCTGCGCGAGCCAGATGCGCTCGGGTGCTTCTTTTGCCCATTTTGCGAGCGAAGCCGGAAGGTGCTTCTCATAGGCCTGCAGCGGAATGCGGGACTTCAGCACCACCGTGCCGTCGGCGCGGCGCTCGACATCGATGTCGCGCTTCAGCCACTCGACTTTGCGAAAGGCGGGCTTTGACATCACCGCCGCCGCGCTTCCACCCATTTTGCGTCTCCCGGAATTATTGCCCTTGGCGGATCGTTGTTGTTTCAGCGCTTGATATAGACAGGCTTTCGCTTCTCAAGGAAGGCCCTGATGCCTTCCGAAAATTCCTCGGAGCGGCTGCACAGGACCTGATTGCGGTCCTCCATCGCGATTGCAGCTTCCAGCGATCCTGCATCGACGCTCATGTTGAGGCATTCCTTGGAAAGGCGCAGCCCCACCGGAGAGGCCGTCATCATCGCATCGACATAGGGCTCGGCCGCGGCGTCGAGCTTGTCGTCGTCGACCACCTCGGAGACGAGGCCGACTGCGAGTGCGCGCTCGGCGCCGATAAAGCGACCGGTGAGGATCAACTCGGAAGCAACGGAGACGCCGACCAGCCGCGGCAGAAAATAGCTGGTGCCGATGTCGCAGCCACCGAGCCCGAGCTTGATGAAGGCGCAGTTCATCCGCGCCGATCTTGCCGCGATGCGGATGTCGGAGGCGAGTGCCAGCGCAAAGCCGCCGCCGGCTGCCGCGCCTTGAACCAGCGACAGGATCGGCTGCGGACAGCGCCGCATCAGCATCACGATGTCGGCGATGCGGCGTTGCGAGTCCAGGGACTCGGTGACGCCGGGCGGCTCCTGCTGCCCGGCCCGGCGCGCCATCGCGGCCTTGAGGTCGAGCCCCGCACAAAAATTCTTGCCGGCGCCCCGGAGCACCACGACGCGCGTGTCGCGGTTGCGCTGCAGGCCCTGGAAATAGACGTTGAGCGCATCGATCAGCGCAGGATCGAGCGCGTTGAGAGTTTCGGGACGATTGAGCGTCACCCGGTCGACGCCATCGTCATGCTCGATCAGCAGCGGCTGGGACATGAAGCGCTCCTGCATCCGCTCTTTGAGTGGCGGTTATGGCGCCCTCTCCCCTTGTGGGAGAGGGCATGGACGTCACTGACCAAGAACTCGCTCCGCGCGCGACCTTCTCCCACAAGGGGAGAAGGGAAGAGCACAGCGGAGTTACCGCGGGGCCATACGGATGGCGCCGTCGAGGCGGATGGTCTCGCCGTTGAGCATGGCGTTCTCGACGATGTGCACGGCGAGCGCGCCGTATTCCTTCGCATCGCCAAGACGCGAGGGATGCGGGACTTGGGCCCCGAGGCTCTTGCGCGCTTCCTCGTTCAGACCCATCAGCAGCGGCGTGAAGAACAGGCCCGGCGCGATGGTGTTGACGCGGATCTTCTGGCTCGCGAGGTCGCGCGCGGCCGGCAGGGTGAGGCCGACGACGCCGCCCTTCGAGGCCGAATAGGCGATCTGACCGATCTGACCTTCGTAGGCAGCAACCGAAGCGGTGTTGATGATGACGCCGCGCTCTTCACCGACAGGCTCGATGGTGACGAGACGTTCGGCAAACAGACGCAGGCAGTTGAAGGTGCCGATCAGATTGACATTGATGATGCGCGCAAATTTTTCCAACGGGTAAACGCCGTCGCGGCCGACGATGCGCTGCGAGCCGCCGATACCAGCGCAATTCATCAGCACGCGCGCAACACCATGCGCCGCCTCGGCCTTGGCGATCGCCGCCTTGATCTGCTCTTCGCTGGTGACGTCGGCGTGAAGCGCGATGCCTTTCACCTCGGCGGCGACCTTTTCGGCATTCTCCTTGTTCTGGTCGATCACACCGATCTTGGCGCCCTTGGCGGCCATGGCGCGCGCGGTCGCTTCACCAAGACCCGAACCACCACCGGTGATGAGAACGGCTACGTCTTTCAATTCCATGACAGGCTACCTTTCCTTGGGCGTTTCTTCTCTAGACTTTTACAGCCGGATTATCCGGCGGCGGCAGCTTCCCCGGCTTGCGTGAGGATGCCGCCGCAAATCAGCGTTTCCATATGCTTGATGTATTGCCGGCAGACATCGTCGGTGACCGGGCCGACGCCGGTCGCCCGAGACATCGCGTGCCGGCCGAAGAAGAGATGATCGCAGGCACCGATCAGGCTGGTGTAGAACAGCACCGGATCGGTCTGGCGGAATTCGCCCCGGCTGACGCCTTCGGCAAGCAACCGGCGATGAAAGTCGAGCAGCGGCGCGACGAAGAACTTTGAGACTTCATCGGCAGAACCGGCGACGCTCTCGTGCAGGAGGTAATGGATCAGCCGGTTCATGTAAGGGAACCGGTGATAGGCGCGGATGATGCCGGCGATGTGCAGCTTCAGCTTTGCGGTCGACGTGATCGGCTGTGCCAGCAGATATTCGAGATTGGACATCGCGGTCGCGGCGTCGCGCGCGAGCAGCGCCAGCAGCAGGCCGTCCTTGTTGCCGAAATGGTATTTGACCAGCGCGGCGTTGGCGCCCGACTTCTGTGCGATATCGGAGAGCGATATCTCGATCGAAGAGCGTTCGATCATCAGCTCGCTCGCGGCCACGAGCAATTTCTCTGCCGTGGAATTTTTTCCGCCGGGAAGCCTGTTCGGTACGCTGGTAGCCACGGAGATCCCTGTGCTCGCCGCTTGAAGCGGGCCGCAGATAAGCGCAAGCAGCGCCTCATCACAAGAGTTAATTGATCGATTGACTAAACGATCATCCCTCTCTTAAATCCGCCCCGACAACCAACCCAATCAAGAATCCAGGGAGAAACCGACATGGCCGAGGCTTACATCGTCGCCGCTGCGCGTACCGCGGGCGGACGCAAGGGGGGCCGCCTCGCCGGCTGGCATCCGGCCGATCTCGCCGCGAAGGTGCTGGACGAACTGGTCGATCGCACCAAGGTCGATCCCGCTTTGGTCGAGGACGTGATCATGGGCTGCGTGATGCAGGTCGGCGAGCAGTCCAACAACGTCGCGCGCAACGCGGTCATGGCGTCGAAACTGCCCGAGAGCGTGCCGGGCACTTCGATCGATCGCCAGTGCGGCTCCTCGCAGCAGGCGCTGCACTTCGCGGCGCAAGCGGTGATGTCCGGCACCATGGACGTGGTGATCGCCGCCGGCGTGGAATCGATGACCCGCGTGCCGATGGGCCTGTCCTCGCAGCTGCCGGCCAAAAACGGCTTCGGCAATTACAAGAGCCCGGGCATCGAAGCGAGATATCCGAATATCGTGTTCAGCCAGTTCACCGGCGCCGAGATGATGGCCGAGAAGTACGGCCTATCAAAGGATGATCTCGACGAATATTCCTACCAGAGCCATCAGCGCGCGATCGCGGCGACGCAGGCTGGTCACTTCAAGAAGGAGATCGTGCCGCTCGAGATCGTCCGAGCCGACGGCAGCAAGGATACCCACCACATCGACGAGGGCATTCGCTTCGACGTCACGCTCGACGGCATCAAGGGAGTCAAGCTGATCGCCGAGAACGGCAAGCTCACGGCCGCCAGCGCCAGCCAGATCTGCGACGGCGCCTCCGGCGTGATGGTTGTGAACGAGCGCGGCCTCAAGCAACTCGGCGCCAAGCCGCTCGCGCGTATCCATCACATGACCATGACCGGCGGCGATCCCGTCATCATGCTCGACGCCCCCCTGCACGCCACCAAGAAGGCGCTGGAAAAGGCCGGCATGAAGATCGATGACATCGACCTGTTCGAGGTCAACGAGGCCTTTGCCTCGGTGCCGACCGGTTGGCTGAAGACCACCGGCGCCGATCCGGCCCGTCTCAACGTCAACGGCGGCGCCATCGCGCTCGGCCATCCACTCGGCGGCTCCGGCACCAAGCTGATGACGACGCTTGTTCACGCCCTGCACCAGCGCGGCAAGCGATATGGCCTGCAGACCATGTGCGAAGGCGGCGGCATGGCGAACGTGACAATCGTGGAGCGGCTGTAGGCTGCTCTCGTGTCCCGGACGCGCTGCAGCGTGCAACGCTGCTGCGCAGAGCGGGGCCCATGCCTCACAGTGGACCCCGGAAGCAGCGCAGCACGTCGTGCTGCGCTGCGTCCGGGGAACGTCATATCCATTTGCCGGTGTTGAAGCAGCCCCATGGCCCACCCCTCCATCTACGCCCGCACCACGCCAGATAAGATCGCTTACCAGATGGCCGGAACCGGCAAGGCGATCACCTATCGCGAGCTCGACGAGCTCTCGAACCAGGGCGCGCAGCTGTTCCGCTCGCTCGGCCTGAAGGCCGGCGACCACATCGCGCTCTTGATGGAGAACCGCCTCGCCTTCATGGAGATCTGCTGGGCGGCACAGCGCAGCGGGCTCTATTACACCGCGATCAGCCGTTATCTGAAGCAGGACGAGATCGACTACATCATCGCCGATTGCGGCGCCAAGGTCGTGATCACCACGCCGAAATGCGCCGATCAGATCAAGGGCCTGATCAAGGGGGCGCCGGGCGAGCCGATCTTCTACATGGTGGACGAGCCGCTAACCGGCTTTCGCTCCTACGACGAGGAAGCGGCCGCGCAACCGGCCACGCCGATCGCAGACGAAATCGCCGGCTACGACATGCTGTATTCGTCGGGAACGACGGGCCGCCCCAAGGGCATCAAGAAGGCGTTCGAGGGCAAGCCGATCGACGAGCCGAACGCGTTCCTGCGCGTGCTGTGCGCCGGCATGTGCGGCATGAATGCCGACAGCATCTATCTGTCGCCCGCGCCGCTCTATCACGCGGCTCCCTTGCGCTTCAACATGATGGCGATCGTGCTCGGCGGCACCTCCATCATCATGGAGCATTTTGATGCCGAGGATTTCCTCAGGCTGGTGGAGAAGTACAAGGTCACCCAGTCGCAGCTCGTGCCGACCATGTTCGTGCGCATGCTGAAGCTGCCGGATGAGGTCCGCGCCAGGTACAACGTCTCGACGCTGAAGGGCGCCATCCACGCCGCGGCGCCCTGCCCGGTCGACGTCAAGGCCAAGATGATCGAATGGTGGGGCCCGATCCTGATCGAATATTATGCCGGCTCGGAGGGCAACGGCGTCACCGTCTGCAGCTCGAAGGAATGGCTGGAGCATCGCGGCAGCGTCGGCCGCGCCGTGGTCGGCAACATCAAGATTTTGGACGAGAACGACGAGGAGCAGCCGGTTGGCGAGATCGGCACGGTCTATTTCGCCGATGCGCCTGCATTCACCTATCACAACGACCCTGAGAAGACGAAGAAGGCCTACAACGCCAAGGGCTGGTCGACGCTCGGCGATGTCGGCTATCTCGACAAGGACGGCTTCCTCTATCTCACCGACCGCAAGTCCTACATGATCATCTCCGGCGGGGTGAACATCTATCCGCAGGAGACCGAGGACGTGCTCATCACCCACCCTGAGGTCGCTGACGTCGCCGTGTTTGGCGTACCCAACGAGGAGATGGGCGAAGAGGTCAAGGCCGTGGTGCAGCCGCACGACACGGCGCGTGCCGGCAAGGCGCTGGAGGCCGACCTGATCGCCTTTTGCAAGACGCGCCTCTCGGCCATCAAATGCCCGCGCTCGATCGATTTCGAGGCCGAGCTGCCGCGCACGCCGACCGGCAAGCTGGTGAAGCGGCATTTGCGCGACCGGTATTGGCCGAAGACGGCGGCGAAGATTTAGGGCCTCAATCGAACAGGCTCGGCGTGTGGTTCACCAGCGCGCCTTCGATCTCGAGCATCTTCAGCTTGGTCACGACGCCGCCATTGGCCGAGAACCCGCCGGGCTTGTTGCCGGCGGCGAGCACGCGATGGCAGGGCACGACGATCGGGCACGGGTTGCGGCCGAGCGCCTGGCCGACGTCGCGCGACAGCTGGACGCCGCCGAGCTGCTTGGCGATGTCACCATAGGTGACGGTCTTGCCGGGCGGAATGGCGCGGGCGATCTCGTAGACGCCGCGGTTGAACTCCGGCACGCCGTCGAGGTCGAGCTCGATATCCGTGAGGTCGTCGGGCTCGCCCGCGAGCAGTCTTGTCATGCGGTCGATCGCCTCCTGCACCTCAGGGGTCGGCTCGGCTTCGATGGCATCGGCGTGGCGCTGGCTGATGCGGGTACGGATCTTGTCCTCGCCGCCCATCGGCAGCTGCGTGCCGTTGATGCCGCGCGGACCCCAGGCGATGGCACAGAGGCCGATCCTGGTATCGAACAGGGCGAAATGCTGGTCGGTCATGGCTTGGTTCCCTGGGCTTGCGTCCTTCTCGCATGCCCCCATTGTGAACTCGGCGCAAAATCTAGGCTTGGAAATAGTTGCGATCCACCCGGTTTCCGGGAATCTTGCACAGGAGTTCCGCCCGCCTCGCAAGTCCAGAATGCAAAGCCTCCACGTCAACGGTTACGACATGCCCTATCTCGATGTGGGCGAAGACAGGAGCCGCCCGCCGCTGGTCTGCGTGCATGGCTCGCTGTCCGACTTTCGCGTGTGGGGCTGTGTGCTCGGCCCGCTGACGCAACGACATCGGATGATCGTTCCCAGCTTGCGGCACTTCTTCCCCGCACAATGGGATGGCGTCGGAGACACCTATTCGATCGGACAGCATGTCCGTGACGTCATCGCCTTCATCGAGCAGCTCGACCTCGGCCCGGTCGATCTGATGGGCCATTCCCGCGGCGGCCACATCTGCTTCCGCGTGGCGCAGCAGCGCCCCGATCTGCTGCGGCGGCTCGTTTTGGCCGAGCCCGGCGGCGAGCTCGATGCGAGCCTCGATCCTGAGTATGTCGGCGGCCCCTCGCCGCTCTTGGCGCGGTTCAAGGCGTCGGCCGAGAAGATCGCGGCCGGCGACGTCGACGGCGGGCTCGCCGTTTTCGTCGACACGCTGGAAGGCGCCGGCACCTGGCCGCGGCTGCCGGCGATGGTGAAGCAGAACCTACGCGACAATGCGTACACCCTGATCGGCCAGGTCCGCGACGGCAGGCCGCCGTTCTCGAAGGCGGATGCGGAGGCGATCAAGATGCCGACGCTGTTCATCCTGGGCGCGCGGACCAAGGGCCTGCTGCCGAAGGTGCTGCATGCGCTTGCCGCGCATGTGCCCTACTCCAAGACGGCGATCATCCCGAACGCGACCCATCCGATGTTCGAGCAGGCGCCGCAGAAATATTCCGAAGTGGTTCTCGACTTTCTGGCGAGCTGATCATGCAGAGCTTTCGCGTCAACGGTTACGACATGGCCTATCTCGGGATCGGCGAAGGCCGTCCGCTGGTCTGCGTGCACGGCACGCTCGGCGATTTCCGCACCTGGTATTCGGTGCTCGGGCCGCTGTCGAAGAACCATCGCGTGATCGCGGTCAGCCTGCGGCGCTTCTTCCCGGAACATTGGGACGCCATCGGCGACGACTATAAGATGGCCCAGCACGTTGCAGACACGATCGCGTTCATCGAGCAGGTGGAGCCCGGGCCGGTCGATCTGATGGGCCATTCGCGCGGCGGGCACATCGCGTTTCGCGTCGCGCAGGCCCGGCCTGATCTGCTGCGCAAGCTGGTGCTGGCGGAGCCCGGCGGCGATCTCGATGCCAGCCTGCCGCTGCCCGAAGGCACGCCCGCCTATCCGCCGCTCGCCGCGAAGACGATGCGCTCGGTCGAAATGATCCGCGCCGGCGACGTCGAGGGCGCGCTGCAAAACTTCTACGAAGGCATCGAGGGCGACGGCTCCTGGCGGCGCGTGCCGGCAGCCGCAAAGCAGCAGTTGCGCGACAACACGCTCACCCTGCTCGGCCAGATCAACGAGCAGCGCCGGCCCTACACGCTCGCGGACGCGCAAGCGATCAGGACGCCGACGCTGCTGGTCGGCGGCGGCGCTACCACCGGCAGCCTGTCGGTGCTGTGGCGCGTGCTGGCCGAGCACATCACGGGCGCGCAGACGGCGGTGATCGCGAATGCCGGGCATTGGATGTTCGAGCAGGCGCCGCAGGAGTTCGGCGATGTGGTGAGCAGGTTTTTGGCGGAATAGCAGCCGGCACCCGCCTCACAACACCAAAACAACCCCATGCACAGTAGACGACATGAAGAGAATCAACAGCTTACACGTTTGGAAAGGTGAGATCGCTTGGGCGGCTTGACGCCCTCGCCCTGACTGCCGGACGATGCTTCGCATCGCCCCGGAACGACAAAAACAAAGCAGGAGGACGACCCATGAAACTGTCCCAAGAGCAATTGGAGTTCTTCCAGCGCGAAGGCTGGCTGTTCCTGCCCGAACTGTTTGCCCAGGAGGAGGTCGACCTGCTCGCGCGCGAGGCGGTGGGCATCTACGACGCCAACCGGCCGGAGGTCTGGCGCGAGAAGAGCGGCGCACCGCGGACGGCCTTCGCCGCGCATCTCTACAACGAGGCCTTCGGCATTCTCGGTGCCCATCCGCGCATGATCGAGCCGGTCGAGCAGGTGTTCGGCGAGCCCGTCTACATGCACCAGTTCAAGATCAACGCGAAATCGGCTTTCACTGGCGACGTCTGGCAGTGGCACCAGGATTACGGCACCTGGAAGCGCGACGACGGCATGCCGGAGCCGCGCGCGATGAACATCGCGATCTTCCTCGACGAGGTGATGCCGATCAACGGCCCCCTGATGCTGGTGCCGCGCAGCCAGGACGCCGGCGACCTCGAAGCTTCGCATGACCTCGCCACCACCTCCTATCCGCTGTGGACGCTGGACGAGGACACGGTGACACGCCTCGTCGAGCAGGGCGGCATCGTCGCGCCGACCGGCAAGCCCGGCGGCATGCTGATGTTCCACGGCAACCTGGTGCACGGCTCGGCCGGCAACATCACGCCCTACCCGCGCAAGATCGTGTATCTGACGCTGAACGCGGTCTCGAACTACATCCGTACACCGACCAGGCCGGACTACATCGCGCATCGCGATTTCACGCCGATCAAGGCGGTGGAGGACGATGCGCTGCTGCGGCTGGCCCGTGCACCAAGGCAGGCGGCGGAGTAGACTGTCATTCCGGGGCGACGCGTAGCGTCGAGCCCGGAATCCATTGGGCCGCAGAGATTGTGGATCAATGGATTCCGGGCTCGCGCTTCGCGCGCCCCGGAATAACGAGCTTTGATTGTTGAACCTACGGATTTCCCCCATGAACCTCTTCCGCCTTCTCCAGGCCCGTGCGTCCGCCGGCAAGCCTGTTCGTGTCGCACTGATCGGCGCCGGCAAATTCGGCTCGATGTTTTTGGCCCAGGTGCCGCACACGCCGGGGCTGGAGGTGCCCATCATCGTCGATATCGACCGTGACCGTGCACGCGAGGCTTGTCGCACCGTCGGCTGGAGCGCCGAACGGATCGCAGCCACCGTCTTCGCCGACGACGGCGCGCATGCAATCGCGGGCGGCGCGATGGATGTCGTGGTCGAGGCGACTGGCAATCCCGCCGTCGGCATCCGTCACGCGCGCGCCGCGATCGCGGCGGGCAAGCACATTGTGATGGTCAATGTCGAGGCCGACGTGCTGGCGGGCCCGCTGCTTGCCGAAGAAGCGCGGAAAGCGGGCGTGGTCTATTCGCTCGCCTATGGCGACCAGCCGGCGCTGACGGCGGAGATGGTCGACTGGGCGCGCGCGACAGGATTTCGCGTCGTCGCTGCCGGCAAAGGGACAAAATATCTGCCCGCCTATCACGACGTGACGCCCGACGGGGTCTGGCAGCATTATGGCCTGACCGCAGGCGAAGCGCAGTCGGCCGGCATGAATCCGCAGATGTTCAACTCCTTCCTCGACGGCACCAAATCGGCCATCGAGATGGCGGCGATCGCCAATGCCTGCACCCTCGACGTGCCCGCGGAGGGACTTCTGTTTCCGCCCTGCGGCGTCGACGATCTCCCGCACATCATGCGGCCGCGCTCGCGCGGCGGTGTGCTGGAGCGGTCCGGCGTCGTTGAAGTCGTGTCATCGCTGGAGCGCGACGGACGGCCGGTGTTTCGCGATCTGCGCTGGGGCGTCTATGTCGTGCTGGAGGCGCCGAACGACTACGCCGCCGATTGCTTCAGGCAATACGGCTTGAAGACGGATGCGAGCGGTCGATATGCCGCCATGTACAAGCCCTATCATCTGATCGGGCTGGAGCTGAACATCTCGGTGCTGTCGGCGGCGCTACGCGGCGAGCCGACCGGACAGCCCCACGGCTTCCGTGGCGACGTCGCTGCGGTCGCCAAGCGCGACTTGCGCGCCGGCGAAATGCTGGACGGCGAAGGCGGCTACACGGTGTGGGGCAAGCTGGTGCCGGCGGCCACGAGCCTGAAGGCGGGTGCACTGCCGATCGGCCTCGCGCATCGCTTGAAGCTGAAGCACGACGTCCCCTATGGCGCGGTGCTGCGCTGGAGCGACGTCGAATTCGACGCGGGCAGCGAGACCGTCAAGACGCGCAAGGCCATGGAGGCCGCGTTCGCATCGCAACATTGAGGGCCGTCCGATCGCGCGACCAAAGCACGCTTGCTTTGCCGGGCGCCTTTCGTCATCCTGCCGCCGGTCCGGAAGAATTTCGGACGCAGCAAACGTCGATCAGCGGCGAACTCCAAGCGACAGCAAGATCGTGATCCCTCGTCGAGGCATCGACACCAACAGAGGGGAAGCGCATGAAACGTCGTCAATTTCTGACGGCAGGCGGTCTTGGCCTCGCCGCAACTACGATTGCAGCGCCCGCGGTCGCGCAGTCGATGCCCGACATCAAATGGCGATATGCGGCAAGCTGGCCGAAATCGCTCGATACGCTCTACGGCGGCTGCGAATATTTCTGCAAGCGCGTCGCCGAGATCACCGACAACCATTTCCAGATCCAGCCTTTCGCCGCCGGCGAAATCGTGCCGGGCCTGCAAGTGCTCGACGCTGTCTCGAACGGCACGATCGAGATGGGCAACACCGCGCTGTACTATTATTGGGGCAAGAACCCTGCCTTCACCTTCGGCACGGCGTTGCCGTTCGGGCTCAACACCCGCCAGCACATCTCGTGGCTGTTGTGGGGCGGCGGACAGGACATGGTCAATGATCTGCTCAAGGAGCAGAACGTCATCGGCATTCCCACCGGCTCGACCGGCGCCCAGATGGGCGGCTGGTTCCGCAAAGAGATCAAATCGATGGACGATCTCAAGGGCCTCAAATTCCGTGTTGGCGGTTTCGCCGGCACGATCATCGCCAAGGTCGGCGGCGTGCCGCAGCAGATCGTTGCAGGCGACATTTATCCGGCGCTCGAGAAGGGCACCATCGATGCGGCCGAATGGGTCGGCCCCTACGACGACGAGAAGCTCGGCTTCGTCAAGGTCGCGAAGTACTACTACTATCCCGGCTGGTGGGAAGGCACCGGCCAGGGCCACAACATCATGAATCTCGACAAGTGGAATACGCTGCCCAAGCATTATCAGGCCGCGGTCGAGAGCGCCTCGCGCGACACCTTCACCTGGGTGACCGGCAAGTACGATGCCGTGAATCCGCCGGCACTGAAGCGGCTGCTCGTCGCCGGCGCGATCCTGAAGCCGTTCCCGCAGGAGGTGCTTGAGGGTTGCTACACTGCTGCGAACGAGATCTACGCCGATCTCGCCAAGACCAATCCGCATTTCGGCAAGATGTATGCGAGCCTCACCGCCTATCGCGCCGATTCGCTCGCCTGGATGCAGGTGGCGGAACTGAGCTTCGACAGCTTCATGATGCGGATGCGGACGCGGACGTAGAGAACGCGCGCGTGCTGAAACGACGAAAGCCCCGGAGATGTCTCCGGGGCTTTTGGTTTGGCGGCGATGAAAGTCTCGTAGGGTGGGCAAAGTGGAGCGTGCCCACGCATTGTTTGTGACCCAGAGAGATGGTGGGCACGGCGCTTTGCGCCTTTGCCCACCCTTGTATTAGCGCGCCGGGTTAGGATGGCCACGTTCCGTGAGGAATGGCCCAGCCCGGGTGGCCGCCCGAGCTGGGCCGCCGATCGATCGGATCGATGCCCACCGAAGCCCTGAAGGGCTGCGTTTCGTAGCAAGATCGCGGTCGGCACTTCAGCGGGACCCGCATGGTTGAACGAACTTCAGGTTCGCATTCACAAGGGAGGGTCGAGGAAGATGGCCAAGCATATCATGATCTGTGCCGGGATCGATACCGGCAAAGACAAGCTCGACGTGGCGGTCGACGGCAGCTCGGAGCGATTGCAGGTCGACAATACGGTAGAAGGCCGCCAGGAGCTGGTGGAGTGGCTGAAGGGCCACAAGGTCAAGCGGATAGGGATCGAGGCAAGCGGAGGCTATGAGCGGGCTGTCGTCGCTGAGCTGCGACGCAAGCGGTTCGTCGTCGTCCTGTTTCAGCCCAAGCAGGTCCGTGCCTATGCCACGTTCCATCAGCTGCTGGCCAAGAACGATACGATCGACGCGGCGCTGATCGCGATGTGCACTGCTGCGGTCAAAACGATCCATCCCGCTCCGGATCCGCGTCTGCAGCCCTTTGCCGAGCATCTGACGATGATCGACCAGATCACGGAGGACATCGCAAGACTGAAGAACCGGCTTGAGAGTTGCCGCGACACGCGGATTCAAGGGGTTTGGAAGGCGCAGATCGCGCTCCTGACCAAGTCCAAACGAGCTGAACTCAAAGCGCTGCTGGCGACGATCCGCAAGCACCCTGATCTGGCCGCACGGCTCGATCTGATCTATAGCGTCGCCGGCTGCGGCCTGCCGACCGCGGTTGCCGTCCTGGTCAGGATGCCCGAGGTCGGCAACATCACGCGTGGGCCCGCTGCAGCTCTCGGCGGGCTGGCGCCTTACGACGACGACAGCGGCAATCGCGCCGGCGCCCGTCACATCGAGGGTGGCCGCGAACGCCTGCGCCGGGCGCTCTACACCGCGGCCCTTGCGGCATCCTTCCGCTGGAATCCGCAGCTCAAGGCTCTGTACGCCCGCCTGATCGCCGCCGGCAAAGGCCACAAATGCGCGCTCATCGCCTGCGCCAGAAAGCTGCTCGTCACGATCAACGCCGTCGTCGCCCGCGGAACTCCCTGGGTGGCAGAGCTGCCTCAACTCGCCAAGCGGCCCGCCGCCTGACCCGTTTCTTTGTTCGACTAGGCGACCGTTTCTTCGTCCCGACCTGCCGCAACAAAGACGCCGCGCGCGGCGGCCGTCAAGGCTGGCCGTCGCTCTGCTCCCGCCTTACATCAGCTGCTGCCAGGCCACGCCTTGATGGGCGCAAGCGCGGCGTCACCATCAAGGCCATCGGGGGCGACTTAATGGTTGCTACGGCAGCAGCGAATGCCGCTCACATCCTCAATTCTGATCGTCGCCCAGCGCAGCGACCAGCTTGTCGTAGTATTTGGCGATGAGGTCGATATTGCCCTTGTTCTCGACCGCGGGCGCCGGCGTCTTCAGCGCCTGGTTGAGCTCGTCGAGGGCTTCCTTCTTGTCCTTGGCCGGCATCTTCTTGTCGGCCTCGACCTGCGCGATCTGCGACTTGATCACGGCTTCGTTGCCGACATATTTCTTGGTCGCGGGATCAAACCCGCCGAGCACCAGGCTGATGTTGTCGACGACGTTGTTGTAGTCGTCATAGCTGGCAAAGCCGTGCTTCTTGGCGACGCCGTCGAGCTGGGCAATCACCTTCGCATCGGGCGCGGTGTTCTCCGGCAGTTTTTCCGTGATCGCGTCCATGTCCTTCTGCGCGGCGAGCACGCCTTCGACCTGCTTGTCGGTCAGCGCGATCTGCTTGAGTGCGGGCGCCTGCTGTTGCTGTGGCGCGGCCTGCTGAGCGGGCGCGGGCTGCTGCTTGGCTTGCGCGAGCGCCGCGCCGGAGGAGAAGAGCGATGTCGCGGACACGAGGCACGCGACGCCGAGCGCGGTGAGAGCGGGACGAAGCAATGCTGGCATGAAA